>JAQBVO010000007.1 GCA_027728065.1 Actinomycetota bacterium
GCTTCGATCACGTCCAACTCGACCTCATCCACTCTTTGTTGGATTAATCGCAGCGGCGGTAAAAGCGAAGGGGTAGTTCACGATGATTGTCGGTATCCCTAAAGAGATCAAGAGCGCTGAGTCCCGCGTTGCAATTACACCTGAGGGCGTGCGCGAGTTTGTCAGCGCTTCACACTCGGTAATCATCGAAGATGGCGCAGGTCTTGGTTCATCGATTAGCAATCAGGATTACATCGCCGCCGGTGCGCAGATCGTGGCAGATGCGGATGCAATCTGGAGTCGTGCCGATTTAGTATTGAAGGTTAAAGAGCCGATCGCCGTCGAGTATCCAAAGATGCGCAAGGGCCAAACTCTCTTTACGTACTTACATTTAGCAGCTTCGCGCCCATGCACCGATGCATTGATTGCTAGCGGTACTACTGCTATCGCCTACGAGACAGTTGAGGTTAACGGCTCACTGCCCCTGCTTGCACCGATGAGTGAGGTTGCAGGCCGCTTGGCAACTCAAGTAGGTGCAACGGCGCTACTGCGCCCTAATGGTGGCCGAGGCATTCTTCTAGCTGGCGTGCCTGGAGTATCCCCTGCTCGAGTAGTTGTCATCGGCGGTGGCGTAGCGGGAGTTAGCGCTGCGGTTATAGCAATGGGCATGGGCGCAGATGTCACTGTCCTTGATCGCTCTATTGAGCCTTTGCGCCACATCGATTCGCTCTATGGTGGGCGCATCAAAACTCTCGTTGCATCGACATATGCTATTGAGAGAGAGGTGCGACTGGCAGATTTAGTAATTGGAGCGGTATTAGTACATGGGGCCAAGGCGCCAAAGTTGGTTTCTAACGCACTTGTTGCAACTATGAGGCCTGGCTCGGTATTAGTCGATATCGCAATCGATCAAGGGGGTTGTTTTGAAGATAGTCGTCCTACTACCCATGCTCAACCAACCTATGAGGTACATGGTTCGCTCTTCTACTGCGTAGCAAATATGCCAGGAGCCGTACCGGTGACATCGACTTATGCACTCACCAATGCAACTTTGCCTTACGCCTTATCGATAGCTAATCTAGGATGGAAACGGGCCTGTCAAGAGGATAAGAACCTTGCCAAGGGATTAAATGTTCATGAGGGCAAGATTTACTACGCCGCCATAGCGCAGACACATGGTTACGAGCACGTACAACTTTGATGCTCTAGCGCACTCATTTCTTAACTACTGTGCAATAGAGCGGGGATTATCGGTAAATACAGTTGCTGCTTATCGCCGAGATTTAGAGAAATTTGCCGCATTCATAGGTGATACACCAGTTCTAGCTATCGATACGTCAACTATTAATAGTTTTGAGATCACACTTCGCACACAAGAGCTTTCACCATCTACTCGTAATCGTATTGAATCGAGTTTACGCAGCTTCTTCTCACATTTGGTAGTAGAAATTGGTTTAGCCAATCCCACTCTTGAAATAGTAAGTAGCAAATCCACTCGAAGACTTCCCAAGGCGCTACGAATAGATCAGATCGTTGCACTTATCGAGGCGGCATCAGATCAGGGTCGGCCAATTACCATTCGAGATCGCGCCATGATTGAACTTCTCTATAGCAGCGGAGCTCGCGTGAGTGAGTTAATCTCACTCAACATCACCGATATCACCTCCACAGATGGTCAAGAAGGTTCCATGACGACGATTAAGTTACGTGGAAAAGGTGCAAAGGAGCGGATAGTGCCACTTGGTAGCTTTGCTACCCGGGCGATAGATGATTACATCGTAAGAACGCGGCCCGTGCTGGCATCACATAGCCGTTCCAGTGATAACGCGCTTTTTCTTAACGCCCGAGGGGGGCGATTAACGCGGCAAAGTGCCTGGAATATCGTTCTTAAAGCCGCTAAAAACGCTGGAATCAGCGAGAAGGTTTCGCCACATATTTTTCGCCACTCGTATGCAACACATTTATTAGATGGTGGAGCCGATATCCGTGTGGTTCAAGAGCTTTTGGGGCATGCCTCAGTAACTACAACGCAGATTTATACTTTAGTAACTATCGATAAGTTGCGCGAGAGCTATGCAACGGCGCATCCGCGAGCTTGAAAAAAATCTTTTAGAGACCGCGCAGGCGACGTGCCAAAATGCTTTGATCTCCCTTTGCTTCAAGGTCAGCGATAATTACCCCGATAGATTCGCGAACGATTCGCCCACGATCAGCGGCAAGTCCTAAATCTCCGCGCAGTAGTAAACGTGCCTGATCTAGATCAAACAACTCATCGGGAGATAGGTAGACGGTAATTTTTTCTTCATGGCGTTCGCGACCAGAGGGGGAGCGATCAAATGTAGTAACGCGGCGGCGGGTAATTGAGCGCACTCCCTTTTTCACCGATGGTGCCTTTGGTGTTGCAATCGCTGGAGGTACTAGCGGAGTAGGTGCTTGTGGAGTATCTGGGACCGACGTCAGCGCTGAGGTAGTGGTACGGAAAAGCTCGTCAGCACCTGGAAGATTTGCTCTGCGGGTCATCGTGCGCCTCCTCGGGCGATTAATTCTCGGGCTAGCCTGCGATATGAAGCCGCACCATCAGATGATGATGCATAAGTTGTAATTGGTTCCCCAACGACGGTTGTCTCAGGAAAACGAATAGTTTTAGCGATTATCGTTTCAAAGACATCCGTTGGAAACTGCTCTAAAATCCGCTCAAGTACTTGGCGGTTGTGTAATGTTTTCTTATCATACATCGTGGCCAAAATCCCAATCAAGTGTAGATCTGGATTGAGGAAGTTTTTAATTTTATCAAGGTTGCCCTTGAGCTCAATAAATCCATGCAGAGCAAAGTATTCACACTGCAATGGAACGATGACTTCATCGGCTGCAACGAGTGCATTAATCGTTAACTGACCCATCGTTGGCTGGCAGTCAACCAAAATAACATCGTAATAATCGCGCAGCGATGTCAAAGCCCGTTTTAAATACTGCTGACCACCGATCTCAGCACCCAGAGTTGTCTCAGCTGTTCCCAAATCGCGGTTAGCAGGTAGGAAATCCAAGCCTGGCACTAAGGATTTCAAGATGATTGTTTCAATCGCCGCTGTTGGTGTCATAAGCGCGTAGTAGACCGTCTGTTCCAATGGCAGTGAGTGGGCGTTAACACCAAGACCTAACGAGAGGCCTCCCTGTGGATCGAAGTCGACGAGAAGTACGCGACGACCTAGCTCTGCAAGGGATGCTCCCAAGTTAATTGTTGTCGTGGTCTTTCCAACGCCACCCTTTTGGTTAAATATCGTGACTACCTTCGCATCACCATGCTCGGTTATTGAGGCTGGAATCGGAAGCTGCTTAGCTTTCTTGCCCAGCAGAGTTGCAGTCGTGTAGAGCTCTGCACGAATTGTCGATTTAGCGCTCAAACGTCAAACCTCTTTCTAGGTATTGAGCGAGCCTACGCGCTCCACATCTTGGCGGCAACTCTGAAGTAGAGTGGGTTTATGGATACTTCGCTGCAGGAGCCCCGGGATGTAAACCCGGCCAACACTGCCGCTTTTGCAGTGCATCTGAGCAACTTCGATGGCCCCTTTGATCTGCTCTTGCAGCTCATCGCTCGGCACAAAATGGATATTACTGAAATCTCCTTAAGCTTAGTCACCGATGAGTTCATCTCATTTATCCGGGCCCTTGAACACAGTGGTCAGGGATGGCAGTTAGATCAGGCGACCGAATTCCTGGTAGTTGCGGCGACTCTGCTTGATTTAAAGGCCGCGCGACTGCTTCCCAGCGGCGAGGTCGATGATGAGGAGGATCTATCTCTGCTTGAGGCGCGCGATATCCTCTTTGCCCGACTGCTGCAGTACAGAGCATTTAAAGAGATTGCGATGAACTTTGCCGAACAGATTGCAATGGCCGATAAATCCTTTGTCCGTGTAGTGGCGCTGGAACCATCTCTTGCCGCGCTACTTCCTGAGGTTCTTATCGGAGTTGGGGCGGCCCGCTTTGCAGCTATCGCCGAGCGGGTTCTGACCCCAAAGAGCGCACCTGTGGTAAATGTGGAGCATCTCTTTCTGCCCCTGGTGAGCGTGGCCGATGAGTCACGCTACCTCGTAGAGCTGCTACGCAGGTCAAGCTCTCTACCCTTTCGAAAGCTCATAGCCCAGGGTGATAGCACCTCAATAATCGTGGCGAGATTTCTAGCCCTTTTAGATCTCTATCGCCAGGGCGTTCTGCGCTTTAACCAGGTGATGGCTTTGGGCGAGCTACAGATCTCATGGACAGGACCACTTGATGGCGAGGTTGAAGCCAGCGATGAGTTCGACCTTCCCGTTGCATTTGAGGGCGATGAGGCGGAGGAGAGGGGCGATAATGTCTAATCGGCAGGTTGAGCGCTCTATAGAGGCGATTCTCATGGTCGTTGATGAGCCGGTCAGTGAGTTAACTCTGGCACAGGTTTTGGGTAGAACGATCGATGAGATCGATTCCGCCCTTGCCAACTTAACTACCAGCTACGACGGTCGTGGCTTTACATTAAAAAAGATCGGTGGAGGATGGCGTTTCTATAGCCATCCAGAGATGGCCCCGATCGTTGAGAAATTTGTCCTCGATGGACAGCAGTCCAGGCTCACACAGGCCGCTTTAGAGACGTTATCTGTCGTGGCCTATCGCCAGCCCGTATCGCGCGCCCGCATCTCTGCTATCCGTGGGGTCAATGTCGAGGCTGTTATGAAGACCCTGGTTACCCGTGGCCTTGTGGAGGAGTCGGGCCTTGAACATGAGACTGGGGCGATTTTATACAGGACGACCAGCTATTTTCTCGAGCGCTTAGGGCTTAACTCTCTGGCCGATCTACCGGCCCTGGCCCCATATCTACCAAATCTCGATCGGCTCGACGAAATTCTTGATTCGCTAATTGAGTAGTACTGGGGCTACTCTTCCGCAGGAATGTCGGGAGATTGCTATGAACGAGATACGCCTAAATAAGATCATTGCAGATGCAGGTGTTACCAGCCGGCGCGGGGCAGATGAGCTCATAGCTTCCGGTCGTGTGAGCGTCGATGGTTTAACTATTCGTCAGTTGGGTGCAAAATTCGACCCCCATATGGTCCAAGTTAAAGTTGATGGTGAGACAATCAAGCGCTCTATGACTAAGAGTTATCTTGCACTTCATAAACCAAAGGGTGTTTTGTCTACTATGTTCGATCCTGAGGGACGGCCCTCTCTGAGCGATTTCATCGATCTTCGCAAGGAGCGTCTCTTTCACGTCGGCCGCTTAGATATGGACTCTGAAGGGCTCATTCTTCTTACCAACGATGGAGATCTAAGCTTCAGGGCGACCCATCCCTCCTTTGGATTGGAGAAGACATATATTATTGAGTTCGATTCAAAACTTCCCCCCGGGTTGGCAAAGACATTACTCAAAGGCGTTGAGCTCGAGGATGGAATTGGCCGGGTCTTATCTTTTTCACAACTCTCGCAAAGCTGGATCGAGGTCACGATCCATGAGGGCAGGTATCACATTATCCGCAGATTATTGCAGGCAGTTGGGGTAGATGTCCTTCGCTTGATCCGTACCAAGTTCGGCCCAATATCCCTCGGAGAGACTGCAGAGGGGCGATGGCGCGATCTCAATAGTGGAGAGTTAACAAATCTACGAAAGGCTTTGAATCTTTAACGTGTTTGCAATATATTAATAAACTAGTAAAGCGATAAATCAACAATTCAAGATGAAAGTCTATTTATCGATTTATAAAAAGAAAGTGGTGCGTAGAATTCTCGATATGTCGATATTCGCATCTGGGCATAATCCCGGATCTTATTTATAACGCATTTTTTAAAACCGATTAAAAGTTATATTGTTAAATTGGTAAAAAAATTTGCGAAGTTTTCAATCTCCCACGAAATCTAGGCAGGAAAGGTAGTCTTATCCCATGGCAGTTAAAGCGATTCGGGGTGCCGTTCAAGTGCGCGCAAATACCCATGCTGCTATAACCGATGGGGTACAAGAGCTCATCGCCGCTATTATGCGCACAAACGCCCTTACGCCAGAGTCTATTATCTCAGTGATCTTTACATCCACGGCCGACCTGACAGCCGCCTTTCCAGCTACCGCCTGTCGCGATATCGGCTTTGAGGCCGTGCCTTTACTCGGCGCCGTTGAGGTGGATGTACCGGGAGCTCTGGATAAGACGATTCGCGTCATGATCCATGCCAATACAAACGCCCCTTCGCTCTCTCATATCTATCTGCACGGCGCACAGGTTTTGCGTCGAGATATCGCTCAATAATGCTGCGCCACGTTCGCATCGTTGGCTCAGGCTTAATCGGAACCTCGATCGCACTTGCTCTCACTGCCAAGGGTGTGGGGGTGGAGATGGTCGATCGCCAGCTCTGGGCCCAAAATCTAGCCAGCGATCTGACCGGTGGGCTATCCGCCTCATCACCCGAGATCGTAATCCTGGCCCTCCCAAGTGATGCCATACCACAGGTCATTGAGGCTGAGTATGCACTAAATCCCCACTCAATCTTTATGGATGTAAGCAGTGTAAAGACTGAACCTATACTTCATATTGCAAGCTCCTCACTGCCTTTAGCAGATTTTGTAGCGACCCATCCCATGGCAGGCCGTGAGATAGGGGGAGCACAATCGGCCAGAGCCGATCTCTTCCAAAGCCGCAGTTGGATAGTGACTCCAACACAGGCCAACTCACCGGAGGCGATCGCCCTGGTCAGCCAGCTCATCGAACTGGTGGGGGCGCATATCGTGATCTTATCCAGCGATGAGCACGATCGAGCCGTTGCTGCTATCTCACACCTTCCGCAGATCGTTGCAACCCTGCTTGCCCAGAGTTTAAATGAGCTGCCACCCCAATGGTTATCCCTCTCGGGTACTGGCTTGGGCGATACGACAAGGATCGCGGCATCAGATCCAGAGTTATGGAGTGGGATTATCTACTCCAACCGCAGCAAAATTACCGCCCCGCTTCGCCGGCTTCACGAAGACCTGGGAGCTCTTATTGAAAACCTTGAGGATAAGCAGGCTATCGCCACCTTCATCGATGCCGGTCGCGCAGGACGTGCGCGTATTCCAGGTAAACATGGAGGAGCTGCACGTAAATACACACACCTACCAATCGTTATCGATGATAAACCAGGGCAGTTAGCGGCGATCTTTAATGAGTGTGCTGCGATTAATGTTAACGTTGAAGATTTAGGAATTGAGCACTCACCCGGGCAGTTAAGTGCTCTTATTACTTTAGCCTTATCGGCCTCTGATGCAACCTTGTTATCGGCCCACTTATCTTCACTCGGATGGAACGTTCATCCAGTTCTTCAATAGAAGTAGGCTCATCACATGGGCGTAGTCGTGGCAATTGATGGCCCAAGTGGCGCTGGTAAATCAAGTACATCAAAGGCAATTGCACTTCGAGCTGGGTGGAATTATTTAGATACCGGCGCACTTTATCGCGCCATAACATGGATCTCCCTTGAATATAGATGTAAAAGTGTGCACGATATTCTGGCAGCAATGAAAATTCATCCATTGCGATTTGTATCTAATCCTGCCAATCCACAAGTATTTGCAGGAGATATAGAGATATCGCAGGCAATTCGAGGAGTTTCAGTAACAGAAAATGTAAGTCGAATTAGTGCAATGCCGCAGATACGTCAAGAGCTTCTCAAACTGCAACATCAGATTATTGATGAAGCCTCCAGAGGTATCGTGGTCGAGGGTCGAGATATTGCAACGGTTGTCGCTCCACAGGCCGCTTTAAAGATTTTTTTAACGGCAGATTTAGATGCACGAGCACATCGTCGAGAGGGCGAGACATCAGATAAAAATGTCGATGTACGTGCATCATTGGATTCCCGCGACGTTACTGACTCTTCACGTGCGCTCTCACCACTTTTAATAGCACGTGATGCTGTAGTGATTGATTCAACATTATTGGATCTAGATGAAACGATCGACCGTATTTGGGAGTTACTTCGCGAACGCTCGCTATTAGGGCTTCCTATCGTGGCGATTTTGGGCCGTCCAAATGTCGGAAAATCAACGTTAATTAACCGTTTTATCGGCCGACGCGAAGCTATCGTCGAAGATACGCCAGGTGTCACACGTGATCGCGTTCAATACGAGTGCCACTGGGGTGGACGTAGATTTATCGTAATGGATACTGGTGGTTGGGAGGCAAAGCCCGATGGAATTTCAATACAGGTCAGTGCCGGTGCAGAGATTGCAATGCAAGAAGCAGATGTTCTAGCTTTTGTAGTTGATGCACAAGTTGGTGCACTTGATGAAGATCAGACTCTGGTGGCGCGCTTGCGTAAGTCCACTAAGCCATTGATCCTTATTGCAAACAAGGTAGATGGCGAACGCGAAGAGTTGGATGCGCATGTTCTATGGTCTCTGGGTCTAGGAGAGCCCTATTTTGTCTCTGCTCTACATGGTCGAGGTAGTGGAGATTTACTCGATCGCATCATTTCTTCGCTACCAGAAGTTGGACAGGCTGGGCCCAATGATGGCTATCGCAAAGTCGCTCTTATCGGGCGACCTAACGTCGGTAAGTCATCACTTCTTAACGCCCTCGCTGGTGAAAACCGTTCAATCGTTGATGAGGTTGCCGGAACCACGCGCGATCCGGTCGATGAGTTAATTGATTTCGGAGGGTCGACCTGGAGATTTATCGACACTGCAGGTTTGAAGAAACGTGCTAATCAATCATCGGGTACTGATTACTACGCATCACTGCGCACACAGAGTGCTATCGAGCGCTGTGAAGTTTGTGTTGTTATTCTGGATTCATCCCAACCAATTACCGAACAGGATCTGCGAGTTATTACTATGGCAGAAGAGGCCGGTAAGGCGATGGTGATCGTTATGAATAAATGGGATTTAGTAGATCAGGATCGGCGCACGCAGCTAGATCGTGAGATAGAACGAGATTTAGATCAGGTTCAGTGGGCTCAACGTGTAAATCTTGCAGCAAAGACTGGATGGCATAGAGATCGATTGGCTCCAGCCATTCGTACCGCCTTAGAATCGTGGGAGAGACGTGTACCAACTGCCAAACTCAACTCCTTCTTAGGCGCTCTCATCGGTGCGACCCCACCACCTGTGCGGGGCGGCAAACAGCCCAAGATCTACTACGCCACACAGGTCGCTATCGCACCGCCTAAATTTGTACTCTTTTCTAGTGGCTGGATTGAGGCCTCCTATCGCCGCTTCATCGAGCGTCGTCTTCGGGAAGAGTTTGGTTTTCCTGGAACCCCAGTTCAGGTAGCCATCCGAGTCAAGGAGGGTAATTAAGATGAATAGATCACTCATCTCTCTACCCAATGGATTAACTTTTCTACGTTTTCTCGGAATTCCTCTATTTATCTACCTGACCTTAGTGCTCCAAGCCGATGGTTGGGCGATAACCGTTCTTGCAATTGGTGGCGCGACGGATTACTTCGATGGAAAACTTGCTCGCGCATGGGGACAGGAGTCTCGCTTCGGTGAGATTGCAGATCCAGCTATCGACCGTCTATATATCCTGGCTATCTTAATTGTATTTGCAGTGCGCGAGATTACTCCGCTCTGGTTAATCGCAGTTCTCATCGCTAGAGATCTCATCTTAGGAACCCTTACTCTGATTATGAAACGAAGGAATCTAGGGCTATTGCACGTTAGCTTTTTAGGTAAGGCAGCTACCTTCAATCTCATGTATGCATTTCCATTCCTTCTTCTGGCACATATGGATAATGCCCTTGGCTCACTGGCCTTTGTACTGGGATGGAGTTTTGCAATATGGGGCGTTGCCCTCTACATTTCTACAGGTATTAGTTACTCTCGCAGAGCGATTTTGAGGATAAGAGGCGGACATGTCAGTAACACCTGAACATTTGCACTACACCAAAGAACATGAATGGGTATCGGCAGATGGCGATATCTATACAATGGGCATTACCGACTACGCACAGGCTGCCCTTGGTGACATCGTTTATGTGCAGTTGCCAAAAATTGGTGAAAGCGTCAATGCCGGAAGTACATGTGGCGAAGTGGAGTCGACAAAATCAGTCTCGGAGCTATTTTCACCTGTTACTGGTGTTGTGACATCTATCAATGAGGCCCTGGCTAATAATCCCGAGTTGATTAACTCTGATCCCTATAGCACCGGCTGGTTGATCACTATTAAAGTAGCCGCTTCGCCAAAGGATCTTTTAACCAGCCTGCAATATCAAGAGTTTACCGCTTGACCGCAGGACCTTTCTCCCTTTAATCTCAGCCTAAGGATGAGAGTTGGGGGGTTGGCATGGATCCTTCCTCCAACGAACCTACCGGCGCTCTACATCTTTCATCTCGCAATCTAGCTAACTCTTCCGCATCCCCTCTCGGTGATTACCTAGCCTCATTGCCAGAGAGTGATCGTTTAGTAATAGAGCAGGTTGAATCTTCGGGCGGTGAAAAAGCGATGATTCTTATCAATCGGGGAGAGGGCAAAGGTTCACGATTTCTTGTTGAGAATCAAGGGGTGACCATCGGTCGCTCTACATCTAGTTCGGTATTCCTCGATGATGTAACTGTCTCTAGAGCCCATGCAGTCGTTGAAAAGAGAGGATCAGGTTTTTTTTTGCGTGATTGTGGATCCCTCAATGGTACATATCTCAATGATGAGTTAGTTACTAGCGCCCAACTCAAATCTGGTGATCAGATTCAGATTGGAAAGTTTCATCTTATTTTTGTGTGTGGCATAAAGGTTAATAAGAGCAATAGACTATAGATATCAAGGACAGGGGAAATTTAATGGCAGTTCCAGCTCGTGCCTACTTAAGTATCGGTGAGGTGCTCAACCGTCTGCGTGGTGATTTCGCAGATATCACTATCTCAAAGATTCGATTCTTAGAGTCTGAAGGATTGATTGAACCTGCGAGAACGCCATCGGGCTATCGCAAATTTACAAGTGCAGATCTAGAACGGTTGCGCTATGTACTTTTAGCACAACGTGATCAGTACCTGCCGTTGAAGGTTATAAAAGACAATCTCGATGCAATGGATAGGGGATTAGAACCTGCCGTTATCGGTGGGGTTGCCCATCCACCTCTTGCATTGGTAACGGTCGATGGCACAATGGCAGCTACTGCTTTTGGTGAGAGTAGCGAAATGCGTCTATCTCGCGAAGAGCTTTTGAAAAACTCTCAGATGAGTGATGATCAATTAGTTGAGATTGAGAGCTACGGTCTTATCGCCCCACGTGGACGGCATTACGATGGTGATGCTCTGGTAATTGCTAAAGCAGTGACTGAGATGGCTAGTTTTGGAATTCAATCGCGCCATCTTCGTTCATTTAAATCAGCTGCCGATCGTGAGATTGGTTTGATCGAGCAGGTGATAACTCCGCTGACTCGTCAAAAATCATCTGAGTCCAAAGCCCGCGCCCAAGAGGTTCAAAAAGAGATTGCATCACTCTCAATCCGTCTGCATGCCGCCCTTGTTCGTGGCGGACTCCACCGCCTTCGCTCGTAACCAATGTTTATCGGTATGGAGGTTGTCGGCGTCCGAGTTGAGATGCCATCTAATCAACCCATTGTTCTGCTCAAGGAGATTGATGGAAATAGATTTTTGCCGATCTGGGTAGGTGCAAGTGAGGCCAGTGCCATCGCCTTTGCCCAGCAAGGTGTGCAGCCGCCGCGACCATTAACCCATGATTTGATGGGCGAGATCGTCCATGCGCTCAATGCCACGGTAAGCGCCGTGCATCTGACAGAGATTAAGGATGGGGTTTTTTACGCCGATCTCATTCTGGCTCACTCTTCAGCCGCTGAGACCACAATCTCTGCTCGACCATCCGATGCGATAGCCCTGGCCCTTCGTAGCAATAGCGCCATTTTAGCCAGCGCCGAACTCTTGGAGGAGGCTGGAATTGAGATACCAGTTGAGGCGGCCGGTGAGAACCAAGAGGTTGAACGCTTTAGGCAGTTCTTAGAGGAGATTAAGCCAGAGGATTTCGCCGGATAGGCCGCTAAACTCTCAATCTCAAGTAGAGGTTTGGGCCGTGTCGGTCATTGAAAGAGCGGGCTATCTGCCTTAGATTTACCGACAGTTGCCTGAAAGAATCGAGCATCCAGTGGACTCCAAGGATTTAGAGATCGGCTATCGCGGGGCAACCGCCTGCTCTGCCGCTGGAATCACATATCGCCAGTTAGATTACTGGGCGCGAACATCTCTGGTTGAGCCCAGTATTCGAAGCGCTAGTGGCTCGGGAACACAGCGTCTCTATGGCTTTGGAGATATCCTCGTTTTAAAGATAGTCAAGCGGCTCTTAGATGCTGGAGTCTCTTTGCAAAATATCCGTACCGCCGTTGATCATCTGCACGCTCGGGGAGTCGATGAGTTAGAGCGTATTACCTTAATGAGTGATGGTGCCTCAATCTATGAGTGCACAAACTCCGATGAGATTATCGATTTACTTGCTGGCGGTCAGGGAGTCTTTGGAATCGCCGTTGGAAAGGTCTGGCACGAGGTCGAAGGCTCGCTACTGCATTTGGCCGGTGAGATTAATGGGCAGGTTGTGAGTGGGCAAGATAACGATGAGCTAGCCCTTCGCCGAAAGAGCAAAGGCGCGTAAACGCCTCTACTCTTGAACCATGATTGAATACGATGCTTTTTCACGCCGACATATAGGACCCTCCGAAGATCAAGTTCAAACGATGCTCATGGAGCTGGGTTATGAGAGCATGGCCGATTTCATCGCCGATGTCGTACCTTCAAATATTGCAATGGCGAGCAGGTTAGATGAGCATCTACCCCCACCTCTAAATGAGGTCGAGACGATTGCGGCGTTGCGTGCATTGGCGCAGAAAAATCTGGTTTTTCGCTCCTTGATAGGGAGCGGCTATTACGGCACTATCACTCCGCCAGTTGTTGTGCGAAATGTTTTGGAGAATCCAGCGTGGTACACGGCATACACCCCATATCAACCCGAGATATCACAGGGCAGACTTGAAGCACTCTTTGCATTTCAAACAACGATCTCTGATCTCACAGCTCTAGCGATTGCAAATGCCTCGATGTTAGATGAGGCAACGGCCGCTGCAGAGGCGATGACTCTTGCCCGTCGTGTATATAAAGGCGCAGAAGATGCAGTATTTCTTATCGATAGTAATTGTCACCCACAGACCATCGCCGTTGTAGAGACGCGGGCAAAGCCTCAAGGCATTAATGTGATGGTCGTTGATCTTTCGACTCTCCCAGATATGAGCAATATTTTTGGAGCTCTCGTTCAATACCCTGATACCTATGGGGCTATTCGTGATTACTCTTTACTTGCCAACTGGGCCCACGAAAAAGGCGCACTCTTAATCGCAGCCACTGATCTATTGGCACTGACTCTACTCAAACCCCCGGGGGAGTGGGGCTGCGATATTGCAGTTGGTTCGGCCCAACGCTTTGGTGTTCCGATGGGCTTTGGTGGTCCTCATCCTGGCTTCATCGCTGTGCGCGAAGGTCTTGAGCGATCACTACCTGGACGTTTAATTGGACAGAGCCTAGATGCTCACGGCAATCCAGCTTTTCGTTTAGCGCTTCAAACTCGCGAACAACATATCCGTCGTGATAAGGCTACGAGCAATATCTGTACTGCCCAGGTTTTACTGGCCGTAATGAGCGCCTTTTATGCGATGTGGCATGGTCCTAACGGTTTGAAGATAATCGCTACACGGATAAATAGCCAAGCTGCAGAGTTAGCTGCATCGATTAACGCATCTGGCCACCGCGTACTTCACGAGAATTTCTTTGATACGTTGTTGATAGAGGTTAAAGATGCTTCCACCATCCATGCCGCTGCTGTTGCTAAAAAGATAAATTTACGCATCGTTGATGCTTGGCATGTAGGGCTATCTTTGGATGAGGCTACGGATGCACAGTTAGTCCAAGAGTTAAAGGAGATCTTTGGTAGTGGGGTAGCGGGGGCTACAAAGAAATCTATCCCATCAAGTTTTGAACGAACATCAACATATTTAAGCCATCCAATATTTAATACGCATAGGTCAGAGACTTCGATGCTGCGCTATTTACGCATGTTATCTGATCGAGACTTAGCGCTGGATCGAACAATGATTCCACTTGGTTCATGCACCATGAAATTAAATGCAACCACAGAGATGGAGGCAGTCACTTGGCCAGAGTTCTCCTCTTTGCATCCATTTGCACCTCTTAATCAAAGTATTGGTTTACGGCAATTAATCTCCGAGCTCTCTGATTGGTTAATCTCTATAACCGGTTATGATGCAGTATCGCTACAGCCAAATGCCGGTAGTCAGGGTGAGTTTGCCGGTTTACTTGCCATCCGTAACTATCACGACTCACGGGGCGATAATGCACGCACAATCTGCCTGATTCCATCGAGTGCACATGGTACTAACGCCGCATCTGCGGTAATGGCCGGTATGAGGGTTGTAGTCGTTGACTGTGATCCCGATGGAAACGTCAGTATCGATGATCTGCGTGAAAAGATTTCCGAGCATGCATCCCTTCTTGCTGCGATCATGGTGACATATCCATCTACTCATGGTGTATTTGAATCTGCGATAACCGATATCTGCCAGATGGTCCATGAGGCCGGCGGTCAGGTCTATGTCGATGGTGCAAATCTGAATGCATTAGTTGGTCTATCCCAACCGGGAAAATTCGGCGCCGATGTTTCACATCTAAATCTGCATAAGACTTTTTGTATTCCGCATGGTGGTGGGGGACCAGGGGTAGGGCCAGTTATCGCGCGCGCACACTTAGCGCCATTTCTGCCTAACCATCCACTCGATACCTTGGCAGGTCCCAGCACAGGTCCTGGTCCGATTAGCGGTGCACCCTATGGTTCGGCCTCTATTTTGCCGATCTCTTGGGCATATATCCGCATGATGGGTGGAGCGGGATTGACTCTTGCTACATCGATTGCAATCCTCTCGGCCAACTACATGGCAAGTAAATTAAATCCATACTTTCCCGTTCTCTATACAGGGGAGGCCGGACGAGTAGCCCATGAGTGTATTCTCGATATTCGCGAAATCACTAAGATCAGTGGCGTAGGTGTCGATGACATCGCCAAACGGTTAATGGATTATGGTTTTCACGCACCCACGATGAGCTTTCCCGTAGTTGGTACTTTGATGATTGAGCCAACAGAGAGTGAAGATATCGCTGAGATCGATAGATTTATTGCTGCAATGATCGCTATCCATGGTGAGATTACCGAGATAATCGATGGAAAAATCGCGCTAGAGGATTCGGCGCTACGCCATGCACCACACACGATAGAGGCTCTTACAGGTACTACCTGGGAGCGGGCATATCCTCGTGAAAGCGGTGCACTTGCCCATCATCGAAGAGGTCTTCGCAAAGGTGAGATTATCGGAATGCCTGGAAAGTACTGGCCGACGGTCGGACGTATCGATGGAGCGCACGGGGATAGGAATCTGATCTGCTCCTGTTCGCCGATCTCTGAGTTCGCCTAACTTTACATAATATAACTTATCGGCGTTATCTATAGAGCCGCTTGCGCCGGGCGCCTAGAGCGATAAGCCATATAAATGCCCCCACTAGAGCCCAGTTACCTGCTCTATCCCTGGGTGTCTGTCCCTCTAGTAATTCGCTTTGCGCATAGAAATGGGCCGGCCTATGAATAGGCATCTGATGAATGATCTCTCCCTTGTAATCAATCTGGGCTGAAATTCCCGTAGTTGAAACTGAGAGTGCATTTCTTCCATGTTCAATAGCTCGTATACGAGAAATCCCTAACTGTTGAGCGCTTTCTGCCGATCTACCAAATGTCGCGCTATTTGTCTGTATAACAAAGAGATTCGATCCCGCAGCGGCCCTATCCAAAATGGCATCATCGACGAGTTCAAAACATATGATTGGTGCAACTTTACCTGAGGCGAAAGAGAAAAACTTCGACGAGGTACCAGGGGTAATATCGGTAACAATATCACTTAACGGTGAGATTCTGCGAGCTAGGGTTCGTAAAGGTATGTATTCGCCAAATGGCGTCAGATGTTGCTTTACATAAATCTCTGGCTCTTTTTTGCTCCAAAGAATCGAAACGTTCTGTAACAAACCTTGACTTCGAATAACTGCACCGATAATCAACGGTTGGGCAAATGTATTTAGAGATTTTTCGACATCTTTATTTCTAAAGGGATCGACATCTGCTGAATTTTCTGGCCAGAGAATAAAGTCGACATTGTTGTCCTTTTCCAGCGCTTTTTTACTTTCTGTTACATGTTTTTTAAATACTTCTTTTGCATTAGAATTAAAATCTAAACCCAACTTTGGTACATCACCTTGAACCATAAGAACACGTACGCTACCTACGCTTTGGAGATTCACAGGTATAAGTAGGAGAAGAACTGGCAAAAGCGGCAAAATATAAAGCTTGCGGGCATATAAAGAGAAAAGAACCAGAGAGATCGAGAGTGTAAATCCACTCAAAGCCGCCGCTCCCCCAATGGCTGCAATCTGGCGATAGGGTGCATCGGCCGCTGAGTATGCAATACGTAGCCAACCAAAACCGCCAAAGGGAAAGATGGTTCGAATCTGCTCCATACCGAGAAAAATCAATGGATACCAAGCGATAGAGCTTTGTTTAACTAAACCTAAAGGAATATATAGAATTGCCTGGAGTAGAACAAGAATCAGCCACGGGGCCGCACCTACGAAGGTACTCGTCCAGTGCAAAGCGATCGCATTAAAAACAGCCCCAAAGATAAATGAGTTTAAATATGGGCGGTTGGACTGTGAGATGCTGTACATATGGAGTGCGATACCCATCGGGGCTAACCACCAGAGCGCAAAGGGTGCAAAGGCTCCACTTAACAAAACTCCAGCTATTATGGCGGTAGCGATGTTTACCATCCAAGAGCACTAATCATGCGATCTACGCTGGCACCTAAACCATAGCGCTCCTTAAACTGATAAATCTCTGATAAATCAATGGGTCGTTTCGGCAGTGATAGATCAACTGTAGGTAGAGGCACATTGCGTGCTACTTGTACTACCGTCGGTGCAATTTTAAGATAATCACAACCCGCAATAATCTTCTTTGCCAATGCCGGAGTTAAAGATTGATCTTGCGCGTGTGCACCTGCTAGAGCATCTTCGGTGGTTGCAAAGTTAGTAGCGATAATTGCAGCTCCTTTTTCCCCAATGCCACGTACTCCTGGTAAGCCATCAGAGGGGTCACCGCGAAAGATTGCAAAGAGCGCGTATCGATCCCCTGGAATCTGATATCGCTTCGATACATAATTTATATCAACTAAATCATGTGCCGATAATCCTTTGGCTAGATACACGATCTTTATATCGCGCTCATCATCGACCATTTGAAAGAGGTCGCGATCGCCCGTAACGATTCTTATCGGTCCCTTCTCTACCTCGGCATAGGTTGCCATGACATCATCGGCCTCATAATCATCGACTCCAACAACGGCGATACCAAAGAGGTCGAGGAGATCTAGCAGAATCGGAATTTGTGGGGTAAGAGTTTCAGGCTCCTCTTCCTCTTCCCCCTCTTCCTCTAGTCGACTAGCTTTGTACTCTGGAAAGAGTTCTACGCGCCATGTTGGCCGCCAATCACCATCTAAGCAGGCAACTATTCGATCGGGCTTATAAAGGGCTACTAATCGAGCAGTCATATCAATATATCCACGGATAGCATTGACAGGGATACCATCGGGAGAAACTAAGGTATCTGGCATGCCGTAATAGGCGCGATACCAGAGCGATGCGCTGTCTAAGAGCATCAGTGTCATACATCCCCCATTAAATACGCAACGACGCCACGATCGATACGTTTAACGCCATCTCTACACCCTGGTCGCAACTTTTCACTGGCACCAGCGATCTGATTAAGCAGATCGATTAACTGTTTTGTGGAGCGTACGAAATCACCAACGCTCATATCACTGCCTTTGAGAACACTATTGAGCGATCCGCCATGTGCCCATTTGTAAACAATTGCACAAAAACCTGCATCGGGTTGGCGTTGGGTTTTAACGCCGTACTCACTCTCTATCTCTTCAAGGTCGGCCCACAAAGATATAACCTGCGTAAGGGCTGAGGAGACCTTAGCACTTGGCATCTTTGGCGTTGTGTTTTCTATCGATCGAGATTCAAAGATCATGCAGGAGAGGATAGATAACAGCTCGGTTGCATCGAGATCATCAAAGAGGCCACAACGAATCGATTCAGTGAGCAATAGATCTGACTCTGCATAGATTTTGGTAAGTATTTTCCCCTGCTCCGTGGGCTTTTCCCCTTGAATGTAATCTAAATGGTTAAGCACCTGACAGATCTGATTAAATGTCTTAGAGATTACATTGGTCCGGCTTTCTACCCTTGCTAACAGCCCATCATTTTCACGGTTCAGGCGTGCAGCACGCTCTGCAAAACGGGCGTGGTCATCACGATCATTGCAACTGTGACAGCTATGGTTACGTAGAGATTTGCGCAGATCACCTAAATCACTCTCTAAATGCGATCGCTGGCGAGCATCAAAGCTCTTTCTTTGATTCCGCCGACTCAAAAGCATTTCAACCTCTTTGATTTTTCGACGCATACTGGCGTAGTCGATAAAATCTCCACGATGGCACTTGGCATTGAGCAATATTTCTTGGATGGCACTCTCATTTTTACGTATCTGGCGCGAGAGTCCCACGACCGCTCTATCGGCTTGAAATTGAGCAAAAGAGGACTCTAAGGATCTACTAGCGCGTTCACGTCCATATCGCGAGATCAGATTGATAGACATGTTGTATGTGGGAGTAAAGGAAGAACGCAGAGGATATGTGCGAGTGGAGGCTAAACCGGCGGCAGCGGCAGAGTCAACTGTTTGCGACCATTGAATAACTGCATTGCCTTCAATATCGATACCTCGTCGACCGGCACGGCCCGTTAACTGCGTGTACTCCCCCGGAGTGATTGGAACATGTGCCTCTCCATTGAACTTAACAAGTCTTTCCAGAACAACGCTACGAGCAGGCATGTTAATGCCAAGGGCCAATGTCTCAGTAGCAAAAACCGCCTTTACTAAACCTCGTTGAAAGAGATCCTCCACTGCGCCCTTAAAACTTGGCAGCATACCGGCGTGATGGGCGGCAATCCCCCGCTCTAAAGCGCTTAACCAAAGATCAAACTCTAAAATCTCTAAATCCTGTGAAGAGATATTTGCCGTGTATTTAAGGGCCGTTGCCTTTATTTCGGCGCGCTCCTCGGGTGAAGTGAGGCGAATTCCCTCCACTAAGCACTGCCTAACAGCTGCATCGCAGCCTATGCGCGAGAAGATGAAGGTAATCGCTGGAAGCATATTCTCCCGTTGTAGTTTTTCAATGATCCCAGCGCGAGAGAGGCGATCCTTAACTTCGCTATATCGACCCCGTCGATCCATCGATGATTTGCGCAACGCCTGGCGCTCGCGTGAAAGTATCTCCGAATTGACTTGACCGGGTCGTTCAAATAGATCCAACATCCGATTTCCAATAAGAACGTGCTGGTAGAGAGGTATGGGCCTTATCTCGCTCACTATCACCGTAGTCTCTCCGCGCACCTGCCCAAGCCACTCTCCAAACTCTTCAGCGTTAGAAACAGTTGCCGACAGGGAGATTACCTGCACACTCTCCATTAAATGTATGAGCACTTCCTCCCAAACAGCACCGCGAAATTTATCGGCAAGGTAATGCACCTCATCCATCACCACATACCCCAGATTTGTGAGGGTAGAAGAGCCGGCATACAACATATTTCGAAGTACCTCAGTCGTCATTACTAAGATATCGGCCTCACCATTAATACTTGTATCTCCCGTGAGTAGTCCGACGTTCTCCTGCCCAAATTTGGCAACAAATTCAAAGTATTTTTGATTTGAAAGAGCTTTAATCGGTGTTGTATAGAAGCATTTCTTGCCAAGGTGCCGGGCAAAAAACGCCGCGAACTCACCAACAACTGTCTTTCCCGCTCCTGTTGGTGCCGCCACCAAGACACCTTTGCCCTCTTCTAGGGCGTGGCAGGCGAGGATCTGAAAGGGATCGAATTCGAACTCAAAACCAGCCATAAACTCTTGAGTTATGGGATGGAGCGCTCGTAGCTTTGCAGCTGCATATCGCTCTGCTGGTTTTGTCATGGAATCCATGTGTGCATGGCGTTGGGAATGCACTCAGCGCTCATTGGAAGTGGCCCGATGCGCTCACCATCGGCATATGCGATGGCATCGGCGGTGATTTGAACGTTTTTACTCCGGATAATCTCAACGGCCGGATGTGTTACATGCTCTCCTTTAAAGACTCGCGGAAATACCTTCAAAAACTCCACCTTGGATACGGGGTGAAGAAGCATCACATCAAAGTAGCCATCGTGTAGATCGGCATCGGGACATACCAACATACCGCCGCCATAGGAGCGACCATTTGCTATGGCGATAAGCATCGCCTGTGTTGTGATCTGCTGGTTATCCAAGGTTATCTCGTAATGACGGGGTTTAAAGCGTGGCAGTTCGATAGCTATTGCAACGTTGTATTTCATTGCTCCTTTGGGCCATGCAAGGGTGTTTGCCTTCTCGTTGACTATCGAATCAAATCCCGTGGATAAGACCGCAGCGAACCACTGGCCATTAACTAGACCTAAATCAATAGGGAGTGCAGGCATAGAGATGATCGACTCTAAATAGGGATCTAAATCTAGAAGTGACCATCCCAATGTACGTACGAAATCATTTCCAGTACCAGCTGGAACTACAGCCAAAGGAATCTGTGCAGGTGTCGTGAGAGCAAGAATGTTATGGGTTAATCCATCTCCCCCTACGGCGATAACTCCCGCGCAATCTGGATACTTCTGGAGAAACTTTGAAAGATTATTGACTAGAGCAATACTTGAATTGCCCGAAACAATCTCATGGGCAATCTGTCGCGAGCTAAGAAATCCCGCGACATAAATACCGATAGTGGCACCCTTGCCCCCACCTGACGTTGGATTGATTACAAGCGCCCACATAAGGTGACCTTATCGCCCTATCACTGAATTGGCGTGGCCGCCTCGATAGTTGAAACCCCTGTCGGTATCTGTGCCAAACGTTTATCGCGGCCTTTATCGACCAGGGTGGCGATTAGACCGGCCATAAAGTAAAGCAGGCATAAAGGTATAGCTAAAAGCATCATGGTGATGGGATCGGCCGTTGGTGTGAAGGCGGCTGTAAAGAGAACTATAGAAAAAACCCAGATTCTCCATGGTCTCAATATAGTTTCGCCTCGAAGAAATCCAATGAGATTAAATGTAACGAGAAAAATCGGCAGTTCAAAGGCCAAACCAAAGATCAAGATAATCCTCATGACGAAATCAAGATAGTCATCGAATTTAACGAGATTTGAAAGAGAGGTAGGTGTAAATCCAAAGAGGACCTTTAACGCAATGGGCAGAACCAAATATCCAAGAGTTGCACCCAGTGCGAAGAATGGTGTTGCAGAGAGCAGAAAGAGAATCGAGTTGCGCTTTTCCTTGCGATGCAATGCTGGTGCGATAAAAGCCCATAATTGATAGAGCCATAGTGGGGCTGAAAGAATTACCCCTGAGAGAAGTGCTACCTTAATCTGAAGATTCAACGGTCCGAGTACACCACTAATGTAGAGGGCTCCGCAGGTGGCAGCTTCTTGTTCCTGGGCGGCTTTGAGATCACATACAGGTAGAGCAAGTTGCGTGATGATCTCATTGTAGAAATACCAACCCACGCCAGAGGCGATCAAAATCACTATTGCGGCACGAAAAGCTCTCTTGCGAAGTTCGCGTAGATGCTCCAATAAAGGCATCCGTGCGTCAGATGTCGACGCCATAACTATCTACTTCTCAGAAGTAGTATCGCCCTCAGGCTTCTCCTCATCGGTACCCATCTCTTTCATCTCACTCTTAAAGATACGCATAGAGCGACCAAGCGAACGGGCAGAATCTGGAAGACGCTTTGCACCAAAGAGTACGAGAATGACGATGAGCAGAATCAAAATATGGCTAGGTTCGCGCAGAAACATCGGGCAAGCTCCCTTTTCGATCATAGGTAGAGTAGTCAGAGATTACCCCAGGTCAGGCTCGAATGGGTAGGTGAGCTCAATCAGCCCTGTAACGATTGAGAATCACTTGGGCCGCCTGGGCGATTTCACCGCGAATAGATGCAGGATCTACGACCTCGACGCTTCCGGCCGATGCCAATACTGAGCGCTTTATCCATTCATGTGAAAATGAGCTCACCTGCGCATCGCTATTTAACGCATCTTTTTCCAATGTGAATCTCTCCATGACGGTTCGGGGTCGAGAGTGAGTGCGAATCGTGTAAGCGATCTCCAAATTCTCATCAAGTAAAACCGTACTTGACCCATCTCTTACTCGCTCTACGATTTTCGCCGAATTGATACGATCTAACCGAAAACAACGTAGAGCATGAGCGCTCTGACAGACTCCCCATAAGTATTCAAAACCATTTTCCTGCCGGAGTTCAATCGGAACGATGATGCGCGTTGAGATAGTGTCTGAATACGATGAGTGGTAGACGATCTCAACGCTGGTTTTCTTTGCGACAGCGGTATGTACGATGGCACGCACTGAACCGGCGACAGCGGGAACAGCGGTTAGCTTTGAAGCTACATCATTACGTGAAGACAAACGTTCTACTAGATCCAATGCGATCGACTTAAGGTCTTCCCGATCGGAGGGAAGAGAGGCGATTACCATATCCAGGCCTAACAAGAGTGCGATTGACTCTTCATCACTAAGAGTGCGGGGTTTGGAGAGTGTTTGGGCGTTATGTATCGTCACAAAACCAGAGTCGAAGGAGAGATCCATCAACTCTAAAGGTGTATATCCTGGCAGACCACACATCCATAACGTTGTTAGATCTGAAACCATCTGCGCCTGGGTAACATCAAAACGCTTTGCCAAAAGCGATAACTCAACCCCTTGATGTGAAGCGATATAAGGCACAAGATCTAGAAGTCGGGCCGTTCGCTCAAGTGGTGTTTGTATTGGCTTAGCCATGTATGGCAACAATCTCTTCTAATTTAGCGGCTAATCTATCTCGTAACCATGCAGGTGAGATAAGAATTGCATCGTCGGCATGCCATAGGATTAAATCAATAAGTGTTTCTGCGTCAAAATATGCTGTGGTGATTTGATCCCACTCCCCCTTATCAACAACCGATAAGGCGCTATTGCGCAGTAACTGCGCCTTACCTTTACGCAAATCGATCGTAGCGATATTGAGATTTTCCTTATCTACAAGGGATGCAAAAACATCAAAACCCTGGGGAATTTCATATCTCTGGGTAGATTTAAGAAGGTTAATCTCACTATCGATGCGATCTAATCTGAAAGTGCGCAGTTCGGATTTATCTACATCCATACCTGCCACATACCAGTAAGAGTTTCTGGTTGCAATGCCATACGGTTGGATGGTGCGCAACTCTCTGGCAAGGGTAGGCGAAAGATAGAAAAAGGATATTGCAAGACGTTTAGCTATCGCCGAGGTAATACTGTGAAGATCGCTAGGCGAAGGGTTCAAACGCGGTGCGATAGCGGGTAGTCCATCTAAATCCGATTCAACACCGATTGAGCGCAGTTTAGTCAGCGCACGCTGTGCCGGTCCATCAAGGGCCGCACCCCTCCACGCCTCGGCCGCTAATGAAAGAAGGGCAATCTCTCGCCCAGAGATTGCACCTAAATCCAGTGCATACCCCTCAGGTGCGATGCGATAACCGGCCTCATCTTCAAAGACTGGATCAAAACTACCTACATCTATTACTACGCCAAGATTGCGAAGATCCTCCTTGTCACGCTCAAACATGCGCTCCTTTGTCTCTTCACTGCCCTCATAACCATCAACAGAGCGAAAAATCTCACTCTTTGTTAGATATCTCTTTGTTGCAAGCAGGGCGATTGTAAGATTGATTAACCGCTCAATCTTGCGAGACACCGTAGACTCCTTTTAATGCTCGGCGACGGCGCGCAAGCACCTCTACACCGGGGGCCATCTTTCTGGTTTGAATCAAAAATCCAGTGTGAGCGATCATGCGCTGCTGCGGACGAACGGCTAAGCCTTCGTGATGCCAATCTCGCACCATTGTCTCGCAACTCTGCGGTTCGCTAAATCGCCCATCGGCTCTAATCGCCTCGGCGGTGGCAGATAGTTGAGTAGTCGTAGCGACGTAGGCCATGAAAACACCACCAGGTCGAAGTGCGCGCGCAGATATATCTACACACTCCCATGGCGCAAGCATGTCCAAGATGACGCGATCATAACTATCGACTAGATCTTGATCTTGCAGATCACCTATGGTCAATCTCCAATTACCTGGTGCCTCAGTGAAATAGTTTGCAATATTTGATTGAGCGTTCTCAGCAAAATCAGAGCGTCGTTCAACTGAGTGCACGCTGCCGGTAGTTCCTGTAGCCCTTAACAAGCAGATCGTTAGCGCTCCGCTTCCAACTCCAGCCTCAAGCACACGTGAGCCTGGATAGATATCGGCAAAAGTGATGATCATTGCCGCATCCTTGGGGTAGATAATCGTCGCCCCGCGGGGCATCCTCAGAAGGAAATCGGCCAATAAAGGTTTAAATGCGCTGAACTTTAATCCTGAGGTTGTACTTACTACCGATCCCTCTGGCATTCCAATCAGCTCGTCATGGTTTATCCAACCCTTATGTGTGTGCCACTCCTTGCCAGCTTCGATCGTGAAGCTATACATCTTACCTTTAGGGTCGGTCAACTGGATGCGATCTCCCACTGCGAAATACCCTAGACTCGACACGAGAGTATCTTAGGCGAAATAAACTAAGCGAGTACGAGTATCTTGCACACGTGAGTCCTGATTCTCGTCTTCGGCTATCGCCTAGCAGTGTCAATGATTACAACAACTGCCCCCAGCTCTATAAATATCGCTCAATAGATCGCTTACCCCAACCTCCGAGTCTTGATGCAGAACGTGGAACTCTTGTGCACACTGTTTTACATGATTTATTCGAGAGTATTCCTAGTAATCGAACGCCAGAGACGGCCATTGATTTACTGCCATCCAGATGGCGCGCGCAGGTCGATGCAAAGCCAGAGTTAGCGCAGATGGTAACTAATGAAAAGGAGTGGCTCGATCGCGCATCATCGCTATTGACAACGTATTTTTCACTCGAACAGCCTGCTTCATTTGAAGCCACACACCGCGAAATGCATTTGGAAGATGATTTAGAAGAAAATGTGTATCTCCATGGTTACGTTGATCGCCTCGATATTGCGCCAACTGGAGAGGTACGCATCGTCGACTATAAAACCGGAAAAGCTCCGCGGCCAGGCTGGGAGGATAAGGCTCTCTTTCAGTTACGTGTCTATGCACTCTTGTATTGGAAGAGAAGTGGAGTACTCCCCCAACTGCTGCAGTTGATTTACTTGGGCGATGGTAAGTTGGTGAAAAGTAATCCAACAATGGCAGATCTTGAATCGGCTAAAAAGATTCTACGCCAAACAGCACGTGATATTTTTATCTCGATTGAAAAAGATTACTGGCCACCAAAACCAAGCAGACTATGCGATTGGTGTTTCTTTAAAACTATCTGTCCAGCACACGTGAGTTAAATATCGAGAGAAAAATCGTAGAAAAGCTCCTGCAGTTTTACAAATGAAAGCTGCTCCAGGCTCACTATGCTCCTTACTTTTTCACTTTCGATAACGTGAACCAGATGTGGTACCGCTATGAGCCAGGCTCCAGATGCTTTTGCTGCGCTAACCCCAGTTAATGAATCTTCAAAGATGAGGGATTTATCTATCGCAGCAGCGCACTTTTTTGCCGCTAAGAGATAGGCATCGGGGTGCGGCTTCGTGTTGGCAACGTCATCTTCACTAATTGAAAATGGAAAGAGATTATCGCCAAGGTTTTCAAGAACTGCATCAACAATTACTCGTGGGCTGGCTGAAACCAAGGCCGTAGCAATGCCATGTGCCTGTAACTGGTGTACCAGTTCGATAGCACCAGGCATCAGTGGTGTTCGACCACGAAGTTTTTGACACTGAACATCTATGAGTTTGTTTGTAAAATATTGCCCTGATTCAAGTCCGTTGCATTTGGCAGACATATATTCACCCACCCGCCAGAGTGGACCACCTAAACATGCAACTTGATCGGCACTTGTCCACATATATCCATATGCGCCAGTAATCTCTGTCTCAGACTCTAGCCACAAAGGTTCAGAGTCAACTAAAAGACCGTCCATGTCAAAGAAGACCGCGTCAAAAAATCTGGGTAGTTGGGATTTCTTCATTTGCGGCAGGCTACCGTAAGAGTTCGTGGCAAGATACTCGATTATCCAGGATTAAAACTGCAAACCAAGCAAGGAATCCAGGGCATCTTTAAGCTCTTGAGCATCTCCCCTAGTTGATCCATCGAGAGTTTTATCGACCCATGTTGTGACTGCTCGTAATACTCTAGGTGTATCTAGATCATCGGCGAGAGAATCGATGATCTCATTTATCAGCGGCTTTGTTTCATGCACTGTAGCCATTGATAAAGCCAGATTAATTCTGCGGATTGATTCTTGCGCAGACTCCAATTTCTCGCTGCTCCACATCCGGTCCTTGCGATAGTGATCGGTGAGCAATGCATAACGAATAGCGCGCGGATCAGCGCCTTGGGCGATTAATGAAGATACTAGAACTAAATTTCCTTCACTCTTACTCATTTTTTCGCCATTAAGACCAATCATTCCAGCATGCACGTAATTCGTCGCCAACTCTTTGCCGGTCAAAATCATTGCTTGAGCCCGGCACATCTCGTGATGAGGAAATATTAAATCGCTACCGCCTCCCTGTATATCTATCAGATATTGACCTGTGGACTCTGGTGATAAATACTTAAGGGCAATTGCTGTGCACTCGATATGCCAACCTGGACGTCCTGCACCCAAAGTTGAAGGCCATCCAGGCTCCCCCTCGCGTTGTGACATCCATACTAAACAATCAAGTGAGTTTAATTTGCCGGCGCGTGTTGGGTCTCCCCCTCGCTGGGCGAAGATAACCTCCATTTCGGTATGGTTCAAATGAGATAGTTCTCCAAAACCAGATTGTGGTGAGTTAGAGAAGTAGTAATCCTGGTCAATTGCATATACAGCCCCTCGCCTTTGCAGAGATTGGATTGCATCAACCACAAGTGGAATAGCCTCTACGGCACCGATGTAATGTGTTGGTGGAATAACTCTTAAATGCTCCATGTCACTGGCAAAAAGTAAGACCTGAGAGTGAGCAAGATCGCGCCAATCTATGCTATCGCGTCTAGCCCGTTCGAGAAGTGGATCATCAACGTCGGTAATATTTTGTACATAGTTTACCTCTGCACCCGAAGCGAGCAGATATCTATTGATTAAATCAAAGGTGACATATGTGGCCGCATGACCTAAATGTGTTGCATCATACGGCGTTATTCCACAGACATACATGCGCTGTAGAGCTTTGCGAGTAACCTCTTCTTTGGCACCGGTTCGTGAATTCGTTAAAGAGAGGTTGGAGGTATTGAGTCCAAATCCCAGGGCTGGAACCCGTGGCTTACTCCAGGAGTCCATTGGCATATCCTAGTAATCGCAGAGTTAAAAAGCAGGCCAAGGAATGGGTGGCCAATCGGTGCTTGGCACGGGCATAAGAGCAGTTTCAATCAATCGTTCAAGGCGCTGATGTAAAGCGGTAATCTCTTCCGAGTGTAAGTAGGGTGAGAGATCCAGAGTGGTAGAGAGAACCGCTAAAGTTTTTTTTATTAATTCAATTTCGCTATCTGTGAGTCGATCTCCAGACCATTGCCATAGCACTGTACGCAATTTATCTTCACGATGGAAAGTAACCCCGTGATCACATCCGTAGAGCTTGCCTGATTTTGTTGGTAGTAGATGACCAATTTTTCTATCGGTATTATTAATAATGGCATCAAAGAGAGCCATGGTTCGTAGTGGGGCAAGATCTAGTGAAAAAAACGCAGCTAAATCGACGCTCTCATCTATATCGATCCACTCCTGAACCATTCCCTCGCCAAAAGGACCTTGGCGCAGAATAGTAAGAGGAACCAGATCAAAACCCATCGCGCTACTTACTAAATATGCGGCATATTCGCGATGAGCGAGTGATCCATCGTGGAAGTCCCACAATGGACGCTCTCCAGCGATCGGTTTATAGATGCAAGCCATCGATTTATCGCCATCACCAACGGTTGCATATAAAGTTGCATTCGAGGCATCAATTAAGCGACCGGTTACAACCAACTCTCCCCGCGACATGAGTTCTAATCTATCGTCGATAACCATTTGCCCTCGGACATAAATGACCCTGCGGATCGATAGGGATGCTACAGAATGGGCATGGCAGACGACCTGCATTGATAAGTGCCTTTGAGCGCTTCACAAATGAGTCACAGAGCGAGATGCTCAGATACACCTTGAGTGAATTCTCTGCCTCCTGCTCACCAGTGGTCAATTCAAAGAGCTCAATGCTCATCTTCAAACTCACTTCATCCCAGGCAATTGATATCGAGCCCACTTCAAACTCAGGCTCTATTGGAGTTGAAAGAGGAGCAACATCAACAGGCTGCACATCACGATATAAAGTAGGGTCGCCTCGCCGCAGATCTTTAAGGACCATCTCCAGCCGTTCGGCTAAAGCGGCAACCTGTGTTTTTTCTAAGGCAACGGTGGTAAGTCGGCGCGAACTTTGAACCTGGATAAAAAAGGCACGTTCTCCTGGAGCACCTACTGTGCCTGCGATGAATCGATCAACCGACTCAAATATAGAACTCACTTACCCGCTCCCCCGCCAAGTGAGTGAGGTTTTCTATAGGCAGTATTGATAAAACTCTCCAACTTAGCCCTTGAGTCGTTAAGCAAAACTAGCCGTGGTTTGCTTGCGCCAAACTCAATTACACTCACCGACGCCGGATCTATCACGATGCGATTAAAATCATCTAAATGCATTCCTAATGCTGAAGCTACAATTGATTTGATTACATCGCCGTGGGTAACCAAGATGACGGCCCCTTTTTTCTTGGTCGCTATAGCTTCATGAACGCAACGCATTGCCCGTTCTTGCATCTGGGCCAATCCCTCGCCTTGAGGAAAATACATTGCACTGGGATTATTTTGCACAGTTTTCCAAAGTCTGTTCGTAGAAAGAAGCGATAACTTCTTCCCACTCCATTTGCCATAGTCAACTTCGATGAGATTGGGATCTGTAACTAAACTCACTCCGCGATTTGTTGCACTACCTACCTCATTCCACCATGGCTTAATCGATTGGGCGCAACGCTCAAGCGGACTAATTCGCAGTTCGGCAACTTTGATAGACCCTAATCTGCTTATTAACTCATGAGCTTGCACTAACCCTTGTGCAGATAGGCCGACACCTGATAATCGACCAGAAAGTATGCCTTTGGCATTGGCCTGTGAATGGGCATGTCGAATCAAAACTACCTGCATAAAGCTAAGGCTATCGCAGCTTTTGCGCTCACGTCTTGCTAAGGTCGCTCCATGGAAATGCGCAGAGCGGGAAATAGTGGTTTAACGCTCTCACGTTTGGGTTTAGGCACCATGACATGGGGACGAGATACCGACGAGCATGAGGCGGCCGATCAATGTCGTGCATTTATTGATGCTGGTGGAAATTTTATCGATACGGCAAATACATATGGTGATGGTGATAGCGAAAGAGTATTGGGCGGCTTGGTAGGTGTTCTCTTTGATCGTGATGATGTCATCATCGCTACAAAATCCGGTGTGGGTTTTCCAGATGGAATCAGAAGTGTTGATGCATCACGGCAAACATTGCTCTCTGAACTAGATAAATCCCTGTCTCGTTTGGGCAGCGATTTCGTCGATATTTGGCAGATACATGCCTGGGATCCAATTACGCCCCTAGATGAAACTCTCGCCGCACTTGATTATGCATATACAACTGGACGTGCACGTTATGTGGGATTAAGTAACTACGCAGGATGGCAACTTGCGCGTGCGGCTACTAAACAACAGTCGAACTCAATGAAGGCACCAATTACTACGCTTCAATCTGAGTACTCACTTCTTAATAGAGATGTTGAAATTGAAGTGCTGGAAGCTGCTAATAACTGTGGTATTGGTTTCTTGGCCTGGGCACCTTTGGCTCGAGGTGTACTGACCGGCAAGTACCGCAATGGAGTTCCTAGTGACTCTCGCGCAGCTGCCCCACACTTTAATCGCCATATCGAGCCATATTTAGATGAGCGCAGTAATCGAACCGTAGATGCCGTTGCAGTTGCAGCTTCGGGACTTGGTTACTCGCCACTTGAAGTCGCCCTTTCCTGGGTACGTGATGCACCAGGAGTAACTAGTGCAATTATTGGCGCACGTAGCGGCGCGCAGTTGCGCGGAGTCTTAAAGAGTGAAGAGATAACTCTTCCCGATATTGTGCGCAATGCATTAAACGATGTGAGCCTAACAACTCTCTAGAAAATCCTTTAAAACTCGGACGCCGAATGTTAGGCCCTCAACTGGAACGCGTTCATCGACGCCATGAAACATCGCCATGAAATCGAAATCTTTATCCAGCTTCAAAGGCGAAAAGCCATACCCGATAATTCCCAAATCCGCTAGCGCCTTATTATCGGTGCCACCACTCATAAGATATGGAACTGGAATAGCCTGCGGATCCTCTTTGATAATCGAGCGAGACATTGCATCGACTAAATCACCTTCAAAAGGTACTTCAAGAGCCTTATCACGTGTAATAGTTTCAACACTAATGTGGGCTCCGATTAATCCTTTTATCGTTTCAATGAGTTCATCTTCAAAACCTGGAATGAAACGTCCATCGATTACGGCGCTAGCCGAACTAGGTATTACGTTTGCTTTGTATCCAGCCTCTAGCATCGTTGGGTTGGCAGTGTTTTGCAGTGTTGCACCGATCATGCGAGCGGCAAATCCAAACTCGTCAAGTAATGGGCGCAGATCTTTTTCGTCGTATACCTTGCCGCTAGCTGCCGCCACTCTTTTGAGAAGCTCTTTAACGGTAGCGCTATAGCGCTGTGGCCATTGATAATTTCCAATCTGGGCAACGGCCGCTGTTAGTCGTGTTAATGCATTCTCATTATTGATGACCGAACCATGGCCAGCACGTCCTCGGGCCGTTAGCCTCATCCAGTGAATACCTTTTTCGGCAGTTTCGATCATGTACAGACGTTTGCCGCCCCCGACGGTAACTGAAAACCCGCCAACTTCTGAGATTGCTTCACTGCAGCCAGCAAAGAGTTGCGGGTAGTTTTTAACCATCCAATGAGATCCCAAGATACTTCCAGCCTCCTCATCGGCAAAAAAAGCTAGAACAATATCTCGCGGTGGAACATAACCAGTACGGGCCCAATCCCTAACAGTGGCAAGAATCATGGCATCCATGTTCTTCATATCTACTGCTCCACGGCCCCAAATCATTCCATCGATAATGTCGCCGCAAAATGGATCTACGCTCCAATCGTCGGCATTAGCTGGAACAACATCTAGATGTCCATGCACAACTAAACCCGCACGCGCAGAATCTCTTCCTGCTATTCGTGTGATGACATTGCAACGTCCTGGTGCTGATTCGTAAATAGATGATGAGATACCAACTTCGGCAAGGCAGGCAACAACATAATCAGCGACGGCTCTCTCATCTCCTTTTCCATCGCCGAAGTTAACGCTAGGAATTCTGATTAAATCTTGGCAGATTCGTATAACTTCATCCTCGAGGCCTTGCCTATTAGTCATTTGGGCATTCTCTCATCCAATTGCTATCCTTACCCAACACTCACGTCCGGGTGGCGGAATTGGCAGACGCGCTAGCTTGAGGTGCTAGTGCCCGCAAGGGCTTAGGGGTTCAACTCCCCTTTCGGACACATGGATATAGACGAGGCTCTATCACTCATCCGTGAAATTCCAGATTATCCAAAGCCAGGAATACGATTCCAAGACATTACCCCACTACTCGCCCATCCCAAAGCATTCGCAACGGTTATCGAAAACCTGGCTAGCTTTGGTCAGCCTGGTCTTCTAGTTGCCGGTATCGAAGCTCGTGGTTTTATCTTTGCCGCAGCCGTTGCACACGAACTTGGTTCGGGCTTTATTCCTATCCGTAAAGCAGGCAAACTTCCCTTTAGCGTAATCTCTGCAAAGTACGGATTGGAGTACGGCAGCGATACGTTAGAGATTCATACCGATGCAATCGCCCCCGGATCTAAAGTTCTGCTTATCGATGATGTATTGGCAACTGGAGGAACGATTTGTGCCGCCATTGATCTGATTAATCGCGGTGGTGGTGCTGTTGTACATATTCTCTCCCTTCTTGAGATCGGTGGTTTACCTGGGCGCACGCAGATAGCACAGAGATATCCCGAGATTAAGATTACATCGCTGGTAGTTTCATAAGGGTGCGCTTACCTCAGATTCAAGGCCTGCGTGCACTCGCGGCGATTATCGTTACACTCTTTCATGCCAATTAGTTCCTGGCGGTTTTATCGGCGTTGATATTTTCTACGTTATATCTGGCTATCTCATCACCGGTCTAATCCTGCGTGAGATAGAAATAACAGGGCGCTTAGATTTAGCTAGCTTTTATCAACGCCGTATCAAGCGTCTCCTCCCATCATCTCTCTTTGTTCTGGCTGTCACTGCATTTTTGGCCTATTTTCTTCTACCGGCTATTGGGCGAGATAGTCTTGCTCGAGATCTCTTTGCCGCTGCAACCTATATCTCTAACTACCTCTTTGCATGGTGGGAAAATGACTATCAAAATCTCAATGCAACACCATCCCCGTTTATTCACTACTGGTCTTTAGCAGTAGAAGAGCAGTTCTATCTCATTTGGCCACTGCTTATGCTCTACCTGGCAAGAGGTGGCAGACGCAAGATTTTTATTGGTATCTTTTCTCTTACGGCCTTCTCACTTGCCTTATCGATCTACCAAGTGCAGACCGCTCCTATCTGGGCCTTTTACTCGCTACCAACGCGCGCGTGGGAGCTCGGGGTCGGTGCATTGTTACTCTTTCTACCGCAAAGACTTCACCGAAATCGCGCACTACCGTGGTTAGGGTTTTTGGCTCTGCTATTTGCTGCCTTTAATTACAACGACAATACCGCCTTTCCAGGTCTGAATGCGGTTACACCAGTCATCGCTACCGCGCTATTGATAGCAACGATTTCATATTGGCCTCCAATCTTTAATGATTTATTCAATAACGCGATATCTCAATGGTTAGGAAAGATATCCTATCCTCTCTATCTATGGCATTGGCCGGCACTTGTTCTGCCTAGCAGTGCAATGGGGCGTTCGCTATCACTTATTGAGCGAATAGGTGCGATTGCACTGACAGTCATTTTGGCACAATTGACAAATAAATATATTGAAGATCCGCTTCGCTATCGCCAGTTTAATCCGCGCACGTTGTATAGATACGCCGTTGCAACTACGACAGGCTCGATTGCACTGAGCGTGGTAATCGCGCTCACATCCTCCTCTATGATTACAACTAAGGGTCCGAATCCCATCAGCTTTGATCTTCTTGAGGTGATTGCCAAACCAAATATATATGCCGATCAGTGTCATATTAATTACGGATCGCGTAAACAAGGCTTATGCATTTACGGAAAAGAGGATTCCACGATAACGATAGTGCTTTATGGGGATTCTCATGCAGCTCAATGGTTTCCCGCGCTAGATGAGATGGCACGCGCGCGTGGTTTTCGCTTAATCTCTCTGACGAAATCGGCATGCGCAGCGGTTGAAGCTCCAAGACCTGATCAAGGAGCGTTCAAAGAGGCGCACTGCAAGAAATGGCGGGAGGAATCAATTGCCAGAATCAAGGATTTAGCGCCGAGGGCAATTATCACGAGTAGTTTTGCGCACTTTAATCTGCGGGCAAATTATCCAGATCGCCGGAGTTGGTGGAGAGATGGTCAGAAAAAACTATTACTGCATTTAGATCCTAATCGCCAGCCAATTATCTATATCAGCGACACCCCAAAACCCTTACTTGATATTCCATCTTGTTTAGCTACCCGATTGGCTCACAAGTGCGATAACTCCGAACGGACCCCCGTGAATATCATCCCTGGCTTTAAGACTATCGATCCAACGACTTGGTTGTGTGCACGTACATGTCCAGCCATAGTCAATTCAATCGTGGCCTACCGTGATGCTTCCCATATATCGGTAAATATGGCCCGCCATCTACGAGCCCAGCTGGAGCGAGAGCTCCAAGCCAATGGTCTCTTTGCCTAATGGTGTGGCAAGATAGTTTTTATGGCTGAGTTGATCTATTACTGTGGGACGATGGATAGTGGTAAATCCACTCTAGCCCTGCAAACTGCACATAATCATCACAGTCGTGGGCGGAGTGGTGTCATATTTACCAACAAAGATCGCGCCGGTGTTGGTGTCCTCTCCTCTCGCCTAGGCCTTTCATCCCCAGCTATCGAAGTTAACCAAGGTATGGATCTGCATAAACACGTAATAGATCGATTATCGGCCGGCGATCGCATCGATTACATTATCTGTGATGAGGCTCAGTTCTATGAGCGAGGCCAGATAGAACAGTTAGCAAAAATTGTCGATGGCTTAGGTATAGATGTCAACGCATTTGGCATTTTAACTGATTTTCAGACACTTCTTTTTCCAGGCTCGGCACGATTAATTGAACTTGCCGATCGCGTCCATGCCTTACAAGTTGAAGCTCTCTGCTGGTGTGGTTCACGTGCCACGCATAACGCTCGAACTAAGGGTGGGGTGATGGTTGTTGAAGGTGAACAAGTAGTAGTCGGAGATGTAACCCAGGGCGCAGAGATTGCCTATGAAGTTCTATGCCGTCGCCACCACATGCGACAGGTTACGGCTCGTGCCTCACGTGCAGGGCATACATCGCTAGAGCCACTCCCCTTTAATGAATAATGACTTTTGTTTTTAACGTTACAGAAAGCTGTGTGCAAGCAAAGCGATAACAGGGGCTAGGGCCAAGGCTGGTAGAAGATTACCTACGGCGACGTTTTTTATGCTCAGTAATCGAAACCCAATGGTAATGAGCAGAACTCCCCCGACAACGCTCATCGCATCTACTTGATATGGCATCAAAATCTCTCCCAGCAGCAGACCTACTATCGTCCAAGCTCCTTGGTAGATGCCTACGGGAATAGCAGATGCTGCAACCCCCCAACCGAGGGAAGATGCAAATGCCATCGCCGCAAAGAGATCGAGTGTGCTTTTTAATAGTAGTTGGTCGATACCCGTCGACATACCATCGCTAACCGCACCCAGTATTGCTAATGGTCCGATTGCAAACAAAAATGAGGCCGAGACGAAGCCCTCGACAAAGGGAGTCTGTGTGGACGCTCCAAATTTTTTGCGCAGGATCTGACCCAAACCATCTAGTTTCTCTTCTAATTGCAATGCACTTCCAATTAATCCACCGACAATAAGGGCTGCAAGAATTACCAATAAAGCCACACCATCGCCAAATGCACCAAGAAATTGACTAGACCACATAGGTGATAACGCCGATGCTCCAGCAAGCAGTGTTACCAATCCCAGTACATCGGTGATTAAAATCCGTGTGGTACTTCGTAGTCGATGGCCAACTAAGACTCCAATGGATGCGCCAGCAACAATGGCTACGATATTTATGAGAGTACCAACACCTGGAAACATTGTTGCAGGCTAACGATTATCCCTACTCAGTGCAAGATAGAGTAGGCTCGTACGATGTCCTTACATGCATTCATGGAGTTATTACGCCCTCACAGAACCGTGCCTCATACTCCATGGACTGCATCAGGGCGATGGGATTTAAACCCTGCGCGCGCTGCGATTCTATTTTTTGGACTCTTTCTCTTTGGCTTAGGCGATGCCTTTGTTATCCAGAGCAATATAGGTAATAGTCCGTGGTCGGTCTTGGCCCAGGGTGTTTCACGGAACTTAAATATTTCAATTGGTATCTCTACATTCGCGATTAGCGCTCTTGTATTACTGGCATGGATACCACTACGCGAAAATCCTGGATACGGAACTCTTGCTAATCTAGTCATTATCGCTGTTGCAATTCAAGTTGGAGTTGTAATTATTCCCTTGCAGAGTTCATCTATTTTGGGAGCTATTTTTGCATTACTTGGCATTGCAATGGCTGGTATTGGGACAAGTCTCTACATCACCTGCGGCTTAGGTAGTGGACCACGTGATGGGTTGATGACAGCTATTCACCGCCGCTGCGGTGTGCGCGTAGGGCGCGTGCGCCTGGCGATCGAGAGCAGCGTCGTACTCCTTGGCGCTTTTCTCGGTGGCAATGTGGGGCTTGGGACCCTCCTATTTGCCGTATTGATTGGGCAGTCAATTGCCGTATCCCTCGGTGTGGTATCTAGATTTACCAGTGAGTAGGTCATACCCTGACTATTACCTTCCCTTGGCCTTGTGCGGGGCCTATCGATGCACATGAGTTTGCAGACACTCTCGTTATCAAAACAGAAAGGGATAATTCATGCTTGATTCCTATTTCAAAATCTCAGAACGTGGCTCCACTATAGCCCGTGAAGTACGGGGTGGTGTTGTCACATTTTTCACGATGGCATACATAGTTGCACTTAACCCATTGATCATCGGACTTTCAAAAGATGCCGACGGCAAATTTCTTGGTGGCGGAGATGCTCCAAACTTGCCGGCCGTTGCCGCAATGACAGCGCTCATGGCCGGAGTTTTAACACTTCTTATGGGAGTTATTGCAAACTATCCACTTGCACTTGCCACAGGTCTTGGACTCAATACCTTCGTAGCCGTTGGTATCGCATCACAAATGTCATGGGCAGATGCGATGGGCCTTGTCGTAATCGAAGGTGTAATCATCCTAGTCTTAGTCTTAACAGGATTTAGAACGATAGTCTTTAAGGCAGTCCCAACTCAATTAAAGATCGCAATCTCAGTCGGTATTGGATTATTTATCGCTCTGATTGGTCTTGTCGATGCAGGCTTTGTTCGCCGTACAGGCGCAGGGCCAGTACCTGTAACCCTTGGCGATAACGGAACATTGGTGGGATGGCCAATCATCGTCTTTGCCTTTGGACTCCTACTCATGATCGCTTTGATGGTCAAAAAAGTTAAAGGTGCACTACTTATTGGTATTGCTGTAGCAACCGTCTTTGCCATTCTCATCGAATCGGCATTTAAAATCGGCCCTCTTTTTGACGGTGCAACTGGAACGGTCAATCCAAAAGGCTGGAACCTTAATGTTCCAGCCGTTCCTAGTGATGTTATTGGAACCCCTGACTTTGGCCTCTTTGGTCAGTTCAATCTTTTGGGCTCATTTGATCGCATTCCATTAGTCGCTGCGATCCTCTTAATCTTTACGCTTTTACTCTCTGATTTCTTTGACACCGTTGGAACAATGACAGCGATTGCTTATGAAGGCGGACTCATCGATAAGGATGGCAATATTCCAAACAACGATCGTATCCTGCTTGTCGACTCTCTAGCGGCAGTTGGCGGCGGAGTGGGAAGCATCTCATCTAACACCAGCTACATAGAATCTGCAGCTGGTGTCGGGGAAGGTGCGCGGACGGGACTTGCTTCGGTAGTCACTGGAGGATTGTTCCTGCTTACCACTTTCCTTTCACCTCTCATGGCCGTTATTCCATACGAAGCGGCTACACCAGCGTTAGTGATCGTAGGCTTCTTAATGATGACTCAAATCAAGAATATTGACTGGAGTGACTATGGAATAGGAATTCCATCATTTTTGGCGATTATCTTGATGCCATTTACATACAATATCTCAGTCGGAATCGGCGCAGGATTTGTCTCATACGTTGTGATCCGCTTGTTTCAGGGTCGCCGCAGCGAAATTCATCCGCTCATGCTTCTTGTATCTGGTTTATTCATGATCTACTTCCTATCCTCCCCAATTAATACAATGATTGGATAAGTACTCATAAGCAAAAAGCCCCCGAGAAATCGGGGGCTTTTTCTTACCAATTTATAGCGCTAAATCCATGGCTGTGCAGAATTTGATTGCATCTAGAAAACGAATGTGAACCAAAGAAGCCTCTATAAGCCGACAAGGGACTTGGGTGTGCACAAGAAATCGTTAATCCACTGCTGAAAAACCGCCCAAGTTCACTAGCGCTTTTCCCCCATAGAATTGCAACTACTGGTTTGGTTCCTAAAACCCTCGCTACTTCATCTGTAATCACCTGCCACCCTAAATTTGCATGAGCTAATGAGCGCCCGGGCTTGGTGGTAAGAATGCGATTGAGCAGCAATACACCCTGATCGGCCCACCGAGTCAGATCTGGGTTAGGTGGCAGAGTAATGTTGCAGTCCTGCTCCAACTCTCTAAAAATATTGCGAAGAGTTGGTGGCAGGCAGGTGAGACCGTTAGCGACTGAAAAAGCTAGGCCGTGGGCATGGCCGGGCGTCGGATATGGATCTTGACCGAAGATAACTACCCGTATTTGATCAATGGGTAGCGTTAGCGCCCGCATAATATGTGGATAGGCGGGAACGACCATCTGTCCATCAAGGGCCCTGTCAATTGCATCGAAATTTTGGCGCAGATCTGCCAGGTGTTCTTTCCAATCTGAATCCAACTGATTAAACAAACTCATAGTAACTACAGGGCGCGTGCCGAGTAACGTCCAGCCTGCGCACTTACCTCGATCTGCACACCAAAAATCTGAGAAATGTGCTCACTCGTAATCACCTGTATAGCTGGACCTGAAACTGCAATGAGACCATCTTTGAGTAACAAGGCATGCGTTGTGCCAACTGGTATCTCTTCTATGTGGTGTGTAACAAGAACAGTAGATGGTGCTGTAGGGTCGAGGGAAAATTGAGCAAATCTACGCAGTATGTCCTCGCGCCCACCAACATCTAGTCCGCCAGCGGGTTCATCCAATAGAAGCAGTTCGGGATCACTCATTAATGCCCGTGCAATCTGCACACGTTTGCGTTCGCCCTCACTCAAAGTGCAATAGCGCCGTTCCCCAAGTTCTCGCACACCAAATGTTGTGAGCAGAGATATCGCTCGAGATTCATCCCAAAGATCGTACTCTTCATTCCAGCGACCTAAGATGGCATAAGCCGCGGTTAATACAACGTCCTTGACTCGTTCATCCCCTGGGATATCTTCGGCAACGATCGCTCCACAAAGACCTATCCGCGTACGAAGCTCGAAGAGATCGACGCGACCCATGTACTTATCCAAAATCTTCACAGTTCCCGTTGTCGGGAATATCTTGGTGGCGAGTATGTGCAAGAGCGTAGATTTTCCTGCCCCATTAGGTCCGAGAATTACCCAACGCTCCCCCGCATTGATCCGAAAATTTATTGGTCCGAGTATCGTTTTTTCGCCTCGCACAACCTGCAGGTCGCTCACTTCTAATACAGATGTGCTGGCCATAGAGCAAAAAGATACTGTGTTAATGCTCAAAAGTGGCCAGATATGGGCGATGGCGCAACGTGATTCACGATAAAGTTGCAGCCCTAATGCCAACACAGAGCGAAAATGAGCAGTTCACTGGCTTAATCCTGCTCAGTGGGATAGATAAACCAGGTATTACGCAACACCTCTTTGCCACCCTGGCACCGTTTTCTATCTCAATTCTAGATATAGAACAGGTCGTTATCAGTAGGAGGTTGATATTAACTGTATTGATCCTGCTTAACCCTGCTCACCAGAGCGCAATAGAGGCCGATCTCATGGAGTGTGCAGGATCCATAGAGGTAGATATCGCGGTTCTTTTCGCCACAACGCATACATCAGATATAGCCACAAAAAGGGATTTATTGCATGTCGTTGTTTTATGTAGCAGATTGTTACCAGAGGCGATAGCTGCTGTAGCCGGTGTTATTACACAATCAGGTGCAAATATCGAGAAGATTTCGCGCACGACCTCACATCCAGTAATCGCTATCGAATTCATCGTCTCTGGTGCTAAGCAGCACACACTAGCATTGGCGCTCTCACTAGTTGCAGCCGAACATTCGATTGATATTGCCGTTCAACCAGGTGGTCTGAAAAGATTTGCAAAGAAGTTAGTACAACTCGATGTTGATTCGACATTAATCACCCAAGAGGTTATCGATCTTCTGGCGGCAAGGGCTGGAGTTGCAGATGAGGTTTCTCAAATTACTCAGGCAGCGATGCGCGGTGAGTTGGATTTTGAACAATCTCTGCGAGCCAGGGTCGCTCTTTTGAAGTCGCTACCAGAATCAGTCCTTGCAGAAGTTGCCGGCGAGATTGTTATGACACCTGGGGCTAGAAATCTCGTACGTACTTTGCAGGGGTTGGGTCATATCGTCTCTGTTGTCTCTGGAGGCTTCATAGATGTCATTGCACCCTTAATATCAGAGCTTGGTATCACGCATTTTCGTGCCAATAAACTCGGCATTAGCAATGGTGTTCTCAATGGTCAGGTTGAAGGAACCGTCATAGATTGTGCAGGTAAGGCAGCGGCGCTACGAGAGTTTGCACAGCTTGAATCTATCGATATGGAGCAGACAGTAGCTATCGGTGATGGCGCAAATGATCTAGAGATGATCGCTGCTGCAGGCTTAGGTATTGCATTTAATGCAAAGCCTGTCGTAAAAGCGGCGGCAGATAGCAGTGTAAGTACGCCATATTTAGATTCTGTCCTATATCTACTCGGAATTCCTGCCCAAGCCAGTAGCGAAGAGTAAAAACTACAATCTACAGGCGTGAATATCAGTAACTAAGATTCCTCGTGCGCCAACGCTCCAGAGTTCATCCATTACACGATTTGTATCTGCACGTAGCACCATCGCGCGTACAGCAACCCAATCTGGTTTCTGTAACGGTGAAATCGTGGGTGATTCAAGTCCTGGAGTGATTATGCAGGCTGAATCGAGATTTTTCTTTTCAATATCGTAATCAAGGAGTACATAGCGACGCGCAGTTACGACGCCTTGAAGTCGCCGAATCAAAACATCGAGATCATTTGGAATCTTAGACTCTTTCCGGCAGATTACAATCGCCTCACTAGTAAGTATTGGCTCTGCAAAAATTTCTAATCCAGCTTGCCGCAGAGTATTACCCGTGCTCACTACATCGGCGATGAGATCGGCTACACCCAGCCGAACACTGCTCTCCACTGCGCCATCAAGACGCACGACCTCTGCGCTAATCGCTAAAGTTCTTAAATGAGAGGCAACTAAACCTGGATATGCCGTAGCGATACGTTTGCCTGCGATATCTGCAAGGGACCACGTGCGATTATTTGGAGCGGCAAATCGAAAGGTAGAGCTGCCAAAATCCAGGGCAAGGAGTTCAGTAGCCCGAGCACCAGAATCGATCAATAAATCACGGCCTGTGATGCCCGCTTCGAGTTCGCCAGAGCCAACATAGATCGCAATATCGCGCGGGCGTAGATAATAGAACTCAACGTTATTTTGATTATCTACCAGGACTAAATCTCTACTATCACTGCGTTGTTTATACCCAGCCTCTTGGAGTATGGAGATTGAGGCATCCGAGAGTGAACCTTTATTTGCAACGGCGATACGCAACATAGCTATTGAACTCTCTTAGAGATATTTGTAAATATCATTAGGGGTAAGACCACGTGACAACATCATTGTCTGTAGATGGTAAATAAGTTGACTAATCTCCTTGGCTAGAGCCTCATCGGATTCATGCTCGCCAGCTAACCAGACCTCCCCAGCCTCTTCCAAAATCTTCTTTCCTATTGCATGCGTACCTGAATCAACGGCAGCCACCGTCGCCGAACCCTCTGGACGAGTAGCGATTATTTGGGCTAGTTCGGCCCAAAGGGCATCAAAGGATTTCACATCAGCGATTTTACTATGCCACCTGGGCAACTCGTCGATCATTAGCCTCGGCTTTTAAGATGCGTAGCCATGATCTAAAGCCCCAGATAACAAGGGGAAGGTAGATCGCATAGAGAGTTCCAGTTGGATAGTAGCCATTTGCAAAGGCGAAAGGCACTCCCACTAAATCAACGGCTATCCAGACTAACCAAAACTCAACATATCCACGACTCATTCCAAAGGTCGCTAGAGCAGTTCCCGTAAAGATCCACGTATCAACCAAGAGCCACGTACCGCTCTGGCCTAGCGCACTAAATATCGCCATCGCGGCGAAATAGAAGAGAATAATCGCTGGTACAAGTATTAATCTCTCACGAGTAGTTGTCCAACGTGGCGAAACAGCCGGGCGCTTGACGCCATTGCCTCTGCGATGGCGCGACCAACTCATCCATCCATAGATGCTCACAACAATAAGGAGAAGATTTCGACTGGCCTGACCATAAAAAGTGGCCGATGGCTGATCGGGATAGGCAAAGACGGCGCCTAAGAAAACTGTAAAGAGAAGTGAGTCAGCAACGATTCCAACGGGCCATGCCGCCACTTTTCGCTTCATTCCTAAAAATGCGCTAGTTATCCCTAAAATTCCACCAATTAATTCGCGAACCGCGATCTGTTTACTGCCAAAATTGATATTTGTTTCAAAAAGCCATGTAATGAGATTCATAGTTGATACTTCCTCGGATGAAAAGCTCGAGGAAGCAACAACAACTCAACGGCGCCATACAGATGAGTTGTATGTTCCTTTATCCAGACTTTAACTGTCGGTTTTGGATTTTCACCAAATCAACCGACCACTGGATGTGGTCGGGTCGCGGACTTTACCGCCGGTTTGGAATTATCACCGACCCTCGGAACAACGTGAGAACTAGTATGTCACAGATGTTGCGAGATTGCGTAATGAATCAATCATTGCAGCAGGATCCTGGGCATTAAATACTGCACTACCAGCAACAAATACATCGGCGCCAGCCTCACTTGCCTCAACGATGGTATCGAGTGAAACTCCCCCATCAACCTGTAACCAAATGGGGCGATCGCCAATTAACTGCCGTGTGCGTCGCACTTTTGCCATCATCTCGTGCATAAACTTTTGGCCACCAAAGCCTGGTTCAACCGTCATGATTAAGAACATATCCACGCTATCTATAAAGCTCGCGTAAGCATCGATTGCTGTCTGCGGTTTAACTCCTAATCCTGCCCGTGCACCGGCATTTCGGATATTGCGCAGTGTCGATGCGATATTTGCGCTCGCCTCGGCATGGATGGTAACGCTAGCACAGCCAATTTCGGCATAGGCCGGCGCGATGAGATCAACATCTGCAACCATCAAATGTGCGTCAATACCTATAGGGCAGGAAGTAATGATTTTGTTAGCGTACTCAAAATCGAAGGTGAAATTCGGTACGAAGATATTATCCATAATATCTAAATGTATAAGATCGCTATGCGAGGCTATACGTGAAATCTCGTACTCTAGATTATTTAGATCGGCATTTAAGATGCTCGGTGTAATTCGAATCTCGCGTGCCATAGGTTTAGCCTAACTTTTCTTTCTAAAAACCGCTAAGAACATCGCATCGGTGCCGTGTCGATGTGTCCACAGCGCCATCGCTCCTGCCCGTGTTGCATCCTCTAAGCCTTTTGGTAGATATGGTGTGATATCTAATAACTGCATCTGAGGATACTTTTTGAGAATGTCGCTAACCTGCACAGTTGTTTCAGCTAAATGAGGTGAACATGTTGCATAGCCTAGGATGCCATCGAAACTGAGTACGCCTATAGCCTCATCAATAAGCTCACGTTGTAATTGAGTAAGTTCTCGCAAATCCGCTAAAGATCGTCTCCAGCGTATCTCTGGCCTTCGCCGCAGCGCGCCAAGTCCAGTGCATGGAGCATCGATAAGAATGGCATCAAAGCTTTCACCATGGGTTGATACCTCTCGCCCATCCCCCGTCCATACACGTGCTCCATGCACAACGTTTCGGACCAAATTCGAACGTGGTGTCGAGATTTCATTTGCAGTAAATGTAATGCCACGTAAGGCAGCGATAGAAGAGAGCAGCGCGGCTTTACCACCAGGTCCTGCGCACAGATCTAACCATGATGAACCTTGTGCAATGGAAGCAAAGACTGTTGCAACCAACTGAGATCCCTCATCGGCTACGCCAGCTAACCTATGTCGAATCAATTCAAGTGCACCTGGATTACCTTTGAATCTAGCGCCTAGATGTGAATACGTTGTCGCTTTCGCCCCAAGTGCGATCAGATCCGCCTGAGTCGAATACCCTGGCCATGCAACAAGTGTGGGTAGGGCAGGTAGATTGTTCATTGCAACCACTGCCTCAACCTGGTGCCAATCTTTGAGAAGATCATAATAAGCTGAAACAATCCACTCGGGATGAGAGTATTGAATCGACAAACGAACAATTGGGTCTTGAATCTCTGCCAAGGGTGCAAACCACTCATCGATAGGTTTTCGCGTGACGCTTCGAAGAAGCGCGTTGACGAAACTAGCCTTAGACTCACCCAGGCGCGCTCGTGCAACTTCAACCGTTGCAGATACTGCAGCGTGATCAGGGATACGCATACTGTGAATCTGATGAACACCCAGCCGGGCTACATCGATAATCCCTGGATTAACCTGGTTCCACGGACGATCACTCACTTGTTCTAAAATCCAATCATGCCTTCCAGCCATGCGCAGCGTTCCATAGACAAGCTCTGTTACAAGATTACGATCGCGCTCATCTAATCCACTCGACGTTAGGGCGCTGGGTAGAAGCAGATTTGAATAGCCAGCATTTCTAGTGACCTCTGTAATGAGATCGAAGGCGAGCAATCGTGCGGCATCGGGTCTTGGGGATCTCGATCTATTTCGACCTGCTTCAACCAAGGTGGGCACCCGGTAATAGTCTCGCCCCGCGAGCCCAATCACGCCCATCCATCTCTTTCTTGCCAGCGGGTACAAGTGTTATAAGCGAGATTGCGCCATATGCCGTGCCGACGATGAGCTGGTCATCGCTAAATCTGATAACTCCAGGGGATAAATCAAAGTCAACTACTTCGGCCTGGCTTACTTTTAGTACCGCTCCATTGAACGTACTCCATGCCCCTGGTGCTGGATAAAAAGCACGGATACGGCGCAGAATTATCTCTGCGCTCTGGTTGAAATCTATCTGCGCCTCCTGTTTTGAAATTTTAGGTGCAGTAGAGATTTTACCGTGCTGTGCAGTGGCAGGTATGTCATCGGCAATCATGGTGAGTGCTTGTGAAACTACAGATGGAGATATGAGCGAGAGGGCATCTAACAACTCTTTCGAACGCCACTGTGGATCAATAGCTAACTCGGCCCAACTATATATCGGACCCGTGTCCATTCCCTTATCGAGTTTAAAGAGAGTTACACCTGTAACGCTCTCTCCATTTTCTATCGCTCGTTGAGCCGGGGCTGCGCCACGATATGCCGGCAGAAGAGAGAAGTGTAGATTTAGAAAACCAAAACGAGGAAGATTAAGAATCTTCTCTGGTATGAGAAGCCCATATCCGATCGTTAAAACACAATCGAGATCCTCTATTGAACCAACTAAATCAAGGGCAGATTCTGGTCTAAAAAGCTCTATCTTATTTTCAATGGCCCAGGCAGAAGCCGGTGAGGATGAAAACTGTTGTCCGCGACCAGTGCGACGATCTGGTCGTGAGATCACACGGATGATCTCGTGATCGCTGCCCCGCAACCAATGAAGGGTTGGTATCGCCACCTCCGGAGTAGCAGCTACTCCGATACGCACTAGGTGTTCCGTCCAAAGATGGTGTGCGGTGATTGCTTAATTGTTATCTTGGAATCCGCCTCATTAAACCAATCTGACTGCCTTATCTGCTTCATGGCTAGCTTTCGATCAGCTTTACTCATGCGATCTATGAATAGGATGCCATCGAGATGATCTGTTTCATGTTGTAGCGCTCTGGCAAGTAGATCAGATCCTTCGATTTGAATCGGCTCACCAAACATATTAAAACCACGGGCCACAGCACGCAATGATCTCGGAGTTGGAAAACTAAGATCTGGGAAAGATAGACAGCCCTCGTCATCAACTTCAATCTCAGGACTTAGAACAAGTGTGGGATTTATCAAATGACCAAGGAGATCATCGAGGTGCCAAACAAATGCCCGTAGGCCAACTCCGATCTGGGGAGCTGCCAAACCCGCTCCAGGAGCGTTGAGCATCGTCTCGGTTAAGTCGGCAATTAAAGTACGAATCTCCTTGTCGAAAGCAACTACTGGAGCCGCCGGCGTAATCAGGACCGGATCTCCAAAGTGGCGAATCTCTTGCAAACTCATTTGATAATGCTATCAAAGGCTCACAATGAATATGGATCTATTCTTATAGTTAAGTATTCCTTCTTGGCGATACTACGCCTACGTGATAGTTCATGTAAAAAATTTGTTAAGGCAGTTGCCTCCTGCCTTGGACAGTACAAAACAATCTTGGCTTGATTTTTGTCAGTCTGACTGGGGCCAAGAATCTTTACCGATGCAGCAATACGTCGATCGGCAACTGCCTTGCGCAGTCCTGCGGCGATAGAGGTGAAATCGGTCGATGAACCAGTAATAACGAAACTTCTGACAAATGGTGGCAATCCAATTTCTAAACGTTCTGCAAGTTCGCGGCGAATCATTACCCCTGGACTCCATTTAGTAAGGGCTGCAACAACCGGATGTGACTGCTCAATACAAATGAGAGCAACACCCTTTGAATTAATCATTGATGCACTCTCAAAAAAGAGCTCCCGTGCGCGCTCCTGTGCGCGCTGATCAGCGTGTGAGAAGAATCTTAATCCATCTAATATAACTACTGCGCTGTATCCGCCTATCACGCTCGGTGCAGAACCGGGCGTTGCCAAAACTATCGCCGGTCTATTTTCTATCTGCGATTTAATTACATCTCCGAAAGATAAGATAATTGGATAGCCAGTAAACGCCCTCGAAATCTCTTGTGCTGCACGCTCGATGCCACGACCAGCTAAATACTGCTTTGTCCCAGCGCACCACTGACATGACCATTGGGGGTATTGTCTTTGGCATAGCGTGCAGGAGGGAGCTGCGCCCTTAGATCCCACCACTAAACGAGCACCACAATTGCACAGCGCTATATTTCTGCAGTGTGCGCATAAGAGCGCATTGCCATATCCCTTGCGCGCAATAAGGAAGAGAACGGGACCTTGGGCAAGAGCGGCGCGAATATGCGAAAAAATCCTACCTGGTAATAAAGCTCCGTCATCGGAAGAGAAGGATTTAACCGGCATCATATGTGAGTGAGTTAAGTACGTCATCCTCTTACTATCGATCAAAGCTGAGATCTCTAAGCTGGGAACATATCCTGAGAAAACAACATCTAGGTTTTCAATCCCTCGACGCAGATTGAGAACATCACGCACATTCCATGCCGGATTTCGGATCTCATAGTGCTCATGTGAAGACTCTTTATAGACAATCACCGTCGATAAATGCTTAATCGGTGCAAATATCGCACTTCGTGCACCTATAATCAAAATTCTCTTGGTATTCATAGCCAGCAAGAAGTTCTCATAGCGCTGCGCGCGCGTAATCGAGCTATCCAAACGTATATAGGCCAGATTGTGCAGCTTGGCAGTCTCTACAATCGCATCGATGTCCCGCTCATTAGGTGCGATCACTAAAACACAACCATCCTTAAGGCCGTGCTGCACTAGTGAGATTAACTGCGCTGAGGGGCTGATATAGGGTTCAAAGGCGACAAATGAATAGATACCTTTAGATTTTTTTTCAACGCTTGATGTTTTTTCTATATCAGAGAATTTCTTATCAACACTGGCAATACGTGGTGGAATAGCTGATCGCACAATATCGAATGGATGAGTAGCCCAGCTCTTGGCGACTTGATCAATGAGTTGTAGCGATTGCTTGGTGGCAACCGGGTGCGGTGAGATAATCTTGCTTACCCAAGCGATAGCCCCAGTTATTTCCGATCTATCGATTCGCTCAAGAACTATCGCCTCGACCTCTCGAGAATTAAACGGAACCTGTACGCGCACACCAATCTGGACTCCATCGCTAAGGACTTCTGGAACACGATAGTCATAAGATTTGTCCAGATGAAAGACACCCGTGTCTACCCATACGCGCACAAATGGTTTATGGGTAGCGCTCTTTTCAAAGCCAGGGATAATCTGCGAACGCAGGCGCAGACGACCTGGTATTGCCACGCTCTACTTAATAGCGCTTTGAAGTGCACTCACACGGTCGGTGCGCTCCCAAGTAAACTCTGGAAGTTCACGACCAAAGTGACCATAGGCACTTGTTAATGTATAGATTGGTCGGAGAAGTTCAAGGTCTCGGATGATGGCCGCCGGGCGTAGATCAAAGACGGCAAGCACAGCATCTTGAATCTTTGCAACTGGAACGCTTTCGGTTCCAAAAGTTTCAACGAAGAGACCAACTGGTTGCGCCTTTCCGATGGCATAGGCGACCTGAACCTCACACCGCGTGGCAAGTCCAGCTGCTACAACGTTTTTAGCGACCCAACGCATTGCATAGGCGGCAGATCTATCGACCTTGGATGGATCTTTACCGCTAAATGCTCCTCCGCCATGACGGGCCATTCCACCATATGTATCCACGATAATCTTTCGCCCTGTTAGGCCCGCATCGCCCATCGGACCACCAATAACAAAGCGTCCCGTTGGATTAATGAGCATGGTCAGATTTTTCCGAGGAAGGTCGATTGTGGCCAGAATCGGCTCTATGACATACTCAATAATCTCAGGAGTCAGTTTCGTAGCCACATCTACATCCTCGGAGTGCTGACTAGAGATAACTACCGTCTCGAGTGCAACTGCCCGATTGCCATCATATTCAATCGTTACCTGTGTCTTACCATCTGGGCGCAGATAGGCCAGCTCGCCAGATTTGCGTACTTTTGAAAGCTGTTGGGCTAGGGCGTGGGCTAACCAGATAGGTAGTGGCATCAACTCTTTAGTGTCATTGCAGGCATACCCAAACATCAACCCTTGATCTCCGGCGCCCTGTAAATCTAACGGGTCGGACCCGGCAGCTACGCGGTGTTCGTATGCATCATTTACGCCTTGAGCAATATCTTGCGATTGTTGACCAATCGAAATTGATACTCCACAACTATTTCCATCAAAACCCTTCTCCGATGAGTCATAACCGATGTTAAGAACGGTATCGCGAACGATTGTGTTGACGTCGGCATAACCATTGGTAGTAACTTCCCCAGCAACGTGGACTTGACCTGTAGTAATCAGAGTCTCCACAGCGACTCGGCTCTTACTATCCTGTGAAAGGAGTGAGTCAAGAACTGCATCTGAAATTGCATCGGCGATTTTATCTGGATGTCCTTCGGTTACTGACTCCGATGTGAAAAGACGTTTTGACATATTTTAACCTAACTGCCGGATGGCGTAATCAAGGAGTACATTTGCGAGAGCGTCTTTGGAGACTTCCTTGAGCGCTATTTCCGCACCAGTGCGTGTGAGGATTATACCTGACGTTGTATCTTTTCCAAAGATTGCACCGTTACTCACGTCGTTGACATAGATAATATCTAAGCCCTTTGCAACTAACTTGCCACGGGCCGAGTCAATCAAATCGCTGGTTTCGGCGGCAAAACCGACCAGGATCTGATGCTCTTTGCGTGCCCCCAACTCTGCTAAAAGATCGGGATTAGGCTCTAACTCTATAGAGGTAAGCAGCCTCTTTTTTATCTTTTCGATTCGCGTAGTAACTGGCCTTGCATCTGCAACGGCAGCACACATAATAAGAAGATCGCACGAGGCAAACTCCTCGGCCAAGACTGCGCGCATCTGCGCCGCACTTTCAACATGGGTAGTAGAGATTGCTCCTAGTTGGGATGTATCCATATTGGCAGCGACCAAATGAACCTGTGCTCCGCGTTTGGCAGCGGCCCGCACCAGAGCTAACGCCTGCTTTCCCGATGAACGGTTGCCGATAAATCGAACAGGATCGATCGCCTCTCGAGTCCCACCACCAGAGATCAATACCCTCTTGCCAGTAAAGTCGGCTACGTTGCCAGTCATGGCATCAAATTGCGAGACAATTTTTGCTATCTCCGGAAATCTCCCCTGGCCAAAATCATCTCCAGTTAAACGCCCATATTCAGGCTCCATCACTATATAGCCACGACTACGAAGTGTGGCCACGTTTGCAACCGTAGCTGGGTTGCTCCACATCTGTGGATGCATTGCAGGTACAACCAACATTGCAGCGTTGGATGCAAGTACTAAATTCGTCAAGAGATCATCTGCGCGTCCAGCGGCGATACGTGCAATTAAATCGGCCGTTGCCGGTGCGATTAAAAAATAATCGGCCTGCTGGGCAATAGAGATATGTGAGACCTTCTCTGTGTTCTCCCAGATCGTGCTCGCCACTGGGCGGCCCGAAAGCGCTTGCCAAGTGGCAGCTCCGACAAAGTTTAGTGATGAGGGCGTCGGTACAACGGTTACTGCATATCCACGATCTTGTAGGCGACGCAGGAGATCAGCGGATTTGTATGCAGCAATCCCGGCTCCGACTCCGAGAACTACCTCGCCGGATGTGGCACTCATGTAGCGCGATGGGCTAATTAAGCCGTTGGTTCGAGATTTTCAATCGTGAGTAAGCCATCATTAATCTCGCGCAGTGCGATAGATAGCGGTTTCTCATGAATATGTGTATCAACGAGTGGTCCTACATATTCAAGTAAACCCTCATCTAGCTGGGAATAATAAGCATTAATCTGACGTGCACGCTTTGCGGCGTAGAGAACAAGACTATATTTCGAGCCGCTCTTATCAAGAAGCTCATCGATAGGTGGATTTGTAATGCCATCCATAGTTATTCCCCGCTCGTATTATCTAATTACCGTGTGGTTAAGAGGTTAATCCTATCAGTTGTTCCACAACCCTCTCGACCTGGTCATTGACGATAACAAGGTCAAAAAATGAGGCCGCAGCTAGCTCGTCTTGGGCTAACTGCAACCGTTGTGAACGACGATCAGGGGTATCGGTACCTCGAGCCTGTAAACGGGCAACCAGCTCTTCCCACGTAGGTGGTTCTAGAAAAATCAAAATAGCCTGCGGTAGATGTGATTTCACCTGGCGAGCACCATCTATCTCGATCTCTAGCAAGACATTGTGACCTGCACGTAGGGCATCAGCCACTGCGCCACTAGGAGTGCCATAACGATTTCCTGCAAATTGTGCCCACTCTAAAAACTCATCGGCGTGAACTTTCTGTGAGAACTCTTCTTCACTCATGAAAAAATAATCGATGCCATCGATTTCATTTGGTCGTGGCGACCTCGTCGTTGCAGAAACGCTTACCCAGAAATCACCGGATTCTCGCAAGCGCGCGGCCACCGTACTTTTGCCAACTCCACCAGGGCCCGAGAGCACAATAAGTTTTCCTGGAGTAATTGCATGTGAGGATTTCATAAACTCCTCTCGCAACGCTTTAACTTGGTGGCGCCCTAAGCCTGCAATTCTACGTGTGGGTGAGATTTTTAGACGCTCCATTAATGCAATTGCACGTACTTTTCCAAGGCCTGCAATGGCCTCCAATAGTTGGCGCACACGCATCTTTGCAACTGCATCCTCTTGTGCGGCGATCTCAAGGACTCCATCGATGGAGAGTTCACCGGCCTTGATCGCCGCCTTGATCTCTGCACGGCGTTTGCGTGATTGGCTAGCTTTTACAAGCGCTGCCGCGCGCACTTGTTCTGAAAGCTTTGGAGGCCCACCCATGTACCAAATCTAGTCCAATCATCGCGATTTAGAGAATCTGTGCGGCGATTAACTGCGCGCCATCGCGCATCGCTGATGAACCTTTACTCCATAGTGAAGTAATAGGACGGCCGATGACAACTAGATTTGCACCTCTATCGATAGCCTCGCGAGGAGACATTGTGCGAACTTGATCATCGTGTGATATCTGTGAATCTGCTCGAACACCAGGAGTAATTATTGTTATCTCATCGCCGACACTTTGGCGTATAGCAAGAATCTCAAGTGGAGAACAGACAATTGCCCGAGCTCCGGCGTTGATTGCGATCTTAGCCAAACCCACAGCGCTTTCTAGGGCGTTGGATTTGTATCCAATCTCTGCAACATCCATCTCAGTTAGTGAAGTCAAGATAGTAACTCCAGTAACCATTGTCGATGGTAGTGATTGCACGGCAGCGGCAACCATTGCACTTCCACCCGATGCATGAACAGTTACATACTTTGGACGCAAATGCGAGATAGCACGTGCTGCCCCACTGACAGTATGTGGAATATCGTGGAGCTTTAAATCCAAAAAGATATCGCTATCGGTCTGCTCTGATACTGCGAGAACGCCATCATGACCTAAGTTTAAGAAAAACTCCAAACCCAATTTATAAGTGGATACAACTGACTCGGTCGCCTTTACCCACTCAACTGCAGTTGCCAAATCAGATGTATCAACGGCCAAAACTATTGGGGCTTTTATCGCCATATTAGTCAACCTGCCCGCTTCGATGGGCAAAGCCAATCGCATCGCGAAGTGATGCAAAGCCCTTGGTTGCAAGGAGCTCTTTTAGCTCTGTGGCAATTGTGATCAGTGCAGTTGGATTAGAAAAACTAGCAGTACCTATAGATACTCCGCTAGCACCAGCTACAATCATTTCTAGTGCATCCTTGGCCGTTGCTATTCCACCCATTCCAAGAATTGGAATCTTCGGCAGCGCCTCATGGACTTGGTACACGGCTCGAATCGCGATTGGTTTAATAGCAGGACCCGATAAACCACCAGTTTTGCCTGCCAAATATGGGCGCATAGTCTCAAGATTAATAGCCATTCCGAGCACGGTATTAATAAGTGCTAATGCATCGGCGCCAGCATCTACTACCCCTCTAGCGATGGAGACTAAATCAGTTACATCGGGTGATAACTTTGCAATGATAGGAAGTTCACCACCCACGGTACGTTTAACACCATCTATAACACGTCTGGATGCATCCGGATCGCAGGCAAATACCAATCCTCGATTTTCTACATTGGGACATGAGATATTGACTTCAATAGCGCTAATCCCGGCCACCGAACGCAGTTTCCTAGCAACGGTTGAATACTCTTCGATAGTCTCCCCCGCGATTGAGACGATAATGCGTGCTTTTTCTTCGATGAGATATGGAATATCTTTTGCGATAAAGGCATCGATGCCTGGGCCTTGTAATCCAATTGAATTGAGCATTCCACTTGGGGTCTCAGCCATACGTGGAGTAGGCCTTCCAGTTCGTGGCCTACTCATGACCGATTTTGTGACAACGCCACCTATATCGCGAAGTGGAAAAAACTGTGCAAGTTCGCGACCAGAGCTAGCGCATCCACTAGCGGTAAATACGGGGGAAGCAAACCAGGCATTACCCAGAGTGGTTGAAAAATCTACGCTCGTCATAGCGTTTTCCCAACTTTGTCCCACGCAACCCTAGCGCCATCCATTACCGGCCCATCGATACATGAGCGAAGCATAGAAACTGCACCTGTGCCATCTGTAACTGGAACTACACATGTCATGCAGATTCCAACACCACACGCCATCGCCTCTTCTACTGCGCATTGATGTAGAACATTGCTATCTTTAGTTATCGCATCAATGGCAGCTAACATCGCCATTGGACCACAGGAATAAATAACTCCAATATCTAGATCATTAATTAATGCGCCAATGGGATCTGTCACACGCCCCATCTGTCCCATCGATCCATCTTCTGTATGAATACGTAGGGAGTTAACCGAGCGCTTGCCCTCCATGGGTGCATATATCTTTGCCCCAGTACTTGCACCGAGCAACATATCTACGCGGCACCCACGTGCATACAAAACCTCTGCTAAACCAAATAGAGGCGCAGATCCATATCCTCCGCCTACGAGCAAAACCTTGACGGGCTCTGTAGGAATTCCAAAAGCCGTACCAAGTGGCAGTATGAGATCCAAAACCACGCCCTCACTTTGGGCACATAACCACGTACTTCCTTGACCGTATGGGGCGACGATGAGCTCCATCGTTCCGCCGAAGGTAGCACTCGAAGAGGTTCGTGAGATGGCAAAGGCGCGCCTGAGAATCATATTCGAAGACTGCCCACCGAGCTTTATTGCAACGAAATTGCCGGGCTTACAGAGCCTAGAGAGATCACCGATATCAATTATCAGTTGATTGTATTGACCAACACGCTTATTGCTGATGATTGGAGCGTGTATCGCAACTGCGTTCCTATTTATCTGCGTCATATCTATGCCAACCACTCTTGCAGCGATTTTATCGAAAGTTCATGTGATTGAATAAAACGGATACCCTCAACTGCGGCACTAAAACCGGCCGTTGTAGTAATGATTGGAATAGATCGCTGCACTGCAGCCGTGCGAATGAGCCAGCCATCTGCCCGAGTTCCCCGACCTACTGGTGTATTAATCACTAAATCTATATCCCCCGAGTTAATTATCTCAACGATCGTAGGTTCGCCCAATGGGCCCTTACCATCTGAGTTTTTACGTACAGATATGCAAACTACTCCATGTTCGCCTAGATATCGCGCTGTGCCCTCCGTTGCTAAAATCCTAAAACCTAAATCAGCTAGGCCAATGGCGGCATCTTTACCTGCGGTCTTGTCCTTATCGGCAAGGGAGATAAAGACGGTTCCGCTCTTTGGTAGTGGACCGAAGGCTTGAATCTGAGACTTGGCATAACTCTCGCCAAAACTTGGTGAGATACCCATAACCTCACCGGTCGATCGCATCTCTGGACCCAGGATCGCATCAACTCCATGTCCATCCATTCGTCGGAAGCGGTTCCACGGAAGGACCGCTTCCTTAACGCTAACCCCCTTTGCCGCTCCATCACCATCTGTTGGCAGGATACCTTCTGTGCGAAGTGCGGAGATTGTTGCGCCGAGTGAGATACGCGCAGCCGCCTTGGCTAGAGAAATACCAGTGGCTTTGCTAACAAATGGTACTGTGCGAGATGCGCGTGGATTTGCCTCTAATACATAGAGTTTGCCTTCAGCGATCGCAAATTGAATATTGATTAAACCGAGTACGCCAACGCTGCGCGCAATTTTTTCGGTTGCAATCTTAATCTCCTGTAACTGTGAAGGCGTAATCGTCATAGATGGAAGTAGGCATGCACTATCCCCACTATGAATTCCCGCCTCCTCAATATGCTCCATAACGCCACCGAGAAAGAGCTCTGTGCCATCAAAGAGTGCATCGACATCGATCTCAATGGCGCTATCTAAAAAACGATCCACTAAGACTGGATGATCAGGGGTTATGTCAGTTGCTCGAGAGATGAAGCCTGCAAGGGCATTATCATCGTAGACAATCTCCATTCCCCGTCCACCCAAAACAAAAGATGGTCTGACAAGTACGGGATATCCAATTCGGGTAGCGATAGCAATAGCCTCTAGCTGCGAGGCGGCCATTCCAAACTGTGGCGCATTAAGGTTTTGGTCAGACAAAATCTGATTAAATGCGCCGCGCTCTTCGGCTAAGTTAATAGCCTCTGGACTCGTACCTAAAATATTTACACCATTGGTCTTTAATCCAGCGGCAAGAGCTAGAGGCGTTTGACCTCCAAGCTGGGTGATTACGCCAAGAAGTGGTCCGGCAAGGGTTTCCGCAGCGATAACTTCAAGTACATCCTCAAGAGTTAGTGGCTCAAAATAGAGACGGTCACTAGTGTCATAATCAGTTGAGACAGTCTCTGGATTACAGTTGATCATAATCGTCTCATATCCCGCTTCGCGTAAAGCAAAAGATGCATGAACACAGGAGTAGTCAAACTCAATACCCTGACCGATTCGATTCGGACCACTACCTAAGATAATTACCGCCGGTGTTGTGCGCGTTCGTACCTCACTCTCCTCTTCATAACTGGAGTAGTGATATGGAGTAAAGGCTTCAAACTCGGCGGCACAGGTATCCACTGTCTTATAAACGGGGCGTATCGATAAATGGTGGCGGATACGTCGAACTTTATCCTCGGAGATACCACGCAAGATTCCTATTTGCTTATCAGAGAATCCGCAGCTTTTGGCATCGCGCAAAACCTGCGTACTTAACTCACCGGATTGTGCGATGAGAGCTGCCTGTTCGTTGATAATTTGAATCTGTCGCAAAAACCAGGGATCGATCTTGCAGGCGGCAAAAACCTCGTCAATAGTTGCCCCTGCCCACAATGCATGTTGGACTTCTTGTAAACGATACTCTGTCGGAGTAACCATTGAAATTAATAGCGCCTTCTTCGCACTCGCACTTATGGCTGGCCAGGAAAATGGCGCCTCTTTTCGTTCAAGCGATCGCAACGCCTTCATCAGAGCCTCGGTGAAAGATCGACCAATCGCCATAGCCTCTCCGACACTCTTCATGGTCGTTGTTAGACGTGGATCGGCATCTGCAAATTTCTCAAAGGCAAATCGGGGAAGCTTCACGACGACATAATCTAGGGTTGGCTCAAAAGATGCTGGCGTTACCTTGGTAATATCGTTTTGAATCTCATCAAGGGTATAGCCAAGAGCTAACTTAGTGGCAATTTTTGCGATGGGAAAACCAGTTGCCTTTGATGCTAGAGCACTAGAGCGAGAAACTCTTGGATTCATCTCAATAACAATGATGCGACCATCTACAGGATTAACCGCAAATTGGATGTTACAGCCACCCGTATCAACACCAACTTCACGGATAATATCTAGAGATAGATTGCGAAGTTTTTGATACTCCACATCGGTTAATGTCATTGCTGGTGCTACTGTGATTGAATCACCCGTATGAACACCCATGGGATCAATGTTTTCGATACTACATACGATTACGACATTGTCCTTACGATCTCGCATAACTTCTAGCTCGTACTCCTTCCAACCAATTATTGATTCTTCGAGTAGAACTTCAGAGGTAGGGCTATGTCGTAGCCCTGCACCGGCAATCTGATTCAGCTGTGTCGGATCAAATGCAATCCCAGAGCCCAAACCACCCATAGTAAATGAAGGCCGCACTACCACTGGAAAACCAAGAGTTTTAGCGGCTCCAACAATCTCTTCCATCGTATGGCAGATGATTGAACGTGCCGATTCACCACCTATCTTTGCAACGATCTGACGAAAGAGTTCGCGATTTTCACCGCGATTGATTGCATCCACATCAGCACCGATTAAACGCACGCCGTACTTTGACAATACTCCATTTTCAAAAAGGCCAATCGCGGCATTGAGAGCGGTCTGCCCACCCAAAGTTGCTAGAACAGCATCCGGCTTTTCATGGGCGATGATTCTTTCAATAACATCAGGAGTTATTGGTTCGATATACGTTGCGTCGGCAAATTGTGGGTCGGTCATTATGGTTGCAGGATTTGAGTTCACGAGAACAACACGAATTCCCTCTTCGCGTAGCACTCTGCAGGCCTGTGTTCCCGAGTAGTCGAACTCGCATGCCTGTCCTATAACAATCGGTCCACTACCGATGACAAGTACGGATCTAATCGCTGGATCTAATGGCATCAGATGCGAAACTTTCTGCTCATCAAATCTATAAAGCGATCGAATAGATATGCGGCATCATGTGGTCCTGCCGCAGCCTCTGGGTGATACTGGACGGAAAATGCTGGACGATCTAGAAGTTGTATGCCTTCAACGACGCCATCGTTAAGCGATACATGCGTGACTTCCCCTGCGCCATATACCGTCGAAAACTGCGAGTCGATTGGCGCGTTGACTGCAAATCCATGATTTTGAGATGTGATCTCAACTTTACCCGTCTGCTTATCGATTACGGGTTGGTTAATGCCGCGATGACCGAAAGGTAGTTTGTATGTTTGAAAACCTAATGCGCGACCTAAAATCTGATGGCCGAAACAGATTCCAAAGATAGGAATCTCACGGCGCAAAACCTCTCGTACAAGCTCCACTGTCTGATCCATTGTGGCCGGATCCCCCGGACCATTGGAGAGGAATACACCATCGGGATTTAAGGCGGCAATGTCTTCGATCGTTGAATCAAAGGGAAGTACATGCACTTCGACACCACGCTGGGCAAGGGCTCGAGGAGTCGCACTTTTAATTCCTAAATCAAGAGCGGCCACAACATATTGTTTTTTGCCCACAGCTTTGATTGTGTATGGCGCAGATGTAGATACATCGGCGACAAGAAAAGCCCCACTCATCTCCTGAGTCTTGCGAACTTCAACGACCATCTCATCACGTGTGAGTTCTAATCCCGAGAAGATGCCTACGCGCATGGCTCCTCTAACGCGAAGATGCCTTGTCACCGCCCGTGTATCCAGGCTTTGGATACCAACAATATTGTGTGAGATTAACTCTGACTCTAATGAGTTTTCACTTCGCCAGTTTGATGCCAATGTGGATGGATTGCGCACAGCAAATCCTGCAACCCAGATTCTGGCTGATTCGTTATCATGCCTATTAACACCGGTATTTCCGATATGAGGAGCGGTCATTACAACTATCTGTTTATGATAGGAAGGATCTGTTAAGGTCTCTTGATATCCAGTCATTCCAGTTTGAAAGACGGCCTCACCAAATGTCTTACCAACCGCGCCCCAGGATCTTCCCTCAAAGATACGACCATCATCTAAGACTAGAAAAGCAGCACTCACTCTGATCCACCGGAGTTTATTAGAGCGCCATCGATAAGAGTTGCCATACCATTAAAGAATGTATGAGTGACTACACCAGGCAGTTCATAACCATGAAAAGGCGTATTTCGACTCTTTGAAACTACCAGATCCTTATCGACCGTCCACGAAGCCGATGGATTAATAATCATTACATTTGCCTTTGCACCGATCTCTAAGTTACGACCCTGATCGCTATATCCACCGATACGTGCTGGGGCGGTGGACAAACGATCGGCAACTTGAGCCCAGTCCATCAACTTGGAATCAACCATGGTTTTTTGAACGATAGAGAGCGCGGTCTCAAGGCCAAGCATTCCAAATGAGGCCTCTTGCCACTCGCACTCTTTTGACTCCATCGTATGAGGCGCATGATCGGTGGCAACAATATCGATCGTTCCATCTGCTAACGCTTCCCGCAGGGCCATGACATCTTTTTGCGTACGCAGTGGTGGATTAACTTTAAAGACCGGATCATAAGAGCGAGCAAGTTCATCGGTTAATAGAAGATGATGCGGTGTAACTTCGGCAGTAACGTTGATTCCACGGGCTTTGGCCCAACGAATGATTTCAACTCCCCCGGCAGTTGTTACATGGCAGATGTGTAAACGAGATTTAACGTGATCTACTAACAAAATATCGCGAGCAATAATTGCCTCTTCTGCAACTGCCGGCCAGCCCTTTAATCCCAATACTGCAGATACTTCACCTTCATTCATCTGTGAACCAACGGTTAAGCTCGGCTCTTGGGCATGCTGTGCAATTACACCATTGAATTTCTTAATGTATTCGAGTGCTCGACGCATCACCAGGGGATCAAAGACGCAGTTACCATCATCACTAAAGACGCGAACCTGGGCAATTGAATCGGCCATCGCCCCGATCTCAGAGAGAGCCGCGCCCTCTAGGCCCTGCGTCACAGCTCCGATTGGGAAGACATCGAGTAAACCGCTCTGTTGACCGAGTCGAAAGACCTGCTCTACAACTCCTGCATTGTCGGCAACTGGTGAAGTATTTGGCATAGCAGAGATAGCGGTGAAGCCACCCTTTGCACCAGAGCGTGAGCCGGAGAGAACGGTTTCAGCATCTTCGCGGCCAGGTTGTCGTAGATGAGTGTGCAGATCAACTAATCCGGGTAGAACTACACAGCCCTTTGCATCGATAATCGTTGCAGTGGCATCGTTGATGCCAACTGCGAGCGAGTGAATGCGACCATCGGTAATGAGCAAATCCTTAATACCCCCATCTGGCATCTGAGCATTTTTGATGAGATAGCCCTTGACCGTCATTACTTCTCACCCGCTTCCAAAGATTGACCTGCGAGTAAAACATAGAGGATCGCCATTCGCACACTAACGCCATTTGAAACCTGTTCCACGATTACAGAGCGCGCACTATCGGCGACCTCTGCAGCTATCTCTAACCCACGATTCATGGGACCTGGGTGCATAACAATGGAGTGTGGTGACATCAATTTAAGACGATCGGAGTTAAGACCAAAGTAGCGCGAGTATTCGCGAGCATTAGGAAAGAAGAGGTTGCTCATTCTCTCCTGCTGAACGCGCAACATCATGACGACATCGACGCTTGGAATAACAGCATCAAAATCATATGAGATATCTACCGGCCATTTTTCTATGCCAACAGGTAAGAGTGTTGGGGGTGCAACCAAGCTGACCGATGCGCCCAAGAGATTGAGGAGCAAAATATTTGATCGCGCCACACGAGAGTGTAAAACATCACCTACGATTGCAACACGAATCCCAGCTAAATCTGGTGCACCCTTTGCACAATGCTTTCTTATTGTGAATGCATCCAGAAGAGCCTGACTGGGATGTTCGTGTGTCCCATCGCCAGCATTGATAACGCTTGCCAGCATCCACTCCGAATCGGCTAAACGTTGCGGGGCACCTGATGCACCATGTCGAATAACAACTGCGTCGGCCCCCATCGCCTGAAGTGTGAGCGCGGTGTCTTTGAGAGATTCACCTTTACTCACACTCGATCCTTTAGCAGAAAAGTTAATAACATCGGCCGATAAACGTTTGGCAGCGGCCTCAAATGAGATACGGGTGCGCGTTGAATCTTCGGCAAAGAGATTAACGATCGTACGTCCGCGAAGTGTTGGCAGTTTCTTAACCGCCCCATCACTCACGCGCGCTAGCTCAGTGGCAGTGTCTAATATTGAAACCGCCTCTGCCTTAGAGAGATCTGAAATCGAGAGTAAGTGGCGCATTAGTTATCCTCAATTACAACTTGGTCAATGCCATCGATCTCAGTCAGATGAACCTTGACCGATTGCGTAGTTGAAGTTGGCAGGTTCTTACCTACAAAATCAGCCCTGATAGGAAGTTCGCGGTGGCCTCGATCAACTAAGGCCGCTAACTGCACCGTGCGTGGACGGCCAATCTCACCAAGTGCATCTAAAGCGGCACGGATAGTGCGACCTGAGAAGAGAACGTCATCGACTAAGACTATGTCCCGCCCCTGAATCCCACTGCTGGGGATCGATGTCGGCATGAGCGGCCGCGGTGGATGCATACGTAAATCGTCGCGATGCATCGTGATATCGAGCATTCCGACGGGAATTTCGCGGGCCGCTATCTGGCTCATACTCGCCGCTATTCGCACAGCTAAGTGGGCACCGCGCGTTGGTATACCTAAGATGGTTATAAGATCACTGGAGGGATTTGCCTCTAAAATCTCGTGGGAGATACGTGTCAATGCACGTGAAATCTCTAGTGCAGACAGGGCAACGCTCATGTAAATCTCCTTCCCCATCTCTCTGGATGGGTCATTAAAGGATGCGCAGGCGAGTATAGCAGCAAAGTATTGAATCTGTGGATAAGCCCAGGTGGGCCTATCTCTCAGGATTTAATCTAATGAGCATGACAACACATGATCAGATCTGTTCACGTATGCGTGCAATCCGAATCGCCAAAGGGCTCTCACTCAACGATGTAGAGCTGGCGAGCAACCAGAGCATCCGCGCCGTTGTTCTCGGCTCGTATGAACGGGGCGATCGTGCCCTATCTGTTAAAAAGGCGATTACCATCGCCGATTTCTATGGAGTACCCCTGTCCTATCTGCTTGAGCAGCCCACATCATCGCCGGCTATATCTGCCGGGCCAGTAATAGATCTACGCCGACTCACAAGCCTAATCGTTGTGAGTGCAGAGATAGCTCCACCCTGCCCGGAGCTTGTCAGCGTTATTCGATTTATCGCCGGACTCGTAAGCCTTCGCAACGATTGGAATGGTGAGGTTCTATCGATGCGCGTTGGTGATCTGACTCTATTGGCAATGAGCGTTGGCAAGAGCCATGATCAGATCAACGTGATACTGCGAGAGAATCACTTACTTCTAGAACGCTAAAGAGCAAGGCTCTCTTTAATGGCGCAGATGCGCCCTAGAAGACCGTGAATGAAACCGGCTGAGGCATCGGTTGATAACTCCTTGGCCAACATAAGCGCCTCATCGATTGCAACGGCATCAGGGATAGCCGGTGCCCACAAAATCTCAAAGATTGAAAGCCGCAAAATATTTCTATCAACTGCAGGCAGCCGATCCATATCCCAACCTTGGGCATAGGTGGTTATTAACTCATCGATCTTTCGCCGGTGAGTATCGACACCGCTAACGAGCTCGCGTGTGTACTCACGTACCGGTCGGGCCTGTCTCCCCTGATCGAACAGGTCACGAAGATTGAGTGTTTCAATGGCGTTGCTGCTGCGGATATCGGCCTCGTAGAGTAAATCTAACGCGGCTTTGCGTGCCTTACTACGGGCCGACACTAGTTAGCGCGGCCTTGGTAAGACCCATCGCGAGTATCAACCATGACGACCTCATCTTGTTTAATAAAGAGTGGAACTTGAATCTCTATTCCAGTTTCAACAGTTGCAGGTTTGGTTCCACCCGATGAACGATCGCCCTGAATTCCAGGCTCTGTGTAGGTAATCTTTAATGGGACCGAAGCTGCTAGTTCGATATAGAGCGGATTGCCATCGTGGACAGCTACTACCGCATCGGTATTTTCAAGCATGTAATTGGCCATATCCCCAACCGTTGCTGCCGAGATGCAGATCTGGTCAAATGTTTTTGCATCCATAAACACAAAATCTTTGCCATCTTTATAAAGGAACTGCATGTCACGCTTTTCTAGAATTTCAACATCAATCTTCACACCTGAGTTAAATGTACGATCAATTACCTTACCGGTAAGCACTGATTTCAACTTCGTGCGTACGAATGCAGGACCTTTGCCAGGCTTAACATGTTGAAAATCTATAACATTCCAGAGTTGACCCTCTAAATCTAAGGTAATTCCATTCTTCATATCGGCTGTTGTTGCCACGCTCGCGCTCCACTCACCTGAAAATATACGGCTATCGATCGTGATAGCAAGGATATAAGGATACCTGCTTACCGATAGTGCTTTGTTCGCCTAGCCAATCAGGTTTTTAAGCGCGATTATCGCCAATACATATGAATTAGGACCAAATCCCGCGATAGTCCCACGTGCAACTGCAGAGATTACCGATGTATGACGAAACTCTTCACGAGAAAGAGGATTAGATAGATGTACTTCGATAAGTGGTGCGGTAAGCATCTGCGCCGCATCTCGTATGGCGTAGGAATAGTGCGTAAAGGCGGCTGGATTAATTATCACAGGGAGTTTCTTGTCGGCGGCTTCATGTAACCAGCCAATGATCGTGGCCTCATCATCGCTTTGTCGTATATCGGCATCGAATCCATGTTCTTTAGCAGCAATCTGAACGAGAGATGTGAGCTCGCCGTAGTTAAGATCGCCGTAAATAGAAGAGTCGCGAATATCCAATCGTGCCAAGTTAGGGCCATTGATTACCAGAATCTTCATGAACTTATTCTCTCATATGCCGCCGATAGTTCACTCTCTATTGCATCCTCGATGCGCAGCGTAGAGGCGATTGCCGATATTGCGACAAAGCGTAGGGACTTACCCCGCGATTTCTTATCTAAATATAGAAGTGGAAGTAACTCTGACCATGCTGCGCGCGGATAAGTAATCGGTAAATCTAGCGCGGTTAAGAGTTTGCGGTGCATCTCTACAACTTCAGGGGACAAATGCCCCTTTATCTCCGATAATTCGGCTGCAAAGACTAAGCCAATCGAAATCGCTTCACCGTGGCGCAGGTTGTACTTACTGTGAATCTCTATGGCATGGCCAAGGCTGTGACCGTAATTGAGAATCTCACGGGCAAAACTCTCCTTGAAATCACGACTTACAACGTCGGCCTTAACATTAACCGATGCCTCAATAAGTGCGATGGTCCTAGGTAAGTCAGCGCGCAGTTGTTGACATGATTGATTGGCCAGCAGATTAATAATCTGATGATCTGCAATAAATCCGCATTTAATAACCTCGGCCATACCAGCTGAAAAATCTCGATCTGAAAGTGTTGATAGCCAGGAGAGATCGATCAACACCGCAGATGGTGAGTGAAAAGCACCGATTAAATTCTTACCATATCCACTATTAATGCCGGTTTTACCGCCAACCGATGCATCCACCATTCCTGCAACACTTGTTGGAACCGCGATCCACTCAATGCCACGCAGCCACGATGCAGCGGCGAAGCCAGAAACGTCGGTGATGGCTCCTCCCCCAACTCCTACAATTAAAT
>JAQBVO010000008.1 GCA_027728065.1 Actinomycetota bacterium
AGGGTAATGACTGGACATATTCTCTCCTTTTTAGAGGGTGGAAGTGTCTAGTGTTTTTCGCTCAGGCCCGCCGCCTTATTAATCTGCGGATGGTGTTCAATGGGCGTCAATATCTCGGGAAATGCTTCTATTCGTACATACACAGATACTCACTTCTATGGAAGATCGTGGGGAGTTTACATCTTTACCTATCTATCTCTTAGTGCAGTAGGAGCACCAATTTTGGGTTGGATAAACCAAAATTTCTCACCCAGAATTGCTGTGATATATGGGGCAGTTATGGCGCTGATGATGTCCTTGTATGTGCTCATTCGCTTTCGTCCGGGGCGGCCATAGCCCGAAAACTGGAAATTAGGGGATTTCCACCTAAATCTTTAATTGATCAAAATTCTGCTGAAAACTCTTGACATTCAAATTTTCCCTTGTAATTTAGTTTCTGGAATCAATTCCAGAGCTTTTAGAAGAGGTGGCGTGTTGACCGAATTCACACCTGTGCTTAAAGTTAAAAAGCGTTTCAAATTGCCTGAAGAGACGAGCGTGGTTATTGCCTTGCTCATTCTGATCGCGATTATTGGAGCACTTCGTCCAACTTTTTTGAAACCTGTTAACCTGCTGAATCTTTCCGCGAGTTATGCAATCGCCGCACTCCTTGCAGGATGCATTGTATTCCTCTTAGCCATGGGCGAGATCGACCTTTCATTTGGTTGGATTCTTAACCTCTCTGCTGTACTTGCTGGTTTAGCAATGATAGCCGGGGTCCCAATCTGGATCTCAGTATTTATAGGCATTGCCGCTGGTACTGCTATGGGTGCGCTCAACGGAGTCTTAACTGTTGTTATGCGATTACCGCTGATTATCGTAACGCTGGGAACAGCCTCCATTTTTCAAGGTACATCTCTTATCTCTAACAAATCAGGTTCCGTCGTTCCAACAGATAAAGAGATCACTGGGCATATTTTCTTTAGAGCTCTTGGTGGACAAATTGATTCGCCAGTACCAATAATCCTAATTTTTGTGGTACTCGCATTCTTTGTGCTACATCTAACCTTGCATAAGACTCGCTTTGGTTATCGGATTCTTGCAATTGGAAGTAATCCTGAGGCGGCAAGGCTTGCTGGTATTCCCACTAAGAAGATCAAGATTCAAGTGTGTGCCTTGATGGGTGGCGTTTCTGGAGTAGGTGGCGTTCTTTTTCTCGGTTTCCGTGGGGCAGTCGATCCTTCAACTGGGGGTCAGATGCTTCTACCTGTCGTCGCGGCGGCGATCATTGGTGGCACACCACTCTCTGGAGGAGCAGGGACTGTATGGGGCTCACTCTTCGGCGCATTAATTGTCGGCGTTATTGGAGTAGGTGTTGTCTTTATTGGCATAAATGCGGTCTGGGGAACTTTGGTTACAGGGTTAGTCATCATCTTTGCTATTGGCGTTGATCAGATTGTCCGTGTCCGAAAAAAACGTTTCAAATGAAGCAAGAAAATCACTCTGCCCAGAAGGGGTAGAAGCTGGATCGACTAAGAAAGGTAGACAGATGAAAGAAAAACGCAAAAATCGGCTCCGTGTATTAGCCCTTGCAACAGCAATGGCAATTACAGCAGGCGGCCTAGTTTCGTGTAGTAATAGCGATGAAGCCGCTAGCGAAGAAGAACTCACTATCGGCTTTGTAGTGCATGTAATTGGTAACCCATTCATTCAACAGATTATTGATGCCGCTGAAATGGCTGCTGCCGATCTTGGAGTAACTATTAAAGTTACGGGCCCGGCTGGTGCTGAAGGTGATGCGCAACTTGTTGCGGTGCAGAACATAGCCGCCTCAGGTGTTGATGGAATTGCAACTTCGGTGCCTTCAGCATCTATGGTAAACGGCTTAAATGAAATTATCGAATCAGGAATTCCAATCGTTCAATTTAATGGTCTAGGAGTAGGCGTAAATGCCCCATACGTTGGCGAGAAGTCAGTTGCATCGGGTCGAATCCTCGGTCAGATGGTTCTTGACAAAATCGGCGGAACCAGCGCAAAGGGCAAAGTTATAGTTGGTAACTGCTATCCAGGATTCCCAGTTCTTGAAAATCGTCAAAAAGGTGTACTTGAAAGCCTAAGTCAAGCAGCTGGAATCAAAGTGGTGGGGCCATCGGATGTGAAGGTTGACGCAGCTGCAAACTTTGCTGCATGGCAAGGCCTTCTCGCCGCTAATTCAGATGCACTAGCAATGGTAGGTCTCTGTGCACCAGATGTTGAGAGCATAGGAAAAGTCAATATTGCTGCAAAGAACACCAAGACAATCGGTGGCGGCTATGACCTCACAGTAGGAAACCTTGAAGCACTAGCAAATGGTTCTGCGCATATCTCATTAGGCCAGACTCCATTTATTCAGGGCTACCTTCCTGTTTATATGTTGGTCGACAGCATTAGGAAGAAAATCGCGATTAACAAGGCAGGATTTGTTGATGCAGGAACTGAAATTGTTACCGCAACTTCGGTAACAGAGCCTTTCGATCTTCCAGCATTAACTTTTGCTGATCTCCAAGCGATGGCAACATCGAAGGAGAAGACTCGTTCATATTACGAGCCGGTCGTTCAGGGCTACATCAAAAACTGGCAAGAAAACTTAAAGCCAATTTCTGACGAGTCTTCCTGATTGATCGTTAAAACAGTTGTAAATCGGAGGTGGTAAGTTGAACGGAGATCACGACATGAGTAGTGCAAGTACTCATGGAGTGATCTCCGTTCGATCACTTTCAAAGCGTTATGGCGGCGTTCAAGCCCTTGATAGCCTGGATTTAGATTTGGGACGAAACATGGTCCATGCCATCGTTGGCGAAAACGGCGCCGGTAAATCGACCTTTATGAAGATTCTTTCCGGTGGGGTTATCGCAGATTCAGGTACCATTGAAATTGATGGAGTGATTTATCCACAGATAACTGTCTCGTTGGCTCGCGAACTTGGTATCGGCATAATGTATCAGGAGTTACGCCTCTTCCAGCATAGAGATGTATTGACTAATCTCTTTCCTGACCGCGAAATTCGTCGTGGTATGTTCATTGCTCGCAAGGAAATGGAAGAAATTGCTCGCCCAGTGTTGCAAGCAATTGGGCTTAAAGTTGATCTTTATGCCACTTTGGGTGATTTAGCAATCTCAGATCAACAATTAATTGAATTAGCTCGAGTAATGATTGAGAAGCCATCACTTTTAATCTTGGATGAACCGACTTCTGCATTAAATGCTCGTGAAAGTGAGCGTTTACTTGAATTGGTTAGACAATTACCCGCACAAGGCACAACAGTTGTTTATGTTTCACATCGATTAGATGAAGTTTTTGCTGTAGCAAATCAAATCTCGGTCATGCGCAATGGCTCTCTCGTATTCTCACGCCCAACGACTGAGTTAGATCGTTTAACGGTAATTGCAGGAATTGTTGGTGAAGAGAAATCAGAGCGAATTAGTCGTGACTCTAAACATTCAAATGTAGCGGTAGGGGGAGTTAATTTATTGCAAGTTGAAAGCCTTAAGAACTTCGGCCAGATTCGTGATATTTCCTTAACAGTGCGCGCCGGTGAAATCGTTGGTGTTGCTGGTTTAATTGGGTCAGGGGCAGATGAACTACTTGAAACCCTTTTCGGAGCCAAACCAATATCTTCTGGCGTTATTACTCTTGAAGGAAAGATACAAGACTCGCCTTCTACTCAGAATTCGGTTAAGGAAAAAGTTGCGCTAGTCCCCGCTGATAGAAAACGGGTTGGTTTAATGATGGATCGGAGTGTGGAGGACAATTTCTCACATGTTGCCGTAGGGGGGCATACCAATGGAACTGTGCTCATCACAAAAGCAGGATTGACGGCGCGCGCTGCACGCTTAGTTGAGCGCTTTGATGTAAAGACTGAGAACCTGGATATTCGGGTAGGAAACCTCTCTGGGGGAAATCAGCAGAAGGTTGTGATTGGTAAGTGGTTAGAAATTAACCCACGTCTCGTCTTGCTAGATGATCCGACTCGAGGAGTTGATATTGGGGCTAAATCCGAACTTTTCCGTCTCGTCCGCGAGATGGCCGATTCGGGGAAAGGGGTTCTCTTCCGTTCGACCGAGATTGCAGAGTTAACTTATCTTTGTGATAGGACTTATGTTATAAAAAATGGAGTCACAACCAGAGAAGTTTCAGATGTTGGTGAAGCAGAGCTGATTAAACTAATAAATGAATAAATAGAGTAAGCAAAATAGGAAAAACTAGAATAAGGAGATGAAATGATTAAACGAGCTTTTATCATGAAATTAAAGCCAGGGGGGCTAGCTGAGTACAAGCGTCTTCATAGTGAAATCTGGCCAGAGTTAGTTGCAGAGATCAAACGTCAAGGAATCGCGCAAATTACCATTTTTGAAAATGATCCAATGCTCTTTCTATATTCTGAAATTTCAGATTCTGATGCATGGGATCGCCTTTGGCACGCTGAGATTCACGATAAATGGAGTGAGTACATGGCACCGCTTATGGAATTTAACTCTGATGGGATAGTTGATTCCAGCGAAGTCCGCGAAGTATTTAACCTTCGTACTAATACAAATTAAAAGCAAAAAATGGTAAAGAGCCATATTGCACTTGTCACTGGGGCAAGTAGGGGTTTAGGCCGCGAGATTGCAATCGGCCTTGCCAGAGATGGTTACAGAGTTCTCGCTGTTGCCCGGAGTAAATCCGCTCTTGATTCACTTGTTGAAGATCATCCGGGTTCAATCTTTGCTTATGAAGCCGATGTGAGCGATAACAAAACTGTTGAACAGTTAGCTAAGAGAGTAAAGAAAGAGCAAGGAACTATCCAGGTTCTTGTTAATGCTGCTGGAGTTTTTGGGCCCATTGATCTGATTCAGAATAGTGATCCTGAACAATGGGCAAAGACAATTCTGATTGACACTTTGGCACCATATTTCACCACCCGTGTTTTTCTTGCCGGTATGCTAGAGAAACGGTGGGGAAGAATTATCAATCTCAGTTCCGCAGCATCACTACATCCCCCAGGCTCCCTCAATAGTGCCTATGGAACTGCAAAAGTTGCGCTCAATCAATTTACTCGCCATCTCGCTGCAGAAATTTCAGGGTCTGGAGTAACTGCAAATGTGATTCATCCTGGTGATGTGAAAACACAGATGTGGGCTGATATTAAAGAGAAAGCGCTCGCGTTAGGTGAAACCGGAAAGGATTACACTTCCTGGGTTGACTGGGTTGCGGAAACCGGTGGTGATGATTCGAAGAAGGCAATGGAACTTGTTCTTGAAATTGTCTCATCCTCTTACGATTTGATTAATGGGCGATTCTTATGGATTCGCGAACCGCTTCAGGCTCCTATTGCAAGCTGGGAAGATCCCGTTGATGCCAGGCCGTGGAAATAAATATGACAAAGGCCAAGACTGCACTCATTACTGGTGCTTCGCGCGGTATTGGCTATGGAGTTGCGTTGCGGTTAGCGCAGGAGGGAATTAAAACTGCAATCGTCGGGAGAGATCGTAAAAGAATCGAGGAAGCAGCAAAAAAAATTACTGAAGTTGCGGGTATGCAAACACTTGCAGTCGTTGGCGATGTTTCTATTTGGAGTGACTGCGTTAGTGTCGTAGAAGAAGTTGCAAAGGAGTTTGATTCTATAGATGTACTTGTTCCCAATGCTGGAGTTGGAGTCATTGGGTCAGTAGAGGAGTCAAATCCTTTAGACTGGGCGGTGATGATGGAAACTAATTACTTAGGCACCGCGCACATTGTTAAAGCTGTATTACCTGTAATGCAAAGACAAGGCACAGGAGATGTGGTGGCAATTGTTTCAGCTGGGGGTACTAAAGGTTATCCAGAATGGTCAGGGTATTGCGCAACCAAGTGGGCAGTTATGGGATTTATGGATAGCTTTGCGCAAGAAGTCATTACGCAAGGAATTCGTGTTTCAACACTATGTCCCGGTGGAGTCGATACAGTTTTTTGGGATAACCTCAATAAAGATATGTACAGTGCAGGATCTGTTGGACGGAGCAAGTTAATGAGTCCAGCAGATGTGGCCGAACTAGTGATGCTTCAAATTAATCTGCCGCGTAATGTATTGCTCAAGAACGCGCTGTTTTTCCCTACAAATGAATGGCATTAAAAAGCATGCGCTCAATCAAGCCCTAGATCCCCGAGGCATTCTTAACCCTGGGAAAATCTTCACCACAGGCCGCTAAATTTTCGCCAAAACCCTTGGCGCTCCCACCAAGAAGACCTAATATCCCGTGTTGTATACAAGTTGGAATACGAATGGAGCCCCGGTGATTATGAGCGTGTGTTCTTCAAACACTACTTAATAGCTTTCACTATCTGTTCGCTTAGCCATTTTCGAAGATTATAAGCATCATCGACCATGAAACCATGGCCAAAGAAACCATGAATCATTCCTGGATACTCCTTCAAAGTTACTGGGATTCCAGCTTTTTCTAATGCAGCTGCGTAGTTGGCACCTTCATCACGCAAGACATCGTGCTCTGCTAGTGCAATGATTGCTGGAGCAACATTCTTAAAATCTGTTGCTCGCGCAGGAACTGCATATTCGTTACGCAAGTGTTCTTCTGGCACATAGAGTCCCCAACACCATTGCATACCGACTTTTTCTAAACCAAAACCAGTTTGGTGGGCTAGGTAGGACGGGGATTCAAAATCTGTATCTAGGCATGGATAGATAAGCATTTGATAAGCCAGCTTCACATTGCCTGTAAAAGCAGCTTTGAGTGCAACTGCAGCAGCTAAATTGCCACCTGCACTATCACCTCCCACACCAATCTTTGCCGGATCAATTCCAAAGCGTTCCGCATTTTTAGCAACCCACAACAATCCGGTATAACAATCATCAAAAGGAATTGGGAACGGATGTTCAGGTGCTTTTTGATAGTTAATTCCAATAACTACAAATCCAGTTTCGGCTGCGATGTTAGACATCTGTGCTGCATATCGAAGCGTCCAGCTAAACACCCAACCACCACCATGAAAATAAACCAGAGCAGGAGCATTAGATTTAAGGTTTTTAGGGCGATAAATCACTGCATGAAGATCAGCTGTGGGGGAAGTGAAATAGGTATGTTCAGTATGAACATCATCAGAGAGTGGGCCTGCATACTTTAAGTAGTTAGTCCAATCAGCTCGACGTTCTTCTAGCGTTGCTTCAACTGGCAATGGGTTGTTAATAGCGGTGTATTCAAGGAAAGCCTTAGCCTGTGGATGAATTGTCATGGGCACTACGATAATCTAAATTACAACGGCTATCGCTGTTCTCCAGGAACACTTACGCTCAATGTGGGTTGTGTAGGGATCGAACCCCCAACCTGGTGATTAAGAGCTATCTGATATATTTCGCAAATGAGATTTAGATCTACTATCGCACTTTTTCTCACCGCTATCACCCTGACCTCCTGTGCTCAAAGCACAACTATGGGGATCAATAATGTGAATGCGCAGAGTTTTCTGGCAAAAATTACTGATGAGGCTGTGACGGTAATTGATGTTAGATCCGCCCAGGAGTATGCCCAGGGACACCTAGCTAATTCAGTAAATATCAATGTTGAATCAGATCAATTCACCACCCAGATTGCAAATTTAGATAAAGAAAAAGAGTACGCCCTCTACTGCCGAAGTGGCAGACGATCAACGATAGCCGCAGATCAGATGGCTAAAGCTGGCTTTAAAACAATTACCAATTACAACCAAGGTGGCTTTCCTGATTTAGCTAAGATGGGTGTGGCAACGAGTAAGTAGGTGTGGGTGAAACCCAGATTCGATGACTGAAGGCGGTTTCGCCAATTAATAAAGGCCTAAAGAGTCTGCTCAGGTAGCGATGCTACTTACTCTTAAAGGCCTTCATGATCTGTTCGACTCCGCCACTGAGTTCTGCCGGAATTACCCAGATTTTGCTCGCTGTTCCATTTGCAATTGCAGGGAGCTGTTGTAGATATTGATACGCCAATACCTTTTCATCGGGATTGGCTTGGTGCACAGCATCAAATACCAACTTGATCGCAGTTGCCTCACCATCGGCTCGTAATACTGCAGCCTGAGCGTCACCCCTGGTGGCACCTTTCTGTAAAGAAGTGGTTTACCGGACCTAAGACAACTGTGTAAAAACAGTTAATTAAATTTAAGGGCTACCTAACCGCCCAAAGTAGGCGGTGGTAGCCCTTAATTTTTTGCTAAGATCTTGCTAAATACAATTCCTTTACTAATTAAGAGTTAGCGGATTTTTATCCCGTTTTGGTAGAGGGCTTTGATTGCCACTGTGCAAACCTCACTGGGATCTATCTTGAGTGGGTTTTTCTCAAGGACAATAAAATCGGCCTTCATACCCACGTCTATCACTCCACGTTCATTGTTGCGAAACATTTGATAGGCAGCGTTTTTTGTATAGAAAACCATGGACTCATCCATTGTGATCGCCTCGGTGATATTCCAGCCATCGCCATCTTTGATGCCAGGGTGCAGGCGATTAACCGGAACAGCTAGGGCGAGCAGAGGGATCTGACTCGTTACGGGCCAGTCACTACCAAAGGCGATCGTGGCACCGGCATCTATTAACCTGCGCAGACTGTACTGGCGATCATTTCGCAGCTTTCCAAGACGGGGCAGAATCAACTCTTTGTTCATTGAATCCATGTAGCACCAGAGAGGCTGAATATTTGCGATGACGCCTAAGCGCTTAAATCGCGTCATATCCTCATCACAGATTAACTGCGCATGCACAATTACTGGACGTCTATCCCATCTGGGGTTAACGCGCATCATGGCCTCGATGGCATCTAGGGCTTGCTTGACTGCGGCATCACCGATTGCATGTATATGTACTTGGTACTTATGCATATCAAACTCGGTCAAGGCATCTATAAGCTCATCATCGCTCCAGATCTTAATTCCGTGCGAGTTAAGATTATCTTCGTATGGATCGATTAGCGCGGCAGTACCGGCCGATAATGCGCCATCGGCTAAAAACTTAACGCTATTAGCTTTAATCAAATCAGGATGGGGCAATGCTGCGAACGCATCGCGCAGAGTATTGAACTCTTTAATCTTCTGGCTCCAGCTCCCTGGAGTTACTAGAAAGGAGAGGTTCATTGCGATGGATAGATCTCCGGATTTTGCCGCAGCTAAATATGCCTGCGCCATATCTTTTTCAACCCATGAATCGATCGCCGCAGTAACGCCTGCATCTAGATATGCATTGCAGGCTCGTGCAATTGCGGCGACATCGCGCTCTATCGAATCTGGTGGAGCGGCATCGAGAATCAGTGCCATGGCATTTGGTTCGCGCAGGGTGCCTTTAGGGCTGCCATCGGCACGACGGGCGATTGTGCCGCCAGATGGATCTAGGGTTTTTTCCGTAATGCCGGCCTGTTCTAACGCCTCTGTATTGACCCAGATTGTGTGGTGATCGACGGCAAGTAATACAACGGGGCGATCACTAACAACGGAATCTAGCCAGTGTGCATCAAAATCTCCACCACCGATAATTGCGGCTTCATATGCACCGCCAATAATCCATGGCTCGGCGGGGTTAAGGGCTGCAAAGTTTTTTACCTCGTTCAGTATTTCATCGAGTGAGTTAAGACCAGTGATCTTGGGGCCACCAACCTCACGTCCTGCAAAGATTGGATGAGCATGAGAGTCGATAAAGGCGGGCATAACAAAAGCCTTATTTAAATCAATGACTTCATCGAAATCTGATGCTAGAGCTGCAGCGCCAATTGCAACAATGATCTGATCTTCGACCAGAATCCCATCAAAGAGCTCTTGTGCAGCCGACCAGCAGCGTGCATTACGAAAGAGCGTGCGCACAGTGAATAAATGGAGTAATTAATAAGTAACTGGGCAAGTCAAAGTTCGAGTAATACCTGGGACTGCTTGAACCTTTGACAAGATGACACGACCAAAATCTTCCATACTAGGAGCCTCTGCGCGCATGATGACATCGTAAGGACCGGTGACGCCCTCGGACAGAGTCACACCGGCGATAGCAGAGGTCGCCTTGGCTACTGAATTAGCTTTACCGACCTCGGTCTGAATTAAAATATAGGCCTGTATTGACATCGCTCTTCCCTTCCTCGGTGGCCCAAGGCTACTTCAGAGATGGCTCTACTGACTAGTGGATTAAGGTTAGAACTATGAACTTTAATGAAATGCAGGTAATCACGGCGCTGGCGCAAATCTTCGCACACCCTGATGCCGGAGTTCTTGTGGGCATTGGTGATGATGCCGCCGTCGTTAAAACTACATCTGAATCTGTAATTACTACCGATATGGCAGTGGAGGGCACACACTTCAATACGGCTTGGTGCGTAGCCTTTGATATTGGGCGCAAGATTACCGCGGCTAATCTCGCCGATATTTATGCCATGGGCGCAGTGCCACAGTATCTAGTCGTGGCCCTAACCCTCACTGGCGAGGAATCGATGGAGTGGATTACCGATCTTGCCCATGGAATCCACCACGAAGCCGCTAGTTGCAAAGTTGCAGTTGTCGGCGGTGATTTAGCGCGTGGTGCAATAAAAGTTATTTCGATTACCGCAGTCGGTAGCGTTAAAAAAGCGGTAAAGCGCAGCGGTGCACAGCTTGGTGATTTAATTTATATCTCATCTCTGCCTGGCTGGTCTGGCGCAGGCCTTAGCTTGATCGAAGGCGATGATCTCGATGACTTGCAGGCTTATGCACGTGAACAGTTCTGTGCTCCTAGCGTTGATTACTTCGCAGCAACTGCAATGGCAGAAGCGGGCGCTACTTCAATGTGTGATGTCAGCGATGGACTCATAACGCAGGCGAGTCAGATGGCCGATGCATCGCAGCTCTGTTTTAGCTTTGATAAGAGCGCCTTTAGCGCAGACCCCGAGTTCGTTGCTCTCAACGAGTTGGCCCAAAGATGTGGTGTTGATGTGTGGCAGTGGATCTTTGCAGGGGGAGAGGACCATGTTTTTCTAGCCACGGGCAGAGATTTGCCAGGCTTATGCGTTGGAAAAGTTATGCAAGGCTGTGGAACCATTGGCTTGGAGATGAAAAAAACGCCAGATACCTGGCGCCATTTTCTTTAAATCTCTATAGTAAAAAATTAGCGTGTAATTTTTCCAGCCTTCAGGCATGAGGTGCAGACGTTCTGACGCTTTGATCTAGCTCCAGCCATTGTACGTACTCGCTGAATATTTGGATTCCAACGTCGACGAGTCTTTACCTGCGAGTGGGAGACGTTGTTGCCAAAGTTTGGCCCTTTGCCACAGATATCGCATGTTGCGGCCATAGCTCTACTCCTTTGTGAATCTAGTAGGTGAATCGAAGAGTCCTTAGCGGACAGGGCGTAAGGCTATCGCGAAGGGCTAGGCCTGCGCCAATCCACGCGTGGCATGAGCTCGAAGAGTCCAAGGACAGGAGAGAATCACTACGTGGCCAACCTTAAGAGCAGGCTTTCGGATGTAATCGGTGATCGAACCTCGAAGGTTTTGGCCGATGCATTTGCCATCACAACCGTTGGAGATTTACTGCGCCATTACCCGCGCCGTTATATGGTCCGCGGTGAACTCTCAAATATCGCCGAGCTAGAGCAGGGCGACGAGGTCACAATCCTGGCCGAGGTAGATAGTTCTACTCATCGCCCGATTCGTGGGCGCAAGGGCGGTATTTTGGAGGTTGTCGTAACCGATGGCCGCGACAAACTCTCGCTGACGTTTTTTAATCAATCCTGGCGCGAGAAAGAGTTAAAGGTTGGATTGCAGGGCTTATTTGCTGGCAAAGTCGGTATTTTCAATGGCAAAAAACAGTTATCTCACCCTGATTATCAGATGGTGCCAGATGGTGCAGATGTAGATAGCGCGGTAGATAACTTCGCCGGAAAGTTTCTGCCGGTTTATCGCGCCACCGCCAAGCTGCCATCGTGGAAGATTTCACAGTGTATTCAAATGGCAATCGCCTCTCTGGATGATGTAAGAGATTATCTTCCTGAGCAGATTCGCATCGCACACAATTTCCCAACGCTGCAGGGGGCCTTAGTCCAACTTCATGCACCTGCTGATTTAGATCACGCCGATTTGGCTCGCGAACGGTTGACATTTGATGAGGCTTTTTTACTTCAATTAATGTTAGTGATGCGGCGTAATGAGTTAAGAAAACTCAATACAATCTCACGTAAAACTATTAAAGGTGGGCTCTTAGAGGCCTTTGATGCATCCCTTCCTTTCCAACTCACCGGTGGACAACAAGATGTCATTAGCGAGATTGAGAGTGATTTAGCCCAGCCACATCCAATGCACCGATTACTGCAGGGAGAAGTCGGTTCAGGAAAGACGGTCGTTGCACTGCGCGCTATGTTGGCCGTAGTCGATAGTGGGGGACAGGCGGCCCTGCTTGCACCAACTGAGGTATTAGCCGCTCAACATCTGCGAACATTTGCAAAACTCTTAGGACCCTTAGCCCTTGGCGGCACCCTGGAAAGTGGCGATAAGGCGACACAGATCACGCTTATCACTAGATCGCAAAGCGCCCTTGCGCGCAAAGAGGCGTTAACACTGGCTGCAAGCGGTGGGGCAGGGATAATTATCGGAACGCACGCACTGCTGGGTGAAAAAGTTGAGTTCAAAGATTTAGGTTTAATCGTTGTCGATGAACAGCATCGATTCGGCGTTGAGCAACGTGATGCACTTAAAGTTAAGGCACAACAGCCACCACACTTATTAGTAATGACGGCAACTCCTATTCCGCGTACCGTGGCAATGACGGTATTTGGCGATCTTGATGTATCAACGTTGCGCGAACTTCCACTGGGTCGCCAACCGATAACTACTCATGTGATCTCAGTTCTTGAAAAACCAGCCTTCTTAGAGCGTGCATGGGAGCGCATCCGAGAAGAGGTCGCATATGGTCATCAGGCCTATGTTGTAGCTCCACGCATTGAGAGTGGAAGCGATGAGAGCGCCGATATGGATTTCTTATTTGGTCTTGAATCGGCAGATATCGCTGCAGTAACCGAGCTCGCCCCGCGCCTGGCTAATGGCGGGCTCAAAGGAATACGTGTTGCCGAGTTACATGGCCGCCAGAGCGCCGATGTTAAGGACTCAACGATGCGTGCATTTGCCGCCGGAGAGATCGATGTTCTTGTATCTACAACCGTTATTGAAGTCGGCGTTGACGTTGCCAATGCAACGGTAATGGTAATCATGGATGCCGATCGATTCGGTGTCTCCCAACTTCATCAACTACGCGGCCGTGTAGGTCGGGGTAGATCGCCAGGTCTGTGTCTTTTGGTCACTACCGCCGCAGCCGACACCCCTGCCCGTGCACGCTTAGCTGCGGTGGCTGCAACGTTAGATGGCTTCGAACTCTCACGAATCGATCTAGAACAGCGTCGCGAGGGTGACGTGTTGGGTGCTAACCAATCGGGTACACAATCACATCTTCGTCTATTGCGCGTTTTGCGTGATGAAGAAGTTATCCAAGCCGCGCGAGCCGATGCTGTGCAGATAATCACAGAATCATCAGATCTGGCAACTTTGCCTGTACTTGCAACAGAGGTAGCTTTAATGGCAAGAGATGCCGCTATCGATTATTTAGATAAGGGTTGATCCATGAGAATCATTGCTGGGGTGGCAAAGGGACGCAGACTGGGCACAGTTGCCGATGCAATACGACCAACATCTGATCGAGCCCGAGAGGGGTTATTCTCATCTTTACTCTCTGAATTTGGTGATTTCTTAGGACTGCATCTTTTAGATTTATTTGGTGGCTCTGGTGCAATTGGCTTAGAGGCTCTCTCTCGTGGGGCATCGATTGTCCATGTCATCGAGCGCGATCCTGATGCTCAAAAAACTATTACCAATAACTATGAATTAGTTAGGAAGAGTCAACCCGTTGGAAAGTTCCACTTGTATGCAATGTCGGCCCAACGATTTTTAAGTGATGCGGCTAAAGAGAAATATCATATTATTTATATCGATCCACCATTTGATTTTGCTGATCACGAAGTAGAAGAGCTCATTACCAAACTTCATCTCGGGCAATTTCTCAAAGCCGATGCATTGATAGCAGTTGAGCGCACGACAAGGGGATCACAATTTATCTGGCCAAGTGGCTTCCTCGCCGTGCGCGAGAGAAAATATGGCACAGCCAGTATCTTCTATGGCAATTACGCGCCCTGAGAATGGATAACTGGGCCATCTCTTGCTAGCGTTTGCGCCATGAAGCGCGCCGTTTGTCCGGGTTCCTTTGATCCCATCACATTTGGACATCTAGATATTATTAAGCGCGCAAGCAACCACTTTGATCAAATCTTTGTTGCCGTCCTTGAAAATCGAACTAAGTCATCGCTTTTCACCGTTGCCAAGCGCATAGAGATGATTCGCGAAACGGTTGCCGATCTTCCTAATGTAATAGTCGACTCATGGAGTGGTTTACTGGTTGATTATTGCAAGGGCAATTCAATTACAACTATTGTCAAAGGACTGCGTGCCGTTACTGATTTTGATTATGAGCTCCAGATGGCTCAGTTAAATCTGCAAGCCTCAGGCGTTGAGACAATGCTGATGGCAACTGCTCCTGCCTACTCATTCCTGTCATCTTCAATTGTCAGAGAACTCGCGCATTACGGGGGAGATGTTTCCAGCATGATTCCTCCCAATGTAAATACCGCGATCAAACTTCGAGTAGGCGGGAAATAGAATATGGATTCAATTGAGAAGTTAGCATCTGCCATCACCCTTGTTGAAGAGGCACGTGGAGTTCCACTCTCTGCCAGCTGCGTGTTGCACCGCGGGGAGATTCTAGAGTTACTCGATGGGGCGAGTGCGGCACTGCCTATAGATTTTGAATCGGCGCAAAAAGTTATTGCCGCCCGCGATGCCATTATCGAAGAGGGTCGATTGAGCGTCGAACAGATGATCTCTATGGCACGCGAAGACGTTGCCCGTATGGTTGAACAGACATCTATCGTTCAGATGGCTCGTGATGAGGCTCGCAAGATATTAGATGATGCTCGCGAACAGGGGCTAGCTGAAAAGGCCGTAGTTGAAGAGTACATCGATGGCCGACTTGCCACTCTTGAGGTAATTTTGAATAAGACACAAGATGCCGTAGCACGTGGTCGCCAACGCTTAGGTGGTGCTGGAGATAATGATGCACTTGCACAGCTCTCAGATGCAGATTAATTTCGATGTCAAAGCTTTCAGAGGTTTTTAAACTCAATACGTTTGAACTGCCGCGCCGGCCCGGTGAGATGAAAGAGTACGAGTTAGATATAGAGCTCTCTGAAAAAGTAGGTATCGAACTCATCGCAGTTCCAGTTGGCGGGGTTATAGAGGTTGATGCACGCCTAGAGTCGGTTGCGCAGGGAATCTTGCTCAGCGCACAGATATTTGCCGTTGCAGCCGGCGAGTGTGGGCGTTGCCTAGATCCAGTTGAGGTTGTGATTGATAAGAGAGTTCAAGAGCTCTATCTCTATGAGCCCAAGGCTGCTCGTAAAAACCGCGCCCCCCTGCTCGATGAATTAGATATCGAGGATGAGCTGTTCATGGATGGCGATCTGCTAGATCTTCAAAGCCCGATCCGTGATGCCATCGTGCTGGCCCTTCCCAGTAACCCTTTGTGTAGCGATGAGTGCGCTGGCCTATGCCCGAGTTGTGGAGGCAAATGGTCGCAGCTGAGCAATGATCACGCTCACGAGGTGATCGATAGTAGATGGGCCGGTCTTGCCGGCCTCGGTATCGATGACTCCGATTTCAAAAATTAGGGTTTTTAAGGGATACTTACGCCCTGCAACCAAAGTTGCCCAGCGCTACTAAGTAGAGGGTAGAGACAAGTGCCAGTACCAAAGCGAAAGACCTCGCGTTCTAAGACGCGCTCACGACGTAGCCAATGGAAGACAACGCCCGCCTCTCTTGCCACATGCCCACAGTGCAGACAACCAAAGCTACAACACACGGCATGCCCAACCTGCGGTACATATAACCGTCGATCCGTATTAGAGGTCTGATCTGAGTTCGTTGCTCAATGATCAGTTGGGGGTGGTCATTGAACCCTCACTTCTCGAGTTAGCTTTTACTCACCGCTCCTATGCATACGAGTCTGCAAGTCAAGAGAATAATGAGCGGCTTGAGTTTTTAGGTGACTCTGTTTTAGGTTTGATAGTCACTGAAGAGCTTTACAAACGCTATCCAGATTTTAATGAAAGCCGTTTGTCGCCACTTCGTTCAGGTGTTGTCAATATGCGGGCCCTTGCAGATATTGCCCGCGATCTAGAGTTAGGAAAATATATTCGCCTGGGAAAGGGCGAAGAGGTTACAGGTGGGCGCGATAAAAACTCACTATTAGCCGATGCTCTAGAGGCGCTTATAGGCGCAATTTATCTACAGTGTGGTTTTGAAATCTGCACGCAGATTGTTAGGAGATTAATCGCTCCAACTATGGATGCTGCCATAGCACGCGGTGCCGGTTTAGATGGAAAGACATCACTTCAAGAGTTGGTTGTAGCACTTGATAGAGGCGTGCCTGAGTATGTAGTAAGTGAAGAGGGTCCAGATCACGACAAGAATTTCACGGCCATTGCTATGGTCGCTGGCGTTGCTGTGAGTCAAGGCAGTGGAAAGAGCAAGCGCGAAGCCGAACAGGTCGCTGCACGCATCGCCTACGAATCCCTAAAAAACGAGCTACCGCTGCCTTAAATCCCCTCAAAATGCACTCGTGAGGCGATAGGTTTGCCGCGTGTATTTAAAGAGCATCACCTTGAAGGGCTTTAAGTCCTTTGCCTCGGCTACTACTTTGCGCCTAGAGCCTGGGATTACCTGCATGGTCGGGCCGAATGGATCGGGTAAGAGCAATGTCGTTGATGCCCTGTCATGGGTTATGGGCGAGCAGGGAGCGAAATCTCTGCGCGGTGGCAAGATGGAAGATGTCATCTTCGCTGGAACTAGCGGGCGTGCACCCCTTGGTCGCGCCGAAGTTGCCCTGACGATCGATAATGCAGATGGCGCACTACCGATTGAATACAGTGAAGTAACAATCTCGCGCATACTTTTCCGCAACGGCCAGAGTGAGTATCAGGTCAACGGAGAAGCAACGCGCCTGTTGGATATTCAAGAGCTTTTAAGCGACTCTGGAATTGGGCGCGAGATGCATGTGATTGTTGGCCAGGGCCAATTAGATGCGATTTTAATGGCAACGCCCGAAGCGCGCCGGGGTTTTATTGAAGAGGCTGCCGGAGTGCTCAAGCACCGCAAACGTAAAGAAAAGGCGCTGCGTAAATTAGATTCGATGCAGTCAAATCTTGCCCGTGTTCAAGATTTAACTATTGAACTGCGCCGTCAACTTCGTCCCCTTGGAAAACAGGCAGAGGTTGCAAAAAAAGCTGCGACGATTCAAGCCGATCTACGTGATGCAAAACTACGATTACTGGCAGATGATTTTATTTCTCTATCTAAAACTCTTGAAGCCGAAGTAGCCGATGAGACGGCCCTGCGTGAGCGACGTAGTGAAGTTGAGAGCGAAGTCGATGCAATTCGCAACCGCGAAGAGGCACTTGATTGGCAATCTAGCGTTGAGGGACCACAACTTCTCGCAGCTCAAGAGACGTTTTACCAGTTAAACTCCCTACGTGAAAAATTTCGCGGTACGCAATCTCTTGCACAAGAGCGTTCACGTTTTCTTAATGAAGAGGCTGAAGAGGCACGCACTTCCGGTCGCGATCCAATCACACTTGATAATGATGCACGGCTTTTGCGTCAAGAAGAGATCGCTCTGCGCGCAAGTGTTACAACATCACAGCAGAGACTTTTGGCCGCCACATCGGTCCTTGCGCAGAGCGAACAGGCGTTAAAGATCGATGAAGATAAAATCGCCGCCGCCATGCGCGCAATTGCAGATGCTCGTGAAGGAACTGCACGCCAAGAGGGCCACATTAAATCTCTGCAAGCCCGACTCGAAGCGATCTCTGAAGAGATTGAGCGCCTCACGCGTGCGCGCAACGATGCACAGATCCGTGTGGATGCCGCTGGGGCCAAATACTCCAGTTACGAGCTCGACATTGCCGCGGCCAATACTGGAGAAAAGGGCCTTGATGCCCATTTTGAAAACTCAAAATCGCTTCTAGAGTCGGCAAAACACTCGCTCGCAAAGCTAGTTCAAGCCGAGCAATTAGCCGATCGAGAACGTAATAGCATTGAATCCAAGATCGAGGCGTTTAGGTTAACCTCACAGAATCGAGATGGCGCATCGGCGCTGCTCCGTGATTCGCGCGGCATTTCCATACTTGGATCAGTTGCCAGTCTTATCACAATAGATTCTGGTTGGGAGGGGGCTGTAGCTGCAGCCCTTGGCACGTTAGCCGATGCCGTCGTTGTAAAAGATTTAACATCGGCCATCACCGCCTTAACAACGTTGCGCGCTCAAGAGTTAGGTAAGGCCGATCTGCTCGTCTTGCAAGAGAGCATCGATTCAGCCTCGATGATTCCATCTGGCTTAACCTCTCTGGCATCCCTCGTTGGCTCTGATTTGATCGGCCCACTCGTTAGATCTTTATTGGCCAATATCGTCGTTACCGATTCGGTGGGCGATGCCGAGTTAATTCTTCGATCTAACCCCTTACTTACAGTTGTAACTCGCGATGGTGATCTTCTTACTTCAACGCGCGCGCGTGGAGGCTCTAAATCCTCTTCCTCACTCATTGAGATCAACGCTCTTATCGCAAAGCTTGAAGGTAAGCTTGTCGAAATTACCCACACATGCGATCGTTTAAAGTTCGAGATTGCGACAGGGAACGCTCAAGTTATTAACCTCCAAAATGATTACGACATAGCAGTTGCACAGCTCAATGAATCTGATGCTCGTATCGGGGCTCTGACCGAGCAGTTAGTAGTCTCTGGCCAGAATATGAAATCTTCAATAGCAGAAGTTGAACGTTTAAATGCAGATATACGAGAGGCAAGTAGCGCACAATCTCGAGACGAGGCTGAGTTGGTGATTGCACAAAACCAACTTCACCAACATGGCGCAATAACCGAACCTGATCACACATTTACTGAAAACCTGCGCAACGTACTCTCACTTGCACGCACGGCCGAAGTTGAGGCCCGTCTTGCCCTTCGTACTATTGAAGAGCGCGTTACATCAGTAGCCGCCCGTGCACTGGCGCTGGAAGAGTCTGCGCAAGCCGAGCGGGAGGCATCTCAGCGCGCGGTTATCCGTCGAGGTGCACGTGCACGTGCCGCCGTTATCTCACAGGCGATCGCCGAAGGTGCCTACGAAGTACTTATCCATATTGAGCGTTCAATTTCAAAGGCGGCGATTGAACGTGCCCGCTTAGAGGAGTCACGTGTCCTGCGTGAGGGCGAGACGTTGAGGGTTCGAACTCGTGGACGCGAACTTGCTAGCGAACTCGAAGCCTTAACATCTAGCGTGCACCGTGATGAGATCGCCCGTGCCGAACAACGTATGCGGATTGAATCACTTGAAAATAAGACCGCTGAGGAGTTCGCAATTGATACTGCGACCCTGATCGCCGGATACGGACCAGAGAATGATGTACCGACCTTCTTTGAAAATGAGATTGGGGAGATTGTCACAACTGAGTTGATTCCATATCGCCGCGACCAACAGGAGAAACGACTTGCATCGGCCGAGCGATCCCTCAATCTCTTAGGAAAAATCAATCCATTAGCGCTAGAAGAGTTCTCCTCACTTGAAGCGCGCTTAAAGTTCTTAGCCGAGCAGTTAGAGGATTTAAAGAGCACTAAGAAGGATCTGCTCGACATTATCAAAGAGGTCGATGATCGAGTACAGACGATATTTATGGAGGCTTTTGAGGATACGGCCCGCCACTTTGAAGAGATTTTTGCACGATTATTTCCTGGAGGAGATGGCCGCTTAATTCTGATCGATCCAGAGAATCTATTAACAAGTGGCGTCGATGTCGAAGCACGTCCGCCTGGCAAGCGGATTAAGCGTCTATCGCTTTTATCGGGTGGAGAGAGATCTTTAACTGCCGTTGCGATGCTTATCGCTATCTTTAAAGCCCGCCCAAGTCCTTTCTACGTACTCGATGAGGTCGAAGCGGCCTTAGATGATGTAAACCTTGGACGTCTACTCGGGATTTTTGAAGAGCTACGCGCCAGTTCCCAGTTAATTGTTATTACTCACCAGAAGCGCACAATGGAGATTGCCGATGCGCTCTATGGTGTCACGATGCGCGGAGATGGCGTGAGCGAGGTTATCTCACAACGTCTACGTGAATCCGACGCTAGTTAAGAGATCTACACGTGGCTCTTTTTAGCAAACTCATCGCCAAATTAAAGCGTGAGAACTCTTTTGCACCTGCAGATTGGGCGCAATTAGAAAAGGAACTACTTGCCTCAGATCTTGGCCCCACTCTGACCACCAACTTTCTCAGCGCTGCAAAAAAAGTTAAGAGTGATAACGCCGAGGCGGCTTTATTAGAGATTTTAAGTAACAATCTCGCTCTTACATCGCGTGAACCTATAGTAGTTCCCGGAACTACAACGATTATGGTGGTGGGAGTAAATGGAACTGGAAAGACGACATCGGTTGCAAAACTAGCTGCGCTCTATAAAGGATCTGGCAAAAGCGTGGTCCTTGCCGCTGGTGATACTTTTCGAGCTGCGGCTGTAGAGCAGTTGCGCACATGGGCAGATCGAATTGGAGTCGAAGTTGTCTGCGGCAAAGAAAATGGCGACCCTGCCTCAGTAGCATTTGATGGGGCTAAGGCGGCGCAGGCCAGCGGAGCTGATTTTTTAATAATAGATACTGCAGGGCGCTTGCACAATAAAAATGATCTGATGGCCGAACTTGCAAAGGTAAAGCGAGTCGTTGAGAAACTCTCTCCCATTAATGAGGTTTTATTGGTGATTGATGCGACAACGGGGCAAAATGGATTACAACAGGCGAAGATCTTTGCCGAAAGCGTCGAGGTCAGTGGAGTTATTCTGGCTAAGTTAGATGGAAGTGCTAAAGGGGGAATAGCCCTTGCCATTGAGTCCGAGCTTGGGATCGCGATCAAATGGGTTGGAACAGGGGAGTCAGAGGGTGATATCGCCCCCTTTGATCCCAATGCCTACATCAAAGGCCTCATTTCGTAATCTAGATGTAACACAGACGCGCACTTTGCAACTTAATCGAAACGCTCCAGAACAGCGTCTGTAACCTCTCACTGGCATCTTTACCCCATCTCAACGGCGAGAGCTCCTATATTTATTAGTTGAAAGATGTCTCTCTTATGACCGAAACAGTTTTAAACTCTGGTGATACTGCCTGGATGTTAGCAAGTACTGCTCTGGTACTACTTATGACACCTGGGCTCGCGTTTTTTTATGGTGGAATGGTTAGAACCAAGAGCGTTCTCAACATGATGATGATGTCATTTATTACAATTGGCATTGTTAGTATTTTATGGGTTATTTATGGATTTGAATTAGCATTTGGCTATAAGGCTAACTCACCTTGGTATGGCAATATCTCTTTTTCTGGTCTAGGCACGATGGTAAATGATTTCACTAACAATGGTGGTATCTATCCAATTCCGGTTTTAGTCTTCGCCGCTTTTCAGTTAATGTTTGCAATCATTACTCCAGCCCTTATATCTGGCTCTATCGCCGATCGCGCTAAGTTTGTTTCATGGGGTGTATTCGTTGCCATCTGGTCAACCCTTGTTTACTTCCCAATCGCGCACTGGGTTTTTGCTTTTGGAAATAAAGTTGGCGATACCCTCACAGGTACTGGCTTTCTTGCAGGCAAAGGTCTTCAAGACTTTGCAGGTGGTACGGCCGTACATATCAATGCCGGTGCTGCAGGGTTAGCACTTGCCATTGTTCTGGGTAGGCGCATTGGTTGGCGCAAAGAGTCGATGCGACCACACTCATTGCCACTAGTACTTCTTGGTTCGGGTCTGTTGTGGTTTGGTTGGTTTGGTTTCAATGCAGGATCGGCCCTTGCTGCAAATGGCATCGCCGGACTTGTATTGCTGAATACTCAAGTTGCAACCGCTGGCGCAGTTTTAGGATGGTTGCTCGTTGAAAGAGTACGCATTGGTAATGCAACTTCACTAGGGGCGGCATCAGGGGCAGTCTCCGGTCTAGTTGCAATCACCCCGGCATGTGCATTTGTCTCCCCATGGGCCGCCATTGTCATTGGAGTCTGTGCTGGAATTTTCTGTGCACTTGCAGTAAGTCTTAAATATAGATTTGGATTAGATGATTCACTCGATGTCGTGGGCGTGCATCTAGTTGCCGGAGTCTGGGGCTCATTAGCTATCGGATTATTTGGCACACAAGCCGTCAATAGCATCGGCCTTGATGGCTTATTCTACGGCGGAGGCAGCGATTTGTTGATTAAACAGGCTCTGGGCGTAGGAATGGTTGCAATTTACTCATTCGTTGTTACTCTGATTATTGGTTTTGCCATCGAAAAGACAATTGGTTTTCGCATCAAATCAAATGAAGAAGTTGAAGGTATCGATCTGAATGAACATGCCGAGACCGCCTATGAAATGTCTGGCTTAACACGAGGAGGGTCCTTCTAATGAAACTTATTACTGCAATCGTAAAACCTTTTAAGTTAGTGGAAGTAAAGAACGCACTCAATACCTATGGCGTCGCCGGTATGAGCGTTTCAGAGGTAAGTGGTGTCGGACGACAAAAAGGGCATACCGAGGTTTACCGCGGGGCTGAGTACATGGTCGATCTCATTCCAAAGGTACGGATCGAAGTATTGGTTAACGACGAGCAGGTCGATGGGGTTATCGATGTCATCGTTAAGGCCGCCTCAACTGGATCGATCGGTGATGGAAAGGTCTGGATAACACCAGTGGATCAAGTAATCCGCGTTCGCACGGGTGAGAAGGGCTCGCAAGCGATCTGAGATTGCCCAGCGGGCTAGGCTTAGCCCATCATGCTTGATTTACTCACATCGCACTTTAACGCCGTTTTCACATCGCTGCGCTTGCGCGGAAAGATCTCCAAAGGTGATATCGAAACCAGCTGTGAGCAGATTAGACAGGCACTTCTTGAATCCGATGTTGCACTCGAGGTAGTCGAATCCTTTGTCGCCCAAATCGCACAGAGATCGATAGATGCCCTTGCCTTGATACAGCCGGGTTCTAACCAGGCCAAGGCAGTTTTTGAGGTTGTTAACTCATCCTTAGTTGAAATTCTCGGCGGATCTGCGCGTCGGGTTCGATTCTCAAAAAATCCACCGACGGTCATTATGTTGGCAGGTTTGCAGGGTGCGGGTAAGACAACCCTTGCTGGAAAGTTGGCGAAGTTTTTCGCCGATCAAGGAAATACTCCGCTCTTAGTTGCCTCTGATTTACAAAGACCAAATGCGGTAACCCAGTTGCAAATCTTGGGCCAGAGCATTGGTGTTGCAGTCTTTGCTCCCGAAGCAGGTAATGGGGTTGGAGATCCAGTAAAAGTTGCTCAAGCCGGTGTTGAATTTGCTAAAGCTAAGCAGTACAACATGGTAATCGTTGATACCGCTGGTCGCTTAGGTATTGATGTCGAGTTAATGAAACAGGCAGGTGATATTCGAGATGCCCTTAGCCCTGATGAGATTTTATTTGTTGTCGATGCAATGATTGGCCAGGATGCGCTGCGAACCTCACAGGCATTTTTAGATGGTGTCGGCTTTGATGGCGTAGTTCTGACTAAGCTCGATGGAGATGCTCGTGGTGGGGCAGCGCTCTCAATCGCATCTCTTACAAAGCGTCCGATTATGTTTGTCTCGACCGGAGAAAAACTCGGTGACTTTGATATCTTCCATCCCGATCGTATGGCATCTCGAATTTTGGGGATGGGCGATGTTGCAACCTTGGCCGAAGCGGCAAAGGCCGCCTTTGATGGGGATACATCGGCAAAGTTGGAGGCAAAATTTGCAAGCGGGCAGGATTTCACATTAGAGGATTTTTTGGATCAACTCCAGGCGATGTCAAAGATGGGCTCTATCTCTAAAATCCTTGGGATGTTGCCAGGCTCTGGTGCGATGAAGAAGGCGATAGATAGTTTGGATGAGGGCGAAATCATTGCCACGAAGTCGATAGTCCAATCTATGACACCTATTGAGCGTCGAGATCCAAAAGTTTTAAATGGCTCGCGTAGATCTCGCATCGCGCTGGGAGCTGGTCGGGCAGTATCTGATGTCAACAATCTGATCGATCGCTTTTCGGCGGCACAAAAGATGATCAAGCAGGTTCGAAACGGTGCGACTCCAGCTGGGATACCCGGTATGGCGGGTATGGGGATGCCTGCGATCGCCCCCAAATCAGCGGCTATGCGGCCGAAGAAGAAGTCCAAATCTGGCAATCCAGCCAAGCGTGCACAAGAGCAGTCCCAGTAAGGGATTTCGCGTATATGCGGGATAGATGGCACAATAAGCACCCTGTTGACGGGGCCCTCTACCCCTGGGCAACATCCATCAGACCGATAGTTGAATCCTTTGACCACGCACCCCGCTGTGGAGAAAAGATTTGGCACATATAAACAGGAGAGATCTTTCTTGGCTACAAAAATTCGTTTAGTGCGCATGGGTAAAATCCGCACACCATTTTTCCGCGTCGTTGTTACCGACTCACGCAAGGCACGTAACGGTCTTGCTATTGAAGAGATCGGTCGCTATGCACCAGGACAGGAGCCATCTCTTATCGAGATTAACTCAGCGCGCGCTCTTTATTGGCTTGGAACCGGTGCCCAGGCATCAGAGGCTGTAGAGGCGCTGTTAAAGGTTACTGGCGATTGGCAAAAACATAAGGGCCTACCAGGTACAGAGGGAGTTTTGCGTGTTGCCGCTCCTAAAGTTGGTAAGCACGTTGCATATGAGGCCGCGGTTAAGAATGCAATGGATGAACCTAAAGAGGGCGCTACAACTTTAAAGAAGAGGGCGCAGGACAGGCTCGCTGCAAAGGCACAGCCTCTCTCTGAGCCAGTAACAAGTGATGTGGTTTCGGATCTGACACCAGATGCGGTAGATCAGAGCCCAGCCCCAGAGGCCCTGGCTGCAGAAAAGCCTGCCGAATAATTATGATGGATGAGGCGCTAGAGCATTTAGTAAAAGGGATAGTTGATAATCCTGATGAGGTTGTTGTTACTGAGAAGACCCATCGTCGCGGAACAACTCTTGAAGTTCGTCTCAACCCCGAGGATATCGGCAAGGTCATCGGACGCAATGGCCGCACCGCAAAGGCGCTGCGCACCGTCGTTAGCGCGCTCGCAGGTCGCACAGTAAGTGTCGATCTGATCGAGACCGACGAACTCAACTAAGTAGCCATTTACATAGCCATGCGTTTACTCGTAGGGCGAATTGGTCGGGCCCACGGAATTCTCGGTGAGGCAACGATTGAAGTTCGAAGCCATGATCCAGATAGCCGCTTTGCCGTGGGTGCACAAGTACACACCGACGAGGACACCGTTCTTACTATTACTTCAGGACGTCTACATAACGGAACTCTGCTACTGGGCTTTGCCGGATACAACGATCGAAACCAGATAGAAAAACTTCGCAATGTGTTTCTATACGCCGATGTCGATATCGATCAAAAGCGTGAAGATCCCAATGATTATCACATCTTACAGTTAATCGGTTGCAGTGCTTATCTTGAATCGGGTGAGCTCTATGGTGAGGTTACCGATGTTCTTAATCTGCCAGGTCAAGATCTGCTTGCAATTAAGACACCTAATCAAGAGAGCTTAATTCCATTCGTGCATCAACTCGTACCAGTTGTTGATGTAACTGCCAAGCGACTTGTTGTAATCCCACCGGGTATGAGTGGTGTTAGCTCATGAGAATCGATGCATTGACAATCTTTCCGCAATACTTTGAACCCCTTACATTATCCCTAGTGGGCAAAGCTCGTGATGGCGGCATTATCGATTTTTATATCCATGACCTTCGAAGCTTTGCAAGCAACAATCACCATAGCGTCGATGACACTCCCTATGGTGGAGGTGCTGGAATGGTGATGCTAGCCCAGGTTTGGGGTCTAGCCCTTGACCCATTGATGGTTGAAGATACTGATCTAATCATTCTCACCCCAGCAGGAAAGCGATTTGATCAGAGAATGGCCGAGGCTTTTTCTAAAGCCTCCCATCTAGTTTTTGCATGTGGTCGCTACGAAGGCATTGATGATCGTGTACGTCAATATTATTCAAGTGATTTATATGCATCGCGAAATATCCGTGTGCACGAGGTATCTATTGGAGATTACGTTTTAGGCGGGGGAGAAGTTGCATCCCTGGTCATGATTGAAGCGATCACAAGGCTATTGCCAGGTGTTGTTGGTAACCCCGAATCACTAAGTGAAGAATCACATAGTCAAGATGGCTATCTTGAATATCCGAACTTTACAAAGCCTGCGATATGGCGAGACATTGCAGTTCCAGCGATTCTATTGAGCGGAAATCACAGCGAAATTGCACAATGGCGCGCAGATGCAGCACGAAGGCGCGCAGAGGAAAATTTATGGACTCGCGGGTAATAGCGGTTGTACCGTACTCTGCCATCTATGACGAGTGAGGCCGAAAAGATTCAGGCACGATTAATCCGTGATCTCGAATCCGTTGTAGCAGTTGAACTTGAGCGTCATTTAGGGGTACAAAAAAACTGGTATCCCCATGAGTACGTACCATGGTCCAAAGGTCGCGACTTTGCAGGACCACTCAATGGAGATGCGTGGCAGGCACAAGACTCACGCCTTACACCTGTTGCCCAAGACTCTTTAGTTCTCAATCTCTTAACTGAAGATAATCTTCCTAGCTATCACACTGAAATTGCTATTTCCATGGGACGTGATGGAGCGTGGGGAACCTGGATCGAACGTTGGACGGCTGAAGAGGCGCGACACAGCATCGTCATTCGAGATTATTTAATGGCAACACGAGGTGTTAATCCATATGAACTTGAAGATTTGCGCATGGCACATATGTCACTGGGATATCAGACACCATACGAGAACGATATGTTGCATACAATTGCTTATGTTTCTATGCAAGAGTTAGCGACACGCATCTCTCACCGTAATACTGGTAAAATCTGCGATGACCCTATCGCTGAAAATATGATGCAGCGCATCGCAATGGATGAGAACCTACATATGCTTTTTTACCGCAATACATTAGGTGCAGCCCTAGATATGGAGCCCAATGCAACTATGCGGGCAATCACCGATGTTGTCACTAACTTTGATATGCCTGGGGCAAATATGCCCGGTTTTGGACGCAAAGCTGTACAGATCGCACTTGTCGGCATTTATGACTTGCAACAACACTTAGATGAAGTAATCGCACCGGTGTTGCGTGCCTGGAATGTCTTTGAGCGCAGCGATCTAAGTGGTGATGGCCTGAAAGCGCGGGAAGATTTGGTGGAGTTTCTTGCCGCCACTGGCCTTGATGCCGAGCGATTTAATGAGAAACGTGAACTGCATTTTGAGCGCCTAATCGCGCGTGGGCAAGAGCCATTACGTATCATCAAGTAAAGTAGGTGCATGAACAAGCGCGTTCTCTTTATTGAGCATGACCACGTCAGTGGAGGCGGTCCGATCTGGGCCCAGTTCCAAAGACGCGGTTATGAGATTACGAGATTTATTATCGTTGATGAGCACAATGCCAAGAATCCGAATGTGACACCGATCTGGCCAGATCTGCTCAGCTTTGATGTCATAGTTTTAATGGGTGCGCCGTATGCCGCCTATGATGATGAAGGAATTGGGAACTGGCTGCTGCCACAAGTCGAAAAAATGCGTGCCGTGCACAACGCCGGAATACCTATTTTGGGAATCTGTTTTGGTGGTCAACTGATGTCACGAGTGTTAGGTGGTACCGTCTCACGCTCTCCTAGAGCCGAACTTGGTTGGTTTGAAGTCCAATCAATCGATGAAAGCCTTATTCCACGCGGACCTTGGTTTCAATATCACTGGGATCGCTTTACTTTTCCGCCGGGCTCGAGCCCGATTGCGCACAACGAGCTCTGCGGGCAAGCCTATGTTTACGGACGCACATTGGGTGTGCAGTTTCACCCTGAAATTAATGCAGAGGTCTTAGATACGTGGCTGGCGATGGAGGGTGGATGCGCCGAAGTTGAATCTGAGGGAGTTGTTGTTCAGGATTTGCGAGCACAGACTAAAGCCTTAGAAAAAGATAGCAATCAACGTGGCTACGACTTAGTCGATCAATTCTTAGATCGCATCGCAACAGCGCCGGTAAAACTAATTTAATCGTTTGAGATAAATACGTTCTTTAACTCGGTATACGAATCTAAGGCATCAGGGCCTAGACCACGTCCCAAACCAGATTGCTTAAAGCCTCCAAATGGAGTCCAGAAACGGACCGAGGAGTTAGAGTTAATAGAGAGCGCACCAGTTTCAACTGCGCGGCTCATACGAAGTGCGCGTCCTACATCGCGACTCCATATCGAACCCGATAAGCCATATTCGCCCTCATTTGCCATGGCAATTGCATCGGCCTCGTCCTCAAATGTAAGAACCGAGACAACGGGTCCAAAAATCTCCTCGCGCCATGATTTAGAGTTCGTATTCTTTGGAAGCAAGACAGTAGGTGCCATCCAGTAGCCAGGCCCAGTTGGAGCTGTACCTGTAAATGCAATCTCTTCATCCAGATAAGACTCAACGACATCAAACTGTTTCTTTGAGATCAATGGCCCCATATCAGCCGTTGCAAGATTGGGATCTTCAACACGGAACTTTTTAACGGCGACCTCAAAATGTTCCATGAAAGCATCGAAGGCCGTTCTTTGAACGAGAATTCTTGAGCGTGCGCAACAATCTTGGCCAGCATTATCAAATACAGCCCCTGGTGCACCACTGGCCGCCTTTGCAATATCTGCATCGGCAAAGATGATGTTAGAGCTTTTTCCGCCGAGCTCTAAAGTTACCCGCTTAATCTGGTCGGCACATCCAGCCATGATCGACTTACCAACAGAGGTTGAGCCAGTAAATGCAATCTTTCGTACTAATGGATGTGTTACAAATCGATTACCTACAACGCTTCCTTTGCCGGGTAAAACATTAAATACACTCTCTGGGATTCCAGCAAGGAGGGCTAGTTCAGCAAGTCGAATTGCAGTCAGCGGTGTGTATTCGGCAGGCTTTAATACAACGGTATTGCCGCCAGCAAGTGCCGGTGCGAAACCCCAACCAGCAATTGGCATCGGAAAGTTCCAAGGAACAATTATTCCAACGACACCGATCGGCTCCTTAAATGTTATGTCCACGCCACCTGGAACTGGAATCTGTTTACCAAAGAGACGCTCAGGAGAGGCTGCGTAGTACATCAGAACGTTGGCAACGTTGTCGGCCTCCCATAGCGCATTGCTGCGAGTGTGGCCTGCATTGGTGATCTCTAATTGTGCTAACTCTTCACGATGATCAGTTACAACCTGTGAAAAGCTGCGCAATAAACGGGCGCGCTCACCAGGTGCGATATGTCGCCAGGTATCAAAGGCTTTAGCCGCCTTGGCAATAACTGCATCTGTCTGTTCTATATCCAGATGTGGAACGTTTTTAACAATCTCTTCGGTAGCAGGATTAATTACATCGTAGGAAGTAGACACTTTAGATTTAAAACCTTTCGAAGTTACGGAATAGTTCCCAATCGGTGATGGCCTTACCGTAAGCGGCAATTTCAATCTTTGCCATATTGGCATAATGTGCCTGCACTTGCGAGCCAAATACCTCTTTAACCCATGGGCTGTTCTCCCAGAGTGCAAGGGCCTCTGGCATCGAGGATGGAAGTCTGGCCGAATCTGATTCGTAGGCATTACCGAGGAAAGCTGGTTCAAGCACAAGTTTGTTTCTAATTCCATCAAGACCGGCAGCGATAATTCCAGAGACGGCTAGATAGGGATTGACATCTCCACCTGCGACACGATTTTCTAGTCGCAGAGATGGTCCATGCCCAACTAAGCGGAGTGCGCATGTGCGGTTATCGCGGCCCCAACGAATGGCAGTGGGTGCAAATGAGCCAGGGACAAATCGCTTATACGAGTTGATATTGGGTGCGAACAAAAGCGTCATTTCGCGCAAATGTGCAATCTGACCCGCTATAAATTGACGACCCACATCACTAAGGCCCTGCTCTTTATCATCCGAATCTGTCATCACCATAGATCCATCGAGACCACGGAAAGAGAGATGAATGTGTGAAGAGTTTCCCTCTTTCTCATTTGGTTTAGCCATAAAAGTTAGAGCGTAACCATCTTGAGATGCAATCTCTTTGGCACCATTCTTATAGATGACATGATTATCACAGTTTGAAAGAGCATCAGAGTATTTAAAAGCGATCTCGTGCTGACCAAAGTTACACTCACCTTTTACAGATTCTACGCTCATGCCGGCATTTGCCATTGCAAGTCGAATACGTCGCAAGAGCGGCTCGATGCGCGATCCACCAAGAATTGAATAATCAACGTTGTATTGATTGACCGGTATTAAGTTTTTATAGCCCTTATTCCAGGCCTCTTCATATGTATCCTTAAAGACTACGAACTCAAGCTCGGTTCCACACATCGCCTCCATGCCAGCAGCTTCCAGAGCCTTGACCTGCTTGCGCAAAATCTGGCGGGGAGATGCAACGACATCGCTGTGATCGAGCCAGGCGACATCGGCTAGAACTAGCACCGCACCTGGCTGCCAATCGATTAATCGAAGAGTGCTCATATCTGGCACTAATGCAAAATCACTATAGCCGCGCTCCCACGATGACATCGCATATCCGGCAACTGTGTTCATATCAACGTCAACTGCTAATAAGTAGTTACAGCCCTCCGTGCCATGTTTTAAGACCTCATCGAGAAAGAACTGTCCATGGATTCTCTTGCCCGTTAAACGGCCCTGCATATCGGTCATTGCCACGACAACGGTATCTATCGAGCCATCTGCAACGCCAGCCCGTAATGCATCTATTGACATTGATTTCACAGAGCGATGCTATCTATTTGTCTGGGCAAAATCTACGTCAGAAACCCCCATCGCTTTGGCGGCGGGGGTTTCTGGTGTTAGTTCTGCTTTATGAGTTGAGATTACTACGTGGGATTGACCCTTACTGGTATCCAAGTTCATTTATGCGCTTTTCATCGTTGTTTGAGATTGCCATAATCTGCTCGACATTGAGTTTTTGGGTATAGCATTTCTACTTCTAGATTGACCTAAGCGATAGGGGTTTTTGCGATTATGTGTCGGCTCATGGGCTATGTGTCGCAGGATGAATCCTCATTTGCAGCCCAAGCGGGGCGAGATTTCTCAGAGTTTATCGCTCTAGCCCCCGTTCATTGCGACGGCTGGGGCATTGCAACTCATAATCGAGATCGCTCTGCGATGGTGCTCGAGAAGAAGGTTGAGAGGGCAGATGAGAGTGAGGTTTTTAAGAAAACCATCGCTGAGAACCCTGCCGATGGTGCACTTTTGCATCTGCGCTGGGCCACTCAAGGTTTAGCAATTAATGAGAATAATACTCACCCATTTACTTATGGTAAGTTTTCATTTATTCATAACGGCTCAATATTTCCACACGATGCAATTTTTAATTTTATCGATGAAAAATTTAAGAGTTTGATTATTGGCGATACAGATAGTGAACTGTACTTCTATCTCATGATGAGTCAAATCGAAAAACTTGGCTTAGTAGAGGGAATAAGAAGTACGATTGCATTAGTCAAAACCCATGGCACGACAACATCGCTTAATTTCATGTTAATCAATGATGAGCGATTAGTTGTAGGAAGTGAACATAACTCCCTGAAAAAACCCGATTGGGCCCTAGATGATTACTATCTTCTCAAATATAAGAAAGATGATAAGGGAGTTCTATTTGCCTCAAGCGGGTGGAATCAACCAGGCTGGAGTGTTTTAGAAAACCACCATCTTGCCGTTGTTGACCGTTCCTCTTTTGAGATTGAAGTTATCTCTCTCTAATTTAGGCCCTACGATAGGTTCATGAACCGCACCTACATCGTCGAGACATACGGCTGTCAGATGAATGTTCACGACTCCGAACGTATAGCTGGATTACTCGATGAGGCCGGCTATCTGCCAGTGGCACAGGGCGAACAGGCCGATATCGTTGTATTTAATACCTGCGCGGTGCGCGAGAATGCCGACAACAAACTCTATGGAAATCTCTCCTTTCTAGCCCCCATTAAAAAGGCAAATCCCACGATGCAGATTGCCGTAGGTGGGTGCCTAGCGCAGAAAGATCAAGCAACAATTTTAAAAAAAGCCCCCTATGTCGATGTCGTCTTTGGAACCCACAATGTTGGTTCACTACCGATCTTGCTTGAGCGCGCCCGTATTGAAGAGGAGGCACAGATTGAAATTCTGGAGTCTCTCGAGCATTTTCCATCAACGCTGCCAGCTCGGCGGTTATCGGCCTTTTCTTCCTGGGTATCGATCTCGGTTGGTTGCAATAACACCTGCACTTTCTGCATCGTTCCCACGCTGCGAGGGATTGAAAAAGATAGAAGTGCTAAAGATATTATGGCCGAGGTTCGTGCATTAGTTGCTCAAGGTGTTATTGAAATAACATTGCTCGGCCAAAACGTCAATGCTTATGGCGTTGACTTTGATGATCGTCATGCATTTGCAAATCTACTGCGCGAATGTGGCAGAGTCGAAGGCTTAGAGCGCGTACGTTTTATGTCTCCGCATCCACGCGATTTTACCGATGATGTCATAGAAGCGATGGCACAAACTACTAATGTCATGCCGCACCTGCACATGCCTTTGCAGTCGGGATCAAATACGATTTTGCAGGCAATGCGCCGCTCCTATCGCACCGATAGATATTTAGGAATCCTTGAACGTGTGCGAACTGCTATGCCAGATGCATCTATTACAACCGATATTATCGTTGGTTTTCCTGGTGAGAGTGAGAGTGATTTTCAAGCAACTTTAGATTTATGTACCCAGGCGCGCTTTGCTGCGGCATATACATATCAATATTCAATTCGCCCAGGCACACCAGCTGCAACAATGCCTCATCAAGTTTCAACTCAGGTAGTAGGCGAGCGCTATACACGCCTGCACAATCACCAGCAGAGGCTTTCCTTCTCGATTAATCAAGAGGCGATCGGTAAGAGATTTAAAGTTCTCATCGGTGATTATGAGGGGCGTCGCGATCTGGTCAATGAGCGCATGACCGGTCGTAGTGAAGATTTTCGTTTAGTGCACTTTGAAAAAATTGCAAAGGCGCGTCCAGGAGATGAAGTAGAGGTCCTTATTACTGAGGCATCGGCGCACTATTTAATAGGAACACCTGGCACCCTTCGCCCAACGCGCGGTGGTGATGCACACCAAGCCCGTACTGCAGAGATTGCAAAGAGTTCGACCATGCTGGGAATTCCGACGGTAGCCAAGTGAGCCTGATCGTTGTTTGCGGGGCAACTGCTACTGGCAAGAGCGAGTTAGCTCTCAACCTTGCCCAGCGTTTTGATGGAGAGATTGTTAACGCCGATTCAATGCAGATTTATCGTGGGATGAACATTGGTACGGCAAAATTGGATATCGACCAGCGCCAAGGAATCGCCCACCATCTATTAGATGTACTCGATGTTCATCAAGATTCGAGCGTGGCCTGGTATCAAAACGCTGCACGGGCCGCTATCGCCGATATTCAAGGGCGGGGTAAGTGCGCAATTGTGGTCGGAGGCACGGGTCTTTACATCAAATCAATTTTAGATGAGTTGAACTTTCCAGATACCAATCCCGAGGTTCGACAGGGCCTGGAGAAAGAGTTAGAGGATATTGGATTAGATGCCCTCTATGAGCGATTAGCCAGATTAGATCCAGCTGCAGCAATTGCAATCGATCGGGCTAATGCGCGTCGAGTAATCAGGGCCTTAGAAGTTATTGCAATTACCGGCAAAGCATTTACGGCAAATCTTCCGCGAGAGGAAAGTACGCGTTATCCAAATGCCCAACAGTTTGCTTTAGTGATGGATCGCCAACGCCTGGATGAGCGAATTAGCGCACGAGTAGATCGCATGTGGGATCTTGGATTTGTTGGCGAAGTCGATGCCCTCATGAATGCAGGAATAACCAATGGGCGCACCGCACAGTTTGCTCTGGGTTACTCGCAGATAATCGCTTTTCGTAAAGGTCTCATGAGTCAGGACGAGGCACGTGAGGAGACCAAGCGTTCTACCCGAGCATATGCCCGTCGCCAAGAGACTTGGTTTTCGCGAGATTCACGAATTACCTGGATTTCCCCGCTGCAACCACGGTTAGAGACGGTGCTGGCGCATTTAGAGAAGATAAACTTGACCAGATGATTGCAACATATGGGCACGGCACTGAAAATGATTTCCTGCTTATCTTTGATTCACAGGATGAACACTCGATTACAACTGCCCAGAGCGCTGCGATGTGCAATCGTGATACTGGTATCGGCGCAGATGGTCTGATCAGAATCATTAAACGTGGTGGCAAATGGTTTATGGATTATCGAAATACCGATGGCTCAGTAGCCGAGATGTGTGGTAATGGGATTCGTGTCATGGCGCGCTATCTCGTTGCGCGCGGACATGTCCCCGAAGGGATTTTTGCAATCGATACTCGTGATGGACTAAAATACTTACGCGTACCTATGGAGGGCGATATATCTGTCAACATGGGTCGAGTTACTAATCATGAGCAGGCGATAACGGCTGCAATTAACGGACAGATATGGAACGGGTATCAGATCAGTATTGGCAATCCTCATGCCGTTGTATTTGTCGATGATATAAACCAGGTTGGTCCGATGAATGAACCGCCAGTTGTACGGCCTCGCGAGGCCTATCCCGAGGGTGTCAATGTGGAGTTCGCGCAGATCACCGCAGATCATGAGATAACTATGCGTGTTTATGAACGTGGTAGCGGTGAGACTCGTTCATGCGGCACAGGTACCTGCGCTGTTGCACTAGCAGCCGTTGTGCACAGCAAAGGTCGCCTTCCATCCACGTGGGTTATTAATCCACCCGGTGGCCGTCTAGAGGTGTCAATCGATTCAGACTCCAATGCGACGTTAACTGGACCTGCAGTCTTAATAAAAGATGTAGATATTTCGGAGTTTTTGCTTGCCTAATACAAACAGCGAAGACGAGTTCGAAGCGCTGATGCGCGAAAGTGCACGTGTTGCCGCGCAATATGATTCTGGTGACGAAGTCATTGATCTCACTCTTGAGCTATCTGAGCGCCATGCACTGCGTCGTGTTAAGGGATTTTCAACCGAACTTGAAGATATCTCTGAGGCGGAGTATCGCCGGTTACAACTCGAACGTGTAGTTCTAGTCGGGGTGTGGACAGAGGGAACATCGGTAATGGCCGAGAACTCCTTAACCGAACTCAAAGCACTTGCAGAGACTGCTGGCTCCCAAGTTCTTGAGGGATTGATTCAACGACGTGATAAGCCAGATCCTGCGACATACATTGGTTCTGGAAAGGTAGCCGAACTGCGAGCTGTTGTTATCTCATCTGGGGCAGATACTGTGATTTGTGATGGCGAGCTCTCTCCTTCGCAGCTGCGACAGTTAGAGGATAAAGTCAAGGTGAAAGTAGTTGATCGCACCGCTTTGATCTTAGATATCTTCGCTCAACATGCAAAAAGTAAAGAGGGTAAAGCCCAAGTAGAACTCGCCCAGATTGCATATCTACTACCCAGACTTCGCGGTTGGGGAGATTCGCTCTCGCGCCAAGTCGGTGGACGCGCTGCAGGGGGAGCTGGAATCGGTGGACGCGGACCTGGTGAGACCAAGATTGAAACCGATCGCCGTCGCATTCGCGACAAGATGGCCAAGCTACGTGGTGAAATCGCTGCGATGAAGACCTCGCGTGATACTAAACGCCAAGAGCGAAGGCGTTTTAATATTCCCTCCGTTGCAATCGCTGGATATACAAATGCCGGGAAATCATCTCTTCTTAATCGCTTAACTAACGCCGGAGTCCTAGTTGAAAATGCACTCTTTGCAACTTTGGATCCCACCGTTCGAAAATCACAAACAACTGATGGTCGTATCTATACATTGACCGACACCGTTGGCTTTGTTCGTCACCTACCGCATCAGTTAATCGATGCATTTAAGTCGACGTTAGAGGAAGTATCGGGGGCAGATCTGATTGTGCACGTGGTGGATGGATCACATCCAGATCCATTTGAACAGATTCGTGCAGTGCGCCAAGTACTCACCGAGATCGGGGGTGCTCAGATTGCAGAGATTATTGCGATTAATAAGGTAGATATAGCAGATCCACAGGTGGTCATGGAGATTTTGCGTAAGGAGCCCAATAGTTTTGCATTTTCAGTGCGCACGGGATTTGGCATCGATGCATTAGTTCACGCAATTGAGAGATCACTTCCCCGCCCTAATGTTGAGATTAAGGCGGTTATTCCATATAACCGTGGAGATTTGATCCACTGGATTCACGAAGCGGGAGAGATTTTTTCACAGGAGTACGTTGAGGCTGGAACGGCGATTCACGCTCGAGTTGATGGCGCATTGGCCCAGGCGATAGAAATCGCCCAGGTGAGTGGGGAATAACTCCGACACGCCGAGGGTTGTAGCAACCGGTGCGAGAGTTAATAGGCCATGATGCCCCCGCAGGCACAATGAACTAACGAGCCAGAGGGGGTGCAATCAGTGGCAACAGATTACGACACACCCAGAAAGACCGATGAAGAGTTACATGAAGAGTCACTCGAAGAGTTAAAGGCCCAGCGCGTTGATGCACAATCTGGTCAGATCGATGTCGATGAGGCAGAGGCGGCTGAAAATCTTGAACTCCCTGGCGCTGATTTATCTGGCGAAGAGTTAGCAGTTCGTGTAGTTCCAAAACAAGAGGATGAATTCACATGTTCTCGCTGCTTCTTAGTTCATCACATTACACAACTTGCTAAGGGCGAGGGAGCTAAGGCTGTTTGTAAAGAGTGTACCTAGTTCGATTCCAAGGCTTTTGCTAACTTGCCACTATTGTTGCTTGTAATCAACCAGTAAGGCGTTGTATCGCGAGAGTCATTTACTGCAACACGCACTCCAGTTGAACTCCAAAAACGAATCGCAAGAAAAGCCGCTGGATCTGCATCCCGTGTTCGCAGCGCACCGAGCTGGGCACTTGTCAGTGATTGCACAGCGCCTAAATACTCGAGTGCGATACGAGCCCGACCCACACGGAGTTCATGGCCATCGACTTCAATCACAAGTGCAGATTTAAAAGCAATCAGGATCAATAGAGCAGTAGTTGCGATAAGAGATGCTAAAGCGGCAATGTTTCCTAGGGCTGCCCAAATCGATACAACTAAGGAGAGCAGAAAGAAGTAGATTAAGGCTAGCAACCAGAGTGGCATACGGATCACTTCTCGATATCGCATAGGAGTTACGGTATCGGATACTCTTGGACTATGAGTCGCATCGCTAGCACCACTGCGCCAGAGGGAGCTCTGATTCCAGAGCGCCATCCCAAGGCTCCGCCTATTGGCTCAGAGATTCCATCGCACTTTGGTCACTGCTTTGGCTGTGGCCAACTTCATCCAACGGGTCTGCATCTTGTTGCATTTGTCGGGGCGAACCTGGATATCACCGCGCAATTTACTGTGAACGAGAACCATCAAGGCGCTCCGGGGCTTGCTCATGGCGGTTTGATATCGCTGGCATTTGATGAGGCACTTGGAAAGTTAATGTGGCTACTGCGTGCACCAGCGGTGACTGCTCGACTCGAAACCGATTTTTTAAAGCCAGTACCGATGGGATCGACGCTTCATATCAGCGCAAAAATCACCGGTCAGGTCAAACGCAAGGTCTACACAACTGCAGAAGGCCGTCTGAACACACCCGATGGTCCAGTAGTTGTTCGCGCCGCAGCCCTCTATGTAATAGTGCCCATGGAGCATTTCCTCAACAATGCACCGAAAGAGTATTTAGAACATATCGCTAAGAGCCCTGCGTTATTAGCATTTGTCGATCCAGATTTTGAGATTAATCCCTAACCAATGGCAACCGTTGACGTTCTCATTACGCGTATAGATTCTTCAGTACCTTTGCCAACCTATGCCAAGGGGGGAGATGCAGGGGCTGATTTAGTTACGACTAGAGATTTTACACTAGCTCCAGGAGAGCGCAGATTAATTCCAACTGGAATCGCAGTTGCACTCCCCAATGGCTATGTTGGACTTGTGCATCCGCGATCTGGCCTTGCACTCAAACATGGAGTTACTTTAGTCAATAGTCCTGGCACCATTGACGCCGGCTATCGCGGAGAGATTTCTATTATCATCATCAATCTCGACCCAGCAGCATCGATATCCTTTAGCAAGGGAGATCGAATCGCGCAGTTACTCATCCAAAAGGTAGAGCGTGCAAATTTTATAGAGGTGAAAGAGTTGCCAGGTTCAGGGCGAAGTACAGGTGGTTTTGGATCAACGGGGAGTGAATGAGCCAACATAATCAAGACCGCGACAAGGTAGTAGCCGCTCTGGGTGGGAAAAAGGGCCTTATCGATTCTGGTCTGCCAGCGTTAATATTCTTGATTGTTTTTAATCTCTCTGGCAAAGATGTAAATACCGCAATTTATGCAGCGGTTGGATTATCTCTTGTGTTAACAGCGATGCGTTTAGTTAAGCGAGAGACTGTTCAACATGCCTTCTCTGGTTTAATCGGAGTAGGAATTTGCGCCTTAATCTCAAAGCGAACTGGAAGTGCTGCAGATTTTTACCTACCCGGTCTATGGATTAATGCAGTCTATGGGCTTATGTACACCATCACAAATTTAATTAGGTGGCCAATTTTAGGATTGATGTTAGGTCCTATCCTGGGGGAAAACCTGATGTGGCGAAAGGATCCGGCTCGATTAAATGCGTATATACGAGCAGGTTGGTTATGGGTGGGTATGTTTGTTGCCAGGTTACTAATTCAATATCCGCTTTATCAAAGTGGAAATGTAAATGCACTTGGGACAGCTCGCTTATTTATGGGATATCCACTATTCATTTTAACTGCTTGGGGAACTTGGCAGATATTAAGAAAAATACCCACTACTAAGATCAATTAAATAAAACAAGCCTTTAGCTCAGCTTCAGCTTTTGCCGATGCCACAAATAGCAACTCATCTCCAGCTGCGAAAACATCATGAGGTTTGGCCGTAATGACACGGCCATCACGGACAATGGCAGCCAAAGTTGAGTCCTCTGGAAGCTCAATCTCTTCGACAGTTTTGCCGATACATGCCGAGCCATCGGGTAGCGTTAACTCAATTAAATTAGCTTGATTGTTTTTGAATGAGAACAATCGCACTACATCGCCAACGGAAACAGCCTCTTCGACGAGGGCAGAGATAATGCGTGGAGTAGATACTGCGACATCCACGCCCCACGAAGAGTCAAAAAGCCATTCATTTTTGGGGTGATTGATACGCGCTACTACCCGTGGCACACCATATTCAGTCTTACCGAGCAATGAGGTAACTAGATTGGATTTGTCATCACCAGTTGCCGCAACTAAGACCTGACAGTTATTTAGATGTGCCTTATCTAAAGATGTAATCTCGCAGGCATCGGCCATCAACCACTCTGCATCTGGAACGCTCTCGAGTTTGATCGCCTTAGGATCTCTATCAATGAGCAGAACTTGGTGCCCCTTGTCTAAAAGCTCACGCGCAATAGCGCGACCCACATTCCCAGCACCGGCGATTGCAACTCTCATGAGCGTTGACTCTTAGGAGACTGTGCCAGAATCGCCTCAATACGGGCAGTATCTTCTTCTGCGAGCATCACATGGATTAAATCTCCCTGTTGCAGAACCATGTGCTCATCTGGGATTACTCCAACTCCAAGGCGCGTTATGAATGCAACACGTGCATGGGTGAGTTCATCAATAAGCAAAACCGCTTGGCCATACCAATCACTGTGTGGATGCATCTGAGAGAGGACTACCTTGCCACTGGCATCGCGCCACTGCGAGCGCGTACCTTCAGGAATGAGATTGCGAAGAATCTGGTCGGTAGTCCACAAAACTGTAGCCACTGTTGGGATACCTAGGCGCTGATAAATCCCAGCGCGACCTGGGTCGTAAATTCTTGCTACAACTTTTTCAACACTAAACAACTCGCGTGCAACTCGCGCAGCCAAGATATTTGAATTATCGCCATTGCTCACGGCGGCAAAGGCTTGGGCTCTTTCAATCCCTGCCTCGCGCAAAATATCGCGATCAAAGCCGACTCCACTAACCGTTGTACCTTTGAAATCTGGACCCAGGCGACGAAAGGCCTCGCGCGATTGGTCGATTATTGAAACGCTATGACCAGCGGCCTCAAGTTCGACAGCTAATGTAGATCCGACTCGACCGCAACCCATGATGACCACGTGCATATGTATTAACTTACACCCATAGGCTTACATCTATGGCATCAACGAAGAGCGCGCGCTGGGCGGTAGGCGATACCTTCGAGGTAGAGATCGAGAAAGTAGCTCATGGCGGTCATTTCATCGCTCGCCATGAGGGCGCAGTGTTTTTCATCCGCCATGGGATCCCCGGCGAAAAATGTCGAGTAGTAGTTACTTCAACGGGCTCATCATTTAATCGCGCCGATGTGATTGAGGTTTTAACGCCATCACCAGATCGCGTAATCCCTCCATGCCCCTATTCACACCGCACAGGTTGTGGTGGCTGCGATTTTCAACACATCTCACCGGCTAGACAACGCCAACTCAAATCCGATGTCATCACCGAACAGTTTCAACGTATTGCAAAGATGGATATGCGTATCGAAGTTGAGGAAGTGAGTTCGCCACTGCATTGGCGCACGAGAGCTATTGCAACAACAAATAATATGGGCAAACTTGGTTTTTACGCTGCACGCACTCATACGGTTATACCAATCGAAGACTGCATCATCACAGTTGAACAGATGCAGATCGCAGAACTGGCGGCGCGAATTTGGAAACCCAATATGCGTATAGAAATTGCAACCTCATCACAGAAAGAGCGAAATATCGCACTGGCATCTGCGCAGGGCAAGGCGAGATTAACCGAAGGCAAGCAAATCCTGCATCAAGAGGTAGTAGGAAAGCTCTTAGAGGTGAGTCAGGATTCATTTTGGCAAAGTAATTGCAGCGCACCAGTGACATTGACCCAAGCTGTTCTAGATTTTGCACAGTTACACAGTGACGATCAGGTGCTTGATCTATATGGTGGTGTTGGGCTTTTTTCATCGGTGATGATAGATATAGTGGGTAGTGATGGAAGCATTGTTTTAATTGAAGCTAGCAAGAGCGCAGCTTGTGATGCTACTCGAAACTTTGCAAACTATTGCCATGTAAAGATTGCAACGGGAGATGTTGCAAAACTTCTTCCCCGAATCAGCGTTGCCGATGTTGTGGTTCTTGATCCTCCACGCGAAGGCGCTGGTAAAGTAGTAGTGAGCGAAATTGCGCGCTTAACACCTAGATCGGTGGTCTATGTTGCATGCGACCCAGCTGCTCTAGCACGTGATGCAGGTTACTTTTTGGAAAAGGGGTATAGCCTCTCAAAACTGCGAGCCTTTGATCTCTTTCCAATGACGCATCACATTGAGTGTGTTGCACTGTTCTTACCAACTAACGTATTATTGCCATCTCAGACGTAGGTTTGGAAGGAAGGCAATGAGTAAAAACTCTTTCAACGCAAAGAAGAATCTAGAGGTTGCGGGCAAGAGTTTTGATATATTTGATATTAGCGCCATTGATGGTGCACACAGCCTCCCGTTTTCTCTAAAAATCCTTCTTGAAAACTTATTGCGCACCGAGGATGGTGCCAATATCACCGCCGATCACATCAAGGCCTTAGCCACATGGGATCCCTCAATCGAACCAGATACTGAAATTCAATTCACACCGGGCCGAGTCATTATGCAGGATTTCACAGGTGTTCCATGCATCGTTGACCTTGCAACAATGCGTGAGGCGATTGTAGAGCTAGGGGGAGATGCTTCCAAAGTCAACCCACTAGCACCGGTTGAACTAGTAATCGATCATTCAATAATTGCAGATGTATTTGGAACCCCAGACTCTTTTGAAAAGAACACTGACATTGAATACGAACGCAACCAGGAGCGCTACCGATTTTTGCGTTGGGGGCAGAGTGCATTTGATGAGTTCAAAGTAGTTCCACCCGGTACTGGAATAGTGCACCAAGTTAATATTGAATATTTAGCACGCGTGGTAATGACACGTGAGGTTGCAGGGCTCCTTTGCGCATATCCCGACACTGTAGTAGGAACAGATTCGCATACAACGATGGTTAATGGTCTTGGAGTTTTAGGTTGGGGTGTTGGTGGAATCGAGGCTGAGGCAGCCCTGCTGGGACAACCTGTTTCGATGCTCATTCCTCAAGTCGTTGGCTTCAAACTTACGGGTCAACTTCCACTCGGCACTACCGCCACCGATATGGCGCTGACGATTACGCAGATTCTGCGTGGAGTTGGAGTTGTTGGAAAGTTTGTAGAGTTTTTTGGCCCTGGAGTTCTAGCGGTGCCGATGGCCAACCGAACAACTATTGGAAATATGAGTCCCGAATACGGCTCGACATGTGCCATATTCCCAATTGATGAGGAGGTGTTGCGTTACCTACGTTTGACTGGCCGCAGCGAAGATCACATTGCTTTAGTTGAAAAATATGCCAAGACACAAGGACTCTGGCACGATCCATTGATTGCTCCGCGTTTTTCACAGATTGTCGAGTTAGATCTATCAACTGTTGTTCCATCTATTTCTGGTCCAAGGCGCCCACAAGATCGCATCTCCTTGCGTGATTCTAAAACTGCATTTGTAGATATTCTTCCTACATATTTTTCAGAAAAGACGGCAAGGGATGAAGTGCCTGCCGGCAATACGCGTATAAAAAACGGTGATGTGGTTATCGCATCCATTACCTCGTGTACCAATACATCTAACCCATCTGTGATGATTGGTGCAGCGCTACTTGCAAAAAAGGCGGTTGAAAAGGGGCTTAAATCAAAGCCCTGGGTTAAGACAACCCTTGCACCGGGATCTAAAGTTGTTACCGATTATTACGATCGGGCAGATTTAACTAAATACATGCAGGCTTTGGGCTTCCACCTCGTCGGCTATGGCTGTGTAACTTGTATCGGCAACTCTGGCCCACTGCCCATTGCCATTAGCAAGGCGGTCAATGAGAGTGATTTAGCAGTTACTGCAGTGCTCTCAGGCAACCGTAACTTTGAGAGCCGTATCAGCCCAGATGTGAAGATGAACTATCTAGCCTCTCCTCCCTTAGTTGTGGCATATGCAATCGCCGGCACTATGGATCACGATTTTGAGAAAGACTCTTTAGGTAATGATCTGGAGGGAAACCCAGTGTATCTGGCAGATATCTGGCCATCACCTCAAGAGATTGAATCGGTAATCAATAGTGCAATCTCCTCGGCGATGTTTACCAAGGATTACGCATCCGTCTTTGATGGTGACCACCGCTGGAAGGCACTTGCTACACCCAGTGGAAAAACCTTCGAATGGGATGTGAAATCGACCTATGTTCGCAAACCCCCATACTTTGATGCAATGCCAAAAGTACCTACACCTGTTGGTGATATAAGTGATGCACGTGTCTTAGTGGTCCTTGGTGATTCAGTAACCACCGATCACATCTCACCTGCGGGAAACATTAAAGTCGATTCACCAGCTGGGCAGTATTTAACAGAGCATGGTATTGAACGTAAAGACTTTAATTCATATGGTTCACGGAGGGGAAATCATGAAGTAATGATTCGTGGAACATTTGCAAACATACGTTTGAAGAATCTATTACTAGATGGCGTTGAAGGTGGTTTTACCCGTAACTTCTTAATTAATGGAGAGCAGTCCACGATTTATAGTGCTGCGATGGCCTACCAAAGTGCTGGAGTACCCCTAATAATTTTGGCCGGTAAAGAGTATGGATCTGGTTCATCACGCGATTGGGCGGCTAAGGGAACTGCGCTGTTGGGGGTGCGCGCCGTTATCGCCGAAAGTTTTGAACGCATTCACCGCTCAAATTTGATTGGAATGGGTGTGCTACCACTGCAATTTAGAGATGGTGAAAGTGCGAAGAGTTTAGGCTTAGATGGCAGTGAAGTATTTTCAATTACAGGAATTACTGCACTCAATACTGGTGGAGTTCCAAGAGAGCTCGCGGTTACAGCTGGCACTAAGAGCTTTATTGCCAAGGTACGTATCGATACGCCAGGAGAGGCCGATTATTATCGCCACGGCGGGATTATGCAGTATGTATTGCGCTCCTTGCTTGCCAAAGAACGCGCATAGAGCCTGCGTTCGCTCTTATCGCAATATCCATCTAAAATATCGGCATGCTCAATGAGATTCAATCGCCTGCAGATTTAGCTCGTCTGACTCATGAGCAGTTGTTAGAGCTTAGTGATGAGATTCGCAGCTTTCTGATTGAAAAAGTATCTAAGACTGGTGGCCACCTAGGTCCTAACTTGGGAGTCGTAGAGCTCACGATTGCAATTCATCGCTCCTTTGAGTCACCTAAAGATGTCATTGTCTTTGATACTGGCCATCAATCCTATGTTCATAAGATATTAACGGGGCGGGCAAAAGACTTTGAGCAACTACGCCAACGGGGTGGCATTTCTGGGTATCCAAATCGCAAAGAGAGCGCCCATGATGTTGTTGAAAACTCACATGCATCAACGGCGCTTTCTTGGGGCGATGGAATCTCACGTGGATTTGCCTTGCAAGGCGTTGATGATCGACATGTTGTTGTAGTTGTTGGAGATGGCGCACTGACAGGTGGAATGTCGTGGGAGGCGCTCAATAATATTGCAACTGCAGGAAAACGTAATCTGATAATCGTCGTTAACGACAATGAACGCTCTTACTCTCCAACAATCGGTGGCGTTGCCACATATCTTTCTACTTTACGCGTTACCAGTGGCTATGAAAAATTTTTGGACTGGGGCAAGGATGTATTGCATAAGACTCCAGTTGTTGGAGGCCCGATTTACGACACTCTGCACGGCATGAAGAAGGGCCTGAAAGACATTATTGCCCCGCAAGGAATGTTTGAAGATTTAGGAATGAAATATATGGGCCCAATTGATGGACATGACATTGGTGCTCTTGAGCGAGCTCTGCTTCAAGCAAAAGAGTATGGCGCGCCAATTTTGGTCCATGCGATTACAGAAAAGGGCAAGGGCCATCACCCCGCAGTTGCCGATGAGGCTGAGAAGTTTCATGCCGTGGGAGTTGTCGATCCTGAAACAGGTGAGCCCTTGGCTAAAACTGGTCTTACATGGACAAAGGTCTTTGCATCCGAGTTAGTTGAGATAGGCAAAGAGCGTGAAGACATCGTCGCGATTACAGCTGCGATGCTAGGGCCTACGGGACTTGATCAATTTGCGCAGTTATTTCCAGAGCGCACCATTGACGTTGGAATAGCCGAAGCCCATGCCGTCACAAGTGCTGCAGGGATGGCCTTTACTGGCCTTCATCCAGTTGTCGCCGTATATTCAACTTTTCTCAATCGCGCCTTTGACCAACTGCTCCTCGATGTTGCACTGCACAAGGCCGGTGTCACATTTGTATTAGATCGTGCCGGAATTACAGGTGATGATGGACCATCCCATCACGGCATCTGGGATTTAGCGCTGACTGGAATTGTTCCAACGATGCATGTTGGCGCTCCACGAGATGGTGCCAGATTGCGCGAACTACTGCGCGAGGCGGTACAAATCGCCGATGCACCATCGATGGTGCGCTTTCCAAAGGGTGGGGTCTCGGCCGATATTCCAGCCTTTGAGCGTCGCGATGGTATCGATGTTCTCTATCGCGGTGAGAGCACCGATGTTTTACTGATTAGTGTCGGTGCAATGGCATCAATTGCAGTTGAGGCGGCTTCGCAGGCTTATCGCGAGGGGGTTGGAGTTACTGTCATAGATCCTCGATGGGTTAAACCACTTTCACACTCGTTAATCTCTATGGCACAGCGTTACTCTGCTGTAGTTGTTCTAGAGGATGGAATTCGCCACGCTGGAATAGCCAGTACCATCTCTGAGTTATTGCAAGATGCAAACATCAACGTTCCAATGCACTCCATCGGCGTTCCGTTGGATTTTCTGGAGCATTCAAAGCGCAGCGAAATCTTAAGTGATATTGGAATTACAGCTCAAAATATCGCTCGAAGTGTTGTTGAGTGGGCCAGCGGTTTTAAGGAAGAGATGCAACCCCAGCGGGATGAAAACGCGAAGCACACACAGAATCGCTAATACCTTCACGATCTAAGTACGGCAGAATTCCACCCAGGTGCATTGGCCAACCAGCACCCATCAACATACATAAATCAATCTCGGCAGCCGTTGCAATGACACCTTCATCGAGCATCATCCGTGCCTCAATTGCTAGAGCAGTTAATGCACGGGTTCGAACCTGCTCTTGTGTTGATGGGCTGCCGGCTTGGCCAATCAAAGCTAGGGCAGCTGGGTTTGCAACGACTGTGCCATCCTCATTTTTGAGATAGAAGGTTCGGATACCTTTTTCGACCATAGCCTCCATCGTTGGAGAGATGCGATAGCGCGGACCCAAGTTCGTATGGAGTGTTTTTGCAACATGCAGACCAACACCTGGACCGACCAGATCTAGGAGTTGAAATGGCGACATCGGAAAACCAATTGAATTCATGGCGCTATCGGCAACTGCTGGGGGAGTGCCCTCATCAACGGCATCGGTAATCTCTCCCATGAAACGCGTCAATAAACGGTTCACAACAAATCCTGGCGCATCCTTACAGATAATCATTACTTTTTTAAGCTCTTTACCAACTGCAATCGCCGTTGCAGTTGTTGCATCATCGGTCGTACTCGTGCGAGCAACCTCAAGCAACGGCATTACTGCAACTGGATTAAAGAAGTGAAAACCAACGACACGTTCTGGATTCTTAAGTCCTTGGCTCATTTTTTCAACCGAGAGTGATGATGTATTAGTCGCAAGAACACACTCTGGTGAGACGATCGCCTCTAGTTTTTTAAAGAGCTCCTGCTTGAGTGAGAGCTCTTCGAAGATGGCCTCGATTATAAAATCACAGCCTGCAAAAACACTGTTATCGGCCGAACCCGAAATCAGGAGTCCAAGACGTTGTGCAGACTCAGCGCTCATACGCTGCTTTTGTGCGGCCTTTACCAACTCGTTCTTAACCCAGGCCACACCCTTATCGGCACGCTCTTGATCAATATCGCTCATAACAACCGGGCATTTGAGGCTCTTAAGAAGTAAGAGTGCTAACTGCGAGGCCATCAGACCAGCTCCTACGACGCCTACCTTTGTAACTTTGCGGGCCAGAGCTGGCTTCGGTGCACCCTCTACTTTCTTGCGCTTTTTTTGAATGAGATTGAAGGCATACAAAGATGCGCGAAGTGAATCGCTCATCATTAGATCAGCTAGGACTTGATCTTCGGCATCGAAGCCTTGGCTCAATGTATTTGTCTGTGCACTAGCAATGAGTTCTAGCGCCTTGGTAGGAGCGGGGATCTGCGCGCCACCGAATTTTTTTAAAGCCGCAGCTTTGCCGGTAGCAAGTGCGCTCTCCCAAGCTGGATCGTTACTGTAATCCTTACGCTCTATCTTTTTTGCTCCGCTAAGAATAGATACGGCAAATGCAATTGAGCGTTCAATGAAATCAGCAGGTTCAAAAACGGCATCTGCAATACCGAGCTTGAGCGCATCGCTTGCCTTCATCATGGTGTTGTTGCTTAGAGCGTTGAGCATAATTACTTGTACTGCACGCTCTGGACCGATTAGTTTGGGCAGAATTGTTGATCCACCCCAACCTGGTACCAAACCCAAAAATACCTCTGGAAGAGCGGTAAATGCCGTACTTGCCAGAGTTCTGTAATTGCAGTGCAGACCAACTTCAAGTCCGCCACCGAGTGCTAATCCATTTATAAATGCAAATGTAGGTATGCCGCACTCATTGAGTCGGCGAAATACATCGTGGCCTAATTTGCCGATTGCAAGAGATTGGGTGCGCTCTTGGATAAAAGAGAGCGCTGAAAGATCGGCCCCTGCTGCAAATATAAATGGCTTTCCAGTTATGGCGATTGCGGCAGGTTTGCGGGCGATAGCATCTGTAATTGCTGTATCAAGTGATTGCAACGATGCAGGGCCAAATGTATTAGGGCGGTTGTGATCTTGCCCGTTATCTAAGGTAATCAAAGAAATAGAGCCTTGACCACCGAAGGCAGTTAAATCAACATCGCGAACTAGAGCGTTGGTAATAACCTCTTCGGGCGCACCTTCTGGGAGTTTAATCTGCGTGGCCACTATTATTTTAGCTCTTCTTAAAGTGTGGATTTTCCCAGATGATGGTGCCACCCATTCCAAGACCGACACACATTGTTGTTATTCCATATTGCACATCAGGTTGTGCCTCAAAGGTGCGCGCCAAGTTGAGTATTAAACGAATACCTGAAGATGCAAGTGGATGTCCAACAGCGATCGCTCCACCATAGGGATTAACACGAGGGTCATCATCTGCAATTGCAAAATGATCCAGGAATGCAAGTACCTGCACAGCAAAGGCCTCATTGATCTCAAATGCACCGATATCCTCGATAGTCAATCCCGCCTGCTTCAACGCTTTGAGTGTTGAAGGAACTGGCCCATAACCCATAATCTCAGGCTCAACTCCTGCAAAGGCATATGTCAGCATCTTTGCCTTAATCGTTAAACCAAGTTCGAGCGCCTTGTCTTGGCTAGCAAGCAGTGCAGCGGTAGCGCCATCATTTAATCCTGATGAGTTTCCAGGTGTAACGCGACCTGATGGACGGAAAGGGGTTTTTAATCCTGCAAGACCCTCCATAGTCGTTTGTGGGCGAGGAGCTTCATCGGCCGTTGCAACGGCCCATCCAAATTCAACGCTTCGAGCAGCCATCGGGATTAAATCTCGTTGAATCTTTCCTTGCGAATACGCCTTTACTGTTTTTAACTGTGAGTTCATTGCGTAACGATCTGTACGTTCTCTGGTCAGGTGAGGAAATCGATCATGCAAACGCTCTGCCGTTGCACCCATTGCAAGTGCATCTTGTTCGACGATTCTCTCTGCCAAATACCGTGGATTTGGATCTAATCCCTCACCTATGGGGTGGTTACCCATGTGTTCAACGCCACCAGCGATTGCGATCTCATTTGTCCCCATTGCAATTGCTCCAGCAATTGTTGTCACCGCGGTTAATGCACCAGCACACCAGCGATCGATTGAATATCCCGGTACAGTATTTGGAAGACCGGAAAGAAGAGCTGCGCTTCTACCGATGTTCATACCTTGATCACCAGTTTGAGTTGCAGCAGCGATAGCAACATCTTCGATCGCAGATGGATCTACCTTTGGATTTCGTTCGAGCAATCCTCGGATTGCACGGACCATCAAATCATCGGCGCGAGTTGCGGCATAGATGCCTCCGGCCTTTCCAAATGGGGTACGGACTGCATCGACTAATACAACAGAGCGCGACATAGAGTTATCCTTATCTAGCGGTAATAGGATAGGTTACTCGCCAGTAGGGCTTTAGGCCAGTAGCTGCTCTTAAGCCTTTATTGAGGTCTTTACCCGTGGTTTCGACAGATATGGCACCAATACGGCGCCTAGATAGAGAACCCAAACACCTAACTGCAACCATGAGGTAGTGGTATCAAAGCCTACGGTGCCAGATAGAGATGCCCCAAGGATGGAATCCTTAGCGATAAAGGATGTCACATCCCAGACAAAGGCATCGGGGCCTGGAAGATAGCCCAACTCTTGGAACTCGTGGACACCGTAAGACAAGACTCCGGCTGCAACGATAATCAAGGCGACACCTGAGTATGTAAAAAACTTTGAGAGATTCATTGTGATGGCACTCTTGTAGAGCAGATACCCCAGTGTGATTGCCACGCTAAAGCCAAGAAGAAGTCCTAGCGTTGAACTCGTTGTATCTGCAACGCTCTGAAAATTAGAGTATACAAATAAGGATGTTTCAAGACCTTCGCGGATAACGGCGAAAAACGCTGCTGCGGTAATAGCTATTGGCCCAGCATGTGCGGCTACATCCACCTTTGAATGTAAATCCACCATTAAAGTTCTGGCGGTGCGCTTCATCCAAAAGACCATCCATGTAACAATTCCTACGGCGATAAAGGAGGTCACCCCTGCAAAGAGCTCTTCGCCCCGCTCACTCAGTGATACCGAGGTCATCGTTAAAAATGCACCTAAGGCGATGCTGGCGAAAACGGCCGAGCTAACTCCGATCCAGAGGGGCTTTAAATAGCCGTGGCGCTCAGTCTTGTAGATGTAGGCAACGAGAATTCCAATGATGAGTGAGGCCTCAAGGCCCTCACGAAGTGCGATGATAAATGTAGATAGCATGGGGTAAATCTAGGGGAGTTGTGGGAATTACGCAACTCTTTCGTTGCGTAATTCACCCCTTGGCAGGTATCTCTTCGGCCACAGGCTCGGGGATTACCAGAGCCTTGCGCTCTAAGAGCGCATCTGCAAGAGCGCTGGCAACTAGATCGATCTGCCATGGGCGCGCTCCAAGCTCGGCGAGGCCTTGGCGCAGCGCACTCTCATCACGGCGCTGGCTGCACAGCCCTGGCGGTGACCAACAGATACGGCGCACATAGTCGGGGGAGATGAGGTTTTCAACTGGTATGGAATGAGTGGTTGCAATCTCCTCGATACGTGCGCGCGCATGAGTGAGCGGTGCGAACTTTTCAGGAAACTTATTGCGCCATAATTTAACTGGCGGCAATGAATCTGCGGTGGTGCGCATCGGCGGCCACGCCTCCTGCTCCATCGCGACTGCGCTAGCGATGGCATCGAGCCAAATTGCGCAGTTTTCTAACCAACGCGCGCGAAGGCCAATTGGGCGAAGACTCTTCTCAAACTCTTTCTGTGTAGTTGGAAGCTTTAAGCAGAGCTCGATGATCGCTGCATCATTGAGAAGTTTTCCACTGGCGATATCGTGCTTCGATGCAATCTGATCGCGTGCGAACCAAAGCGCGCGGATGATGGCTAATTGATCTCGGCGTTTAATCTTATGTATCCCCGATGTGCGTCGCCATGGATCAATGCGTGGCGGCGGTGGTGGGGCTTGAAGGATCGCAGTGAACTCTTGCTTGGCCCACTGCAGTTTTCCAGCGGATTCTAAGATCTCATAGATTGCATTACGCAGCTCAATTAATAGTTCAACATCCAAAGCGGCATAGGTGAGCCACTCATGTGGCAATGGTCGTGTGGACCAATCAGCGGCGCTATGTTCTTTAGCAAGAGTGATGCCGATCAATGATTCAAGTAGTGGTCCAAGTCCAACCCTGGCAAGGCCTGCGATACGCCCACCAAGTTCGGTATCGAATAGATGCTTTGGATTAATTCCAATCTCACGCAGACAGGGTAGGTCCTGCGTGCTTGCATGCAAGATGACCTCATCGCTATTGAGTAGTTCATTGAGCTGTGCCAAGAGAGGATTGTTCAAGCCGAAGGCAATCGGATCGATTAAATGCAGCCCTCCACCTTGGCGTTTGATTTGAATCAAATATGCACGGGCGCTATAGCGAAAGCCCGAGGCACGTTCGGCATCGAGGGCAAATGGACCACTGCCATTACTTAACTCCTGCAGTGCAGTTTCTAGGGCGGCGTCGGAGTCAATAATTGGGGGAGTTCCATGCGCAGGCACGAGCAGTGGAACTGGTTGTACTTCTTGCTCCACGAAGAGAACTACCGAATCCGTGCCGAATTAATTGCCGATATACCTTCAGGAATCTCTTCAAGACCTGCAACTTCGGCGATCAAGGTGCACCAGCCCGAGATGTGTTTGATTATCTCCATTGGATCGGTAATTACTGGAGTCCATGATGCACGAATCTCAATCTCTGACTCATTGTCTCTGGGAGAGAGCTTTCCAAAAGATGCACTTGAAACCCGTGTAACCGTTCCGCTTGGCGCAGCGATGGTGCAATCGGCTTGTTCGAGAGCGGTTAAAAACCAACTCCAGCCAAACTCCGGTAAGGCAGGATCTTGTTGCATCGCCGCATCGAGATTGGCACGCACGAATGTTACGCAGCGAAACTCGCCCTCCCAGGTCTCTTGCCCGCCAGGCTCGTGGAGTAATACAAAGCGGCCCGATGCCAACTCATCCTCTTCATCGCCTAACTTGCCGTTGCTTACATCGACTGAGAATGCAAATGTATATGTCGCTAACTTTTGCGGTGCTGGAACTTGCTCCAAGATAAGTTCAGGGCGCGGAGTAAAAGCGCGCAGGTGTCCTAATAATCTCTCGAAGTCATCTCCATCCACGCTCTTAGAGTAATAATCCAAGGGGCGTTTCTCGGGAGGCGGGGCGGTAGCCTTGCGCTCATGACATCGCTATTGGCTCTGCTCTCTAGTCTGCTCTGGGGTACGGCCGATTTTGAGGGTGGGCGATTGAGCAAGAAACATCCACCGATAGCAGTTCTTGGATTCTCTCAAGTCATCGGATTGATCTTTGGAGTCGCAGTTGTGATTGTCTCTGGAGATAGTAATGCACCGGCGCTAGGTGATAGCGGATATTTAATTCCAGGGATTTGTGCAGGTTTTTTGGGCTACTTTGCCCTTATTTGTTTATATGCAGGGCTTGCATCTGGAAGTATGGGCGTTGTTTCACCGATTAGTGCATTGAGCGCAGTAATTCCATTGAGTTATGCGTTGATGCATGGTGAATCGCTCTCATTTATTACATCGATAGGTGTTGTACTGGCATTGGTTGGAGCCTTCTGTGCAAGTGGACCTGAACTCTCACAAGGGCTGCCATTGCGACCTCTATTACTAGCTATCGGTGCAGCGTGTGGTTTCGGCACAGCGCTGACTTTTATCTCTATCGGTTCGCAATCAAGTGCGCTTATGACAATGGTGACGATGCGTGCTGCAACTCTCGTCGTGACTATTGCAATCGCAGTACGTTTTCGTAGCACTGGTGGATTTTCAAAGAGTGAGTATCCAAGTTTAATATTTATAGGTGTTGCAGATTTTGTAGCAAATCTTTTACTTGGCGTTGCCTGCTCAAAAGGCTCAGTTTCTGTAGCTATGGTTCTTGGTTCAATGTATCCGATCGCCACTGCGCTACTTGCATTTAGTTTTCTGCGCGAGCGTTTGCACACAGTGCAATATGTTGGCATTGTCTTAGCAGTTGGCGGTGTTGCCTTAATTTCAACTTTCTAGTTGTAAGCGTGAAAGAAAAGTGTTTGATCTACTTGGCTCTCTTCAAAAGCAGCAAAGTGAGTGAGTATCTGGCGCCAATCAAAGATGTTTTCACCCTCTCGCTCTGGTGTCACTGTCAGAAAAAACTCATCTATAAGACGTTGGGCTAGAAGTTCATTGATCAAACTAACTCCACCCTCAATCAAAATACGTGGACCAAACTCTTGCCGTGCTCGCTCAATTGCCAGCCCTGGCGTTGTATTCCAGATATGTGCTTTGGGATTATTAGAAATGGGAGATAGATCTGAGCGCGAGATTACAACCAGTGGCACAGGTGTGAAGTGATACGGCTCGTTGCGTGCAGTGTTGCCACCAATAATGATGACATCGACCTCTCGCCGACGCGCTAGAAAAACCGTACGATCGGCGTTGGAGCCGATCCCTTTGGAGATAGCCCCTTTTGTGGTGGATCCATCGGCGCCTACAACTAGCGTGGCCGCGGTGCTCATGGCTCAGAGCATTCCAGTTTCTGGAGAATTTCACAGGGTTAATTCGCCTAAAGAGTTGAAGCGAGCATGAAAAAGTAGTTAGCCTTTGAGTTATGTCCGCCCCTAAGCAGCTGCTCTCTGCCCTTGTGGCACTTGCAGTTGCCGCCTCGGCCCTGTTGGCACATCCCGCCATCGCCGCTCCAACGCTGGAGGAGGTTCAGGCAAAAGTCCGCCAGTTAGAAGAGGATGCAACGACGGCGGCAGAGGGCGCCCAAGAGGCCAAGGTGAAGCTAGCAATCTTAACCAAGACGCTTAATGGGATTATGGCAAAGGCACAGGCTCAAGGTCAGAGCTTATCTGTGATACAAAAATCACTCGGTGCCATTGCAGTGGAGCAGTACAAATCAGGGAGCATGAGTCGGGGTTTAGAGCTTCTCTTCTCGAGCGATCCAACGCTCTACCTCTCATCTGCCGGCAGCTTAGATGCCGTCACTCGCAGGCAATCGGCGCAACTTCGAAAGTATGAAGCGGCCCAGCAACGCCTCGGTGCAACAAAGTTAATGGTCGATGACAAGTTAGCCCTTGTTGCTGCGGCACAGAAAAAATTTGCCGCCCAATCTGCCCTCGCCCTGGCTAAGTTAGAAGAGGCAGAGGCGCTGCTCTCGAAGTTAAAAAAGGCAGATCGAGAGCGCTTAGCAAAGTTAGCTGCCGCCCAAGAGGATGCCGATCAAGCCTCATCTCTTGCAGCCGCGCGAGGTGCCGATGGAGTTTCAGGGCGGGCAGGTATTGCACTTAAATATGCCCTTAAACAGATTGGTGACCGATATGTATTTGGCGCTGCAGGGTTAGTGACGTGGGACTGCTCAGGATTAACTATGCGCGCCTATCAAGCCGCAGGTGTTTCACTACCGCACTCATCGGCGGCGCAGTCGCGGATGGGTAAAAAAGTCTCACTTAAATCACTCAAGCCAGGGGATTTATTATTCTTTGGCCGTCCGGTATCTCATGTTGGAATCTACTTCGGTGGCGGACGTATGGTGCACGCACCGCGCTCTGGCTCGCGAGTCAAGGTCACGAGTGATTTAAATATGGGACGTAAAGCATTCGTAGGTGCTAGACGTTATTAAGAAAACTCTCTTTGTAACCAATGATTTTGGTCCCCGCACAGGTGGAATCGAAAGTTTTATCATCGGTCTGATTGAGCATCTGCCATATGGCAGCACTACGGTCTATACATCCTCCCAGGCAGATACTCGCGCCTATGATGCCACCTGGCTTGAGAGTTACGGAGTTCGCATCATTAGGGATCGAGCCAAAATTCTCCTACCTACGCCGCGAATAGCTCGCCGCGTTGGGGCATTCATTAGAAAAGAGCAGATCGAGGTCGTCGCCTTCGGTGCAGCGGCCCCACTTGGATTGCTCGCGCCATCTCTGCGCCGCGCGGGGTCCCACAGAATAATCGCATTAACCCATGGCCATGAACTCTGGTGGTCAAAAGTATTTCCATTTACAGTCGCGATTCGCCGTATTGGATCCACCCTCGATCTCCTTACATACTTAGGTAGATTCACAGGGGATGCGATTGCACGATCTCTTACCCCTGCAGCTGCATCTGCAATGGTCAAGATTGCACCAGGTATCGATACCGAACATTTTCGGCCAATGGATAGCAGCCAACTTCGAGAGTCGTTGGGATTAGGCGATAAGAAAGTTATTGTCTGTGTGGCACGTTTGGTACATCGCAAAGGTCAGGACCAGTTAATTGCGGCGATGCCCGTGATTATCAAAGATGTTCCAGATGCTCATCTCCTACTTATAGGAGAGGGTCCTTATCGATCTCATCTACAGAGTTTAGTAAAGAAGTATGAACTCGAGGGGTATGTAAGTTTTATTGGCCGCATTCAATATGCCGATCTGCCACGCTACCTATCCCTCGGCAATATCTTTGCAATGCCCGCACGTTCGCGTTTTTTCGGTTTAGAGGTTGAAGGCTTAGGAATTGTCTATTTAGAGGCGAGTGCATGTGGCTTACCCGTGATCGCAGGTGCATCCGGTGGTGCCCCCGATGCCGTAGTCCAAGGTCGTACTGGGGTCGTTGTAGATGGTTTAGATAAGGCGGTGATTGCTGCGGCTGCAATCAATATGCTCACGCATCCAGAACTCTGCCAGGAGATGGGGCGAACCGGACGTGAGTGGGTTGTAGAGAAATGGAGATGGCAGATTTGGGCAGATAAGTTTGCCGCATTAATCAACGACTAAGTTGTGCTTGCGCGCTTTAGTAACGGCGGCCGTTCGATTTGTAACCTCTAACTTTCTAAAGATCGATGCCAAGTGAGTTTTAATAGTTGCCTGACTTAGGAAAAGCCCCAATGCAATCTCGGCCGTAGATGCACCACTGGGCAGCAGTCCAAGAACGTCAAACTCTCGCGCAGTTAAATCAAATCGCTCATTTTTCGCCCTTATCGCCCCAGATAGTGACTTGGCAGTAAAGCTCAGTGGTGATTTTGCTGAGTACTCGATAGCTGCGATGAGCTCCATTATGGGAGCACTCTTATTAATATATGCACTAGCTCCAGCCTTCATCGCTGCAAGTACATGTGCATCACTATCGTTAAAAGTCAGCACCACAATTCCTATGGTTTTAGAGATACCACGTGCCCATGAGATCAGATCAAAGCCAGTTCCATCTGGCAGATTTAAATCTACGACAATTACATCTGGATTTACATGCGCGATTTGGGCGCGTGCCTCGGCAAGAGTGGCAGCTTGCGCTGAAATCTCGAAGCCATGGGTACTTAAAGCTCGATATAACCCCTCTCGCACAACGGCATGGTCATCGACAATGACAACGCGTGTCATGGTCTAACCCATGGCACTGTTATAGAGATCTGGGTACCTCTATCACTTGAATGGATCGCTAAATCTCCATCTAGGCCGCGCACACGTTCGCCGATTCCAACTAACCCATGGTGGCCGGTTTTTTCTCTCACGCCTCCGATGCCATTATCGTAAAGGGTCATGGTGATCGATGTCGCCCGTGAATGCTCCTGCACGTTACGCAAGAGTTCTGCAAAGATTTTCTGTAGTTCATAACTCGGTGATGCCTCATAGGGTAGAACCACGGCACTCTCTCGAAGTGCAAAGATTTCATCGCGCACTTTTTCGACCAGCTCACTGACTGCAAAGCGCAAAGTGCGCAGCTGGGAACGAATCTCATGGGGGGTATTAACTGCGCCAACGAGTGAGTCGATGCAATAACCCATCCCTACGAGATCTTGGGCTATCCCATCATGTAGTTCTTGTGCGAGCCTGACTCCCTCGTTAGTGCTCATTGAATTACTTACTAAAAAGTTGCTCAATCTCCTTGGCAAACTCTTTTGCAATGACCGCGCGCTTCATTGAGAGTTTTGGAGTCAAGTGACCACCAGCGATTGTGAAATCAGTTGGCAGGATTACAAACTTACGGATTGATTCAGCTTTACTTACCGCCTTATTAGCCTCATCAACGGCCGTTTGAATCACAGAGATCAAATCAGGGTCATTGGTGAGATCTGCCATAGAGGCACCCTCTTTTTTATTATTGACAACCCAACCTTTGAGCCAATCTTGATCGATTGTTACCAGCGCTGCGATAAATGGCTGGTTATCGCCGACGACCATGCACTGGCTAACCAACGGATGTGCACGCAGACGATCTTCAAGCACGGCTGGTGCAACATTCTTACCTCCAGATGTAACGATTAACTCCTTTTTACGTCCGACGATGTAGAGGAAACCCTCATCATCTAACTTTCCAAGATCACCAGTTTGGAACCAACGATCACTGGTGAAGACCTCGGCATTTGCTGCATCGTTCTGCCAATATCCGCGCATTACTATCGGACCACGGATTAAGACTTCGCCATCATCGGCGATCTTTATCGATGTGCTAGGTACGGGCCGTCCAACAGAGCCAACGCGATGGGCACCGCTTAAGTTTAAAGTCGCTCCGGCAGTTGTCTCAGTTAAGCCATAGCCCTCTAAAACAGTTACTCCAGCGCCACGATAGAAATGGCCCAGACGTACACCCAGAGGTGCACCTCCTGAGATCGCCGCCTCTACGCGCCCACCCATTCCATGACGAATCTTGCTGTAGACCAACTTGTCAAAGAGTCCGTGTTTAAACTTAAGAACGGGAGAGATAGATTTTTTATCAAGAGCCTCGGAGTAAGCGATAGCTACATCGGCCGCCTTTCTAAAGATCTTTCCCTTTCCAGCGGCTTCGGCCTTTGCCTCTGCACCGTTGTATATCTTTTCAAAGATACGTGGCACGGCTAAGACGAAGGTAGGTTTAAAGGATGCCAAATCTATCGGTAGACGTCCCACAGGATCGCTGCAGTGGGCTAGATGTAGACCAGCTGCGATTGCACCAATTTGAACCATGCGACCAAAGACGTGTGCCACGGGCAGGAAGAGTAACGTTGACCCACCTGGCTTTAAAAATAAATCGGCCGCGCCTTGAACTACGTTTCCGCACTCTGATAGGAAGTTACCGTGCGTGAGTGAAACGCCCTTGGGCTTACCTGTAGTTCCAGATGTATAGATCAGCGTTGCCAGAGTCTCGGGATTAAGAGAGTTACGGCGGCGATCGATCTCATCATCGGAGATATGGGCACCAGCGGCTTTGAGAGTACTCAGTACATCCTCGGTCATTGTCCATACATGCTTGGTGTGCGAAGGCAAGACGCCGGCAACGAGCTCGCGAAGTGCGGGAGTTTCAACGATAATTCCAACCGCCGATGAGTCGTTGAGAATCCAGTCGATCTGTTCACTCGATGAAGTGTCGTAGACCGGTACTACAACTCCACCTGCAAACCAGATTGCAAAATCTAAAATCGTCCACTCGTAACGTGTGCGCGACATAATTCCAACGCGATCACCGATCTGTATACCAGCAGCGATTAATCCCTTAGCCGTTTGCCTAATCTCGGCATCGGCCTCTTTGGCGGTAACGCTCTGCCACCCATCACCGAGCGGACGAGACATAATGATGCGCTCTGGTTCAAAAAGGGCCCGTTCGGCGATTAGATTTGTAAGGTTTCCGGTGATAGCCGCGGGCACGAGCGCTGGATTAGTGATTTCATTCATAGGCCCACGCTAGTGCATGGATTGAAAATTTGTGAAGGGGGGTAACCTTGCGCCATGAGCGATTCAAGTATTTCGAGAGTATCCATCGATGCCAGTGTGGGAGCGGTGAGCCAGGTGTTATTTGCCCTTGACAAATACCCAGAGTGGTCGAGTTCGATTAAATCTGTGGAGGCATTAGCCAAGGATGAGCAAGGGCGAATCACAAAGGTCAAGATGAGTATCGATGCGGGAATGATGAAGGATCGCGTCGTTTTAGATTACGACTGGTCTGGCGCACCAGAGCGTTTAAGTTTCTCACTGGATGAGGCCGATCTATTAACAGGTATGGAGGGCACATATAGCATCAAGAGCATCGATGCCGATACAACCGAGATTACTTACGAACTAACCGTCTCTCTATCAATGCCGATTCCAGCGATGATGCGTCAAAAGGCTGAGAAGGCGACGATCGATCAAGCCTTAGCTCAACTCAAAGCAACGCTCGAAGCGTAGTTTTGATCGATGACCCACACAATTGGTATCGATGTTGGCGGCAGCAAAGTCTTAGGTGGCGTTGTAAATGAATCAGGAAAAGTATTAGCAACTGCTAAAAAAGATACACCGCGCCAAGGTGGCCGGGCACTAACGCAGACAATTGCCGATATCGCCCTTGAGTTATTGAGTAAGCATGGGGCCGAGTCAGTTGGAGTCTGTGCTGCAGGTTTTGTCTCATCTGATCGTAGAACGATGTTGGCAACTCCTAATATCGCAGATTGGAATGGCGTTGATTTAGATAGCGAACTAACGCAACTCATTTCTCTTCCTGTAATTATTGAGAACGATGCAAATGCCGCAACTTGGGGCGAGGCAAAGTTTGGTGCGGGGCAAAATCACAACCACGTAATGATGTTGACGGTAGGTACTGGTATCGGTGGGGGAATAATCGTTAACGGCAATCTCTATCGCGGCGCATTTGGAACGGCTGCAGAGTTTGGTCACATCCGTGTTGTACCCGATGGACATTTATGTGGTTGCGGTGCACGTGGATGTTTCGAGCAGTATGCATCGGGGAATGCACTGCTGCGCCATGCTCGCGAGGCGATTAGTGCAGCCCCAGAGATTGCACGTAACTTGCTATCGCGCGGTGATGGCACCGTCACTGGTTTAACTGGACAGGTAATTATGGAGGCCGCCCGCGATGGTGATCCAGTAGCCGTGGCCGCATTTAATACAACGGGTCATTGGTTAGGTGCAGGTATTGCAACACTATCTGTAGTTCTAGATCCAGCATGTGTAGTTATCGGCGGAGGTGTCATCGATGCGGGAGAGATTTTATTAAAGCCCACTCGCCAAGGGCTAGAGCGCACTATGCCATTTGCCGGCAAGCATCCCTATCCGCAGATTATCGCCGCGAAGTTAGGTAATCAGGCGGGACTTGTAGGCGTTGCCGATTTAGCACGCCTTTAATCTTCAAAGGGATATTTAAGAGCTATCCCAGCTCTGATCTGATCCATCGTTTTCATCACGGCGATACTTTCACCCCATGGCATCAATGCCGACTCCAATAATCCGGTGCGCACAACGTGGGCCATCTCTATCGCCTGCTCGCGCATACCGCGCCCTATATAGGTATTGGGATATTCAGTGATCGTGCCATCGAATAAAGCCACCCGCATCTGTGTTGGCTTGTAAAAGGCTCTATCGATTTCAAGGCGTCCTAACAGGCCGCTGATAACTGCCCGACATGGAGTCTGAGCGATCATGGTTGTGTTAAAAACTCCTTGAGCCCCACTAGCGTAATCAAAGATGGCACTTGTCTGAGCATCGACATTACGATCGGTCATTACTGCTCGCGCAGTAATTGCAGAGGGTGCACCGAGTACTAAATGAATAAAGTTCACAGGGTAGATTCCAAGATCTAGTAATGCACCTCCTCCAAGTACTGGATTGACGCAGCGTTCTATATTTTGATCGGCTAAACGTGCACCAAGATCGGCCTCTACCATCTGAATCTGACCCAGTACTCCACTTGTTAAAATCTCGCGCAGCTGTGCTATGTGGGGCAGATAACGAGTCCACATCGCCTCTAGAAGTGCAACGTTGTTTTTTCTAGCTGTATCGACCATGTTTTCTGCCTGTGCTGCAGAGATTGCAAAGGGCTTCTCACATAAAACTGGTTTTTTGGCATTTAAGGCCAGCAGCGTGTGTTCGTGATGAGATGGATGTGGTGTTGCGACATAGATCGCATCGACATCATCGCGATCTACTAACTCTTGATAACTTCCACAGGCTACTGCACCAGGTGCATCGGCAAGAAAACTCTGTGCTCTATCCAATGTACGCGAGCCAACGGCGACAACACTGTGACCTTGGGCTAACTTCAAATCCTGCACAAAGGCAGCGGCAATTCCACCAGTGCCTAAAATGCCCCACCGAAAAGTATTCACAGTGCAACACCATCATCGTCATGGTATCCACGTTTAAACCAACGCACGATGGCGCGCTGTGCAGCTAGAAAAAAAGTGCGAGGAGATTGTCTCGGAGGATTAGGTGCGATGAATCGATCACTCGAATCTATGCGATCGAGTTCATCGAGATAGGTTGTCGGAGCAGATTCATCGAGTGAAAGCCCAGAGACAATGGAGTCAAACTCACGCTCAATGCGCTCCTGCTCATTGGATTCATCATCGTGGTGCTCTTTGCCCTCTTTGCTCACCTACAAATAGTGTCATATGGGGCAAGAGCGGCTAAATTAGCACTGTGATCGAGAAGCTTCCCTATGCAACCCTGCGGGCCTTCCTCACCCCCTTTTTGATGGGCGCTTTTCGCCCTATGGTCAAAGGTCTGCGCAATGTTCCGGCAAAGGGGCCAGTGATTATCGCCTCCAACCATCTCTCCTTTAGTGACTCCATCTTTATGCCCTTGGTGCTTCCACGCAAAGTAACTTTTTTAGCAAAGAGCGAGTACTTCACATCACCTGGAGCTAAGGGCTTTATTAAGAAGATAACTTTAATCGCACTTGGCCAAGTGTCGGTAGATAGAACGGGTGGGCGACGCAGTGAGGCGGCTCTGATTACGGGATTAAGGGTTTTAGCCGAGGGTGGATGTCTTGGGATCTATCCCGAAGGCACGAGATCACCCGATGGGCGCTTATATAAAGGCCGTACTGGAATTGCCCGTCTTGCTATTGAATCAGGTGCACCTGTTATTGCAGTTGCAATGTCTAATACCGACAAGATTCAGCCAACTGGAAAGATAGTTCCAATTCTGCATCGCGTGGGAATGAAGTTTGCAGAGCCGATGTACTTTGCGGGTGACTCCACTGATCTGCAGTACTTACGTGTTGTAACAGATCAGATTATGAACAAGATTCAAGAGATGTCAGGTCAGGAACATATCAATATCTATGCACCGAAGAAATCTAAGCCAGGGAGTATTAATCCTGCTATTGATTTAAAGAAGTACTGGGTAGATGAGTTTGAAGAAAAAGAATAGTTTTTGGCTTCTCTTTAAGCAGACTGTAAAGAAATTAGATATTTTTTCTCACGTGCTCATTTTTGTTGTGAAGCAAGATAGATAGCTTGAGATAAAGATTTAAAAAGTGTGACCATCGATGTCGCTCCTGGATCAATGTGGCCAATGCTCCTTGGGCCTTGGTAACTTCCACGCCCTATCCTGGCCTCCATTTGTGCTGTCGCTGCACACCCTCTTTCAGCGGCTTCATGAGCTCTAGTGCATGCTACAAATAGATTTTCTGAGTTTCTAGCGTCATTACTTAACGAGCTTACCGCCGGGTCTAGGGAATCTACTAAAGTTTTAT
>JAQBVO010000025.1 GCA_027728065.1 Actinomycetota bacterium
TTCATTAAACGAATTGTGTTTGAAATAAGCGGGCGGGAGCGACCAAGTTTTTGTGCAAGCTCTTCATGAGTGCATGCAAAGTCATTGAGTAATTGTGAATATGCAGCGGCCTCTTCAAGTGCATTGAGTTGACTGCGGTGAATGTTTTCGATTAGCGCCTCGCGTAAAAGCTCATTGTCTGCCGTCTGGCGAATAATAACTGGAATTGTTTTTAACCCTGCCGCTTTGGCGGCGCGATAACGCCGCTCTCCTATAATCAATTCGTATTTACCATCTATGCTCTGTCGAACAATAGGGGGTTGTAAAATACCAATCTCTTTAATAGATGCGATTAATTCATTGAGTGCCTCTTGATCAAAGTTTTTACGTGGTTGACGTGGATTAGGTGAGATTAAATCGATATCAACTTCATTTTGAGTTGCGACCTCTTGTCCTGCAACGGTTAATGAGGTTGGGATTAATGCATCGAGATTTGTTCCAAGTCCACCACGTCGCACCATTAGGCAATCTCTCCTTCTCGTTTATAGTTTATTGAAACAACATTTGAGTCAAAGGCTTTTGCACGTTTGGCTAATTCGCGAGCTACCAACATATATGCAATAGCACCCGGAGAGGATGCGTCATATGTCATTACGGTCTGATTAAATCCCGGTGCCTCAGATACGCGCACTGCCCGAGGGATTGGAATATCTATGAGCTCATCTGGATAGTGTTTGCGAATCTCATCTGCAACATCATTTGCTAAACGAGTGCGACCATCAAACATTGTTAAAACAAAGGTTGAGAGTTTTAACTCTGGATTCAAACGCTTCTTAACCAACTCAAATATTTTTAATAACTGTGATAAACCCTCCAGCGCGTAGTATTCGCATTGGATGGGGACTAACATCTCTTTGGCTGCAGTGAGTGCATTAATCGTTAATAAACCTAAACTCGGCGGGCAGTCGATGAATATGTAGTCGAAGGACTCCGCCGCGCGAACTGCAATGAACTCTTCAATCGCCTCTTTTAATCTCATCTCACGTGCCACCATCGGCACTAACTCAATCTCGGCCTGGGCTAGGGCTGTATTGGAGTAGATGCACTCAAGGGATGGGAAGCCCTTAACTCTCTGAACGCACTCGGCCATAGTTTTTTCACCCAGTAAGACCTCATAGATTCCTGGGTTTTCACGGCGTTCACTGCCAAAGGCTGTGGAGGCATTTCCTTGCGGATCAAGGTCGATAACAAGGATCCTCAAACCCCCCATAGACAGGGCCGCGGCCAGGTTAACTGTCGTTGTGGTCTTTCCTACACCACCCTTTTGATTAGCAACAGTGATTATGCGCAGATTCGTTGGTCTATCCATCGCCTCTTTGAGACGGCGGGTTCCGATAACCGCCCTTGTTTCACGTGAACCACCCACAGTGCCTAGTTAAGCACCTTTACGGAGTTCAACGATGCGTCCTGGCTCAATGCCCTCACAATTTACCTCGTGCAGGATCGAGTGAGGAACTAATCTCATCTCCTCCTCGGCCGATCTGCCCTTGATAGCCATGAGGGAGCCCCCTGTTTTAACTAGATGCCAGGTCATTTTCTTTAACCTCTCCAAGGGCGCCACGGCCCGGGCCGTTACATAGTGGGCGCTGGAGCGCACATCCTGAGCCTGTCCCCTAATAACCTCAATATCTAAACCCGCTACCGCCTCTTTGAGAAACTCGACCCTGCGCTCCAGGGGCTCAATGAGTGTTACATGCAGATCTGGCCGGGCTAGCGCGATGACGATCCCAGGCAGACCCGCCCCGGAGCCAACATCAAAGACTATAGAGCCCTTGTGTAAGAGCTGGGTGATCGGCAGGCAGTTAAAGATATGGCGCTGCCAGATACGATCGGCCTCACGAGGCCCCATTAATCCACGCTCGATCCCAGCAGCTGCAAGGAACTGCGCGTAGCTCTCTATCCGAGCCGTATCTGGAAAGTAGCGTTTAACCAGGGTTTCACGTGAAACCTCCACCTAGGCGCTATAGATCACAACATATCGGTTGGGATCTTCTCCATCGGACTCACTTGTAAGGCCTAACTCTTGGATGGTGTCGTGGATGATTTTGCGCTCAAAGGCGTTCATCGGTGGTAATTTGATTGATTTACCCGTTGACTTTGCCGCCTCGGCCATCTCTTGGGCTAGTTTTTTAAGCTCCACACGCTTATTCCCACGGAAATTATCTATATCTAACATTAGTCGGGAGCGATCCCCGGTCGTTGTCTGCACCGCTAAACGGGTAAGCTCCTGAATCGCATCCAGAACCTCGCCCTGACTACCGACGAGGTGGCCTAACTTGCCACCAACGATCGCTAACGATGCTCGACCATTCTCAACATCGATATCGATATCGCCATCTAGATCTGCGATATCGAGTAAGGCCTCGAGGTAGTCGGCGGCGATATCGCCCTCCTCCTCTAGTCGGGCTAGGCTCTCTACCGGCTTTACATGTTCTGGCTCTAACCCCTCGACCTGTTCGGCCTTTTCATCCCTCTCAGAGCTCTCAACAACGCTCTTTACTGCCGCCTTTATCCGTGCCATCTCTACTCTCCCTGTCGGGTTTATGGTAATTAATATGTTTTAGGGTGCTTTGTCATAATTCTGCACCCTTCTACCGGTTTCTTTTTTTCTTCTTCTTTGGCTGCTTTCTCTGACCTTTAAGATCCTCGACCGGCTCAGCGCTCTCCTCTACTGGGCTCTCGACTACCCCGCTCTTTTTAGCTTTCTTACGCGCCAACTCCTCAAAGGCTGGAGATCCCGGCGTTGGATTGCGCTTAATAACGTAGTACTGCTGACCCCATGTCCAGAGATTTGTAGTAGACCAGTAAATTAAAACTCCGATTGGAAAGTTAACACCCGAGATTGCAAAGATTACTGGAAATGCATACAACATAATCTTTTGCTGCTGCAACATCATATTGTTACTTGAATCCATCTTAGGCATTCCCTTTAACATCAACTGGCGTTGAGTCGTAAAGGTTGTCAGTGACATAAAGGCAATCAAAATAACGGTAACAACTTTTACGATCGTTATATCAGAGCCGAGAAATGTTTGCGAGATTGGCGCACCAAAGAGTGTAGCGTTGGCCGCACTTACTACATCCTCTTGAGTTAAGACCCCGTGTTTTATTGGAGGGTTCTTCCCGATTCCATTGAGCACGGTAAATAAAGCGAAGAAAATTGGCGCTTGGGCGAGAATCGGAAAACAAGAGGCTAAAGGATTCGTTTTGTGCTCTTTATATAGCTTCATCATCTCTTCAGATTGTTTTTGACGATCGTCTTTATACTTCTTTTGAATCTCTTTCATATGTGGTTGTAGAGCCGTCAAGGCGCGCTGGCTCTTTATCTGCTTTACAAAAAGCGGGATTAAAATTATACGGATTAAAATAACAAGACCAACTATGGCAAGTGACCATGAGACGCCGCTATCTTTACCAAAGATGGGTCCAAGAAAGTCGTGGATCGTGACAATAACCCAAGAAACCACGATATATAAGGGGTTTAAGATACTACCCAATTGCTCCTACTTTCTCTCTCGCCACTGCGTAATCAACGCCGCCATGTGACCATGGGTTACACCGCATTAAACGCCATGTACTCATCGCCACTCCTTTGATCCCGTAGGTTTGGATTGCACTGACTGCATAACTAGAACATGATGGGTAGTACTTACATCGTGGAGGAAAAATTGGTGAGATCCATTTTTGATACAGTTTGATTGGGGTGATGAGTAGTTTTTTCATCTTTTAGCCGCTCGCTCGTAAGCCTTCTTCAATAAACTCTTGATTACTTCTCTTACTTCAGTTGGGTAATCGGTCTCGCTAGAGTTATTTAAGCAACGAAGAACTAGCAAGGCTCCGGGCTGTAGATTTGAGTACTCTTCGCGTAAGCAGTGACGCATTTTGCGTGCTAAACGGTGGCGCGCGACAGAACCACCCACTGATTTACTAATAATTAATCCTGCTCGAGCAGACTCGTTCGAATCGCTGTTGATATATAAATACCCGACAAAGTTGGCCGATGAATATCGGATGCCACTCTTTGTTGCGCGGGCGAAATCCCCGCTCTTTGTAAGCCGTGCGGTTTTAGCAAGCACGAGTCTTGGCCTAGTAAATCCTTATGCCGAAAGTCGAGCGCGACCTTTAAAACGGCGAGCCGCGAGTACGGCACGCCCTGCGCGGGTTGCCATACGTGCGCGAAAGCCGTGTTTTTTGGCGCGACGGCGGACATTGGGTTGGAAGGTACGTTTTGTCATGTAAAGCTCCTCAAAGGTCTAAAAATATGTGTGGCCAGAAATACGGGGGAAGCGAAGATGCAACGGTAGAGGTTTGGGGATAAGCCGGTCAAACTCACCCTCTCTAAATCCCTACCTTTGGTTTTTCTGTGGATAACCAGTTGCTTTTTCTCCCCTTTCGCTCTACTTTTTGACCCCCTACACAGGTTTTCCTGGAACAAAGAGGTTTTAAGGGCTCAACCTGCTGTTTAGACCCCAGGTTGTGGATAACCTTGTGGATATCGGAGAGGCGCCGAATGGACGTTAAAGAGATCGAGCTCAGTGCCCTGTGGGGACGGGTTATAGATGAGGTTGCACTGGATGCGCCCCAACATCGCGCCTTTCTTCAGCTTTCAAAACCTCTTGGTCTCTTGCATAACAGTGACCAAACAACTTTATTAATCGCTACACCAAATCTATTTGCTAAAGATGTTCTAGAAAGTCGTCTGCGAGTGGTCGTTACCGATGTTTTAACGCGCGAACTTAAAGAAAAGACAAACATTGCTGTGACAGTCGATGAGAGTTTAGAAGTTGTCGGTGCCTCTATCGCTGAGGTTGATATTGATTTTGCCGTACCTCAAGTTGGCATCAGTAGAACTAAGGGTGCTGGGAGTAGTTCACAAAATATTGAACTCTCACAGTTAAACTCCCGCTACACCTTTGAAAAATTTGTTGTTGGATCTTCCAACCGTTTCGCACACGCCGCTGCCGTGGCTGTATCCGAAGCACCAGCCAAGGCCTATAACCCGCTTTTTATTTACGGCCACTCTGGGTTGGGTAAAACCCACCTCCTGCACGCTATTGGGGCCTATACAAAAGAGCTATATGGCAATGTCCGTGTGCGTTATGTTTCATCTGAAGAGTTTACTAATGACTTTATTAACTCAATCCGTGACGATAAAGCCTCGGCCTTCCAGAAACGTTATCGCGACTTAGATGTTTTGATTGTTGATGACATCCAGTTTTTAGAAAACAAGGAGCGGACACAGGAAGAGTTTTTCCATACTTTCAATACTTTATATAACGCTAATAAACAGATTGTTATTTCGAGTGATCGCGCGCCAAAACAGTTAACAACTTTAGAGGATCGATTACGTAGCCGTTTCGAGTGGGGTTTAATCACCGATATTCAACCCCCTGAGCTTGAGACTCGTATCGCTATTTTGCGCAAAAAAGCGGCGCAAGATAAATTAAATGCCCCTGATGATGTTTTGGAATATATCGCTAGTAAAATCTCTACAAATATCCGCGAGCTTGAAGGTGCTTTAATTCGCGTTACGGCTTTTGCATCCCTTAATCGACAGGGTGTTGATTTATCTCTAGCTGAGATAGTTCTTAAGGATTTAATTCCTAACGAGGCAAATCTAGAGATTACTGGCGCCACGATTATGGCTCAGACCGCAGCCTACTTCTCGCTTACTATCGATGATTTGTGTGGCACATCCCGCTCACGCGTCTTAGTCAACGCCCGGCAGATAGCTATGTATCTCTGCCGAGAACTAACCGAGCTCTCACTTCCAAAGATCGGCCAAACATTTGGAGGCCGCGACCATACAACGGTTATGCACGCCGACCGCAAGATCCGTCAATTAATGGCTGAGCGTAGGTCGATCTACAACCAGGTCACCGAACTCACCAATAGAATTAAACAACAGGTGAGGTAGAAATGTCCGAAATATCTGTTTTTATGGTAATTGTCACCAAGATGGGGATAACTTGTGGATAAGCCTGGTATTGACCGGGTTTTTTTGTGGATATTACTTTCATTGTCAACGAGAGGGGTAGGGGCTAATTAGTGGCTCAACACTCTCTCCACAGCAATACTCTATCTCTGCACATCTCTTCTTTGGTTAAAACAGGGTTTGAACAGGGCTTTTATATCTTTTCCACAATTAAAGGCTCTGGTTACTACGACTACCTTTATATAGATAGATCTAGATCTACAAAGAACCTTTCACTACATTGGGGAGCGCTATGAAGTTCACAGTTGAGCAGTCCGCTTTAACCGACGGGGTTAACTGGGTCTCCAGAAGCCTCTCTACCCGTCCTATTAAAACTGAGCTCCTTGGGATAGTTATCGAGGCTAAAAACAATGAGATCTATCTATCGGCCTCAGATTTAGAGACGGCTGGGAAGGCGCATTTTCCAGCCGAGATTAAAGAGGATGGTAAAAGCCTAGTCTCAGGGCGTTTACTGGTTGAGATATCTAGATCTTTACCCAATAAACCAATCACCTTCACCCTGGAGGGAACCCGCGTTCTAGTAACAAGCGGTAGTGCAAAGTTTACTCTCCCAACACTTTCAATGAGTGATTATCCAACTCTGCCAGAGCTACCAGAGAGAACTGGGGTCATAGCCAGCGATATCTTTGCAACAGCGGTCTCTCAGGTTGCCATAGCTGCAGGTCGCGATGACTCCCTACCGACACTGACAGGTGTACATATTGAGATTAATCAAGAGATAGTCACGCTAGCTGCAACCGATAGATACCGCCTAGCGGTGCGGGAGATTGTATGGGAGCCGGTCTCACCAAATTTTTCAACGACCGCTCTTTTGCGCGCCCGCACCATAGCCGATGCCGCTAAATCTTTAACAGGGGCAAAAACCCTCTCGCTCTCTTTTGCACCCATGGCAGGTAATGATCGTTTGGCTGGTTTTGCAAGTGATGGCAAGACAATGACTTCACGAATGTTAGATGGAACATTTCCACCATACCGTCACCTACTACCACAAGAGGTTACAACGACTGCTCTTATTGAGGTTGCTACATTCTTAGACTCTGTGCGACGAGTAGCACTTGTAACCGATAAAACAGTTCCATTACGCCTTGATTTCAATAACAACTCACTTTCTCTTGAGGCCGGTGCCGGTGAAGAGGCACAAGCAACTGAGGCCATAGAGATTTTATTAACGGGAGAGCCAATCTCTATAGCCTTTAACCCAACTTTTCTCGCTGATGGATTAATGGCTGTGGGGACAAAGTTTGTACAGATCTCATTTACAGGTCCAAACAAACCGGCGATTTTAATGGGTAAGAGGGATAAAGACGGGGCCCTAATTGAAAATTATCGCTACTTATTAATGCCAATGCGTTACGCCTCTTAATAACAAGGGCTTCGTGTGCGCATTAATAAGTTGGAGTTAACCAACTTCCGTTCCTACCCTTTATTGAATCTAACACTCTCTCCTGGACCCACGACCCTGATAGGTGATAATGGGTCGGGCAAGACCAATATCGCCGAAGCGTTGATCTATCTCGCCTTTCTCACATCTCATCGGGTCTCTAGTAACGCCCCACTTATTACTTTGGGCGCACAACAAGCCGTAGTGAGAGCTGAGATTGAAAAAGATAATCGGGTACTGCAAGTGGATTTAGAGATTAATGCAACAAAGGCAAATAGGGCTCGGCTCAACGCGCAGCCAACGCGCAGCCAACGCGAGATTTTAGGTGCGTGCCAGGTAGTTTATTCTTCGCCAGAGGATTTGGATTTAGTGCGCGGAGAACCGGGAACGCGACGCGACTTCTTAGATCGCTTACTAATTACGCGCAGCCCACGTTTGGTTGGGGTTATTGCAGATTATGAGCGAGTTGTTAAACAACGCAATGTATTATTAAAAACCCGCGCTTCAACAAGTGCTCTCATACCATGGGATAAACAACTTATTAAATTTGGAGCACAACTAACGGCCGAGCGAATCGGATTGATTGAGAGACTTAACCCATGGGTGGCCAAAAACTATGCCAACTTCAACGAGGTTAAAGCCGCATCGATCTCTTATAAATGCAGCACCGATGGAGTCAGTAGTGGTGTCGAAAACAACATCAAGGCTCTTACCGCTCGCTTAGAGGAGGTTGCGCATCAAGAGATTGAACGTGGTGTTTCATTAATCGGCCCACACCGCGACGATCTACATTTGCAATTAGGGGATTTTCCAGCAAAAGGTTATGCCAGCCAAGGAGAATCTTGGTCTATGGCTATTTCTCTGCGGATTGGTTCCTTTAATCTACTTAAAAGCGAGGGTGCTGAACCTATATTAATTTTAGATGATGTATTTGCAGAGCTAGACGCACCTAGGCGCAATCAATTAGTATCGGCAACACAGTTGGCAGAGCAGACAATAATTACCGTAGCCGTTGAAAACGATTTACCAGATGAGTTGTTAACAGAAAAGTTCTACGTCACACCCGGTGTAGTAAAGAAGGGAAAGGGTTAATGGGAAAACGCGACTTAGCTCTTGATCTTTTTAGAGTATTTAAGACGGGTTCGGTGAGAAGAATAGATAAACCCGCACCAACACGGCGTATCGGTAGAACTACCGACCCTGAGTTAATCGCCGACGTTCTCAGCGATTTAATCGCAGAGCGAGAGTGGGATAGTGGTTTAACAGAGGGCAATCTCTTTGTTACATGGGCAAGTATTGTTGGGGCAGATATCGCCGCGCACACAACGCCAATCTCAATCTGCGATGGCGTACTAACGGTTCAGACATCATCAACGGCCTGGGCGACACAGTTGGCTTTAGTCTCTAGCCAGGTATTAACAACGATTCAAAACGATCCCACCGGTGCCACTATCGAAAAACTCGTGTTTTTTGGCCCCTCAGGGCCCACATGGAAAAAAGGGATTAGAACTATCCGCAACGCCAGGGGGGCTCGAGACACCTACGGCTAAGCCTTCCCCTACAACTAGCGGCTTAACGTTCGGCTACACCCACACTCAGCCCCTTTTTCGGGTATTTCTTCCCCTCCTTTACCGATAGGATAAACGCCTGCAATCGGGAATATCCCCTCTAGAAGGCCTCACAGGCTTTTTGAGTACCTGGTAAACAAAGGAGTGCGATGGCCGAGAACTCCTACGACGCCAGCGCCATCACCGTCCTTGAAGGGTTAGAGGCGGTTCGAAAGCGGCCTGGAATGTATATCGGATCAACGGGTGAGCGAGGCCTTCACCACCTAGTTTATGAAGTAGTCGATAACTCCGTCGATGAGGCGCTGGCTGGTTACTGCACCGAGATTAATATCGCATTAATGGCAGATGGTGGCTTAGAGGTAATCGATAACGGACGCGGAATCCCCGTGGATATACACCCCGTCGAAAAAAAGCCGGCACTTGAAGTTGTTCTCACTATTTTACACTCCGGCGGAAAGTTTGGAGACAGCGGATACTCAGTCGCCGGCGGATTACATGGAGTAGGAATCTCGGTAGTAAATGCGCTGAGCTCAGATTTATCAGTCGTTGTCCAACGCGAGGGAAGTTATTGGTATCAAGATTACAAACTGGGTATACCTACAACACCAGTAAAAAAAGGTGAAGCCTCAAGTAATACCGGAACAACTGTTCGCTTCTGGCCATCGAAAGAGATATTTGAGACAACAGACTTCTCATTTGAAACTCTCTCTACACGTCTTCGCGAGATGGCTTTTTTAAATAAGGGCTTAACCCTGACTTTGACGGATTTAAGAGCGGGACATGTTGATGAAAAAGGTGAACAGTTGACGGCGCGCTACCAATACCAAGGTGGAATCTCAGATTTCGTTAAACATTTAAACTCAACACGTGGCGAAACCCATAAGTCAGTTATCTCTTTTACAGCAGAGGATAAAAAAAGCAATATTTCGCTAGAGATCTCAATGCAGTGGAACGCTGGATTTAGCGAGTCTGTCTATACCTTTGCCAACACAATTCATACTCATGAGGGTGGTGCGCATGAAGAGGGTTTTCGCACCGCACTAACCTCGGTCGTCAATAAGTTTGGTGAAGACCAGGGTTTTATCCGTAGAAAAGAGGATCGCTTAACCGGTGATGATGTGCGAGAGGGATTAACCGCTATCGTTTCGATTAAATTAAAAGACCCGCAGTTTGAAGGTCAGACAAAGACGAAACTAGGCAACACAATCGCCAAGACCTTTACCCAAAGAGTTGTAAACGAAGAGTTGGCAACATGGTTTGACAGGAATCCAAACGAAGGTAAAGAGATTGTTAGGAAGAGTATTGATGCGGCAACGGCTCGTCTGGCCGCCCGCAAAGCCCGAGATTTAAGTCGTAACCGCAAAGGATTGCTTGAAGGTCGCGGAATGCCAGGCAAACTAGCCGATTGCCAGTGGACTGATCCAGCCAAATGCGAATTATACATCGTCGAAGGTGATTCAGCTGGCGGTTCTACTAAGGGTGGACGTGATTCACGAAATCAAGCAGTGCTTCCAATCCGAGGAAAGATTTTAAATGTTGAGAAGGCGAGAATAGATCGCGTTTTACAAAACAACGAAGTGCAAGCCTTGATTACCGCCCTTGGTACTGGCGTGCACGATGACTTTGATATTGCAAAACTTCGCTACCACAAGATTATTTTAATGGCCGATGCTGATGTTGATGGTCAACATATTCGAACACTTCTCTTGACTCTACTCTTTCGTTTTATGCGACCGCTTATCGAAAATGGTTTCGTGTACTTCGCCCAACCCCCCCTCTATAAACTCAAATGGGGCGGTAAAGAGCCGGTCGAATATGCATTTAGTGATCGCGAACGAGATGGCATGATCCAAATCGGTTTAGATAAGGGCAAGCGCCTTCCTAAAGAGGATGGGATTCAACGCTTTAAAGGCCTGGGCGAAATGCCTGCCAAAGAGCTCTGGGATACAACAATGGACCCCGAGCACCGCGTGTTAATTAAAGTAATACTTGAAGATGCCGCGGCGGCCGATGATTTGTTCTCAGTTCTTATGGGTGAAGATGTTGAGCAACGTCGGGCATTTATTCAACGCAACGCTAAGGATGTTAGATTCTTGGATATCTAATGGATGATGTAGAGCTAAATAAGGCAGGTACTTTCGACAAGATCGAAGCCGTTGATCTTCAAGTAGAGATGGCACGTTCATATCTTGACTATGCGATGTCGGTTATTGTCGGGCGCGCACTCCCAGATGTTCGAGATGGATTAAAGCCAGTCCACCGTCGGGTTTTATATGCGATGTATGACGCGGGATATCGTCCCGATAAGGGCTACTACAAATCTTCACGGATCGTTGGTGACGTGATGGGTAACTACCATCCGCATGGTGATGGTGCGATCTATGACTCTGTAGTTCGCTTAGCCCAACACTGGTCACTTCGCTACTTACTCATAGACGGTAATGGAAACTTTGGCTCACCTGGTAATGATCCAGCCGCAGCCATGCGCTATACCGAGGCACGCCTATCTCCAATTGCAATGGAGATGATGCGCGATATCGATGAAGATACAGTCAACTTTGTCCCCAACTATGACGGGCGTTCACAAGAGCCTGTTGTTCTACCTTCGCGCTTTCCAAATCTCCTTGTGAATGGCAGCGCGGGTATTGCAGTTGGAATGGCTACAAATATCCCTCCCCATAATCTGCGTGAAATAGGTGAGGCCGTTGTTTACACACTTGAACATCCAGAGCTAAAACAGGAAGAGCTTCTTAACAACCTACTTAAGATTGTTAAAGGCCCTGATTTTCCAACAAAAGCCCTTATCGTGGGACGCACAGGAATTGAGGATGCATACCGAACCGGGCGTGGGTCTATCACTATGCGGGCTGTTGTGCAGGCGGAGGAGATTAATAAACGAACATGTTTGGTTATTAGTGAATTACCGTATCAAGTTAACCCCGACAATTTAGCGCTTAAAATTGCAGAGTTAGTAAAAGATGGAAAGATTAAGGGCATCGCCGATGTTCGCGATGAAGGCAATGAACGTTTAGGTCAGCGTTTAGTTGTAGTATTACAAAGTAGTGCAATTCCTAAAGTAATCCTGAATAACCTGTATAAACACACACAGTTGCAAGATACTTTCGGGGCTAATATGTTGGCCTTGGTTGATGGAGTTCCGCGCACACTGCGCCTTGATGAGTTTATTCGTTATTATATCGAACACCAGGTAGAGGTAGTAGTTCGTCGCACAGATTTTCGTTTGGCTGAAAAAGAGCGCCGCGCACATATCTTGCAGGGATATTTAAAGGCCCTAGATGCCCTAGATGCCGTTATCGCTTTAATCCGCGCCTCTACAACACCCGAAGAGGCGCGGACTGGTTTAATGAAACTTCTGGTTGTAGATGAAATTCAAGCAAATGCGATCTTGGATATGCAGTTACGTCGCATTGCAGCACTTGAACGCCAAAAGATTAATGATGAATACGATTTTTTGATATCTGACATAGTCGAGCTCCATGCGATCTTGGCTAGTGCAGATAAACAGCACGACATAGTTAAGAATGAGCTTACAGAGCTTGTCGCAAAGTATGGCGACGAGCGTCGAACACAGATTGTGGCCAGTGAGGGCGATTTTAGTGCCGAGGATTTGATCCCAGATCAAGATGTTGTTGTAACAATTACACGGGGCGGTTATTCAAAGCGAACAACGGCCAGTCTCTATCGCTTACAACGGCGCGGTGGTCGTGGCGTTAAAGGAGCGGCGTTAAAGGAAAATGATGTCGTAGATCATTTCTTTGTTGCATCTACCCACGATTGGCTCTTGTTCTTTACTAATCAGGGCCGCGTCTACCGTTCGAAAGTCCACGAACTACCAGATGCTGGCCGCGATGCGCGCGGGCAACACGTGGCTAACCTAATGGCCTTTAAACCCAATGAAAAAATCGCCGAGGTTCTATCGCTTAAAGACTACACAATCTCACCATTTTTAGTTCTTGCCACTAAAGGCGGACTTGTTAAAAAGACACCACTGGTTGAGTTTGACTCACCACGAACCGGTGGGCTAATCGCTATCGCACTAAAACCCGGCGATGAAGTTGTTGGCGCCTCACTTATCAACTCCAATGACGAACTTCTTCTTGTTTCAACCAAGGGCATGTCACTTCGATTTACAGCAGATGATGAATCGCTGCGCCCAATGGGCAGGTCGACTAGTGGTGTAATTGGAATGAAATTTCGAACCGGGGATTCATTATTAACAATGGCCCATATCGATAGCGAAGCAGCGGCACACTCATTCGTCTTTACAGCCACTGATGGTGGCTTTGGCAAAAAGACTCCAATCGATGAGTATCGATTACAGGCTCGCGGAGGTATTGGTATTAAGGCGGCCAAGATTAATGAGGATTTGCGTGGAGTATTAGTTAGTGCACTCATGCTTCGTGATGGAGATGAGGTTTTAGCGATCACATCTGCAGGAACTGTTATGCGGACACCAGCGGCAC
>JAQBVO010000026.1 GCA_027728065.1 Actinomycetota bacterium
GCCTGCCATCAACATTGCAGCAAAAGCAAGATAGGGATTTGATGATGGATCTGGGCAGCGAAACTCAATGCGCTTAGCCTTGGGATTTGATCCTGTAATTGGAATTCGGATACATGCCGAGCGGTTACGGGCCGAGTAAACAAGGTTTACCGGAGCTTCATAGCCTGGGACTAAGCGACGGTATGAGTTAACCGTTGGGTTAGTAAATGCAAGCAGTGATGGTGCGTGCTTGAGAAGTCCACCGATGTAGTGGCGGGCCATATCTGATAAATCGCCGTAGCCATCTCCAAAAAATAATGGCTTTCCATCTTTCCAGAGTGATTGGTGAACGTGCATACCAGAGCCATTGTCGCCAAAGAGAGGCTTTGGCATAAAGGTTGCGGTCTTACCACCCTGCCATGCAGTGTTGCGGACAACATATTTAAACTTCATAATGTCATCGCCTGCATGCAAAATATCTGTAAAGCGATAGTTGATCTCCATCTGGCCTGCCGTACCGACTTCATGGTGTGAGCGCTCAACGAGTAGACCGACCTTGCCGAGTTGCATCACCATCTCATCTCGTAGATCTGCAAATTGATCTGTTGGAGAAACTGGGAAGTATCCACCCTTGATGCGTGTGCGGTATCCGCGATTTGGAGTTCCATCGGCATCTTCCTTGATACCTGTATTCCATGCACCCTCGTATGAATCGATCTCGTAATACGCCGAATTCATCTCGGTCTTAAAGCGAACGCGATCAAATACATAGAACTCGGCCTCAGGTGCAAAAAAAGCTGTATCTGCAATGCCTTGCGCGCGCATAAATTCAACGGCCTTAGCCACAACCGCGCGTGGGTCACGGCTGTATGGTGAATCATCAATCGGGTTGTGTACTGAAAAGAGAATAACCAAGGTCTTCTCTTTGCGATATGGATCTACAAATGCTGACTCCGGAACGGGAAGGAGTTTCATATCTGATTCGTGGATTGATTGGAAGCCGCGGATAGATGAGCCATCAAACATCAGACCATCTGTAAATATGGCTTCATTAAATGACTCAATTGGAACGTTAAAATGGTGTTGGATTCCAGGTAGGTCGGTAAAACGGACATCAACTAATTTGATATCTTCCTTTTTAATAAAAGCAAATACCTCTGCAGAGTTCTTAAACATGGTTCTCCCAATTCACTTGGATACATAAAATCTGTTGTAGCGCAGATATTCTCGGCTTTGAGCACTCTGCCTCTAGGTCCAAGAGTAAGTCGCCGTGGGCGCTATGGCCTAACTCTTCTGTTACAACCATGTTAAGAATTCTAACCCGATAGGCTGGGGCCATGGAGCCAACGTATCGACGTGTAACCCTGGGCCGAAGGCTGGTAGCTATTACGATAGATTGGCTGGCCTGTTACGCCATTGTCGCAGCGCTCAGCGGCGGAATAGGAAAGATGGGCCCCGAGCGATCACCGCTAATCTTAGCTCTATTTTTTATTGAGGTCCTAGTCTTAACCACCCTCACCGGAGCATCTCTGGGCCAGAGGATATTTGGCTTACGTGTTATCTCTTTTCATGGTGGCGGTGCGATCTCACCGCTACAGGCCTTTATCCGAACGTTTTTTCTAGTTCTTGTAGTCACAGCGGTGACATATGATGCTAATGGACGTGGAATTCACGAACGCCTGAGTCAAACGGTATTAACCAGGGGCTAGCGCATCTTCGGTGCACGTGTTGGCATCGGACCCTTTGGAATCGGCATTGATAGGCCACCAACTGCTTTCAAACGTGCACGGACCTCGCGCATCTGATGCGCCGTTAACTTCTTAGGCATCTTCTGCACATGCTTTTGCAGTTTGCGAAGAGGGATACGGCCCGATTCATCGCCAACTAAAACTAAGGTGATAGGCACTCCCAGTGCAAAGCGCTCGGTCTTTTTGCGCTCTTCGTTGAGCATCTGATTAACGCCCTGTGAACCTTCGCCAGTTAAAATGATTCCGGCGCGACCAACACTTCGGTGGACCATATCTTGATTACGCGAAACGGCAACGGCCGGTGTAGTAGTCCATCCCTTTCGTATCGCCATCAACACGCTAGCAGCTGCACCAATCTGTCCTTCAATCGATGAGTAAGCGGCAGCGCCAGCTTGGTGTGTGAAAAATAGTAGAGCCATTAGGAGTGCAAGAGGCAGAGAGACAAAACCAAAATAAATTGGATGATCGACAACCATACCGATGACGATTCCGATAATCCATGTAATGAGAAATATGCCGATGAGGGCAAAGGCAATCCATGGTTTTACAACTTTTGTCACGCTATAGGCATCACGGAAAGTCTTTAAACGAGGTGCCTTAATCTTTTTTTCTTTAGATTTTCTCTTAAACATATGGGTTAGTTTAGGGGGGCAGGTGCAGTTCCACCAAGGCGGACCGGTGCCCATCGCTGCGCAACGTGGCTATCGGGGTATGTATCCTGCACGGCATGCAACATAGAGATGAGCCTTTCTCGCAGTTGAGCTTCGCCTAACTCAAGATCATCGTTGCGTTCATATGTAATAGGTTCGCCGAACTCGACGATGACGGGCAAGTGGTTGCGGCCCAAATTGCGCTTTAAGCCTTTTGTCCAAATACGTTGACTTCCCCAAACAATAGTTGGGATGAGCGGTACTCCTGCTCCCATAGCAAGGCGCACAGCCCCAGATTTCAATCCCTTTATTTCAAAACTTGTAGAGATTGTTCCTTCAGGAAATATTCCAATGATTTCGCCTGATTTCAATGCTCGAAGAGCGGCTACAAAAGATGCCGCACCATTTTCACGATCGACATTGATGTGGTGCATACCTCGCATTAATGGTCCTACAAGTTTGTTGGCAAAGATCTCCTTCTTTGCCATAAAGCGTACATACCGACCGGCGGGCAACGCTGCAGTTCCTGAGATTGCAAAATCTAGATAGCTCACATGATTGATGGCCAATATAGCCCCACCCTTGCGTGGGATATTTTCATCACCTCTAAAATCAAATTTCAAACCAAGATACTTCCAGAGAGATTTAATGAAAATAATTACTGGAGGATAGACAAGATCAACCATGCGATGCCTTTGCCGCCATCGCCTGTTTGTATAAGCGTCCTGCACGATAACTCGAGCGGACTAATGGCCCACTCATTACCCCAAGGAATCCAGCGGCATTGGCCTCATCGGCCAACTCAACAAACTCCTGTGGTTTTACCCAACGCATGACTGGGTGGTGGCGATTAGTAGGACGCAAATACTGGGTAATCGTAATTAAATCACAGCCAGCGCTACGAAGATCGATGAGTGCTTGAGAGAGCTCTTCGCGTGTTTCTCCAAGACCTAAGATTAAATTAGATTTGGTAATCAAGCCAAAATCACGGGCCATTGATAATACGCGCAGGGATTTTTCATATGTAAAGGCCGGTCGAATCTCTTTGAATATACGGGGGACTGTCTCTAGATTGTGTGCAAAGACCTCGGGGTTAGCTTGAAAAATCTCATTGAGTAGTTCACTCTTTGCATGAAAATCGGGGGCGAGCATCTCTACGCCGCACCCTGGATTTAACTCATGGACCTGGCGAATAGTTTCGGCATATAGCCAAGCGCCTTCATCGGGCAGGTCATCACGGGCTACGCCCGTAATAGTTGCATAGGCAAGTGACATAGCCTTAACCGATTCTGCGACTTTACGAGGCTCGGTGCGATCTAATGGATCTGGTTTACCAGTATCTATGTTGCAGAAATCGCAGCGACGGGTGCACTTATCTCCGCCAATTAAAAATGTCGCCTCTTTATCTTCCCAGCATTCAAAGATATTTGGGCATGCAGCTTCCTGGCATACGGTATGTAATCCTTGGCTAGATACAAGTGAGCGTAACCTTGTGTACTCAGGACCCATTTGTGCTCGAACCTTGATCCACTCAGGTTTGCGTTCGACTGGGCTGAGCGCATTGCGGGCCTCTATCCGAAGTAATTTACGACCTTGGGGTGCGATACTCATGAGCTAACTCTCGCAAGGGACTCGAATACATAGCGCTCAACGATTGGCGAGACTTCCTCGACTGTGATTGCCCTACCTAACTCTTTTTCCATTGATGTTACATCGGCATCGGGGATTCCACATGGAACTATCTGTGCAAAGGCGGTTAAATCTGGGCAAACATTGAGTGCAAAGCCGTGCATCGAAACGGCTTTAGCTACCCGGATTCCAATCGCTGCAATCTTTCGATCACCACTTTCATCGCGCAACCACACACCTGATCGGCCTGCAATACACTTTCCCGCTATTCCAAACTCTGCACATACTGCAATCAGTGCCGACTCAATTTCTCTCACAAATCCAACGAGTTCAGAGGGCTTAGCCAATTTGACAATCGGATAGCCCACCAGTTGTCCTGGTCCATGCCAGGTGATGCGTCCACCACGATCTACATCGATCACGGGGCTTCCATCTTTTGGACGTTCAGATATATCGCTGCGACGACCTGCTGTATATACCGAGTGATGTTGCAGAAGAAGCAGGGTATTTGGCCGGAGATTTTGCGCTACTTCGTTGTGAATAGTGCGCTGCATATCCCACGCCTTTTCAAAGTCGATTAGACCATGACGGGTAAGAGCGATTGCAGATTCGTTGAGGCTAGCTACAACAGGCACTTTCATAGCCTAAAGGTAGGATTGCATCCTTACCAATCCGAAAGGCCTGTGCCCGTGTCTGCAGCTGTATCAAAAAAGCACCGCCGCCCATTTGTCTATTCCCTCATCGTTATTTTCCTATGGTTCGGAGCAAGTGGAGTATTTGGACCGCTCTTTGGGAAGTTATCGACGGTTCAGGAGAACGATAGCTCTGCTTTTCTGCCCGATAGTGCTGAATCTACTCAAGCTGCAAAGATAATTGCACAGTTTAATGCTGATCAAAATCAGAGCCTACCTACTCTGGTTCTATACCTAGGCGAAGTTAATGCAGAGAAGATTGCGGGCCTTAATGCCCATCTTGGACAGTTAGGTAGTAAAAAGATTGGGGATAGCGATGTTCCAATTTCGAAATACTTAACGCAAGGCGAAAAAATCTATGCATTTGCATCCCAAGATGGCAAAGCGTTATTGGTCAATCTTCCATTTAAGTCAGAGATTGCTGGCGATCTTCTCCCTAATGATCTGCCAGCACTTCCTGAAACAATTGCCACATTGCGCCAGGATGCAGCGCAGTATGCAAAGAGTGTTGGCCTAACATCAAATGTGACAGGTATTGGCGCACTATTGGGCGACCTATTTGGTGCATTTAAAGGAATCGATTCATCATTACTGCTTACGACTTTAGGTGTTGTTGCAATAATTTTGATTGTGGTCTATCGATCACCTGTTTTGTGGATCTTTCCATTATTTGCCGCCGTGATTGCTTTATCAACTGCCGGTGGCTTGGTTTACTTATTAACAAAAAATGATTTCATCGATCTGAATGGACAATCACAGGGAATTTTATCTGTTCTAGTTTTAGGAGCGGCTACTGATTATGCACTCCTGTTAATCTCGCGCTATCGTGAAGAGCTCCATCACCATGATGCACCAGCAGATGCCATGAGAGCTGCACTTAAAGGTGTTTTCGAGCCGATTGTTGCATCGGGATCAACGGTTATTGCAGCACTGCTAGTGCTCTTACTTAGTGATCTATCTGGAAACCGTGGCTTAGGTCCGGTTGGAGCAATTGGTATTGCAGCATCTATGGTTACGATTTTAACTCTACTGCCGGCGCTGTTAGTTGTATTTGGGCGATGGATTTTTTGGCCTCGAATTCCTCGCAATGATGATCTGAACACACAACTTACGGGTTTTTGGGCCAAGGTTGGAGCCGGCGTGCAGAAGCGTCCACGAAAGTTGTGGATTGCAACATCGATAGGACTCCTTGCCCTTGCGGGATTTTCAACAACGTTAAATGCACGAGGCCTATCTACTGCAGATTCATTTACAAAACGCCCAGACTCGGTCGTTGGTTTGGAGCTCTTGGGGCAGCATTTTCCAGGTGGCTCTGGTCAGCCAACTGAGCTTGTAGTTCCTGAAGCCTCTGCCGAGGAAGTAACCGCCCTGTTATTAAAGGTTGAGGGAGTCGCATCGGTGGAGCCAACTCGCACTGCCCCTACCATTCCAGGTCAGCCCGTAGCTGCGATAAAAGTAATCGATGGAAAAGTTATTTTGAATGCAACACTGGCGTTAAACCCAGATTCAGTGGCCGCGCGTGAGGTAATCCCAGCGATTCGCCAGGCTGTTGGCGCACTGGATTCTTCGATCTTGGTAGGTGGATCAACGGCAGTTGCATTTGATACCGATGTTGCGGCAAATCACGATAATCGTACAATCATTCCGATCGTGCTTGTAATTATTACGATTATTCTCGGCTTATTGCTGCGAAGTATTCTCTCGGCAGCGTTGCTGCTTGCAACCGTTGTTCTCTCCTTCCTAGCCACACTGGGAGCGTGCCAGCTTGTATTTGAAAATCTCTTTGGCTTTGCCGGAGCCGATACCTCTTTCCCACTCTTTGCTTTTATATTCTTAGTAGCGCTGGGTATCGATTACAACATCTTCTTGATGACTCGGGTCCGTGAAGAGAGCACAAAAATCGGCACCCGTGCAGGCGTAATAAAGGGCTTAACCGTGACAGGTGGAGTTATTACCTCAGCGGGAATTGTTCTTGCAGCCACCTTTGCTGTTTTAGGAGTTCTGCCCCTTGTATTCCTGGCAGAGCTCGGCTTTGCAGTCGCCTTTGGAGTACTACTAGATACTCTTATTGTTCGCACACTTTTAGTGCCCGCACTTTCATATGACATTGGTGGCAAGATTTGGTGGCCATCTAAGTTACAAAGTAAGTAAATGGGGCTACGAGCACGTTCAATAACGGGCTAATTTAAACTTCAACGAGTATCTTTAATGCCTCAGTAATATGTGGATAGTCCCAAGTAAAGCCAGCTTCACTTAAAGCCTGTGGAATAACGCGTTTAGATCCTAGGACCTCACTTGAAAATCCACCGAGTACGGTTTTAAGCGCAAAGGCTGGGGCTGGAAATACAGCTGGTCTATGCAGTGCACGCGCCAGCGCCGATGTGAACTCTTGATTTGTCACTGGATTTGGTGCGCAAAGGTTTATCGGACCAGAGATATCTTGCACAAGTGCGAAATCAATAGCTCGCACAACATCATGCAAAGTTATCCATGACCACCATTGTTTTCCATTTCCTAACTTTCCGCCAAAACCTAAGCGAAAGAGGGGAAGCATCTTCCCAAGAGCCCCACCCGTTGGATCTAACACCAAGCCTGTGCGCAGCTTGACCGTGCGAACATCGCTGGCTAAATCAGCGGCAGATTCCCATTCGCGACAAACTGCTGCCAGGAAGTCATCACCAACTCGATCTGATTCAATTACCGCACGATTGCCACTTTCGCCATACCAACCGATAGCACTAGCCGAGATAAAGACATCGGGCTTAATTTCAGCAACCGCCTTTGCGATAGTGGTCGTACCCATTAAGCGAGAGTTCAAAATCTCAGCCCTATATTTCTTACTCCAACGCTTCTCAGCCACTGGGGCTCCGGCCAAGTGGATAATCGCATCGACACCCTCTAGTGCAGTTAAATCTACGTAACCACTCTGCGGATTCCAGGTGATTTCATCAACGGCTACAGGGGCGCGGCGTACAAGACGTTGAACAGTATGTCCCTCGGATTTCAAATGGCCAACAAGGGCTGTGCCGATTAAGCCCGAGGAGCCAGTGATGGCGATACGTTCTGGAACGCGCACTGTTTTTATAGACCTAAATCAGATTCGAAGGCTCCGCCTTCAAGTCGCTCTTTGAGTGTGGTTAAGAAACGGGCCGCATCTGCACCATCAACGACGCGATGATCATAGGAGAGAGCTAAATACACCATTGAGCGAATCGCAATGCTCTCTCCACCATCTTCGCCACGAACAACCATTGGGCGTTTAACAACTGCACCTAAGCCAAGGATTGCTACTTGTGGCTGATTAATAATCGGTGTATCAAAGAGTGCTCCGCGACTGCCGGTATTAGTCAGAGTAAAAGTTCCACCACCGAGTTCATCCGGGGTGACTTTGTTCTCGCGTGTGCGAGCGGCAAGATCTGCAATCTTGCGTGCGATGCCGCCCATATTTAAATCACCTGCATGAGAGATTACCGGAACGAGCAATCCCCGTTCGGTATCAACTGCAATTCCTAAATGTTCAGTACCGTGATAAGTAATCTGATCACCTTCAACTGATGAGTTCAGAACTGGATGCTGCTTGAGCCCTTCGCAGATAGCTACGGCAAAGAAGGGCAGGAATGTAAGTTTGACACCCTCACGTGCTTCAAATGTTGCTTTGGCGCGATCGCGCAGACGAGCAATCTTGGTTACATCAACTTCGATGACCGTTGTTAACTGTGCACTAGTTTGTAGAGATTCAACCATGCGAGCTGCAATCACTTTACGAAGCCGTGACATTGTTATAGTTGTTCCACGCAACGGTGAAACTGCAACCACAGATGGCGATGGTGCTGGCGCTGGCGATACAGCCTGTGCTGTGGGTACTGCTGGTTTGGATAGGCCCTGGACATCTTCTCGGCGGATACGACCGCCAATACCGGTGCCTTTAACGTTTGCAAGATTAACGCCAAGATCGTTGGCAAGTTTGCGAACAATGGGGGTCACATAAGCATCACTGGGGGCTGCAACGGGAGCTGGAGCAACGGGAGCTGGAGCAACGGGAGCTGGAGCAACGGGAGCTGGAGCAACGGGAGCTGGAGCAACGGGTGCTGCGACAACGGGTGCTGCGACAACGGGTGCTGCGACAACTGGTGCTGGAGCAACGGGTGCGGCAACAGTTGCTGCATCAGCGCTATCACCGATAACGGCTAAACGGGCACCGACTGCGACGGTTGTATCGATGGGAACATCGATTGAGAGCAGGACACCTGCAACGGGGGATGGAATCTCGGTATCTACCTTGTCGGTTGAGACTTCTAGGAGCGGTTCATCTGCTGCAACGTGGTCGCCGACGTTTTTCAACCAACGTGTAACGGTTCCTTCGCTCACACTCTCACCGAGTGCCGGCATCAACACTGAATACGTCATCGTTTATTCTCCTTGGTTATCCGTGTGCGTGTAGTGCTTTGCCCGCAAGTGCCATGTGAGCCTCACCCATAGCCTCAGAGAGAGTTGGGTGGGCGTGAATCAGAGATGCAACATCAACTGCACGTGCCTGCCAGTTAAAGATTAGTTCAGCCTCGGCTAATAGTTCTCCGACACGAGCACCGACCATGTGAACACCGAGAATTGGGCCATCTTTTTCGCCGACTAGTTTGATTGATCCAGCGGTATTTAGAATCTGTGCCTTGCCATTACCCGCCAAATCGTAGGTGAGTTCAACAACATCATGTCCACGCTCTTTTGCTTGCGCAGTGGTTAAACCAACGGATGCAACTTCAGGGTCAGAGTATGTAACACGGGGAATTCCATCGTAGTTAATTGCAACGGGATTTAATCCAGCGATCTCTTCTGCAACCAAAATTCCCTCGGCAAAGCCAACATGGGCTAACTGCAGCGTTGGGATCAGATCTCCGACGGCCCAGATGCCTGGAACATTGGTGCGGCACTTCTCATCGACTAGTACGTACCCTCGATCCATAGCGATACCAGCGGCTTCATATCCCAGGTTTGCAGAGACTGGACCACGGCCAACGCTGACAAGCAGAATTTCGGCTTTGAATGTCTTGCCATTTTCTAACGTTACTTCGACACCCTTTTTGCTCTTAGAGACGGATTTAAAGAATGTACCGAGCTCAAAGCTGATTCCCCGCTTTCTAAATGCGCGCTCTAACTGTTTACTCGATGACTCATCCTCTGAGGCGATTAAATGTGGCAGGCCTTCAATAATCGTTACCTCTGCACCAAATGATTTCCAAACAGATGCAAATTCGCAGCCAATAACTCCGCCACCTAAAACGATGACACTCTTTGGTACGAAATCTAACTTAGTGCCGTGATCAGATGTGATGATCTGCTTGCCATCGATCTCAAGGCCTGGCAGAGTTTTAGCATAGGAGCCAGTTGCAAGAACAATATTTTTACCGGTATAGCCCTCACCATTTACCTCTACGGTATGTGTCGAAACCAGCTGTCCATGTCCCTGAACATATGTAATTGAACGGGACTTAACAAGACTGGCTAGACCCTTGTAAAGCCGTGAGACGACTCCATCTTTATAGCTATTGACTCCAGCCATATCGATTCCATCAAAAGTAGATTTAACCCCAAAGCGGGCCCCTTCTCTAGCGCCATCGGCTATCTCGGCTGCGTGTAGTAGCGCCTTAGTCGGTATACATCCCCGATGCAGACATGTGCCGCCAACTTTGTCGGCCTCGATCAGGGCCACGCTCATCCCAAGTTGAGCACTCCGCAAGGCACAGGCATAGCCGCCGCTACCGCCGCCGATGATGACTAGATCAAACTCTGGCACTTACACAGCTCCATTCGAAAGGATCAAACATCTAAGGCTCTATCTTGCCGTACACAGGCCCAAACTGCCCAATGCTGCAGTTTTATGCCCCTTCAACCAAGGTCACAAGTGAGCGGAGTGCGATACCGGTTCCACCGACTGGGGTGTAGCCATGTGCGCTGGCGGTATTAAAGGCGGGACCTGCGATATCTAAGTGCAGCCATGGCATATCTGGCGCAACAAACTCTTTAAGGAAGAGTCCGGCAACCAACATGCCGCCACTTTTATCTCCGATATTTGCCATATCGGCAACTGGGGAGTCAAGGGATGCGCGCAGTTCAACGGGAAGTGGCATAGGCCAGAACTGTTCACCGCTGATAGCTGCGGCGCGAATGAAAGTTGAAGAGAACTCTTCATTATTACCCATCACAGCACCTGTCCGTGTTCCAAGTGCAACGACTTGTGCACCGGTGAGAGTAGCCACATCGATAATTCCATCGAGCTTATTCTTGCTCTCCTGCGCCTTTACTAAGCCATCGGCGAGTACTAAACGTCCTTCGGCATCGGGATTTAAAACCTCAATAGTTTTTCCACCCAGGATAGTAATGATGTCACTTGGACGAGTGGCGCTATCACTAGGCATATTCTCAGCGAGCGGTGCCCATGTCTCGATCGCTACATCGAGTTTGAGCGCTGCGATAGCAAGAGTTGCTGCACAGACGGCAGCTGCACCACTCATATCCGATTTCATCGCCTCCATACCCTTTGCTGGTTTCAAAGCTAATCCACCTGTATCAAAAGTTATCCCCTTGCCAACAAATGCAAAGCGCTTTTTAGGTGTGCCCTTAGGTGTGTATGAGATATGAAGAAGTCGCGGAGGATTAGCTGAGCCTTGACCGACACCGATAATTCCACCGAAGCCCTGTGCTTTGAGCTCCTTCTCATCCCAAATCCTAAATTTTAAGCCGGCTTGAGAGCCACCAAGAGATTTAATAGATGCTGTTAGTTTTTTACAAAATGAGTCTGGAGTTAAATGACTAGGGGGTGTATTAATTAAATCCCGGACTAGAAATGTATAGTCGGCAACAATCTTTGCGCGAGCGATGGCGGCTTTAGCATCTGCGCGTGAGGCTGATTTGCTATAGATGGCAATAGTATTCAACCCCGGCTTGTGCTCAGATAGTGATGATCCACGGAACTGGTTAAAGACATATGCGCCAAGGGCTGCGCCCTCTGCAACCGCACTCAGATTTTCTACCGTAGAGGATGGAAGGGCAAAGGTTGCAGCGCTCGTACCGGCTAAGGCGCGTGATGCCGCACCTGCTGCACGTCGAAGCGTTTCATGCGAATACGAGTTTGATTTCTTTCCAAGGCCCGTGAAGACAAACATGCGCACTGCAGTGCCAGGGGTTTTAATAACCTCATCGGCCGCACCCGTTGCACCCATATCAACTAACGAGGCCAGGATCGCCTTAGTATCAATCGCTAAATCTCCCGACTCAATAGCGATACCACCTTTTGCGTTGGTGGCAGCTAAGCCCAAAACGAGAACTTCATCTTTGAGGAGACCATCTGTAATTTTAACTGTGCTCATGGGTGTTAGCGTAATAGATGTATTGGTAGGTTTGCACAATGAAGAGCTCGCCTTTGAACCAAAAACATCTAGCCCGTAAGGCGAAGATGGCTGATTTTGGTGGGTGGCTGATGCCCATTGAGTATCCAGGTGCTGGAACCCTGGCCGAGCACAGTGCAGTGCGCGAGCGAGTTGCAATCTTTGATGTATCTCATTTGGGTAAGGCCTCGGTTATAGGCCCCGGGGCGCTGGATTTTCTTAATGCGATCTTTACTAACGATCTCAACCGTATTAATGATGGATCTGCTCAGTACACACTCTTATGCACCCCCGAAGGTGGAGTAATCGATGATTTAATCGCTTATCGAAAATCATCGGAGGATATATTTTTAGTTCCTAACGCTTCCAATACCAGCGCCGTCGTTGCGACTCTCCAAGCAGCGGCGCCAAAAAATATTGCAGTTACCAATCTTCATAATGAATTTGCAGTTATCGCAGTTCAGGGACCAAAGGCACCAGAGGTGATGCAATCTCTTGGTGTAAACACAGAGGTTGATTACATGGCTTTTTCTACGGTGGTTATTGATGGGGCCGATGTCATTATGGCTCGCACTGGTTATACCGGCGAACTTGGATACGAACTTCTTCCAAAGATAGCCGATGCCTCTCGTGTCTTTGATGCTCTGGTTGCGGCAATAGGACCGCATGGTGGTTTGGTCGCTGGCTTAGGTGCTCGCGATACGTTGCGCACCGAAATGGGCTATCCGCTCCATGGCCACGAACTCTCGCTCGATATTACTCCAATCCAGGCCAGTGCAAACTGGGCCATTGGTTGGGATAAGCCTGAGTTTGTTGGGCGCAGCATTTTGCTTGCGCAGAGATTAAACGGAGCACAACTGCGTAGCGTCGGTATTAAATCCTTGGATCGAGGGATTCCACGCGCACATATGCAGGTTAAAAACAGTTCAGGAGATGTTGTAGGCGAAGTTACTAGTGGAACTTTTTCACCGACACTTAAAGTTGGAATTGGTTTAGCACTTCTTGCCACATCGGTAAAGATAGGTGATCAATTAGTAATCGATGTTCGGGGTCGGGACTCATTAGTTGAGGTCGTTAAACCTCCTTTTGTGCCTTCCCACGTTCGATAAATTCAATAGGTGTCAGAAATGCTGCCCGCACATAAGTACGCCGA
>JAQBVO010000027.1 GCA_027728065.1 Actinomycetota bacterium
ACACTCGATCTTCGGCGAGGTCAAGGATGGGAAAAGCCAGGCTGTAGTCGATGCGATCGGCAAGGCGAAGACTGGCGCGCAGGATAGGCCTTCAACCGATATCACAATCAATAGCGTCTCAGTTGCTTAAACGCTCGGCCACATACTCTTTAATCGCACTCATCTGCGGGGCCTATCTGCTCGCAATGATAGTTCCATCAATCCAGATGCGGTTAGCGTTGCCCAATCTGGAGTATCTCATCGCAACCAATGAGTGGTATCGGCTATTTACCGTTGCGCTCACCCATGCAGGCCTGCTCCACCTTGGGTTTAATATGTATGCGTTAATGGTTTTAGGAAACCCACTTGAAGATAACTTTGGGAAAAACAGGGTTTTAATAATCTTTTTCTTCTCCCTCTTTACGGGCTCCTTAACATCGGCCTACTTTGCCGGGCCCTTTTCCTACTCCGTTGGTGCATCCGGTGCCGTCTTTGGTCTCTTTGGTGCTCTTGCAACCGTTGGCAAGAGAATCAACAGTGATGTCCGATCGATTTATGTGATTGTTGCAATCAACTTTGCTGTCGGCTTTGGCCTAGGCGGAGTCGACTGGAGGGCCCACCTTGGCGGCCTTGTTGGAGGCGTGATAAGTACCAACCTCCTGTTAAAAAGGCGGTAAGGGTTTATCCACAGTACTTACCCACAGTGTGGAGAGAGTTACAACGATGTAATTAGTTAGCGCCAGCGGGTAGCGAGCGAGAAGCCAACTCCAATAAAGCTAAAGCCGATAAGCATGTTCCAGGCACCTATACCTGGGACTGGATACCTCGTCTGAGTGACGTAGAAGGTGACGATCCACAAAAGGCCGATCAAAAAGAGGGAGAGCATCGCGGGAACAAGCCAGCCTGGGCTCTCCAGTGGGGCGTGTGGGGCATCGACAACGGCCTGAGCCTGGTGGCTTTGCTTTGCGGCAACCTTCTTGCGTAACTTAGATTTAGGCATACGCGAAAGATACACCATGAGCAAGAATGCTCCTATGGCTACAAAGATCCTGGTTATCGACAACTACGACTCGTTCGTCTTTAACTTAGTACAGTACTTGGGCCAGTTAGGTGCAGAGTGCAGCGTGGTTCGAAACGATGCACTCAGCGCAGAGCAGGCTAGTAACTACGACGGTGTACTTATCTCTCCAGGGCCCGGGGTCCCAGAGAAAGCTGGCGTGAGTATTGCAATGATCCAGTACTGCGCTTTGAAAAAGATCCCAGTCTTTGGTGTCTGCTTAGGCCATCAGGCTATCGGTGTTGCATTTGGTGCAAAAGTTTCGCGCGCCCCGGAACTACTCCATGGGAAAACCTCATTAGTACACCATAAAGGCCAAGGGGTTTTAGAAAACCTACCCTCACCATTTACTGCAACGCGTTATCACTCTTTGTGTGTAGAGGCAGATACGGTCGGTGCCAAACTTGAGATAACAAGTGCAACAGAGTCTGGAATAGTTATGTCGATGCGACACCGCACTCTGCCGATCGAAGGCGTGCAGTTTCATCCAGAGTCGGTCTTAACCGAACATGGTCATCAAATCTTGGCTAACTGGTTATTTGCATGTGGCGATAAAAATGCACGCCAGAAAGCAGTGGGGCTTTCACCACTTATCGGCTCTAACGTTTAAGGCGCTTTATTAATAGTAATCGTGACTGATTTACCAATTGTTTGAGTTGTTCCAGCATCTGGCGCCTGTCTAATAACTACACCCACCGGCTGATTAGCATCATATGCTTCAATCTCTTTTACAAGGAAACCAACTTGTACGAGAATAGTCTTTGCTTGAATTGCATCGATACCAATAAGTGCTGGAACCTCCACCTGCCCACTTGCAATCTGCAAAGTAACTCCACTGCTAGCGGTAATTGTTGAGCCGCCATCGGGGGTGACTTTTAAAACCGTTCCTAGCGCTTCATCGGAAGAGATCGCCTCGGTTTGAGAGACATATAAACCAACTGCCGATAAAGCTGCGCGGGCATCGCTTAAAGACATTCCAACAAGTCCTGATGGGACTATGACATTCCCCGGACCATCTGAGAGTGTAATGATCACTCCAGAGCCCTTTTGCGCGCGTGATGTTGCAAGAGGGTTCTGACTTGCTACGCGATCTTTTGGAATGCGTGCATCATGTGCTCGGGCGATCGTTACGACATAGTCTTTAAGTAGACCTTGAGCATCTGCCTGTGTTAGACCGACAAGGTTGGGTAGTTGTGGAAAAGTAGATGAATCATCAGATGGTTTAGTAAGCAGAAGCCCTGCAGCAACCGCTGCAAGAGCGGTGAGAGATGAAAGCGCTCTGATTAAAATTTTGCGGCGCGATAGCTTTCTTTGTGGAGCCTTAGTTGTCAGGACCTGCCCTCCGCCGATTTTGAAGAGATCATCGAGCATGAGACCGGCCGATTGGTATCTATCCTGCGATTTTTTAGCTAATGCGACATACAGGATCACATCAATTCCCTTAGGAAGTTCGGGTTGGAGCTTACTTGGTGGGATGAGAGTTCCAGAGACGTGTTGGTATGCAATCGATACAGGCGTATCGCCAGAAAATGGAGGCTTACCGGTGAGAACTTCATATAATAAACATCCAGTCGAATAGATATCACTGCGCGCATCTGCCGCCTCTCCCAGCGCCTGTTCAGGGGAGAGGTATTGAGCGGTGCCAACGATGTTCCATGTACTTGTTAACGTTGCACCGAGATCTGCAAGGGCTCGCGCAATACCAAAATCCATCACCTTTACATCACCTTGATCGGTAATCATGATGTTGGCGGGTTTAATATCGCGGTGAACAATTCCTCGTTCATGGGAGTACTCGAGCGCGGCCAAAATCCCTTCACCGATCTCAAGTGCCCGCTTGAGGGGAACACGCTCACCTTTTTGAATTAATTCGCGCAGGGTATGGCCAGAGACAAGCTCCATAACAATGTATGGCGCAGGCTCTTCCCCTGAGTCATAGACAGCGACAATGCCAGGGTGATTTAAACCGGCCGCGGCCAAAGCCTCTTTTCTAAAGCGGGCGACGAAGGATGGATCACGCGCTAAATCGCTGCGCAAAACCTTCACAGCGACTTCTCGAGCAAGGCGCGTATCTTGGGCAACATATACATCGGCCATTCCACCGGTACCGATCATTTGACCAAGTTTGTAACGGCCACCTAGAAGTGAGTTGATCACAACGCCGCCCCTAAAACTTCATTAACTATAACCTCGGTGCGTGTGAGATCTGCAAGAAGAATTGTGATGTTATCGTGGGCTCCTTGAATATATGCCGCGTCGATCAGGGATCTGGTAGCGATTTCCTTATCGCTCTCCATCATTAAAGATTTAATCTCATCGGTCGTTAAAACCCCAGATAAACCATCACTACAGAGCAGGTAGCGGTCGTTTTCTTTAGCTTCAAAGAGCTGTAAGAGCGGGGCTATCTCTCCATCGCCCATTAACGCCTGCGTTAAAATCGAGCGTTGCGGGTGATCAACTGCTTGGGCGGGAGTAATCGCTCCTTGGCTAAGAAGCTCTTGGATAACAGTATGGTCATTACTTAACTGTTCTAAGGTATTTGCGCGAAGGCGGTAACAACGCGAATCTCCGACATGTAAAAGTGCAATCCTATCGTTACGAACAAGTAGTGTCGTTAACGTTGTGCCCATCCCTCGCATCTCTATCGCCTCATGTGCGTAGTTACCTATCTCTACATCGATTGTATAGAGGGAGTTAAGTAGTAGATCTTCCGTTGAATCAGTATCGATAGTTGAATCGGTAAGCATGGGGGCAAGGGATTGAAGAGTTTTAATCGCAACTCTGGATGCGATCTCTCCACCTACATGCCCACCCATTCCATCTGCCACAGCGATTAAACGCCCAGAGACAAATGCGGAGTCTTCATTACTGCTTCGTACTAAGCCCAGCACAGAGCGCGCGCTACTATCGAAGAAAAAGCCGCCCATAAGAGGTAAGCCTAACCCTGTTAATCTTTAATCATGAAGATTTATGCCCACCGCGGAGCATCCATAGATTTCCCCGAGATGACACTGCGTGCCTATAAAGGCGCAGTTGATGATGGGGCAGATGGTTTTGAAGGCGATGTTCGCATCACTAGAGATAACCAGTTAATCCTTTGGCATGACGCCGATATGAAGCGAGTAGCTGGTTACTCGGGGCGGATCGCCGAGATGGATTACATGCAGATCAGGCGCCACTATCCAGAAGCGATACTTTTAGAGGAGCTGCTTGAGTTGGCCCGGGATAATAAAAAAGAGGTAGCGATTGAAACTAAACATCCAGCACCAACGGGCAGTTTAGTTGAAAAGAAAGTAATGGAGCTGATCGCAGAAGAGGATTCTTTGGTACAAATCACGGTAATGTCTTTTTCTTGGCTTGCGATTGAAAATATTAGAAAAATCAATCCACTTCAACCAACCGTGGCTCTCTTAGGTGATCACTTCACCACGCTTATGTGCAGATTCACCTCGGCGCGGTATTTAGGCCCGGGTGTGAGGCTACTTAGGGCAAAACCAGAACTTACCCACGAACACCGCAAACTCTTTGTATGGACCGTAGATGACGCTGATGATATGCGCTTTTGTTCAGATAACGGCGTTGAGGTTTTAATTACAAATAATCCGTCGCTTGCACGTAAGACACTCGGGTATCATTAGCAAGTGAGTACATATGCATATCTTGGCCCAAAGGCAACATTTACCGAAGCGGCGTTAAAGAAAATTACCTCCTCTAACGACTCTTTAATTCCCTACGCAAACGTGACCGCAGCTTTAGATGCAGTCCGGGTTGGCAAGGCTCATTTTGCTTTAGTACCCATTGAAAACTCAGTTGAAGGAGTTGTTGCTCGAACTCTAGATGAACTTGCCATAGGCAGTCCGTTATTAATCGTTGGCGAAGTTACTTTGCCTGTTTCTTTTGCACTTATGGTTAAGAGCGAGGGTGTAGATATTCGGCGCATCGCAACGCATCCACATGCTGAGGCTCAATGTCGAACATACATCGCTATTAACTACCCAGATGCAGAGTTAATTCCAACGGCCTCAACCGCAGCGGCAGCCGAGGCCATTAGTCGTGGCGAGTTCGACGCAGCGATCGCGGCACCAGTTGCGGCGGCACATTACGGCCTTCGCGTTATCGCCGACGATATTGGGGACAATGTGGGCGCTATTACTCGTTTTGTATTGGTAACCAAACTAGGGGCTATACCAAAGGCCACAGGCTTTGATCGCACAGCTGTGGCCGTCTTTATCGGCATCGACCATGCAGGAGCTTTGTTAGAGATTTTGACTGAGTTTGCCAAACGAAACGTAAACCTAACTTTCATTCAGTCTCGTCCCACAGGTTTAGAGCTCGGCCATTACCATTTCATTATCGAAGTAGAAGGCCATAGCACCGACGCCTCTATCAAAGCGACGATTGAAGCCCTACGAGCGATCTGTGAAGACATCCGCTTCCTCGGCTCATATCCACGAGAAAAGGTTGGCAAATGATCGACATTAAATTCTTACGCGAGAACCCAGATGTAGTACGTGCATCGCAAAAGGGCCGCGGAGAGGATGTAAGCCTCGTCGATAAGGTTCTAGAAAGTGACGAGGCTAGACGTAGGGCAATAAATGAGTTTGAACTGCTGCGAGCAGAGCAAAACACATTATCTAAGGCTGTTGCTAGTACACAAGGTGGAGATAAAACTGCGCTCTTGGAAAACGCTAAAACCCTTGCGGTAAGAGTTAAAGAGGCCGATGGTAGGCGGGCAGAGTTAGAGGATGCGACTAAAACCCTTGCGATGCAACTATCTAATATTTTGGATCCATCTGCACCGGTAGGTAAAGAAAATGATTTTGTTATTATTGAACATGTTGGCACACCACCAACCTTTGACTTTCAACCTAAAGATCATATTGAACTCGGTAAACTCTTAGGTGCTATCGATATTGAGCGCGGTGCAAAAGTTGCGGGCTCTCGCTCGTATTATTTAACCGGGGCAGGGGCAATGCTTGAATTTGCTCTCGTCAACTATGCGATCACCTCGGCGGTAAAGGTTGGTTTTACACCCGTGATACCTCCAGTTTTAGTAAAGCACAGCGCGATGGATGGCACAGGATTTTTGGGCCAAGCGGCCGAAAACATTTACCACCTTGAAAAAGACGATCTCTATCTAGTTGGCACAAGTGAAGTTCCACTTGCAGCATTTCATATGGATGAGGTTCTCCCAGTTGAGAGACTCCCAATTCGCTATGCTGGATATTCATCGTGTTTCCGCCGCGAAGCCGGCACTTATGGCAAGGACACTCGAGGCATTGTCCGAGTACATCAGTTCGATAAAGTTGAAATGTTCTCCTTTTGTCATCCAGATCAAGCCCAGGAAGAACACAAGCGCTTATTGCAATGGGAAAAAGATTTTCTTAATGCAATGGAGATCTCCTACAGAGTTATAGATGTCGCCTCAGGCGATCTTGGATCGAGCGCTAACCGAAAGTTCGATATCGAAGCCTGGATTCCCACACAAAAGGCTTATCGCGAGGTAACGAGCACCTCTAACTGCGCAGAGTTTCAAGCCCGCCGCTTAAACATCCGCTATAAGGATAATGATGGAACAAAGCCGGTGGCGACTTTGAATGGAACTTTGGTGGCAATTCCACGCATGATTGTTGCGATTTTAGAGAATCATCAAAATACCGATGGCACTGTCAACATACCAAAGGCACTACAACCGTTTTTAGGTAAAGAACGATTTGAGCTGGTGTGAGTAAGCGCCCAAAACTTATTGCAACAGATCTAGATGGAACAATTGTTCAACATGACGGGACAATCACACAACGTACCATCCATGCCTTTTCTAAGGCCAACGAGTTAGGTATCTATATTTTCTTTGTTACAGGCCGACCGCCGCGTTGGATGAACGAGATACGTGAAGTATTTGGATTCGGTAGCGCGATTTGTGGGAATGGTGCAATGTTGTATGACCTACAAAGCCAAGTGGTTAGCGAAGAGTGGATGATTTCAAAGCGAGAGCAGATTGAAGTGGCCCGGCGCATGCGCGCGGCGATCCCTTCGATATCCTTTGCGGTTGAGACACATGATTACTATCACCGAGAAAAAGGCTATATCCCACGCTGGGATATAGGTTTAGATAATGTGGGCGTAGAGAGAATAGAAGATGTGGCAAAGAGCCCAGTATTTAAAATGTTAGCTCGCTGCAGTGGAGGTGAACTCACCTCAGATCAGATGTTAGAGGTTGCCCTGCGCGAACTGGATGGATTAGTAACGGTCACACATTCAAATGCACGGGAGTCTTTACTGGAGATATCGGCCCTTGGCATTACAAAAGGTCACACACTCTCTGTAGTCGCCTCTCGTTTAAACATTGATGCAAGTGAGTGCGTTTCATTTGGCGATAACCCCAATGATTTTTCAATGTTGCAGTGGTGCACTCGCTCATTTGCAATGGCCGATGGTCATCCCGATGGATTTAAATTTGCAAGTGGAATCGCTCAACCATGCATGGAGGATGGAGTAGCGATAATCATCGAAGAACTCTTGGATCTGCCCGCCTAATTATTCACCGATTTTTAGCCTGAGCTATATTCAGGTAATCTCTTCCACGGAGGGCTCGCATAGCGGCCGAGTGCACCGGTCTTGAAAACCGGCAAACGAAAGTTTCGTGGGTTCAAATCCCACGCCCTCCGCCATTTTCTGCCATCTATGTGGCTGAGTTCATAGCTTAAGAGCCTATTTTGTGTAGCCGTTCTTACGGCTCAAGAGCACAATTGACCCTAGTTATTAAGATTAAAGGGGCATAGGGATGTCGGGTGTTTTCTCGCCAACGAGGGCAGAGATCAAAGAGCGCACCCTGCGCACGGATAAATGGTGGCTACAACCAGCTATCACCTTTGGAGTCCTCCTCTCCTTTGTTATCTATGCAACCTTTCGTACATTTGAAAACAAGAACTACTTTGCAGAGCCTCTTATCTCACCTTTCTATTCACCATGTTTGTCTGCCTCCTGCGAACCAGGAACAGTACTTGCAATCTTTGGGCAGCCATTTAACAATCAGTATTTCGGAATTGGAATCTCACCAGCTTTATTCATTTTAATCTTTCCTCTCGGCTTTCGCATGACCTGTTATTACTACCGTAAGTCTTATTACCGGGCCTTTTGGATGTCACCACCAGCATGCGCAGTTGCTGAGCCCCACACAAAATATACAGGCGAAACCCGCGCTCCACTTATTTTACAAAATAGCCACCGTTGGTTTTTTTATATAGGTTTAGTTTTCAATGTAATTTTGACGTGGGACACAATCTTGGCATTTAGAAATGCAGAGAAAGAATGGGGGCATATGAGTGTTGGGACACTTGTCTTCATTTTCTCCACAACCATGTTGTGGCTCTATTCGCTCTCTTGCCACACCTGTCGTCATACACTTGGTGGACGCCTCAAGCACTTCTCTAAACACCCAATTCGTTACAAGGTGTGGACAGTAGTTTCAGCGCTCAATCACAAACACCCAACCTTTGCTTGGATCTCACTCTTCGGGGTAGCAGGTGCTGATATTTACGTCCGCGCGGTTGCATCTGGTGCAATCACTAACTTCTATTTCTTCTAAAGGGGCTAACGTGAGCGAACTGGAGCGTTACTCATACGACGTGCTTGTCATCGGCGCCGGTGGTGCTGGCCTGCGTGCAGCCGTTGAAGCGCGCGAGGCGGGTTTGCGCGTAGCAATCATCTGTAAATCGCTCTTTGGTAAGGCCCATACAGTTATGGCCGAAGGTGGCGCAGCGGCATCAATGGGAAATGTGAATGAGAATGACAGTTGGATGGTTCATTTTCGCGACACTATGCGTGGAGGCAAATTTCTCAATCATTACCGCATGGCCGAACTGCATGCCAAAGAGGCGCCAGATCGCATCTGGGAGTTAGAGACCTGGGGTGCACTCTTTGATCGCACTAAAGAGGGGAAAATCTCGCAACGAAACTTCGGCGGACACGAATACCCACGTCTTGCCCATGTCGGTGATCGCACAGGTCTAGAACTCATCCGCACAATGCAACAAAAAATCGTAGCCTTGCAACAAAAAGATGGTAAGCAATATAAATCCATGGATAGCAACATTAAGGTTTTTGCCGAATTAACTATCACAGATATTTTAAAAGAGGGCGGAAAAGTATCGGGAGCCTATGGCTACTGGCGCGAGAGCGGCAGCGAAGTCTTATTTGAAGCGCCAACGGTTATTATCGCAACGGGCGGCGTTGGTAAAACATTTAAAGTTACATCAAACTCTTGGGAGGGCACAGGAGATGGTCACGCCCTAGCCCTTAAGGCAGGTGCGAAATTAGTCGATATGGAGTTTTTGCAGTTCCACCCAACTGGAATGGTCTGGCCACCATCAGTGCGGGGAATCTTAGTAACTGAATCGGTGCGTGGTGAGGGCGGGGTTTTAACCAACACTAAAGGTGAGCGCTTTATGTTCAAGTACATACCTGAGGTATTTAAAGATATCTACGCCGATAATGAGGCCGAAGCCGATCGTTGGTATGAGGATCAAGATAACAACCGTCGTCCTCCAGAGCTACTACCTCGTGATGAAGTTGCACGCGCAATTAATAGTGAAGTTAAAGCTGGCCGCGGTAGCGAACATGGTGGGGTTTTCCTCGATGTTTCAAAGCGTTTATCTGCAGAGGTTATTAAGAAGCGTCTACCATCAATGTGGCACCAGTTCTATGAGTTAGCCGGGGTTGATATTACAAAGGAGCCTATGGAGGTTGGTCCTACATGTCACTATGTAATGGGTGGTGTAGAGGTTGATCCCGATACCGCCGCGGCAATTGGCATTCCAGGCCTATTTGCAGCCGGTGAAGTCGCTGGCGGTATGCATGGCTCAAATCGCCTCGGCGGAAACTCATTAACGGATCTGCTCGTCTTTGGCCGTCGCGCTGGAATCGGTGCGGCGCACTTTGTTAAGAACAACGGCGCAAACCCAGTAAGTGAGCGCGCGATAAAGGCGGCGGCAGAAAAGATCCAAGCCCCATTTGACCGTACGGGTGGTGAGAACTCATATACCTTGCACGCCGAACTACAAGAAGTCGCACAAAACTTAGTTGGAATTATACGTACAGCAAATGAGTTACAGGATGCGATTGCAAAGATTGAAGATATTAGGGCGCGCAGCGCAAATGTCTCTGTATCTGGTGGACGTAAGTTCAACCCCGGATTTCATCTAGCCTTTGATTTAGACAACATGTTATTAGTTGCAGAGAGCACTGCAAAATCTGCAATCGCTCGGGAGGAATCACGCGGTGGTCATACACGCGATGATTTTCCAGGCATGAACAGTAAGTGGCGACAAATAAACCACATCTCATCATTTGATGGGAGACAAGTAAATATTCGAGCGCAAGCGTTGCCACCACTTCCCAAGGAGCTCTTTGATCTCTTTGATGTTCATGAGTTAGAGAAATATATGACACCCGAAGAAATCACCAAAGGCGGTTCTAACTAATGGCGCGCAAACTCAATCTTCGTATTTGGCGGGGCGATTCAACCGATGGTGGCCTTCAAAATGTTCAGGTAGAGGCAAATGAGGGAGAAGTTGTTCTCGATGTAATTCACCGTGTTCAGGCCACACAGATGGGCGACTTAGCCGTTCGCTGGAACTGTAAAGCAGGTAAGTGCGGTTCATGTTCTATGGAGATTAATGGAAAACCCCGACTGGCATGTATGATACAAGTCGCATCATTTGGGGATAATGAAACTATTACCGTCACACCACTTCGTGCATTTCCAATTATTAAAGATTTAGTTACCGATGTATCTTTTAACTACAAAAAAGCTATGGAAATCCCGGCATATGCACACCCAGATGGATTAGCACCAGGGGATGCTCGCATGGAGCAGGTTGATGTTGAGCGAAGCCAAGAGTTCCGCAAATGCATCGAATGCTTCTTATGTCAGGATGTTTGCCACGTAGTACGCGACCATGAGGAGAATAAGAAGTCATTTGCTGGCCCTCGCTTTTTTATTCGCATCGCTGAGTTAGATATGCATCCCCTTGATATGTTAAAAAACCGCAAAAAAACTGCGCAGGAAGAGCATGGGTTAGGAATGTGCAACATTACAAAGTGCTGCACAGAGGTCTGCCCCGAGCACATCCGTATCACCGATAACGCGATTATTCCGATGAAGGAGCGCGTTGTAGATATCAAATACGATCCCCTTCGCTGGCTTGGCTCCAAAATCGGTAAACGTGAGGGTATCGTTTAACACATGATAATTCTGATCCGCTGGGGTGCGCTGAGCGCATCCTTCTGGGTTGCAACGGCTTTGATTCCAGGAATTGATGTCATGGGTGGTTTCACAACATATCTATGGGTTGCACTTCTCTTTGGTCTACTTAATGCCACACTTGGTTCAATACTTAAGTTATTAACTTTACCTGCCGTAATTTTAACGCTCGGTCTTTTTCTTGTCGTAGTCAATGCCGCGATTTTGATGTTACTGGCCCGCTGGAGTGATAAATTAGATGTCACTAATTTCTGGTCAGCAATATTTGCCGCCGTTGTAATCAGTGTGATTACACGCCTTATTACAGGATTTACAAAGAGAGTGGTACAGAGCTGAAATCCTTGGCTCTAGTCTCGATCGGAGGAGTTGCCGGAACACTCCTTCGCTATGGCTTGGGCATCGCAATTCCAGATGGGCGCAGCGGCACATTGGCGGCGAATTTACTAGGGGTCGCACTAGCCAGCGCCTTGCTTGTTTTAATGGAGCGACGCGGAGCTAATGAACTGCGCCACTTATTACTACCTGGTTTTTGTGCAGGGATGACAACATTTTCAGCGGTAACTGCTCAAGCTCTCGAACCAAGCGATGGCGGGATGCTCTTTTTAGCCCATAACTTAATATTCTCACTCATGATTATCATCACTGTTCTTCCACTTGCGCGCAAAGTTATTCCCGTGCAGGGATGAACATGCTCTATGTAGTTCTTGGTGCTGCCATTGGTGCCCCGGCTCGTTTTGCAATTGATCAATACATTCATCGATTTTCGCCTAAGCCTTATGGAATCTTTTTGGTCAATATTCTTGGCTCTTTTTTCTTAGGATTAACTTTTCACAGTGGCGAAAACATTTACAGCTTGGTTGCCATTGGTTTTACTGGGGCATTTACAACATGGTCAACATTTATGCTCGATATCTTCTTAGCCTATGAACTACGCCGCTATAAAGAGGCGGGCTTTAATATGATTCTCTCTCTCGGCTTTGGTTTACTTGCAGCCTGGTGTGGTCTGCAGTTAGCCCAGTGAAGTGATCTAGGCTTCGATCTGATCTGGGGGATGCGGCAACTCGTCGAGTCAGAATTAAATAACCAAAGCTATTGAGTTGGAATGGTTGTTGAATTAGACTATCCGCGTGAGGAAACCGCCCCGATCGCTACTCGTTGTGGTATTGGCCGTTTCCCTAATATTTTTCGGTATATCCAGTCCGGCAAATGCCGCAACCCCTAAGGCCGGTGCTGCCTGTAAAAAAGCGGGCCAAACGGCGATTGCTAAAGGTAAAAAATTCACTTGTGTTAAATCAGGCAAGAAATTGCGCTGGAAGAAGGGCGTAGCCGTAGCAAAGTCTGTGCCTACACCAACTCCTACACCAACTCCTACACCAACTCCTACACCAACTCCTACACCAACTCCTACACCAACAAACGGGACAACGCCATGGGGGTACTTAAGTATTATCGGTAGCGGTAATGGTCTTGGAAACGTTGCGGATGCTTC
>JAQBVO010000028.1 GCA_027728065.1 Actinomycetota bacterium
AAATCCGGATCTGCTACCGACTGGACACAACAGCGCGAAGTGAGTGCACCAGAGGAGAATACTTTCGGAACCCAAAGCTGATTTAATGCGCAGCCGTGCGGGCGCGATCTGCAAAGATAATTCCGATTATTACAACTACTCCGCCGATTAATTGAATGAAGTTCCATCGTTCAAATAACCAGATCCATGCAAAGACTCCGGCTAAGACCGGCTCTGCCATCCCCATCAAACTGCTAGTAGATGCGGATAAGAGTTTGATTCCTTTTACAACAAGTAAGTAGGGCGCGATTGTTCCCAAAATAATTATCCAGGCGATAAGTGCCCAACCCGGCAGAGTGTAATCTGCAAAGCGACCCTGCAAGTTTATTGTTTGAGTAAAAATCTCGGTCGGATAGCTCCATAGAGGCATCGCAACTAATAACCCAAGGGATGCAATGCCAAAGCCGATCACCGATAGTGATTCGGCATCGCGGGTACGAGTCAGTTTTTCACCGAGCAGAAAGTAAACGGCCAGTGCCAGGGCATCTACTAAGGCTGCAATCACACCGATGGGATCTAGAGTCTGGCCCTTCCACACCTGAGCGATTAATAAAAGCCCGCCAAAGGCCAACGCGATAGCTACCCACATCATCGGCGGTACGTATCTCTTCAGGACATAGCGCAGCCAGAGGACGATCCAGATCGGCGCGGTGAACTCGATAATCAAACCGATACTCACATGCATCCGGGTAATGGCGATGAAGTAGAGGACTTGAACGGCTAGAAAACCCACTAAGCCATAGGCGATTAACCAGGGCAGTTCTTTTTTAGTTATACGCAGTTTATGGCGATAGCGCAGTAGGACGTAGGTTCCAAGAATCAGAAAAGCGCCACCACAACGCACCTGTGTTAATCGAAGTGATGAGAGGCCACTTGTTAGAACTAATTTTGCAACAACACCGTTAAAGGCAAAGCCAACGGCCCCAGTCAAAGCCAGAATCTCACCTTTGTATCTAGAGAACATTGGGTAAGAGTAGTGGTTTGCTCAAGGAGTTTTAGAGCTTAGACATTGACTCTAAGTAACTCTCCTCAACGAAGATACTACTAAGGCCTGTCCATGCCACTCTTTTATAATTGTGGTTTGCCAGAAAATCTCCAATGGTAGAACTAGAATGCTTATCCATTGTCTCTTCCCATTCTTCTATACAAATAACTCTAGGAATGAACACACTCCAATCGTTTGATTTTAGAACTTCTAAATCAAAGCCTTCGACATCAATTGAGAGCAGAGCAGCATCAAGCGGAGAAAGCTCTGGTGCAATAGCCGAAAGAGGCTTTATGGCTTTTTTGGAATAATTCAATAATCGTATCCCAGCATTTTTTTTGACTTTTTCAGCGACACTTTCATCGGCCGTCGAGTACTCATACGGTTCAAATTCCCAGAAATCAAGAGTTGATTTATTTGGGCCAATTAAAATATTTAAGACCTCATCTTTGCGCCTAAATGACTTTAATAAGCGCGCGTTTGTTGAAATAGGATCTATACAAATACCGGTCCAACCACGTAGATAGAGTGCGAATGTATTTGAACCTGCTATGGGACGGCCCGCCCCTACATCAAGGTAGAAACCATTGGTTTCTGGTAAATACCATTTCAGAATCACATCCTCAGCTGTTTGACCGAAATATCTTGGCGGAAATAGCCTGACTCTACATTCAGTTAGCCATAAGCGAAGATAATTAAGCTTAGAATCCTTCAAACGATTTTTCAAACTACGCGGTATTTTAGCTCGTAATGAAGCCTTTAACATTTCACAAGTATAGAGGATGAAACAACTTAATTACGAGATTTCCTAAAAGCTGCTTTCAGGAATATTCATGATGGAGCCATCACTTGATTCGATGATGACACGATCGGCGGCGATCTGTGGCAAGTAAGTAGCGATAAAAAACTTAGCCGCTGCGATCTTTCCAGTATAAAACGCACTCTCTTTACCGGCAGTTGGAAGTTTCTCTGCGGCGATATCGGCTTGACGGAGCAATAACCATGCGGTGATGATGTCACCGGACGCCATTAAAGCGCGAGAGGTATTTAAACCAACGGTGTAAATCTTCTCTGGATTCTCCTGTGAATCCATCGCATGTCCAACAAGAACTGCGATGATGGCATTTAAGTGAGTCTGTGCGCTAGCCAGCGCCGCTTTTTCTTGGGCATGCACGCCACCGGACTCTGTAAAACTTTGAATCTCTTTACCTAGTAGGCCGAGAGCGTGGCCACGATCTTTAACTATTTTGCGGAAGAAGAAATCTAAACCTTGAATCGCCGTTGTTCCCTCATACAAAGTATCAATCTTTGCATCGCGCACATACTGTTCAATCGGCCAATCCTGTGTAAAGCCCGAGCCACCAAATATCTGTAGCGACTCTGTTCCAAGCAGCGTCCAAGATTTTTCAGAGCCATAGCCCTTTACAATTGGAAGCATCAAATCATTACGCGCAATCATCTCCTCTAAACGATCGCTATCTCCCGCCACCTTAGCTCGCTCAATCTCATCTTGGATTGATGCGGTAAAGAGAACTAGTGCGCGCATACCTTCGGAATAGGATTTTTGAACCATCAAGGAGCGGCGCACATCGGGGTGGTTAATAATCGTTACACGCGGGGATGCCTTGTCATTTCTTACCTTTATATCACCGCCCTGAATACGGGTTTTGGCGTATGAGAGCGCTAGCTGATAGCCGGCAGATAAGGTTGCAATCGCCTTAGTTCCAACCATCATCCGTGCAAACTCAATGATTTTAAACATTTGAGCGATACCTTCATGGACCTCGCCTAGCAAATATCCAACGGCAGGTTCGTGCTCACCAAAATTAAACTCACATGTAGATGAGATGTTGAGCCCCATCTTTTTTTCAACGTTTGTAACGTAGACACCGTTACGCTTGCCCAACTCTCCCGTTTCAAGATTAAACATAAACTTTGGAATTAAAAATAGTGACAGACCCTTAGTGCCCGGTCCTCCACCTTCGCGACGAGCTAAGACAAAGTGCACAATGTTGTCATAAATATCGGCATCTCCCGATGTAATAAATCTCTTTGTGCCGGTTATGTGCCACGTTCCATCGCCCTGTTGCACCGCTTTGCTGCGACCAGCGCCAACATCTGAACCTGCATCGGGCTCTGTTAACTGCATTGTCGCACCCCAATGTTTTTCCACCATATGTTGTGCGATCTTCTTTTGCTCCACCGTTCCAAGAACATATGCAACCTGTGCAAATGCATAACCGGAGGAGTAGAGATGAATTCCAGGGTTAGAGCCCAAAACCATTTCAGCGATTGCCCAGCGGAGTGATTGAGGTATCTTCATGCCACCGAGCTCTACAGGTGCATCCAGACGCCACCATTCCCCATCAATAAATGCTTTGTATGATTTTTTAAAACTCTCTGGAAGCTTTACATCACCAGTTGTTTTATTAAAATCAGTTCCTAATCTGTCGCCATCTACAAAGGAGGCGGCTAAATCGTTTTCACATAGACGCTTTATCTCATCGAGCATTCCCATTGCAGTATCGCGATCGATTTCATCATAGGGCGCGCTGCCCATGACATTCTCGCGCCCTAAGAGCTCAAAGAGGCAGAACTGGATATCGCGCAGGTTGGCTATGTAGTGGCCCATTGACCAATAATCCTACCCGCCAGTAACTTATGCAACTTCTGGGGGCTAATTTCGCTCCCCATCGCCCTAGGCAGTTCAAGGTAGGGTTCCAACCGTGTTATTAAGCGATCGAGATATCCGCAGCGAAGTGGCGGCGGGCCGAGTCGGCTGTGAGCCCTTCCAAGAGGCGATGATCCAGCCATCCTCTATCGATGTGCGCCTGGATAAGTATTTCCGCGTCTTTGAAAACCATAAATACTCGGTAATCGATCCATCGATCGAACAGGCAGAGCTCACCCGAGAAGTAATCGCCGATAGGGATGAGCCATTTATCTTGCACCCCGGCGAATTTGTTTTAGCCAGTACCTACGAAGTAATTACTTTGCCCGATGATATCGCCGGTCGCTTAGAGGGTAAATCCTCACTAGGACGGCTCGGCTTACTTACGCACTCAACTGCCGGCTTTATCGATCCAGGTTTTAGCGGCCATATCACTTTGGAGCTTTCAAACGTTGCCAACCTGCCGGTCAAACTCTTTCCAGGAATGAAGATTGGTCAACTATGTTTAATCAAACTTTCATCCCCTGCCGAGCATCCATATGGAAGCGAGAAGTATGGCTCGAGATATCAGGGCCAGCGCGGACCAACGGCTAGTCGCTCATTTTTAAACTTCCATAAATCAAAAATCGACTAAAACTGGGGAATGAACTTAATCAAAAGGCGGTTTAATTAAATATGGGAACAAATCAGGTTACTTGGATCATTCTTACCGCCATCGTAGTTTTCATCGTCATATTTGCCGTCGCGCAATATAACCGTTTGATCCGGCTCAACATTAGCGTCACCGAAGCGTGGGCACAGATTGAGGTCCAACTCAAGCGCCGTACAGATTTAATCCCTAACTTAGTTGAAACAGTTAAAGGATATGCCAAGCATGAACAGTCAACCTTTGATGCCGTAGTTACCGCGCGCGCCAAGGCTACAACTGCGACAACGGTTGCAGATACCGCCGCTGCAGATGGGATGTTAACTCAGGCGCTACGTGGTCTGCTTGCAGTCGCCGAGGCCTACCCAGATCTCAAGGCATCTGCAAACTTCATCGCATTACAGGAGGAACTAGCAACAACTGAGAACAAAGTTGCCTTTAGCCGTCAGTTCTATAACGATAGCGTGAGATTGCTCAATACGGCCGTTAAAACAATACCGAGCAACTTCTTCGCAGGCTTTGCCAAAGTCTCTGAGCGCGAATTTTATGAGGTGCAGGATCCACAAGATCATAACGCTCCAAAAATTACTTTTTAACCTCAATGGACTTTAGAACACGCCAGGCGACTAATAAGCGCACGACAGTAGGCCTATTAATCGCTATGGCCGTATTAATGTGGCTTGTTGTCTATGCCGCACTCACATACTTCGGAGCATCTACAGTTGGAATAGTGCCAATCGCCGTTGCAATCGCGTTAATTTCGGTCTGGGGTTCGTATTACGGATCAGACAAACTTGTTTTAAAGATGACTGGTGCGAAGTTAATCCAAGAGTCAGATAATCCAAAGCTCTTTAATTTAATCCATGAGGTAATTATCGCCTCTGGACTACCTATGCCAAAGGTGGCGATAGTCATCGATGATGCACCTAACGCCTTTGCAACAGGTAGAGATCCACAGCATGCACTGATTGCTTTTACTACAGGGATTTTAGATGCTATGGATCGCGATCAACTACAGGGCGTCATCGCACACGAGATGGCTCACGTTGCAAACCGTGACACATTAGTAAGCGCCGTTGCCGCATCGACAGCGGGAGCGATTGCGATTCTCAGTGACATATTGGCCCGTATGATGTGGTTCGGGGGCGGCCGCGGTAGAGATCGCAACTCCAATCCAATCGCACTTGTATTCTCACTTGTTATTCTTGTACTAGCACCGGTTGCAGCGATACTTTTAAAATCTGCTATCTCGCGCAAACGTGAATCCTTAGCCGATGCGACGGCCGTTGCATTTACTCGCAATCCAGCTGGTCTGCGCAGCGCGCTGGAGGTCTTAGCACGCGATTCAACGGTGGTGCATCAGCGCTCAACGGCAGTCGCCCATATCTGGATCGAATCCCCATTAGATGCATCGGCTGCATCACGTTTATTCTCTACACATCCACCTATCGCCGAGCGCATCGCCGTTTTAAAGGCGATGGAGTCGCTGGGCTAACTACTCTTTAACTGAGCGCAGAAGCACCTGTGCAACATCTAAAACCTCAACATCACTCTGCCGCGCGGTCATTCCATCACTTGTCATAACTCGACAGAAGGGACATGCCACCGCTAACTCTTTAGCACCAGTTGAGATCGCCTCATCGACACGGTTGAGATTGATCTGTGTTCCTAACTTCTCCTCCATCCACATACGTCCACCTCCCGCTCCGCAGCAGAATGAGCGCTCTTTATTGCGTCCCATCTCTGAAATCTGCGCACCTGTAGCCTCAAGAAGTTCACGCGGTGGTTGATAGATCTCGTTATGGCGACCTAAGTAACAAGGATCGTGATAGGTCATTGCGGTATGACTCATCTTTATTGGTAGCAATCTCTTATCACGCACGAGTTGATTCAGTAACTGTGTGTGATGAACCATCTCTAACTCAAAGCCACTTTGAGCATAGTCGCGACCAATAGTTGTAAAGCAGTGGGGACAGGTGACAACTACTTTCTTATTTCCCTTACTGCGTCCCTCAAAGGTTTTGTTAAATGTCTCAATATTCTCTGCTGCTAAAATCTGATACAGGAACTCGTTACCGGCGCGGCGCGCAGGATCTCCAGTGCAGGTCTCCTTCTTACCAAGTACGGCAAAGTTAACACCGGCCATATGTAATAACTCTGCGACTGCCTTTGTAGTTTTTTTAGCCCGCTCATCGTATGCACCGGCACATCCAACCCAAAATAAATACTCAACCTCATCGGGTAGTACTCCTTCAACGACACGGATAGGGAAATCGCACTCGGCGATCCAAGCTTCGCGATCGTTTTTATTTGCACCCCATGGATTACCGCTCTGTTCTAAGTTACGAAAAGTTCCACCGAGCTCGCTAGGAAAGTTTGATTCAACAAGAACTTGGAACCTACGCATATTAACAATGTGATCTACATGCTCTATATCGACAGGACACTCATTAACACAGGCACCACAGGTTGTACAGGACCACAAAACATCGAGTGATATCGGTGCACCCTCACCAACCATCGCCTCCGTTTCTACGCTCTTTGCAAAGGCGTGATCGCGCATAGCCATGATTAAAAGCTTTGGAGATAAGGGTTTTTCAGTATGCCAGGCAGGGCACTGGGATTGGCAGCGGCCGCACTCAGTACACGTAGACATATCCAATAAACCCTTCCAGGTTATATCCGCACGCGTACCAAGACCGAAGAGATCATCATCTTTTGGATCTTCAAAGTTAATAACCTCACCATGTGACAACATTGCAGGTAGTGGGCCAAGGGATGATTTACCATCGGCGTTACGGCGGAAGAAGATATTAAAGGGTGCCAAGAAGCGGTGCCATGCAATACCCATCGTTAAATTACTGGCGATAACAATAAACCAGACCATCGAAACAAGGATTTTCACGGCAGCGATTAATTGAACGGCAGAGATAAGTTGACCTAACGTCCAGGATTTAAGAGCAGATGCGATAAACCACGTTGTTATGTAGTGACGGTTCCACGCCATCTCATCCGATAGCGCGCCCTCTAATCCGCGCAGTGCGATTATACAAAAAACAATGACAAGAATCGTCGCCTCAACAAAATAAGCTTTAACCATTCCAGAGCCGTAGAAGCGCGAGCTACGACCTTTTTTTACAATCCGCGTTACCTGTCGTATCCCGATTAAAGTTACGATGCCAATACCTGTAGCCCAGGCCATAAGTTCAATGAGATATTGATAAGGCCACAAGTGACCGATAACCGGTAGTGCAAACTCAGGGTTAATTAACTGTCCATAGGCGGTAAGTAAAGTTCCGAATAAAACAACAAAGCCGACCATGACAAACCAGTGCGCAAAACCAACAACGGTAAAGTTAAACATCTTTGTATGGCCAAAGATTTCACCAAAGGCCATACGCAATCGCCTGCCGCGGTTGTTACTGCGAGTGGGATCAGGCTGCCCCTTCTTATAAATACCTATTAACTGTCGCGTTCGAACCACCATTAGAGCTAGAGCCACAACAGTGATTCCATAGGCGAAAACTGCGTAGAGGAGATGCATATGCATAAGGTAACAAGTAAGAGCCAAAAAATCTCCACTACCATAAGCAAAACCTAAGAAAAGCTTGATTAGGTAAACAATGATGTTGAACTATTAAGCCCACTTACGATATACGATTCAGTTATGGCAGCGTTAAAAAGGGAAAAGGGCCTCAAAGTCTATGGGATACCCGAAGTAAAAAAGTCTGGCATTAATATTTTCTTGAAGATATATAGACTGCTACCAACCCGAATCAGAAACTTTGCCAGAATTTTGGCGATTTTTTCCCTAAATTATGTCTTTATTAGAGGGTCCCTTAAATCAATGAGAAAACGAGTCATACATGTAACAGCACTGGCGGACATTGATAAAGGTTTAGTAAGTGTCGTGCTCCCAACGTATAACCATGCAAAATTCTTGAGGGAGTCAATAGAATCTGTATTGAACCAATCCTATAAGAACCTAGAATTAATAATTGTAAATGATGGCTCAAAGGATGTAACTAAAGATTTATTAAAAGAGTATGAGAATAATTCAGCTATCACTATTATTCACCAAGAAAATAAAGGTCTACCGAATGCCTTAAATAGAGGCTTTGCTATTGCAAAAGGAGAGTTCCTAACTTGGACATCCGCTGATAACTTTTACGAATTAACTGCGATCCAAGCTATGGTCGATTTTTTAGATATCAATAAAGAAGTTGGGGTTGTTTATGGAAATTATTTTGCGATCAAACCAAATGGTCAGAAAATGGTAGCTACCGATAATTGGCGGAGCTATGATAGAAATCTAGTTGATCCAGCGGTAGTCACCCTTCCTAAACACGCAAGATTCTTCAAAAGAATACCGATTAATTCAGTAGGGCCGCAGTTTTTATATAGAGCATCCTTTGCGAAGATTGTCGGCAAGTATTCAAATACTCCTGGAATGGAAGACTACGATTTTTGGTCAAGGATGGAAATAGTTACAGAACTAATGCGCTTACCGAGAGAGGACGCACTCTATTCATATCGAGTCCACGGAGAGTCAATTTCTGGCCAATTAAAAAAAGAGCATCAAATGAAAAAAACGGTTGAAGTCTGCGTAAGAATCTCAAATAGGAGATTCTTAGAAACCGAATTTGGGAAATTAATAGGGACAGAAATTGCGGAACGTATCTACGCTGAATACTGGAACTCCAAATGAGAAATACTAAAAGAGCATCTAAACAATCTGATGTCAAAGAAACACTTGCACCCAATCATTCGTTGATATTCATTTTAGGGACACGTCCAGAAGCAATAAAACTTGCCCCAGTTATCCTGGAAGCTCAAAAACACACAGGGGTCGATATAGAGATAGTTCTAACAGGGCAACATCCAACGATGTGCATAAGCGCACTAGAAAGTTTCGGCATTCAACCTACAAGAATAATGAATACCTTGAAAGACAAACAAACCATACTTCAATTATCGGCAGAAATTCTTATCGAACTATCCACTTTAAATCTAGAGTGGAAGCAATCAATAGTCTTAGTTCAAGGGGATACAACTTCAGCCCTTTTTGGAGCTTACGCGGGTTTTATAATGGGATCTAAAATTGGGCATATTGAGGCTGGATTGAGAACTTCAGATTCTCGAATTCCATTTCCAGAAGAGATGAACAGGCGCTTAATTACAAGACTCGCAGATATTCATTTCTGCGCGACAAAGTTAAATGCTCTCAATCTCCAAAAAGAGGGAATCAGCGAGAATATGATTCATGTAACCGGGAATACAATCATCGATGCACTCGTAAAAATGACTACTACAGAAATCCATAAAAGCAAGCGAGATATCATTTTGGTAACTCTACATAGAAGAGAAAATCAAGCCCGAGTGATATCAGAAGTAACAAGAATAATAGATACGATGGCGCGAGAAGAAGAGATTAAATATGTCTGGAAAGTGATAAGACATCCAAATCCTGAGACAACAGCAGGATACAGCGAAGATTTCTTGCATAATCCAAGAGTTGAATTCTTAAGTCCACTGCCGTATCCAGAAATGGTTTCAATGCTAAGGAAAACAAAACTATTAATAACTGACTCAGGCGGCTTTCAGGAGGAGGCAACGTACTTAGGCATCCCAACATTAATAATTAGGAATAAAACAGAGAGACCCGAGGCGCTTGAATCAGGGGTATGTGTATTAATTAAAGATCCAGTGAAGGAACTTAAAAAATCAATCCTGGAACTTCTTCTTAACGAAGAACTATATCTTCAGCGGAGCAAGCCAAGCAACATATTTGGTGATGCCGCAGCGTCAAATCGTATAATTAATTTGCTTTTGGAGCCATCGGCCCCGTAAAAGTATTAGCAAGTATCCCAGGGTGAGCCCTATAGGGATACCTCTTATGCCAAGAAACCCAAGAAAGATTAGTGGCGATAAAAAACTTAGAAAAACTAATAGTGAAGTGGACGGAATGAAATTGCTTATCTTAAAATTACCAATTGCGTAGTGTTTATTAATACTTACCACATAAATACCGCGAACAAGCTCATACAATCCGACCAGTATAAACAAGTCAAAAGGCATGAGCCAGTCTCTTCCAAGCAGGTTTAATATCATAAACTCATAGAAAAAATAACTCATTCCAACACCTAAAAGTACAAGAATCAAAAAAGAGAGCGATCCAAGTTTTAGAACTTGAATATTAATTTTGTGCTTGCTGAAATACATTTTAGATATGGATTCAGGGATGAAACGAAATAAAGAGACAAAAGTTAGTAAGATTGAATATTTTGCGAGGGTTGAGAGAGGCAGAAAGATTGCAATTAATAACTTATCCATTCTATCAATCAAGATTGTTGGTAGAATAACTTTTATGGAGTTTTTACAGTAAGTAAAAAAATTCGGTTTTGGAGTGGTTGAAATTTCCTTCACCTTAATCAATCTGAATTTCCAGATTAAGATACCTATAATCACACCACTCGCGGAGTAAGTTCCAGTAATCGCAAACATGACCGCGTTAATATAACTAAAATCAAAAAAGTGTTCTAATATAATGAAAGCTATAATTTGCGTTATGACTTGAGAAATTTCAAATAACATTACAGTGCGCAACTTGTCAAGTGCAACTAGGCAGTCGTTCATACCTTGGATAAAACTAGAACTTATAAGCAGCAAGCTAGCGATCAAATAGATTTTGATTGATAAATAGCCGACTATTTGAGAATAGAGAAAAAGAGATAGAACAAATGCGCACAGAAGGGCAAATGTCAAAGAGAATAAGTTTTTAAAGTAGAACAATAATTCATGTGAGACTTGATTTGTTCGGGAAAGGCGCTCACGTAGAGATAGACCTAGGCTTGCCGTGAAACCTAATACCAATAAACTAATAATTGTAAAAATAAAAGTTAAGACAGCTCTATTTTCTAGACCTAATAATCGACTATAAATTATTGAAAATATAAAACTAATAATTAAAGTAGAGCCTCTTCCCCCTATATAAACTACTCTTGGAGCAAATAGTTTTTTCACAGGGCGTGGCAGCATCTCCAAAGTGTAGGTATAAAGATAAAAATCGAGGCGTGGCTTAAAACCTTAAGAGTTGAGTGCTCGGAGATCGGAAGTTCGCCGCTCAGGACTTGCTCTTTTAGGTGCTATATCGGCAGGCAGATGGGGAATAACTCGCCCAGCTCCTAGGTTTACATAAGTACAAACCTGAGTCGCACCGACTCAACCTTTTGAGTAGGATGGGCTCAGGTTTAAGCAGGCCTCGACCCTACCCCAGGCTCGAGCTAGATATAAAAGGAGTTAAGAGAAGATGGCTAGAGCAGTCGGAATCGACCTTGGAACCACCAATAGTTGCGTATCGGTCCTAGAGGGTGGCGAACCCACAGTTATCGCAAACGCTGAGGGCGCTCGTACAACGCCCTCGATCGTCGCCTTTGCAAAAAACGGCGAGGTCCTCGTCGGTGAAGTGGCCAAGCGCCAATCTGTCACCAACGTCGAGCGCACAATCCGCTCAGTTAAGCGCCATATGGGCACTGACTGGTCGGTTGATATCGATGGAAAGAAGTACACAGCCCAAGAGATCTCTGCGCGCGTGCTGCAGAAGTTAAAGCGCGATGCCGAGGCTTAC
>JAQBVO010000009.1 GCA_027728065.1 Actinomycetota bacterium
TAGCCCGAGTATTCTCGCGCTCTGCGTAACTGTGTAAGTTTCTGTTTTTGCCATAGTTAGGCCACCTTTTTTGATGTATGGACCTTGTTCTTCATAACTATTTTTCATCGCTGCCTTAACTCTCTCCCTATTCATCCTTTGAATAGGGTGCAAAACCGGCTGCGCTGCACCGTATAACGATTTTCCGCACGGTTTATTCCCGTAATTTGAAAATATTTTAGAATTTTTCTCAAAATTACCTTGCGATACCGTATGGGGGAGTATCCCTTATTCAATTTCAATCAATCAGAAGTTGATTCAAGGCTTCAGCAGCCACCTTTTGTGGCTCTACGGAGTTGTGGACGTAGAGCTTTGAAGTAATTGCACTAGTGGAGTGCCCAAGAGCACGACTTATGGTCTCAATACCCACGCCTTGGCTATACATCAACGTAGCTGCCGTATGTCGCGCATCGTGCAATCGTTTATTCGCTATACCGCATAGTTTTAAGGCCTTTTTCCACTCGGCATAATCTGTTTTGGGAGATCTAAAGTTTCCAAAGCCATCTGGGAACACAAGATTGTTCTCCATCCAACTTGATTCTGCTCGCAGTTTTAACTGCTCTATCAGGCCCAGGTGGCCTCTTAAGGCCGCTGTAGTTTCCTCCGTAAGAGCAACGAGTCGGGAAGATTTTTCAGTTTTTAGATCTGTAAATACCTGCACCCCTTCAACCTCTTGAACCTGGCGATGAACCTTGAGAGTGCTGGCACTCAAATCGATATCACTCCAGGTCAGCCCTAGCGCCTCGCCCTGACGCAGCCCGCAGATTAGAGCTATATGTAATCTGGCCCCTAAGTAAGTACCAGAGTAGGTCTTGAGGAGTCGCTTAACCTCTTTGATAGTTAGAGGGCTTATCTCAATTCTCTTTCCTTGTGGGTTACGGACTCTAGTAACAGGATTAACCAGGATGTATCCCTTGTATTCAGCATCTCGAAGAGCTACCGATAAGAGAGCCCGAGCTTGTTGCTGTGATCGCGGACTCTGACCTGCCTCCCTCATAACTGCAAGCATCCTTGTAATGTCATTGGATAAAAGTTTCTGTAACTCAATCCCACCTATGGATGGGTTGATATGGAACCGAGCAAGTGCCAGGTATCTCTTGTAGGTGCTGTGAGCGATATGGAGTTTGTGCTCTTCCTCTAGCCAGCTCACTAAGTAATCACCCAGTTGCATCTTTGCTACTGGTAAAGAGTTTTTGCTCAGAATATTTGGCATCAGATCTAGCTTTTCTTTGGCTCTTTTTCTCGATTCTTGAGCTGTAGCAGCCATTGCGGTTACGACGTGACCTTCACAATGGATAACAGTCCGATATGAATTGCCTACTTTGTAAGTATGGCCTTGCCCATTAGATCTACGCGACATCACTATTTCCCTCCACTAGCCAAAAGCCTCTGCTTTTGTGAAAGATAGGAAATAGACGGGGTTCAATTAAGAACTCATACACAATTGATACACAATTCCGAAGATTCCTAGAACTTGGGCTTGAGCCACGCTCAAATCCTCTAAGTTCTGGAATCCTGGGGTCTCACGAGGAGGACTTAAAATCCTCCCAGTGTGGGTTCGACCCCCACTCGGGGCACACTTCATAGATGGATTTAACCCTCTTTAGACAGGTTCATTTGGCCCTGGAAGATTTTTAGCCCTACGATTGTTGTGTAGGAGCGCTGCCAGAGGTTCTGGCGGCATAGAAGAAGGAGAAACAAGATATGCGCAGTTCAAACCCTGTTCTTGGACGGGCGTTTAATCAGCGTGGATACGCCGCGTTTGATCCGAGCACGATTAACTCAGAGTCGGCAGCGCTAGAGAATCTATATAGCGCACCAGCAGCTTCATCATTGCGCACTGGTCGGATGACGATTGATGATGTCGTTACACGTACCGGTATTTTATTTGCAGTACTTGTAACAGTTGGTGCAGCGGCATGGACGCTTAACCTCGGTGGCGGAGCGATAATGCTCGGTATCTTTGGCGGTTTTGCACTTGCCATGGTAAATATTTTTAGTAAGACGGTAAGGCCAGGATTAATCGTTGCCTATGCAGCCTTTCAAGGTTTAGCACTTGGTGCAATCAGTCATCTCTACAACTCCGTCTATGACGGGATTGTTAGCCAAGCGATCCTTGTCACTATCAGTGCATTTGCAGGAATGTTGTTTGCCTATAAGAGCGGACGCATCCGTGTGACACCTAAGTTCACAAAGGTATTAACTACTGCCCTCCTTGGCTACTTAGTACTAGCCCTTGTCTCATTTGTTGCATACCTCTTCACAGGTTCAAGCGTCTACAACGTAGGTGGACTTGGAATATTAATCGCTACCGCTGGAATGGTTCTTGCAGCATTCTTCTTAATTCTAGATTTTGATCAAGTTCAAAAAGGGATAGATGCAGGCCTGCCTGAGCAAGAGTCATGGCGTGCAGCCTTTGGTCTCATGGTCACAATCGTCTGGCTCTACCTAGAGGTACTGCGCTTCTTATCAATTCTGCGTGGTGATGACTAAGAGATAGCTTTAATCAAAAAGCCTCAGGTTATTTACCTGAGGCTTTTTGCTATCCCCGGATAGATACTTCGCTCGAGTCTCGGGGATCTGTGTTGCTAACAAGGCGGCGATTGCAAAGACTGCCGTTGATACGACAAATGCGGTGCGATAGGAGTAGATATCTGCCAGTGCACCCACAATGATGGGACCGACGATCAATCCCGCATCACTGGCCATCGTAGAGCCCGCGATTACCTGCCCACCTCTGCCGCGAATAATATCTCCGACGAGGCTAGCTGGCGTCGTTGAGAGAAAAGCTCCGCCGACTCCGATAATCGCCATTGCAAGTAAATACATCCAGGAGTTCACAGCCGTTGTTAAAACGATCATTCCTATTAAGCCAATCACGGTGCCTATCACAGATGCTACGCGTCGCCCCTTGCTATCTGATAATCGTCCACCACGGAGTAGGAGCGCACCTTGAAAAATCGCAGCGAGAGTGAAGCCATATCCAACGATGGCCGTTGTGGCGTTAAGCTCTTCGATAACAAAGATTGGCAGTATTGATGTCCGTAATCCGAAGATGACCCAACTCACAATAAAGCTCAGTGCAAGTGCGATTCGATAAGGCTTCATTGCAAAGGCTTCACGCACTGTTGTGTGTTCGCCGGTATCTGCATCTTTTTCACCCTTATCAATTTTCTCACCCTTGAGAAAAAAGTGAGCAACTGTGCCTGAGATTAAGAGCGTTATCGCGTAAGCAAAGAAAGGGGCACGCAGAGAGATTAAAGATAATAAGCCACCGATAGCAGGACCTGAAACTCCACCGACTAGGTATGAGCCGTTGTAAACGGCTAGGGCTCGGCCACGGTTTGTATCATCGACAGAGCGCATCACGACCGATCCTGCCGCAACTGAAAACATCATAGAGCCCAGCCCGCCGGCTGCCCGAAAAAAGAGAAGTTGTTCATAGCTAGTTGATAGCCCGGCTAGGAAAACAGAGATTGCGACCATAAAGACGCCGCTAGAGAAAACAGCTCTTTCGCCAAATAAATCAACGAGTTTTCCAGAGATAAGACCTGAGACAAAGCGCGTAATTGCAAATATCGAAATGATTAAACCGATTGCCGCGTTGCTCACGCCGAAAGAACGGGCAAAGACAGGGATGGCAGGTAGGACGATTCCAAAACCAACGGCGACAAAGAAAGATGCCGCAACGAGAACTGATATCTCGCGCGGCAGATCTTTAAATGGTGAGCGCATTAGCTAAGGCTATCGCCTTTGCTCATTTTGTGAGTTTTAGCCTAATTTATGTAAGATAATCGAGTGAAGAGTGTGATTGCAGAAAATCTTATCAAAACCTATGACAAAGGTAAGGTCAGAGCGCTAGATGATTTATCACTCGATGTTGAAGAGGGTACTGTTTTAAGCGTATTAGGCCCCAATGGTGCAGGTAAAACAACAACTGTAAGAATTTTGGCAACTTTATTAAGGCCTGATTCAGGTGTAGCAACAGTTGCAGGTATCGATGTTGCAAAACATCCCGACAAAGTTCGAAAGTTAATTGGTTTATCGGGTCAATACGCAGCAGTTGATGAAACACTCACGGGTTGGGATAACTTAGTGATGTTTGGGCGTTTGCACCATTTGGGAAAACAACAATCTATTAACCTTGCCAATGAATTACTTGAGAGATTCTCTTTAACCGATAGTGCCCGTCGTGCGATTAAAACCTACTCTGGTGGAATGCGTCGGCGTTTAGATCTAGCCGCCTCTTTAATTGTTCAACCTAAAGTTCTTTTTCTAGATGAACCCACGACAGGCCTTGATCCCCGTGGTCGTATGGAGATGTGGAAGGTCATTGAAGAGTTGGTAATGGGTGGGGTTACACTTTTATTAACGACGCAGTATTTAGATGAGGCCGATCAATTAGCCGATGAGATCGCAGTTATCGATCACGGTAAAGTGATCGCCCGTGGAAGCTCAGATGCACTCAAGCGGCAGGTAGGCGGAGAGCGTTTAGAGATAACAGTGGAGAGCGATGATGTGGCTAAGGTCCAAGAGATTGTTACCCGTATCAGCAGACATGCCACACATGTCGACTCTCGAACGGTGAGCGCTCCAGTCTCTAACGGGGCAGGTGCCTTGATTGAGGCGTTGCGGGCTTTGGATGAGTCAAAGATTCATCCCTTAGATATCGCCTTAAAGCGACCATCCTTAGATGATGTCTTCTTATCATTGACAGGACATGTGGCCGAGGAAACAGTTATAGAACCCGTCAAGAAGAAGAGAGGGGGCAGATGGTGAACTACGCACTAGCCGACGCCGTTGTCATCACTAAACGCCAGCTACTTCAACTGGCTCGGATCCCAGAGCTACTGGTTTTCTCCACAATTCAGCCGGTGATGTTTGTCTTACTCTTTCGCTTCGTCTTTGGTGGCTCAATTCAAACCGATCAACCTGGCGGATATGTTCAATTATTGATGCCAGGGATCTTTGTTCAGACCGTTGCATTTACCTTGGCATCGACGGCAATTGGGCTAGCCGAGGATATGAAGAAGGGCTTAATCGATCGTTTTAGATCACTACCTATCTCTCGCGGGGCGGTTGTTATCGGGCGAACCTTTGGCGATGCACTTCTTAATCTCTTGGTGCTAGCAGTCATGGCACTTGCCGGCTTTGCAGTTGGCTGGCGTCCAACTTCAGGGGTAATGAAGGTATCTCTCGGCTTCTTATTCCTATTTATGTTTGGTTACGCGCTCTCCTGGATTGGAATCTATGTGGGACTTTCAGTAAAGGAGGCTAGAACTGTTCAAAGTGTGGGCTTCTTAGTTACATTCCCGCTGACCTTCTTATCTAATGCATTTGCACCAACAACTGGAATGCCTCGTGCTCTCCAGTACTTTGCCGAGTGGAACCCAGTCTCATCGATGGTCGCTGCCTGTCGCCAACTCTTTGGCGTTGAGAACCAGTTTGGCGCAACGGCTAATTCGTGGCCAAGTCAGCATCCGCTAGAGACTTCACTGCTCTACATGCTCTTGCTGATGGCTATTTTTATTCCGCTTAGTATCAAGAAGTACAAAAACACCTCTCATTAGGCATAGAACTGTGCGGCAACAATCTCTACTGCTATTTCGCGACCATTGGGAGCGGTGTAAGAAACCTTTGCACCAATCTCTGCGCCAATGACAGTAGAGCCAAGTGGAGATTTTTCGCTATAGACATCGAGATCACCCGATGCGATCTCGCGCGATCCAAGAAGAAACCTCGTCTCTTCCCCTGCGATAAGAGCCGTGACGACCATTCCAGCACCGACTTTGCCATCGGCGGTAGGTGGCGGAGTACCTATGTGAGCGTTTTCAAGCATCTGCTTTAACTGGCGGATGCGCGCCTCCATCTTGCCTTGCTCATCACGTGCTGCGTGGTAGCCGCCATTTTCTTTCAGATCGCCCTCAGCACGCGCGACTTCAATCTTGGCTGTGACCTCTTTGCGTCCAACGCCTTCAAGCTTTTCTAACTCCGTGCGCAGCCGATCGGCAGCCTCCTGCGTTAGCCAACTCTGTATGCTCATAAGGGGCAACGCTACTAGGTGATTACTTCAGGCGACAACTTATTACATCGGCATTGACGCCAGGCCCACGCGATTTAACGATAGTAGTGCGCTCAAAGGCGGCTAATCCTGGTCCAATCTCATCATCGATCTGGCCAACAATATTCTTGTCGAAATCACGTGCGATAACGGTGCAGATTACGCTCTGATTTTTATCTTGGCGGATCACTGAGTAGCGCACCGATATTTCACGCTCTGAGGTAATCGAGTACGAGATAAGCGAGTATCTAATCGCAGGATTTGAATGATGTAGCGCTGCCCACATAAGCCAGGAGATCCCAATAGCCGCGAAAAAAATCGCTGGCTTTAGCCAACGATTACGTGGCCGCAGCCCATATCGCTGGTTATATGAGAACTCACTGGACATGGCATGATTATGGCATGCAAAAAAATATTGAGATGGGTTTGGCAGGCTCAATTACTATCGCACTCTTGGTTATCGCCGTAGTCTTCCTCATGCGCAGTTTCTATAAGCGCTTAAAGGGCCTAGATCGAAGTGATGACAAGAGCGACACGTAAAAAGTTTGCATCTAGAATCGGGGCGATCATCGGTGTTCTCACACTCGCCACCATCTTTGTCTTACTTGGCCTCTGGCAGTTAGATCGCGCCACCGAACTCAAGGCCAGCCTTGCTCTTGCTAGAACGGTAGATGCAAAAACTATCTCTTTGGACTCTATTGCAACGCCAAATACTTCCTTAGCCCCTAACGCAATCAACCGCACCGTTAGTTTTAGCGGTCGCTATGTTGGACAGTACAAAGCCGCCAATCAAATAGATGGAGCTGGTCAGGTCGCTGATTGGGAGGTTGGAGTTATGCAGGTAGGTCAGAGCTCTGCGATTCTGGTTGTGCGCGGATTGTGGTCAGAGCGGAGGCTGGCCCCAGAGAGTTCTCAATCAGAGAGCGTTACGGTTGAAGGCTTACTGCTCGCATCGCAAACTACAGATAGAGGGCAGAACTCATTGGCCCAGATCTCACGGTTAGATAGTGCGGTAATCATCGCCGCTACCGATTTAGATTTATATGATGGCTATGTTTTAGCAGGAAGTGAAATCCTAGATGGCGCCCAGGAAGAGCGCAGCGGCCTTAGCGCCGAGAAACTTCGATCGCGCATCCCAGGCTTCTACTGGCAGCATCTCTCCTATGTGGTGATCTGGTGGCTGATGGCCGCGGTGGTGCTCTACCTACCCTTTTATCGCCGTAAGGTAGAGCCATGAAATCAGCCATTCTTCGCTTTCGCATCATGGCCATTATCGCCGGAGTGATGTCGCTACTTCTCTGGTTTGTCGATATCCCCGTTGCCTATCTATTTGATAATCCAGAGTGGAAGGAAAAAGTAACGTGGATCCCCTTTGTCCATGGCTGGGTCTATGCCGTTTATGTTTTAACTGCGATTGAATTCTCCATCAAAGCCCGTTGGCCGATTAGGAAGGTACTGGCACTTGTCTTAGCCGGCACACTTCCTATCGCATCTCTGATCGCCGAGCGCCGAGTTGTACGCCGCTATCTCTAAATTTATAAAGTCACCGATCTATCCATTCTATGAATGGGGCTTAGTTAGGGCGCTAGATTTTTCTAAGACCCCGCATCACGTCGGCGTCATTCTCGATGGAAATCGCCGCTGGGCCAAAGCCAATCCCAATCACAGCGATCGGCATGGCCATAAAGCCGGGGCAAATAAGATTATTGAGTTTCTGGGCTGGTGTGATCAGGCCGAGGTCCGCGTAGTAACTCTGTGGCTCTTATCGACCGATAATTTCAAACGCAGCTCGACTGAGATTGAAGAGTTATTGCAGATAATAGGTCTGACGGTCGATGAGTTAACTGCAACGGGGCGTTGGAATATTAAAGCTGTCGGGGCTTTAGATTTACTTCCCGATTGGCTACGGCAAAAACTTAGAGATCTTAAGCCGATTCGAGAGGATGGGGTTGAAGTCAACATCGCCGTTAGCTATGGCGGCCGACGCGAAATAGTCGATGCCGTTAAGAGTTATTTAGATTCGGCTCAGAGCGCAGGTCGCACATTAGCCCAGGCCAAGTCAGAGCTATCTACTGAAGATATCTCCCAGTTCTTATACACGGCCGGTCAGCCCGATCCCGAGCTTTTAATCCGCACATCGGGGGAGCAACGCTTGGGCGGCTTTATGTTGTGGCAGAGCGCATCATCAGAGCTTTATTTTTGTGAGGCATACTGGCCAGATTTTCGTCGCGTCGATTTTTTACGTGCTCTGCGTGCATACTCTCTGCGCCAGCGCCGCTTTGGTTCATAGGTATTTCTCCTAGATTTAACGATGGCAGAAGGCGTGTCGAAGGTGCGATGCGCACCGGGTGGTTCTACATTTTTACTATCCGAAGCAGGTCCCAACTAGTACAACTTAAATCGAGGAGCTCACCCATTGGCTTCTAAGAGTCCAAACGGTAAGAAGACCTTTGTTTTAGATACCAGTGTTTTGCTGGCAGATCCTGGTGCGCTCTATAAATTTGCAGAGCATGAAGTTATTATTCCAATCGCAGTTATTGGCGAGTTAGAGACAAAACGCGATCACCCCGAACTCGGATACTTTGCCAGAGCCGCCCTTCGCGCCCTTGATGATCTTCGCATTACTCATGGCCGCTTGGATAAAGCACTGAGAGTTACCCCAGAGGGTGGAACCCTGTCGGTAGAGCTTAATCACAACGATCTCTCATCACTACCCCAGGGCTTTTTACGCGATGGCACCAATGATTCACGCATACTTGCAATCGCTAAAAACCTCATGGGCGATGGCAAGCGCGTTGTGCTCGTTACTAAAGATCTACCGCTGCGAGTGAAGGCATCATCGGTAGGTGTTGAGGCCGAGGAGTATTTAGCCGAACTCGTATCTAGTAGCGGATGGACCGGCATCGCCGAACTATCTGTCGGCTCTAACGTCATCGATGATCTCTATGCATCCGATCACGCAGATCATGAAGCAGCCCACGAACTCCCTGTTCATACGGGAGTTGTCCTGCACTCTGATCGTAGTAGCGCACTTGCCCGCGTGACTATCGATAAGCAGTTGAAGTTAGTGCGCGGAGATCGCAGCGCCTTTGGTCTACATGGTCGCAGTGCCGAACAACGCATTGCACTAGATCTGCTGCTCGATGAATCTGTTGGCATCGTCTCACTCGGCGGCCGCGCAGGAACTGGAAAATCGGCCCTTGCCTTGTGCACCGGTCTTGAAGCGGTGATGGAGAAGCGCATCCATAAAAAGGTTTTGGTCTTCCGCCCGCTCTATCCAGTCGGTGGTCAGGAGCTGGGTTACCTCCCAGGTAGTGAGGGTGAGAAGATGTCGCCCTGGGCCCAGGCCGTCTTTGACACATTGGGCGCCCTGGTGAGCCAGGCGGTCATCGATGAGATCATCGCTCGCGGTTTAATCGAGGTTCTGCCGCTGACGCACATCCGCGGCCGCTCGCTGCACGACTCTTTTGTTATCGTCGATGAGGCTCAGTCGTTAGAGCGTGGAGTTTTATTGACCGTGCTCTCTCGAATAGGCCAGGGCTCGCGCGTGATCCTGACCCATGACGTGGCCCAGCGTGACAACTTGCGGGTTGGGCGTCATGATGGCATCGTCGCGGTCGTCGAGACGCTCAAGGGCCACCCGCTCTTTGCCCACGTGACCCTGACCCGTTCAGAGCGATCGCCGATCGCCGCCCTTGTGACGCAGATGCTTGAGGGTCCCATCGCTGGATAGGCCAGAGATAGCCCAAAATCAATCTCACAGTCACATTTCGGATATTTCGGACATTGCCCCATCTGACCTGGGCTTTTACTTATCCACAGCGAACTGCCTCTCTGAGAATCTGCGATTTAAGGGGTTTTGAATTTGCCCACCCCACCCCAAGCGGGCAATCTATAGCCATTCCCCGCTGTCCATGGAGCCTTATCTCAAGGCCGATTGCTCACGCGCGGGTAAGGGTGAGAGGAAGGGGTCAGATGAAGCTTCGCGCTAAATACGCAGCGATCTGGAGCGTGGTCGCCGCCATGCTCGCTCTGAGCTCTGCCCTGCCAAGCGCATATGGCCTTGAGTTTCCTATGACAACTAGTATCGAGCTAGAGATCGATACTAAGGCTCTCTCTGCAAATCAGATTCCTGCCTTCACTGCAGCCGCGCTCTATGGATCGATCGATCTGGCCGAGACCCCCATCGGGGCGATTTTTTCAAGTGAGATGGCCTTGGTCTCATCGATGAGCCTGCAAGTTGAGATGGCTAGAACAATCGAGGGTGCCAAAACCGTTGCTCTAAATATTCTTACGCAGGAGTATGGAATGAATCAGGCGCAGTTTGAATGTCTGGATAAGCTTTTTACGAGAGAGAGTCACTGGAACTATAAGGCGCGCAATCCTCGCACCGGTGCCCATGGAATCCCCCAGGCACTTCCAGCCGAGAGGATGGAGATCATCGCCGATGACTGGCGCCACAATCCAGTGACACAGATTCGTTGGGGACTTCGCTACATCACGATTCGCTATGAGACCCCATGCAAAGCCTGGTCTAAGTTTCAACGCAGTAACTACTACTAAAGCCTGCGCCTTTTAACTTAGTGCGGTCCTGATTTAATCGTTAGCGGTGTGCTTGTCGATGCAAAGAAGTCATTGCCCTTGTCATCGATAACGATAAAGGCTGGGAAATCTACAACATCGATCTTCCAGACCGCCTCCATTCCAAGCTCTTCAAAATCTAAAAGCTCAACGCGCTTGATGCACTCCAGAGCAAGTCGGGCCGCTGGCCCTCCGACCGAGCCAAGATAGAAACCACCATGGCTCTTGCAGGCATCAGTTACCTGCTGAGAGCGATTTCCCTTGGCGAGCATGACCAATGAACCGCCTTTGGATTGTAAGTATTCAACGTATGAATCCATGCGACCGGCGGTAGTTGGACCAAAGGAGCCCGATGTATAACCGGCAGGTGTTTTTGCAGGTCCTGCGTAATAGATCGCGTACTTCTTTAAATACTCAGGCATTGCAGCGCCGTTATCGATCATCTCTTTAATCTTCGCGTGTGCTAAATCTCGGGCAACGACCAGAGTGCCAGTTAATGAGAGCCGTGTTTTAACGCGATGTTTGGAGAGCTCGGCGCGGATGTGATCCATGGATTGATTTAAATCAATGGCGACAACGCCATCATCTAGATGCACATCGGTAGTCTCGGGAAGAAAGTGGGCCGGATCGCGCTCTAGCTCTTCAAGAAAGATCCCCTCTTTAGTGATCTTGGCCTTGGCCTGGCGATCGGCAGAGCATGAGACGGCGATGGAGATCGGCAGAGATGCACCGTGGCGGGGTAGACGTATAACGCGGACATCGTGGCAGAAATACTTGCCGCCAAACTGTGCGCCGATTCCAAGGCTTCTGGTGAGTTCAAGAACCTCTTTTTCAAGATCTAGATCTCTAAAGCCATGGCCAGTTGCCGCATCACCTGATGTTGGAAGTGAATCTAAATACTTAGTACTAGCCAGCTTTGCCGTTTTAACAGTGTGCTCGGCAGTTGTACCTCCGATGACAATTGCAAGGTGATAGGGAGGGCAGGCCGCCGTTCCGATAGAGCGTAGTTTCTCATCCAACCAGTTGATAAAAGAGGTCGGATTTAAAATCGCCTTAGTCTCTTGATATAAAAATGATTTATTAGCGCTGCCGCCACCTTTGGCGATAAATAAGAAGTTGTATTCATCGGCATGCTCGCTATCGGCATAAATCTCAATCTGGGCGGGCAGGTTGTTACCCGTATTTTTCTCCTGCCACGTTGTAATCGGCGCCATCTGCGAATATCGCAGATTCAACGTGGTAAAGGCATCGTAGATTCCTTGGGAGATTGCGATCTCATCATTTGCCGTAGTTAAAACATGTTGACCCTTTTTCCCCATCACAATTGCAGTGCCGGTGTCTTGGCACATAGGCAGGATTCCACCGGCCGATATATTGGCGTTTTTTAAAAGATCGGTAGCGACAAAGCGATCGTTGGGGGATGCCTCTGGATCTTTAATAATCTGGGCTAACTGTTCTAAATGTGCTGGGCGCAGATAATGGGAAATATCATGGATAGCCTCTGCCGTTAGTTTCTCTAAAGCCTGCGGCTCTATCTGTAAAAACTCTTGATCTCCGAGTTGTATAACCCGCACGCCATCGCTGCCGATAAAGCGGTATTTAGTCTGATCTTTGCCAAGAGGCAGTAGTTGCGAGTATGAAAAGTTTGGCATTGTGGTTACGGCTTGGCCGCATCTAACTTCTTTTTTGCGCCATCGAGCCACTCCTGGCAGATTTTTGCTAATACTTCTCCGCGCTCCCATAGCTTGAGCGACTCCTCTAGCGTTGCACTGCCTGCTTCTAGCGCTGCAACTACCTCTGCTAACTCATCGCGCGCGGTTTCGTATGAAATGCTCTTATCAACCATGGGATAAATCTACTCCTTCACCGTATTGGCAGTCACTGTGGCATTGGTCTCGCCCTTTGCTAAACGCAGATGCAGTAAATCTCCAACCTTTAACGCTCTGGCATCGCGCGCAATCTGACCATTTGCTAACTGCACGAGCGAATAGCCACGATCTAATGTGGCCTGAGGCGACAATGTACGTATGCGGGCTTTAATGCCAACGAGCTCTTCTTTAGCTAACTTTAACTGGCTACCAAAACTGCGATAGGACCTATCGCGCAGAGCCAGGATGATCTCGGCGCGAGAAGTAATCAATAGATGTGGATCTTTCATTACTGGTCGCTCTTTCAAATTAGTAATCCTTGCAAACTCTAAATCGATTAGATTAATTAACTTTCGACGGGCGCGATCTCGCAGGCCAGAGATCAACTCAATCTCTTCGCGAATATCTGGCACGACGTGTTTGGCCGCATCGGTCGGTGTGGATGCACGAAAGTCGGCGACAAGATCTAAGAGTGGTGAATCCTTTTCATGGCCAATGGCGCTAACTATCGGTGTTAGACAGGATGCGGCAAGGCGCACCAAAGACTCATCGCTAAAGGGCAGTAAATCCTCAAATGATCCGCCACCACGAGTAATGATGATGACATCGACATCGCTATCTGCCTCTAATTCGCGCAGAGCGGCAGATACTTCGGCTACAGCCGCTGCGCCTTGGACCGTGACCTCGCGGATTTCAAAGAGGACGCTTGGCCAACGCCGCTTTGCGTTTTCAACAACATCTCTCTCGGCATCGGTATTGCGACCACAGATGAGACCGACCCTCTTTGGCAAGAGCGGCAGTTTGATCTTTCTGCCTATATCAAATAGACCTTCGGTAGCTAAGAGTGTTTTCAACGCCTCTAACCTGGCTAGTAGTTCACCGACACCGACCTGCCTGATTTCGCGCGCAGAAAAAGTCAGTGAACCGTTTTTCGTGTACCAACTTGGCTTTGCATAGATAACAACGCGAGCATTTGCAGGCAGTGGTTTCACTGCGGCAATAACCGATTTATGACACATCACCGACAGGGAGATATCTTCACTAGCATCGCGCAGACGGATAAAGGCCATCACTCCACTGCGTTCATTGAGTTCACTGATTTCACCTTCGACCCAAATTGGACCTAAACGTTCGACATACTCTTTAATCGCTTCACTGACTACCTTGACCGTTGCAGGGGCCTGACTTGAAGTTTCGAACATGGGATGAGCCTAATAGACTCGCCTCATGGCCAAGAGAGTTCTCCTTGCTGCGCCCCGCGGCTATTGCGCAGGCGTTGATCGCGCCGTCATCACAGTTGAAAAGGCGTTAGCTCTCTATGGCGCACCTGTCTATGTGCGCAAACAGATAGTTCATAACGTTTACGTCGTTGCTTCATTGGAGGCAAAGGGTGCGATCTTTGTCGATGAGAGCGATGAAGTCCCAGAGGGTAAGACCGTTGTCTTTTCAGCTCACGGAGTTGCACCGAGTGTGCATGCCGAGGCCGCGGCTAGAAATCTCAAAACAATCGATGCAACCTGTCCACTGGTTACAAAGGTCCATCATGAAGTCCGTCGCTTTGCACAAGAAGATGCCGAGATTTTATTAATCGGTCACCATGGTCATGAAGAGATTGAGGGCACGGCCGGAGAGGCTATTGGACAGGTGCGCGTTATCGATGGTTTAGATGGTGCACGTACCGTAACTCCTACTCCTGGGAAAAAATTAGTCTGGCTTTCACAGACCACATTAAGTGTTGATGAAACTCTCTCAGTCGTTGCAATCTTGAAAGAGCGCTTTCCAGATATTCAAGATCCACCTAGTGATGACATCTGTTATGCAACACAGAATCGACAGGAGGCGATCAAAACCATTGCCGCTCAGGCGGATTTAGTAATTGTGGTTGGATCCCAAAACTCTTCTAACTCGGTGCGCTTGGCCGAGGTCGCCCTTGAATATGGGGCTAAGGCGGCGCACTTAGTCGATTACGCCCAAGAGATTCAAGAGCACTGGCTAGATGCAGTGGAGACAATTGGATTAACAAGCGGTGCATCGGTACCTGAAATCCTGGTCGATGGAGTATTGAGCTGGCTAGCCGAGCGCGGCTATGTCGATGTTGAAACGGTAACTGCGATGGAGGAGTCTCTACTCTTTTCTCTGCCAGCAGAGCTGCGCAGAGATTTAAAGGCGGCGGGCCAGAGTTAACTAACTTCTGGCTTTAGATGGCCGCTTCTTTGCCTTAGCGTTAAGAAAGATATACCAGCCATAGATCGCGCCGATAATTAAAAACGGCGCTTCGCTGGCAAGGGCTGCGACAAGGCCGATAGCGATGCGCGAGAGTGAGAAGCCCTCCAGAATTAGGATCCACAAGAGTGTATTCGCGGCAAAGGCTAAGGGCGGGGTAACGGTTGCAACATATGTTGTTCCAGGCCGTCCGTAACGGATGCCACCGTAAAAAGATGCCAGAAGAACCACGCCGGTAATAACGCCGACGCCTTGGCGCAGCCAGAGTTCGATAAAAGTAAAAAAGCCGATGAAGAAACTCTGCAGCACAACTATGCCCTGCTTCTTTAAGCCTGGTCCTGTAATAGCAATCCTGCTGCGCTTACTCATCTATTCATCCTCTTGCCTAACCTCTTCGGCATCGATGAAATCATCATCGCCATCAATCTCATCGTTCTTTAACTCTCGCACCGCACCAGGGGCCTCTGGATATTCAATAGCGAGTTTATCTTTATCCCCGCTTACTCCCAAGTTATGAATACGACGGGCAGGGCTAAGAACCGTCTTTTCAGCCGTTGGAACTAGATCCTCATAGGCCTTAGATGTCGATGTAATCGCTCTTCCAACGGCGACGATCTTGGTGTGGAGCAGAGTAATGTTTTTTAAGAAGGTACTAGCAACTCTTTGAATCTCATCGGCATTTTCGGCTAATTTATTGCGTGTAAAGATATAGCCGACTGTGCGCAGCATCGCCATCATCGATGTTGGCGTAGCAATCGTAACTCCCACTTTAAAGGCCTTTTCAAGGGCCATGGGATCTAAGCGCAGCGCTTCGGATAGGAGGGTTTCGAAGGGAACAAAGAGAACAACGAAATCAGGCGAGCCTTGAGATTTGTGATAGCCCCGCTTTGCAAGTGCATCTACATGTTTGAGCAGATCCTTGGTGTGCTGTTGTAATAAATCATCGCGATTACTCTCATTGGCTGAATCAAATGCCTCAATGAAGCGATCAAATGGAAATTTAGAGTCGATAAAGATCTGACTGCCACCAGGCATTTTCACGGTGATATCTGGGATACCCGATGAATCGGAGTCGGTTGTAGATTTCTGGCGGAAATATTCCTGCCCTTCACGAAGACCGGCCGCCTGTAAGAGCAGCTCTAACTGCGCCTCGCCAAACTTTCCGCGGGTTTGATTATTAGATAGCGCTCCAGCGATCTTTTTAGTCTCATCAAATATAGATTCAGAGGCACGGCGCATCTCAAGGATAGTTGTGTTGAGCACGGCCTCGGCCTCGGTGCGGATTCGATTGGCCTCATGAGATTGTGTGCGCAGTTTTTCAACCGAATCTTTCACTGCGTTAAGTTCGGCATTTAACTTAAGGGCCGATTCACTTTTATTACGCTCAGTGGATAACTGTGACTTGTAATCATCGAGCAGGGCGCGATCGGCAACCGATCCTGTGGTTTTGAGGGCGCGGAGCAAGTAGCCAATCGCAGCTCCGGCGATTAGGCCAATGAGAAGTGTCACTATGTATACGGGCATGGGGCTATCGTGGCAGGGGGTACTGACAATTGCCCGTAGGCTCTACCTCTTATGACTTTGTCAATTGGAATCGTCGGCATGCCAAACGTGGGTAAATCCACCCTCTTTAACGCCCTGACTAAGAACAATGTCCTGGCCGCCAATTACCCCTTTGCAACGATCGAGCCCAACGTTGGAGTCGTAGGCGTACCCGATCCCAGGTTAGCCGCCCTTGCCACAGTCGTTGGATCCCAAACCCTCTTGCCGGCCGTAGTCTCCTTCGTCGATATCGCTGGAATCGTTAAAGGTGCATCAGAGGGTGCGGGCCTTGGTAATAAGTTTTTAGCTAATATCCGCGAAACCGATGCGATCTGTCAGGTCATCCGCGTCTTTAGCGATGGCGATGTTATTCACGTCGAAGGCCGCGTCGATCCGGCGAGTGATATCGAGATTATTAATACCGAATTAGCGCTGGCAGATTTGCAGACGATTGAAAAGGCGCTACCACGTATTGAAAAAGAGGCGCGCGTGCACAAAGAGCGCCAACAGCTTCTAGATGCCGTGAAAGAGGCCGAGGCCGTGCTCAATACCGGCAAGGCGTTATCCAGTAGCGCAGTGGATTTAGCACTCATTGCAGATCTACACCTATTAACGGCTAAACCATTTCTCTATCTCTTTAACGTCGATGCACCAGAGTTAAATGATCAAGGGCTGCGTGCCAAACTATCGGCACTGGTTGCACCGGCCGAGGCGATCTTTCTAGATGTAAAGACTGAGGCAGAGTTAGCCGAACTTAGCGATGAGGATGCACTCGAACTCTTGCAATCTATCGGTCTTCAAGAGCCAGGCCTTGCAACGCTGGCCCACGTTGGCTTTCGTACCTTAGGTTTGCAGACATATTTAACTGCCGGACCTAAAGAGGTTCGCGCATGGACGATTCATAAAGGTGATACCGCACCGATTGCTGCAGGAGTTATCCATACCGATTTCCAAAAGGGTTTTATTAAGGCCGAGATAGTTTCCTACGATAATTTAATTGCAGCCGGTTCGATGGCCGAGGCAAAGGCAAAGGGCAAAGTCCGCATGGAGGGCAAGGAGTACGTCATGCAAGATGGCGATGTCGTTGAGTTTAGGTTCAACGTTTAATCTTTTTAACTAGCCGCGCCCGTGTAGTACTTTCCGATTTCGCTCAGCGCTTTATCAAGCATCTCAAGACCGAGCCGTGCATCTTCTACTGAGATATTGCAGGGTGGACACAGATGTATGCGGTTAAAGTTATTAAATGGCATCAAGCCATGCTTCTTACAGGCGGCAACTAACTCATTCATCGCTGGGCTCGATGCACCATAGGGTGCAAGGGGCTCATGTGTTGTGCGATCACTAACTAAATCAACGCCCCAGAAAACTCCAGCGCCACGGATATCTCCAATTACTTTATGTTTCTTAGCTAACTCTTTAAGGCCAGGTCCTAAGATTTTTTCACCGATCATCGTGGCGTTCTCCAGCATCTTTTCCTCCTTCATGACATCGATAGTTGCAACCGCCGTTGCACATGCCAATAGATGGCCCATATATGTCAGACCCCCGGCAAATACTTTTTCATCAAATGTCTTTGATACTGGCTCGCTAATTACAACGCCGCCTAATTGGATATATCCCGATGTGACACCTTTAGCAAAGGTAATCAAATCTGGAATCACCGTTGAGTGCTGATAGGCAAACCACTTTCCAGTGCGACCAAAGCCCGACATTACTTCATCGGCGATCCATAGAATCTCGTACTTATCACAGAGCGCGCGAACGCCTTCGAGATAGCCCTTGGGTGGCACTAATACACCTGCAGTACCTGGCACTGATTCGATTAAAACAGCGGCGATTGTGTTGGGACCTTCAAAGATTATTGTCTGCTCTAAATGCTCTAACGCCCTCTTGCACTCTTCGGCCTCATCTTTAGCCCAGAAAGCGGTGCGATAGAGATATGGTCCCCAGAAATGTACGTGACCAAATGCAAATTCATTAGGGAATCTACGTGGATCACCCGTTGCATTAATCGCCGCGCCCGTGTTGCCGTGATACGAACGATAGGTGGATAGGACTTTATGTTTGTGTGTATGCATGCGCGCCATGCGAATCGCATTTTCAATCCCATCGGCTCCGGCGTTAGTAAAAAATACTTTAGCAAAACGACCACCGGCCAACTCAACGATGCGTTGGGCCGCTTGATTACGGGCATCGTTAGCGTGTTGTGGCGCGATAGTTGTTAAGATTTCGGCCTGGGCTTGAATCGCTTTAATTACCTTAGGATGTTGATGGCCGATATTTGTAAAGACTAACTGCGAAGAAAAATCTAAATAAACCTTGCCTTCATAATCCCAAAAACGCGATCCTAAACTGCCCGCAACGGGCAGAGGAGAGATTGCACCTTGGGCCGACCATGAGTGAAAAACATACTTGTGGTCTGCTGCACTCACCGCAGCTTGCTTAGCGGGGTCGTTGACTGGTGTATTCATGAAATCCGCCTATTAGCTTTTGAGTAGGTCCCTGTGGCGCTATCGTAACGCCTTGAAGTAGATTGCACCTATGAATCAGATTACGCATTGGATCAACGGCGCTTTCGATAGAGATAAACCAGAGCGCACGGGAGATATTTTTAACCCGGCCACTGGAGCTATCACCGGCTCGCTCGCCTTTGGTAATGCCGCCACCGTTGATACGGCCGTATCTGCTGCAACGGCCGCTTTCTCCGATTGGCGCCATAGCTCTTTAACCAAGCGCACACAGGTACTTTTCGCATTCCGAGAATTAGTTGCAAAGAATAAAGAGAAGATTGCAGCGCTCATTACCGCCGAGCATGGCAAGATATTAAGCGATGCCGCGGGAGAGGTTACACGCGGTCTTGAAGTCGTCGAGTTTGCATGCGGAATCCCACATCTATTAAAGGGTGGATTCTCTGAAGAGGTCTCAACCGGGGTCGATGTCTATTCAATTCGCCAAGCGTTAGGCCCAGTTGCGATTATCTCTCCCTTTAACTTTCCAGCGATGGTGCCTATGTGGTTCTTCCCCGTTGCAATCGCCTGCGGAAATAGCGTCATCGTTAAACCATCTGAGAAAGATCCATCGGCTGTAATGTTTTTTGCGCAGTTATGGAAAGAGGCCGGTCTGCCTGATGGCGTATTTAACGTTGTTCATGGTGATAAAGAAGTTGTCGATGCGCTATTAACGCATCCTGGAATTAAATCGATATCATTCGTCGGCTCCACACCTATCGCACGTTATATCTATGAAACTGGAACTAAAGCGGGTAAGCGCGTGCAAGCCTTAGGTGGCGCTAAGAATCATATGGTTGTTTTGCCCGATTCAGATTTAGAGCTAGCAGCTGATGCGGCAATTAACGCTGGCTTTGGCTCTGCTGGAGAGCGCTGCATGGCAATCTCTGCAATTGTGGCAGTCGAACCAATCGGTAACGCACTCGTTGCACGGATTAAATCCCGCATGGCACATATCGTTACCGGTGATGGCACAAAGGGCTGTGATATGGGCCCACTTGTTACTGCAGTTCACCGTGACAAAGTCGCTGCATATATTGGCGCCGGTGCTAAAGAGGGCGCAACGGTTGTCGTGGATGGCCGCGAATTAAAAGTGGAAGGTGATGGTTTCTTTCTCGGACCTACTCTTCTAGATCACGTGACTCCAACGATGTCGGTATATAGCGATGAGATCTTTGGACCAGTTTTAAGTGTGATCCGAGTCAATACCTACGATGAAGCCTTAAACCTTGTTAACTCACATCAATATGGAAACGGCACCGCAATCTTTACAAACGATGGAGGAGCTGCCCGTAGATTTCAAAACGAGGTTGAAGTCGGAATGGTCGGCATCAACGTTGGGATCCCTGTACCAATGGCTTACTACTCATTTGGCGGTTGGAAGAACTCTTTATTTGGTGACTCACATGCACATGGCAGCGAAGGTGTTCACTTCTTTACTCGCGGCAAAGTTGTTACGAGCCGCTGGTTAGATCCAAGCCACGGTGGAATTAACTTAGGCTTCCCGCAGAACGATTGACCCACCGCTGATTTCGCGATAATCACTGCAAAAGGTAGGATTGCCCCAGTAAAGGCCGATTAATTGGTCTGAAGCAGGTTTCACATCATTGGATAGAGGCAAGGCCTAATAAGGGGCTGGCTTCTTAAGGAGAGTAGTTTTCGTGGCCAAGACCCAAGAGCACCTTAAGAACCTGCCAGTAAAAAAGCGCGAGGATCTACGCAACGTTGCAATCATCGCCCACGTTGACCATGGAAAGACGACATTAGTCGATGCGATGTTGTGGCAGTCAGGTGCCTTTGCTGCATATAAAAAGCAGGGCGAAGGCCAAGAGCGCATGATGGATTCAATGGATCTAGAGCGCGAAAAGGGAATTACGATCCTTGCAAAAAATACGGCCGTTAAGCGCGGTGAGAGAATCGTTAACATTATCGATACACCTGGCCACGCAGACTTTGGTGGCGAAGTAGAGCGTGGATTAGAGATGGTAGATGGCGTTATCTTGTTAGTCGATGCTTCAGAGGGTCCGCTGCCGCAGACACGCTTTGTTTTACGTAAAGCCCTAGAGAAGAACCTTCCCGTTATCTTACTTATTAATAAGGTCGATCGTCCCGACTCTCGTATCGCCGAAGTTGTCAATGAGAGCTATGAACTCTTCCTTGATCTAGATGCCAATGAATCACAGATTGAATTTCCCGTTGTCTATGCCTCTGCTAAAGCCGGTCGGGCATCACTGACGCGTCCGGCAGATGGAGGCATGCCAGAGGAGACAAACCTGGATGTTTTATTTGAGACTATTTTTTCCGCGATTCCTGCCCCCCTCTATCACGAAGGTGCACCGTTACAGGCACATGTGACAAACCTTGACTCGTCACCGTTTTTGGGGCGTTTAGCTCTATGTCGCGTGCACGAAGGTGTCATTAAAAAAGGTCAAAACGTGAGCTGGATTAAGACCGATGGAACCATCGAACGTGTGAAGGTCTCAGAACTATTAATTACCGAGGCGTTAGAGCGCGTTCCAGCCCTTGAAGCACATCCCGGCGACATCATTGCGGTGGCCGGTATTGAAACTATTACTTTGGGCGAGACTTTGGCAGATTTAGAAAATCCATACGCTCTGCCGTTGATCATCGTTGATGAGCCATCGATCTCTATGACGATCGGTATAAATACATCACCACTTGCCGGCAAGAGTGGAAAACTGCTGACCGCTCGTCAAGTAAAGAGCCGTCTTGATGCCGAGCTCGTCGGTAACGTCTCATTGCGCATATTAAATACTGAGCGCCCAGATACATGGGAGGTTCAGGGTCGTGGAGAGCTTCAGTTGGCCGTCCTTGTTGAAATTATGAAGCGCGAAGGCTTTGAATTAACCGTTGGTAAGCCTCAAGTTGTTATTAAAAAGATCGATGGCAAGATCCACGAACCGATGGAGCGTTTAACAATCGATGCACCAGATGAGTACTTAGGTGTACTTACGCAGTTAATGGCGTTACGAAAAGGCCGCATGGAGCAGATGGTTAACCATGGCACCGGCTGGATCCGCCTCGATTACCGAGTTCCATCGCGCGGACTTATCGGCTTTCGCACGGAGTTTTTAACTGAAACCCGTGGAACTGGTTTACTCCACCACGTCTTTGATGGCTATGAGGCCTGGCATGGCGATATCCGCACGCGGGGCACGGGCTCACTGGTCTCAGATCGCATGGGAACGGTTACATCTTATGCACTCTATGGAACACAAGATCGCGGAAGCATCTTCGTCGAACCTGGCGATGAGGTCTATGAAGGAATGGTTATCGGCGAAAACTCACGCAGTGAAGACATGGACGTTAACTGTGTTCGCGAAAAGAAACTTACCAATATGCGCGCATCTGGCACGGATGAGTCCGAGCGTTTGATTCCGCCTAAGAAGCTGAACATGGAGGGCGCTCTTGAGTTCTGTCGCGAAGATGAGTGTGTCGAAGTAACACCTGCCGTTGTTCGTATCCGCAAGGTTGTACTCGATGGTTCAGAGCGTGCACGCATTACTGCCCGTGCCAAGAAGGCAAATCAGAACGCTTAAGTTATAACTTAATCGCTTTCTTTAGTATTACTGCGATCTCAGCAACATCTATATCGCCTTTAGCGATATCAAGAATCATCTTTTCAGCGGCATCAATGGGCATCTTTAAATCTCGGCTGTTCATGAGGCAGAAGATGCGACCAGCAGACCAAGCAATTCTCTTGTTACCATCAATTAATGCATGATTACGTGCTAGAGAGTGGATGAGTGAGGCTACTTTTTCTTCAAATGTTGGATAAGCATCCTCACCATAAATAGTGGTCTGTGGTCGCATCGCTGCAGATTCAAGGAGTCCTGGGTCGCGAACTCTAAAATTAGGGATTAATGATTTACCAATCTCTAGCAGGTCATGAAGATCTAGAAAATCAATTGGCTCACTCATTCAGACAAGCGCTCGAGAAGCCCTGCATCCTCGATAGCTACGCGTGCGATTGCATCGGCCAAGCGCGCTGGCCGACGAGCGATATAGGCATTGACCGCCGCGAGTGCAGCCTCCTGCATTGAGATGCCATCTTGCTCGGCAGCGGCTCGAAGAGCGGCGCTCTGTTTAGGGGTAAGACGTAAGTTCATGGCCATGGGATTATGGTACCAGAGTGGTACCATACTCCCACCAGGGGCGCAGAGCTCTTTTGTCACATAGGTCGGGCAAGATAACCACTGTGAGTACAACTACCTTTAATCTCGTACGCGGCGGCGCTAAAAAAGCCGAACTCACACTCTCTGGCGATCAGATCGTGGCAATCTCTCATCGCAGCTCACCATTAGTTGTTATGGGTGGGCCGGGAACGGGCAAGACAACGGTTCTGATTCAAGCCGCCCTATCTCGCATCAACGCCGGGCAGAGCCCCGATTCGATTCTCCTGCTCACATTTGGTCGAGAGCGCGCATCTGAACTGCGCGATGCGATTGCGCTGGGAAGTAGTGCGACGATGTTTGAACCCTTAGCACGGACTTTTCACTCGCTTGCATTTTCAATTATCAAGATGAGAGTCAGCGATGGCCCCGAAGCGATTTTGCTCAGCGGTCCTGAACAAGAGAGCTTCATCAAGGATTTATTGCAGGGCGACATTGCCGATGGTTACCGTCAATGGCCCAAAGATTTACATGTGGCGCTGAGAACAAGTGGCTTTGCCCGCGAACTACGGGATTTGATTTTGCGTGCATCAGAGCGCGGAATTACACCAGATCAGTTAGAGGCGTTAGGAAAAACCGAGGGTGAAAAATACTGGTCTGCGGCGGCCACATTTTGGAAGCGCTATATGGAATCGATGGTGATGCGCGAAATTGGTGCAAGCGATGGCAAGCTACGTATCGATCCATCTGAATTAGTCTCGCGTGCTGCGATTCATCTTCACAATAACCCTGAACTCTTGGCTGACCTGCGCTCGCGATTTAAAACAATCATGGTCGATGAGTTTCAAGAAAGTGATCCTGCCCAGCGCGCACTTCTATCGATGCTGGCCGGTAGTGATGTAATCATCTGCGCCGATGCAGATAGTGCAGTGGGACGATTCCGTGGCGCAGATCCCGATGGATTAAGGCAGGCCCTTGATCCATATCGCGAGAAAGAGATCTCCTTATCGAGGGTATATCGAAGCGCAAGTGCGATCTTTGAGGTTGGCCACAGGTACATACAGTCCATGCCAGGTGCTCCTACGACCCGAAAACGCAGCTGCGGCAATAGTGATAAGGGCTCGGTAATGGTCAATCGCTTTAGATCTGGGGCAGAGGAGGCGGCCTTTATCGCCCATCAATTTCGTAGCGCGCATCTGCGCGATGGGATCTCCTATAGCGATATGGCCGTTATCGTGCGCACCCCAGCAACGAGCGCAACCCTATTGCGGCGAGCCTTTTCCCAGGTGGGAATCCCCGTTGCAGGTGAGTTACAGGCGCTAGCAAATAATCCAGCGATCGTACCTTTTTTATTATTAGCCCGTGTAGCACTCAAACTGCAACCACTGAACTTTGATACTGCCGAACGTTTACTGCTGAGTGAGTTTGGTGGTGCAGATTCAATCTCACTGCGCCGAATTCGCCGCGCAATGATTACGGCTAGGCCAGATGGTGATCAACGTTCGGGAACAGAGTTATTAATCGACGCGGTCAGTGAGGGTGAGATCTTTATTGAAGGCGCGGATTCAATACTGCGTCTGCATCAACTATTGCAAAAGGCTCGAGCCGTTGCCCGTAAAAAATCTGCTATGGCCGATGAACTTCTCTGGGCGATTTGGGATAGCGCTGTTACAAGTGGTGGAGAGAAGTTATCTCTTGCATGGCGCAATCAAGCACTCCGCCCTGGAGTTCGTGGAGCGGGCGCCGACCGTGATCTCGATGCGATGATGCAGCTCTTTGAAAACGCCGCGAGATTTTCTGAGCGCTTTCCAGTATCGGGTCCAGCTGCATTTATTACTCAGATCGCTAGCGAAGATATCGCAGGCGATGTTATTACCGCCAAAGGAGTCAGACCCGATTTCGTAGAGATAGTGACCGTGCACAGTGCTAAAGGTCGCCAGTGGCAGGTAGTTGCAATCGCTGGTCTGCAAGAGGGCACATGGCCAAATTTGAAGCGGCGCTCATCGCTTTTGGGTGCCGAGCGTTTAGTAGAGCGAAAGCGCAACCCCGATCTTCCACGAGATCAGTTAGATATCATCGCCGCTAATGGCTTAATGCAGGATGAGCAGCGCCTGTTTCATGTCGCTCTCACCCGCGCCAAAGGCTCACTTTTTATCACCGCTGTGCAGCGCGAGGATGAAGAGCCATCGGCCTTCTTTGAAGCTATCGAGGTGATGGTTAACAAGAGTGATGAGGATGAACCGGTCATTACCGAAGTTCCTCGACCCATTACCGCACCTGCCTTGACGGCCGAACTTCGCGCGCAGTTACATGGCCCCAAAGCGCGTGAGGCCGCGGCGATTTTAAAGAGGATGGGTGATGAGGGAGTTTACTTAGCAAAGCCCGAAAGCTGGATTGGATCGGTTGCACGCAGTACAGATGCGCCAGTTGTTGATCCTGATAAGGAAGTCATTCTCTCTCCATCTGGCGCTGAGGCCTTTAAAGAGTGTGGCCTCAGATGGTTCCTGCAAAATAATGGTGGCTCCGATGGCGATAGCACCGCACAGGTTTTAGGCTCTGCCATTCACGCCTTTGCAGCAAAGATGGTTCAAGAGCCAGGAACTACCAAAGAGCAGTTGATTGCAAACCTTGAAAGCTCGTGGAAGTTAATCGATCCAGATTCAGGATGGGTCAGTGCATCACATCTGGAATCTGCAGTTGAGATGTTAGAAAAATTTGTCGCATACCACAATAAATCAACGCGAGATATTCTGGGTGCAGAGCGTGGCTTTAATATCAAGCTTGGTCGAGCCAGAATCAAAGGAAGCGTTGATCGACTCGAGGTCGAGGCCGATGGCTCATTGTTTATTATCGATTTTAAAACCGGTGCAACAGCATTGAGTAAAAAAGAGACAGGCGAGAATCTGCAGTTAGCTAGCTATCAATTAGGTATTGCAGAGGGTGGATTTAAAGAGGGAGATAGATCTGCCGGTGCTGAACTTGTCTATCTCGGTACAAATACAGCCGGTGCATCAACTCGCCAGCAGTATGCAATTGATGTTGAGGAGACTAAGAAAACCATTGAGGGAATCGGTGAAGGCATGGGCGCTGCCACATTCTTTGCCACCATCAATAAGGGCTGTAAAGGCTGCCCAGTGCGCAAATCCTGCCCGGTTCAAAGCGATGGACGGACGGTGATCTCATGAGTCTAGATGCCAAGTATTCACCTGAAGAGATCATTGCAAAACTGCAGAAGAGCCAAGTATTTGGTGCAACGATAACGCCAATCACTACATTTCAATCTGCGATTATTAGTAGCGAGCTTGAACCCTGCCTCGTTATTGCAGGTGCTGGCTCTGGCAAGACGGAAACGATGAGCAACCGTGTCCTGTACTTAGTTGCCAATGGTTTTGTAACTCCCGATCAAATCTTAGGTCTAACTTTTACGAGAAAGGCCGCAGGAGAGTTATCGGTACGTGTACGCAAACGTCTGCGACAGTTATCGACGCTACCTGAGTTCAAGCAGATCATATCGAGTGCAACACCAGTGACAACCTATCACTCCTATGCCGGCAAACTATTAAGCGAACATGCTATTCGATATGGAATCGATGCCGATGCTGAACCATTAGGAGAGGCAGCGATTTGGCAGATTGCATCCGATGTTGTACGAAACTGGTCTGATGACTCATATCGCAATCAAAGCGCGGTGAGTACCGTGATTAAAGATTTATTAGGACTTTCTAAATTGATGCTTGAGCATCAAGTAAAGGCTTGCGATATCGAAGCGATCGGTGATGAAATTCTGCAGGCGCTAGCGCCTTTAGCCGGTGCACGTAACGATGAAGTCCGTGCAGTAGAGCGCGCAATGCTTCAACGTAACTCGCTCTTGCCGATGGTTGATGCATTTTTACAACGGCGCAAGGCGGCAGGAGAGTTCTCATTCGATGATCAGATGTCACTGGCCGCCGATATCGCACAAAACTTTAGCGATGTTGGCGTATTAGAGCGCGGTAAATACAAGGTCGTATTACTAGATGAGTATCAAGATACATCCCAATCTCAGGTACGGATGCTCTCATCGTTATTTGGCAGTTTAGTTGGGCAGAGTGGGCATCCAGTTATGGCCGTAGGAGACCCATCGCAGGCTATTTATACCTGGCGGGGGGCATCGGCCGGGACGATGGCATCCTTTAGTGAGTATTTTCCTAAGTTAGATTCCCATACAGGATCGGCTCAGTTCACTCTGCCAACAACATTTAGAAACGATGTAATGATTTTGGCGGCGGCAAATCGCATAAGCGATGAGATTAAATCAGCCGGTGGGGCCCAAGTTGTGGAGCTACAGGCGCGGAGCGAGGCTGGCATAGGTGAGATCGCCTATGGAGTCTTTGAAACAATTGACGGCGAGGCGGCGGCGATAGCCGAGTATGTAAAGAGCAATTGGAGCCCTACCGCCGGTAAAACTGCGGCGGTTTTGGTGCGAAAGCGCGCGCAGATTAGCGCCATTGAAAACGCACTATATGCGCACGGGTTACCAGTTGAAGTCATCGGTATCGGCGGGTTGATCCATGTACCAGAGGTAGCCGATGTTGTTTCGATGCTCAAGATTATTACCAATCCAGATGCAGGTTCATCTCTTATGCGACATCTAACTGGACCACGGATAAATTTAGGCCCACGCGATATTGCAGCCTTAGGAGCTTTTAACCGTGATTGTGCGCGAGCGCTCCATGGCGATTCACAGAGTTTTACCAAGAAGATCGCTGCCGGCAATCCAGATCAGTTAGAGGCCGATGATCAATTTGCCGGATCGATTATCGATGCATTAGATCAGATCCATAGCGCAAAGAAGAGCGGCTTTAGCGATATCGGATATCAACGCTTACTGCGCTTTGCCGCCGACCTTAGACGTCTGCGCTCGCGTGCCGGTGGGCAGATTAGCGATCTCATTAGCGAGATCGAAAACTATTTAACGTTGGAGAGTGAGATAACGCTGCGCGAAGGATCGCAGACCGGTCGCAGAGATTTGGATCGCTTCTTAGATGAGGCGGCAAAGTTCGAACGCAGTGGTGGCAGCGTCAGTGCATTTCTGGATTGGCTCGATGTCGCCGCCGATACTGAGGGCGGGCTCAAAGCCGGTGCCCCGCAGGTACGCAGCGATGTCGTGCAGATTTTGACGGTTCATATGGCCAAGGGCGCTGAGTGGGATCTAGTTGCAGTTCCGGGATTGGCCGAGGGAAGTTTTCCATCAAATAATACGAATGATCCAGATAACTGGCTCAAGAATGAGAGACATGTTCCATTTGCCTTACGTGGAGATGCGCGTGAGCTTCCTGAGTTTTCATTACACGGGATCACAAAAAACAGCGAGGCTGCAAAGGCGATTAAAGAGTTTGGATCACGGTGTGTTGAAAATATTAAGATGCGAGAGGAGATGCGCCTGGCCTATGTTGCCATTACGCGCGCTAAATCACATTTAATCTGCACAACCTCGCGTTGGCGTGAAGGTAGCAAACCCGTCGAACCAAGTGAGGTTTTTTATTTAGTTGCAGATATCGCACATAAACTGGGTGGGTTGTTACTCTGCGATACACCCGCCCCACACGATGGTGCTGAAAATCCAACCCTTGAAAATCCGCTCACCGCTATCTGGCCCTTTGATCCCTTGGGCGAGCATCGGGCGGCATTTGATGCTGCAATTGAATTAGTAAATAAGAGCCCGGCGCATCCATTAGCCGAAATCAGCGATACCGAGATCACTTCCTGGATTAACGACGCTCAGGCTTTAATCAGCGAGCAAAAACAACGTGCTAATCCTTTAATTCACGTTGCACTGCCACCGCGGCTTTCAACCTCAACGCTGGTTGCTCTGCATGCAGATCCAAAGGAGCTTGCATTAAATATTCGCCGTCCAATGCCACGCGGACAGGATCAATATTCGCGCCGTGGAACGGCTTTCCACTTATGGGTCGAGCGCCAGTTCACCGATGCCGATACTTTATTTGGCGATGAGTATTTAGATTACTTAGATCCTCTCGATGAGGATTCGAAGTTAGAGGATTTAAAGAGAGCCTGGCTCTCTAGTGAATTTGCCGCCCGCACACCGGTTCGCGTTGAAGTACCCTTTGAAACAACTATCGCAGGCGTATTAATCCGCGGCCGTATCGATGCCGTTTATGCAACTTCTACAGGCTTTGAGGTCGTGGATTGGAAGACGGGATCTTCACGCTTGGGTGAATCATCGGCAGTGCAGTTAGCGATGTATCGCTTAGCGTGGGCAAAGTTATCGGGAGTCGATATCTCAACGGTGAGTGCGGCTTTCCACCATGTACCGAACTCAGTAAGCGATCGCCCAGCTGATTTACTGGATGAGGCGGCCTTGATCGCCCTTGTTCAAAGTATTGATAAGCAAGATTAGTTAACGTCGATATCGATCTGCAACGGCAAGTGATCGCTAATACCTGCATGCGGAAAGACGATGTTTCTGACATCTTTAGCGCTCAAGCCTTGCGATAGGAAGTAATCGATCTGCACATTTGGATACCAGCTAGGAAATGTGCGCAACGCTGTAAGGGATCTCCAGGTAAAGCCCCGTGCAAAGATAGCAAAGGGGATATTGAGATCTCCCATGATAAGAATCTTGGATTTATCGCTCACGCCTAAGGTTTTGGACCAGCGTTTGATTTTAATTAGTTGTGCAAAGTTAAAGAATGGAACGAAGGACAAGTGGGTATTAATTACTAGCCAACCATTATCCAAATGTGCAGCAAGAGCGCTGCGTGGATGATCGCGCACATAAAAGCTTTTCATCTTTCCATCAACGGGAAATGCCATAAGAACCCCGATAGGTGATCTTCTTAAATCCAAACGATGCCATGAGAGAACTGGGATCTTTGATGCGATTCCGATTCCATAAGCAGGTGGTGCAACCTTACTATTCTCTGTAATTAACTTCTCATCGCTAACGGTGGGATTGCGCCAATCATCATCGGGTGAACCCATAAGTGAGGGTGCAAATGCCCAGTGCGCAGCGCCCATCATCGCTGCGATATTTCCAACCTGATTGTGAGTTCCAGAGCGCGCTAAAAAGTAATCGATCTCCTGAAGGCCAATCAGATCACTTTGTAGCCGAGCGATTTGCGCGCGCAATAGTGCGCCGTTATCGGCCGCTTTATCTGGTGGTATCGCTTCTGCGTGCAGCAGATTCCATGATGTTATGCGCATGGGGCGATGCTAGTAGTCTGGCTCCTTACATGAGCGCACGAAACCAATCACTCTCACCCATCGATCGCGCCAGCGATATACGCACCGATGCGGCGAAGTTGGCCCTGCTCTGGCGATCGGCCAAGATTTTGCCCGTTATAGAGGGTCGCATTGGTGCACACGATGGCGCGCTGCGCTTTTTAAACGCCGACAACGTTGAGTCCCTATCGGCCTCATTTGAATCGGGCGAGCGATATTTTTTAGGACTGGCTCGCGATGGCGCTGTGGCATATTTTGCATGGCGTACATCCTGGATTAATGAGCCAGCAGATGAAGTCCTTAAGTTTGAGGGCTTTAGGACTCTGCGCGAAGTAGGTGGAGATTTAGATGAAGTTGATATGACTCTGGCTGTGCATGCCGTTGGATTATGTAACTGGCATGCAACACATCCTCGCTGTTCTCGCTGTGGAGCCGAAACAGTTAGTGATTTAGGTGGCAGCGTACGGGTATGTGTTCTCGATTCATCCCAGCATCATCCACGCACCGATCCCGCCGTGATTGTTTTAGTAAAAGATGTCGCCGATCGAATCCTGCTTGGACATCAAAGCATCTGGCCCAATAAACGTTTTTCAACTTTTGCAGGCTTTGTAGAGCCCGGTGAATCATTTGAAGAGTGTGTCTCACGCGAAGTATTTGAGGAGGCCGGTGTCTACTGTAACGATATTGATTATTTAGCATCCCAGGCCTGGCCATTTCCAGCATCGATCATGATTGCATTCCAAGCCATTACCGATCACCCAGATACGGCCAAGGCCGATGGCGTAGAGATAACCCAGATTCAATGGTTTAGTCGCGATGAGATGAAAACTGCGATCGCGAAGGGGGATTTACTACTGCCTCCAACGATTTCAGTTGCACGCAAAATGATTACAACTTGGTACACCGCGAAATCCGGATACCTGGCCGATGATTTAATCGGCGGAGAGAGTTGGAGACCGTGATCAGCAACTCTCCGCTTTCTTATTTGATCCGCATCGAGCCCACCGGAGGTTGGAGACCGTGAGCAACGATCTTCGCGCCGAGGAGATTCTTCAAGCCCTCGATAACGAACAGCGCGCAGTTGCAGTTGCAACTCGCGGCCCAGTCTGTGTAATTGCAGGGGCGGGGACAGGTAAAACCCGAGCAATTACACATCGCATCGCATATGCCGCAGCTATTGGAGTAATGGATCCACATAAGACATTAGCGTTGACTTTTACTGCGCGTGCGGCCGGAGAGATGCGCATGCGCCTTCGCTCATTAGGCGTACCTGCCGTAGCCGCCCGGACGATTCACGCCGGAGCGCTCAAACAACTTACCTATTTTTGGCCGCAGGTCTTTGGTGGGCGCACTCCAGATTTGATTACAACTAAGACGGGTTTTGTAACCGAGGCGATTAAGCGCGCAGAGTTAACGGGCGAACTAGCCCTTAGCTCGCGGGATCTAATGCGCGATATCGCATCGGAGATCGAATGGGCCAAGGTTTCACAGGTTGCACCATCGGATTACTTATCCGAGATCGGCAAACGTGCAACCAAGCCACGTATTAACGCCGAACAAATCGCTAAGGTCTACACGGCCTATGAATCGGTCAAGCAACAAGAGCGCGCAATGGATTTTGAAGATGTGCTACTACTGACAACGGCGATGATCGAACAAGAGCGTGAAGTGCGTGAGCGCGTTCAAGATCAATATCGTTTCTTTACTATCGATGAATATCAGGATATTTCACCTCTGCAACAACGGCTGATTAATGCATGGCTGGGCTCTCGTCAAGAGATCTGCGTTGTTGGCGATCCAGCCCAGACTATTTACTCTTTTGCCGGTGCCACACCGGTTTTTCTAAACTCATTTTCACGTCGTTTTCCAGATGCTGAAGTTATTCGTTTGACTACTGGCTATCGATCGACACCTGAAATCATTTTCATGGCAAATACTGTTCTGCGCAGATCACAGATGGGGCAAGAGTTAGTGGCTGCCAATAATCATGGTGATAAGCCATCGGTCGATGCCTTTAAAGATGAGGGCGCTGAAATCGCTGGCATCGTTGATTGGATTAAGCAGTTACTTACACAGGGTATGCAGGCTCAAGAGATCGCTGTATTGGCGCGAACCAATAACCAACTCAACGTCCTTGAGCGCGCAATGAATGAGGCGAAGTTGCCCTACCAAGTTCGAAACAGCGAGCGCTTCTTTGATCGCCCCGATGTACGAGAGTTCTTAAAGTTAGTGCGCAACGCCTCGGTTATTCCAACTCAAGGAGTCTCGTGGCTAGATGAGCTTCGCACATTGGCACAACCCTTTTTGACAGGAGAGCACATCGATGGAATCGCTGCTCTACTGCATTTGGCGCGCGAACTAGATGGCGATAATGGATTTACACCAAAGAATCTGCGCACATATTTACGTGAGCTAGAGGATCGAGTTGCGCAAAATAATCCACCGACAATGCCGGTAACAACCCTTGCTACTTTGCATGCAGCAAAGGGGCTTGAATGGGAGCGAGTATTTTTAATGGGTGTGAGCCAGGGCCTATTACCCCTTGAAAACTCATCAACTAACAGTGATGAGGCATCGATCGATGAAGAGCGGCGCCTGTTTTATGTTGGAATCACCCGTGCCAAGGTGGATCTACATCTGAGCTATCGCGGTAAGCCCTCACGCTTTCTTATTGAGTCGGGCCTAGTCAGCGCCTAATTTGCAAGGCAAAAGCCCCTGTTGACGCTCAGATTTAATTAACTTGCACAAGCCTGTACCCATGCTTTACCCTTTAGCTTCCTACATTTGTTGGCCAAATGAGGATGAGTCGAAGGGAAGAGCGAAGATGTTAAATCCATCATTCGTATCAGCAAAGGCATCGCCTTCTGTGCTGATCTCTCCTGCTCACACAACCAATAAGCGCGTATTTTGGCATAGCGCAAAGCCTGCATTCTACGCAGCGTTTTATGCCGGATACGAGGCAATTGGTGGTTCTACTCGATAATAGTCGATTTAGAACAGAAGCCAAGGGCCTCGAATCCACAAAGGATTCGGGCCCTTTTTCATTACCCGAATACAACTAACTACTACATAGGAACAACCGGAGCACTACCAACGAGAGAGACAAGAGAGAGAAGAGGTGAGGACGATGAGCGTTCTCTTCAGCGAACTACTGGTACCAGGCTGGGCAGATGAGAAGATCGGTTTGGATGCCGTCACAGGCACCTATAGCGATGGCTCCTCATTTAATCTGCCATGCCACACTGCAGATCCTGAGATGTACTTCTCCGAAGATGAGTTAGCCGTTGCCGAGGCTAAGTCGCTCTGCGGTGGATGTCCTGTGCGCGCACAGTGTTTAGAGGGCGCGCTATCTCGTAAGGAGCCAGCGGGTGTATGGGGCGGCGAACTCTTTGAAGAGGGTCGCATCATTGCCAAGAAGAGAAAGGCTGGTCGACCAACTGCGACTGAAATCGCAGCTCGCACATCCAGCTCGCCAATTCAAAACATGCCGATGCCACTAGAGGTTCTTTCTCCAACTTCTAGCCCATCAGAGCGTGAAGAGAGTGCGGCTTAGACTTTTACTTGCGCGATGAAGTATTGAGTTGATCTATTCAAATTGCGATGTGGGCTGGGATTTAGTTCGCGAACAAGTTTAGATTTGTTAGCGACGGCCACAGGGCAAAGAGAATTGAAATCGGCAGAATAAGAAAGACCACGGGAATCATCATTGATATTTCTGCCTTGCCCGCTGCATTCATGATGATATTGCGCTGATTAGCGCGGGCTTCGGTTGCATGGCGGGATAAGACCTCAATTAATGGTGCGCCTCGCAAAGTTGCAGTGACAATTGCATCTATAAATCTGCGAATCATTACCGACTTCACCCGACGGCCCATGGCATCAAGGCTGGTATGCAACGGCTCGCCAGTGCGCACTGATGAGATAACTGTGGCAAACTCTTTTGATAGTTCGCCATTTGCAGACTCGGCAATTCGCAACATCGCACTCATTGGCGTTTCACCGGCGGCGATAGCTAGAGTGAGCATTTCAACGATAGCTGGGAACTCGGCCTCGATTATTCGTCGACGGTCTTTTACTTGGCTCGTAAGTTCGCGATCGATAATGACATAGATTAAAACTGCCATAAGCCCGCTTAGAAGCAAAGCTACAAAGAGCGAATGGTTTGAGATAAGTATTAAGACCGAAACCATTGCCGCGCTAGCTGCACAAAAACCGATTTGTCGAATTCGAAAATTTTGATAATCCTGCTCGCTGCCTTTTCCCAGCTCTTCCAAGCGCAGATGAATGCCGCTCTTATCACGGCTCTTTCCAACACTAGCTCTAGCTCCTCGCTCCAACTCTTTAAAGGGATTACCTGCTGAATCAAAGATAAAGAGCAGTCCGCCTGGAATTGCAAAGAGCATTGCTATGGCAATTATTGTAAACATTCTTGGTTTTTACCTGCTTCCAGTGAAAACGCGGGGTGCTTGAGGTAGACGACCTAAACGATTCATCCATATATATGCAATCGCCGTCATAACCAATCCAGCGATCAAAATCCCACCACCGGTTGGAGTTGAGTATGCAGCGGCAGTACTGGGTTGCGTTGATAGCAAGAGAAGCAGGATCCATGGGGCTGCAGCAGATAGATGTGCTGAGTTTTTAATCCAGCCATGTTTAACTTCGATTTCGCGGCGCAGTGCTAGATCTTGTCGTAGAAAATCTCCAAGCGTGCGCAGAATCGATAAGAGTTCGCTTCCGCCAAGGGCCTTAGAGATTAATAAGGCTTCAAAAATCTGATCACTTCCGTGGTGGTGAAAGAGCTCTTTTAGCTCGGCAATCGCTTCGCCGATATCTCCGTGGCGATAGAGCTCGCTACGAAAATTTGTAAATGCTGGTCGTAGTATTTCTGGGCCACGCGTTGAAAGTCCGGCAAGTGATTCGGTTAAAGACAGACCTGATTGAATTCCAGACATTAAATGATCTATTACTTCCGGCCATGCAGCCACTAGGGCCGATTCATTGTGGAGATTTCTGCTTCGCAATGTTACGAATGTGATTCCAGCTACGAGTGCGCCAAAGGCGAGTGCAATCGAGATCGCTCCAGTTGCTATAAAGATAACTGCAATTGTTACGGATGAGAATGCAGCGCTGCGCAGTTTAATTCTCATTGACGCCACCAAGAGGTAAGTGGTGAGCCGATTGCAGCGAACTTATCGGCATGGGGAAGCGTCCCAATGCCGCGGTCGTAGTCAGTGCCATTCCAGATCCAGAGGGTTTCAATCTCGGCGCGATCATTTTCATATCGCCCAGTCAGAGCAGATATCTCTTTAACACGGCGCATTCCGCTTTGATCGAGGGATAGATGAACAATCAAATCAAAGGCCGATGCAACTGTTGGCGCGATGAATTTATGAGAGATATTTTCACCGGCTAATAGAGGTAGCGTCTGCAGTTTGATAATCGCATCACGGGGAGAGTTAGCGTGCAGTGTGCCCATGCCGGGAAGCCCCGAGTTAAGTGCAATGAGAAGATCTAGCGCCTCGGCCTCACGGACTTCACCAACAATGATGCGAGATGGGCGCATACGTAAGGACTCTTTAATTAATCGGCGTAGCGGAATTTCGCCTTCGCCCTGCAGATTTGCGCTGCGGGTTTGAAGTGCAACGACATCGGGAAGTTGTGGGCTTAACTCAAATACTTCTTCAATCGTAACTACCCGCTCGGTGCGTGGGATTGCACTGGCTAGAGCGTTGAGCATTGTGGTCTTTCCCGCCTGCGTTCCTCCGCTAACTAAAATATTTAACCCTGCGCGTACCGAGTTCTTAAGAGCCGTTGCAATAAAATCGCTCATGACGCCGCGTTCGACTAAATCATCACAATCTAAGTTACGCATCAGATGCTTTCGAATATTAACTGCCCAGTGTTGAGCGGTGATTTCAGGGATTGCAACATGCAAGCGACTGCCATCGGGTAGGCGTACATCCACAAATGGGTGTGAGAGATCTAAGCGACGACCGCTCCACATCAGAGCGCGTTCGACGATATTGCGAACCTCCTCATGTGTGAGTAGAAGATTTGTTAACTCGCTCTTGCCAGAGCGGGCGATAAAGATGCGCTCGGGGGAGTTAATCCAAATCTCTTCAACCGTTGAGTCCTTCATAAAGGCTGCGATAGCACCGAAAGTAATATCTATATCTAGATCCATGTGGGGAATCTAGGTCTGTCACAGAGCGTTACGTTGGGCTTAGGATCAATGCGTGGATAAAGGGGCGAGATCCAATCGATTCAGTAGCTCTAGCGCGCTCTCGCCCCGCAGCGATGTAGCCATGGAGAGGGAGATTTGTAGGGTTTCATTCACGCACAGTGATGGAGTTGAGCCAAGACGTGTGATCAACTGCTGCGCGGCTATCTCTCCATCACTCATTAAAATTACACACTCATTGACCCCTAAGCGGCCAATGCAATCATGGCTGCGTGTGAGGGTGCGCAGCTCGCAGGAAAAACGCAGAATATCTTCGGCACCAACTGTAGATGCACCTTCTTTGACGAGCTTTCTTTCAAAGCTTATCTTTACAACGCTAAAACTAATCTTAGTGCGCCTAGAGAGTGCGACTTCACGCCGCAGTTGTTCATAGAAGAATGCAGGAGCGGCTAAATGTGTCTGCGAATCATGGATTCCATCATGAGAGAAGAGTGGGCCACCTTGGTCTGCATGAGTTAATCTGGGCTCCATGAAACAGGATCCTGCCAAGGCGGCTAAGGCTCGGGCAGTAGTGGCATCCCTACTTATTCTTGAAGCGGTGATTATCGCTGGCCTTGGTCTATGGTTAATTTTCTTGGCCCTGAGCGCTGATAGCTTTGAATCGCTACCTCTGCTTGGTGATCTGCTATTTGTGGCCGCAGGTAGCGGTGGATTGGCAGCCTCTGCAATGGGATATCGACGTGGAAAATACTTTGGTCGAGCTCCTGCAGTGCTTGCTAATTTAATTGCGCTAGGTGTTGTCTCCTATCAAGTTCAGGCTGGGTTATGGATAGCTGCAATCCCATTGGCGCTACTGGCTAGTGCGACATTAATCGCAGCTCTTCGAGCGATACCAACTAGTGAGTAAGTGGTTGAATTCTTAAAGTGCATCTTGAGACTTAGCTTCTGTGGTTGCAAATGATCGAGTTTTAATTTTATGTCGTAAGGCAAAATAGCCCATAACTTGTAAGAATAGACTTAAAGGCATTGTTGGTATCCGATAGCGGTGATCGCCAACAGTCCCCATTGCTACTAGCCAAGAGACCACAATCGGCGCGATTGTTACATAAGCGATGTGCCTGTAAATATCCTTCATTGATCGGAGCCAAAAAAAGCCAATAAACATGAGCGAAATGCAACTCAGCATCCAAACAAATGAAATTACCTTACTGACAGAGTTAGTAACAAGGGTATATCCCTCTGTACTACTCGTCGCGATATTTACAATAGGATTTATTTTGAGCCAAGGGTTACGCGCCATTGTTCCATTTCCAAGTGGACCGTACCAAGGTGACCAGAAATAGAATCCCTTATTAATAAATAGGCGAACTGCCTTTACGGGATGAGTTACGTACCATTTGATAACACATTTCACGAGATCACTATCGGAAACAACAGTCTTCGGCGCAATCGGTTCACATGGTACTGTCGGACCAGTACGTCCGTATCCACCTGAAGTCTCGTCTCCAGCACCATGAGCCATATTGCTACCGAGAATGGTTGCGATTACTGCCTGACCAACAGATTGAATATTGCGTTGGACCGTAACTGCTGGCGCAATAGCCATAACCCCAATGACTCCAGCGAGAATGGCAACCTGAACTTTGCGACTCTTGTACATCAGCGCCCATACAATAGTAATTACAGTTGAGGTTAGAATCCAGCGCGGCTGTATAAATGATGCAAGAGCCGAGAAGGCTCCAACACCAAGGATGCAGAAAAGAAATTTACGGTTGCAATCAATTCGTTTGGACATAATTATTATGCCCGCAATCATTAACATACAAGATGAGAGTAAACTCTCATATCCAACTACGAGTGTACTTAAGGAAAGTGTCGGATTAAAGGCAATTACGAGACTAATAAGAAAAATGTAGGGCTGTAATCTTGTGTGGCTGAGTTGTTTGACAAAGTAGTAACTTGCATAGGCATAAAATGCACTCTGAAAAAAGGAGAGAAGCCAAACAGCATTGACGAGAGAAAACTTGGCAATGAGCCAGATCAAAATTGGATAGCCAGATGGCATGTATGAGAGGACACTGACATCGGAAAAGTAACCCTGTTTAATCAGTCCATCGGCACCCTGGAGCCAACTTATTCCATCAGAGCCCAACCAGCCGCCAGAAGGTATATTGGTAAGAACAATTATTTTAATGAGTAAGGCAAGTAAGGGAATCACAACGATAGAGGTATTGAGCTTATTGATTTTTTTGTCCTGGCCCTGGCGAGCCGATTTTGAATTACTAGCCAAAAAAAAGACACCCCCAAAGTAGAGAAGTAAAGTATGAACCCTAATATTGATTTTTTCCACAAGGCTCGATGAGTACAACGAGCTGAGTTGGCACTCCATAAATATTTACCAGGGAACGATTTGATTGTCCTCCCACAAAACGCCAGTAGTATCTCCAGGATTAAATTCGCGGGTTGCAAGCCAGATCGCAGTTGCTGCGCCCTCTGCTGCACTGCGCGGTGCATCGGGGCCACCCATATCTGTTCGTGAATGGTTGGGACAGATTGCATCGACTAAAAGACCGCGGGAGCCTAATCCTGTCTCATGTGCCAGATTTCGTACAAGTGCATTTACTCCAGCTTTGCTAACTCTGTATGGAGCAAGGCCTCCAGCATTTCCTGGCCCAGACATTCGACCCAAGCATGCTGAGTAGATAATTATTCGACCCTCTCGCGCCGCAGCCATCGCAGGTGCTAATCCGTTGACGATTGTGAAGACCGAGTCGAGATTTATCGCCATCACACGCCGCCACTCTTGATCTGTGCTCTTAAGAACCTTAGACATCTTTTCACTCATCACCCCATGGGCCAGCATTAAAATCTGCGCCGTTGGTTGTTGCTCGGCAATTAAATCCACCACTATCCGTGTTGCCTGCAGATCTTGCAGATCAACTGCATAGGTAGTAAATCTTTGATCTGCAAACTCACTTTCCAGAGCGAGCTTGGCACTGGATAGGCCGCTCTCATTCTTTGAGATCATCACAAGGTCATAGCCGGCAGCGGCTAGCCCACGTGCACTTTCAAATCCCAGGCCACGGCTTGCACCTGTAACCACTGCCAGAGCCATGGGCAAACTCTGCCCCAGATTTCTCTTAGGTGCACAGTGAGTTGCACTGTGGTCAATCTCGCCGTATCAGCGCTACATCTAGCCTTAATCGGGTGTGCCATGCCCGATAGGCTTGACCAACTCACGCCAAGAAGGAGTTCGCCAGTGTCGGCACAGGATTTTGGTGCAAATGATTGGCTCGTCGATGAGATGTACGAGCATTATTTAGCAGACCCTTCATCCGTTGACCCTGCATGGGTTGAGTACTTTAAAATTAATAAGCCAGGTACTCCAGCGGCCCCAATATCTGCACAACAATCCCCGCCGCCGGTTTCAAAGGGAGTTCCCCCAGTTCCTAAAAGGCAACAGGTTGCCCCAGCCGTTCCTCCCGCAGTGCCTGTGCAACAAGTGCCTGTGCAACAAGTGCCTGTGCAACAAGCGCCCGTGCAACAACCAATCGTTAGAGATGCGGCAACACGTCAACCAACTCCTGCAGATCCAGTCGTTAAACCAGTTCCAGTTTTAATAACACCGAGTGCATCAACGCTCGAACCTATTCGTGGAGTATCTGCCCGTGTAGTTCAATCTATGGAGGCATCGCTCTCAGTTCCAACTGCCACCTCAGTGCGCGCAGTTGCAGCAAAGTTAATGATTGATAATCGAATCGTCATTAACAATCATCTCAAACGTGCGCGCGGTGGTAAAACATCATTCACTCATATCATCGCTTATGCCATGATTAAAGCGGTTCGTGCGATGCCAGAGATGAACTCATTTTTTGGCGAACTCGATGGCAAAGCTGCGATAGGACATCCTGAACACATCAATTTAGGTATCGCAATTGATTTAGCAAAGGCCGATGGGTCGCGTCAATTATTAGTGCCATCGGTTAAGGGCTGTGAATCAATGGATTTCGCACAGTTCTGGGGCGCATACGAGGCGGTTATTAAGAAAGCGCGCAGCGGCGCACTTACTGTCGATGACTTTGCCGGCACAACAATGTCTATTACCAATCCAGGCACTCTCGGTACGGTTCATTCGGTACCGCGCCTTGTTGTGGGCCAGGGTTTAATTCTTGGAGTTGGCGCACTTGATTACCCTGCCGAATTTCATGGCACTAGCGAGGAAACTCTGGCCAGAATGGCTATTAGTAAGGTCGTCACACTTACTAGTACATATGACCACCGAGTTATTCAAGGGGCACAATCCGGTGATTTCCTGCGCCGGATGAATGATTATTTACTAGGTGCCGAAGGTTTTTTCGATGAGATCTTTGCCGCCCTTCGCATCCCATACGAACCAATCCGGTGGGCGATCGATTTCGAGTTTGGTAGAGATGAGCAGATCAGTAAGACGGCTCGAGTTCAGCAGTTAATTGCGGCATATCGAACCTTTGGCCACTTGATGGCCGATGTCGATCCATTGGAATATAAGCAGCGCTCTCACCCAGATCTAGATGTCGTCACTCATGGCTTAACACTCTGGGATCTCGATCGTGAGTTCGCAACTGGTGGATTTGGCGGCGCATCTTTTATGCCTCTGCGCAAGATTTTAGGAATTCTGCGCGATTCGTACTGCCGCACAGTGGGCGCCGAATTTATGTATATAGAAAATCGGCAAGAGCGACAATGGTTACAGACCCATCTCGAAGTTGGTACACAAAAACTGGCTCCGGAAGAGAATTTACGAATCCTGCACAAACTCAACAGCGCCGAAGCCTTTGAAACTTTCCTGCAGACTAAGTTTGTTGGACAGAAGCGTTTCTCGCTTGAAGGCGGAGAGTCAGTAATCCCATTGTTAGATGCGGTTTTATCTAGTGCTGCCGATCAAGGTTTAGATGAAGTCTGTATTGGAATGCCACACCGTGGGCGGTTGAATGTACTGGCAAATGTCGCAGGTAAATCACATGGCCAGATTTTTCAAGAGTTTCAGGGCCATTACGCAGAAAACCAGGTACAAGGCTCTGGTGATGTGAAGTATCACTTAGGCACAGAGAGCATCTTTACCTCTTATAGCGGTGCAACTACCAAGATTTATTTAGCGGCTAATCCCTCACATCTTGAGGCGGTTAATCCAGTTCTAGAGGGCATTGTCCGTGCTAAGCAAGATAAGTTAAATATTAAAAATGCTTACTCAGTTCTTTCGATTTTACTCCATGGCGATGCAGCCTTTGCCGGACAGGGAGTTAACGCTGAACTCCTGCAGATGTCACAGCTAGCTGGATATCGCACAGGCGGCACAATCCATGTAATTATCGATAATCAAGTTGGTTTTACTACATCTCCAAATGCAGCGCGTACGTCTAGGTATGCAACTGATTTTGCAAAGATTATTCAGGCCCCTGTTTTCCACGTTAATGGCGATGATCCCGAAGCCTGCGTGCGTGTTGCACTCCTGGCCTTTGAATATCGTCAAAAGTTTAATAAAGATGTTGTTATCGACATGCTCTGCTACCGACGTCGCGGCCATAATGAAGGTGACGAGCCAAGCTTTACTCAACCGCTGATGTACAAATTGATTGATGCAAAACGTTCAACACGTACGTTATATATCGAAGCCCTTATTGGCCGCGGGGATATAACTTCTGAGCAGGCAGAAGAGGTCGCACGCGATTATCAGAGCCAATTAGAAGCCGTGTATGCAGCCGTTAACAATTTGGAGGCTGAGAGTGATCCCAATTTTAAAGCCCCAGTTGCACCCGATGCAGATGAGATTGTTACCTCCATTAGTGAAGCTCTGGCGCGAGAGATCGCTGCTACACAGTCGGCCGTTCCTGAAGGATTCAACGTTCACCCTAAGTTATTGCCACAGTTAGCAAAGCGCGTTGAATCTCTCAACAATGGCTCGATCGACTGGTCGACCGGTGAGATGCTCGCATTCGGCTCACTCCTCAAGGAGGATCGACCAATTCGCCTAGCCGGTCAAGACGTACGCCGTGGGACATTTAGTAATCGCCATGCCGTCATTATTGATAAAGAGAATGGCAATGAATGGACACCGCTTCGCGCACTCAATAGCGATGAAAACCATTTCTTTGTTATCGACTCATTGCTTAGCGAATATGCAGCGATGGGCTTTGAGTATGGCTATAGCGTTGAACGCGAAGATGCATTAGTGCTTTGGGAGGGTCAGTTTGGTGACTTCGCCAACGGTGCCCAAACAATTATCGATGAGTTCATCTCATCTGCCTTACAGAAATGGGGGGAGCGCTCTTCACTTGTCCTGCTACTTCCGCATGGTTATGAGGGTCAAGGCCCAGACCACTCATCTGCGCGCATTGAACGTTACTTGCAGTTGTGCGCTGAACAAAACATGACCGTTGCTCAACCATCTTCGCCGGCTTCCTACTTTCATTTACTGCGCTGGCATGCAAAAAATCCTACTCGCCGCCCCCTCATTGTATTTACTCCAAAGTCAATGCTCCGCCTGAAAGCTGCAGCATCTGCACTCTCAGATTTCACTACTGGCCACTTCCGTCCAGTAATCGGTGATGGATCAGTAGAGAATGCATCACGCGTTATTTTCTGCTCAGGAAAGATTTATTACGATTTAGTCGCCGAGCGTGCCAAGTTGAATGAAACATCAACGGCGATTATTCGCGTAGAGCTTTTGTATCCACTACCTATCGATGAGATGCTTGCAGAGGCCGATAAGCATCCACATGCTAATCTGCTCTGGGTTCAAGATGAGCCTGCAAATCAAGGCCCATGGTCACATGTTGCACTGTGCACATCCGGACAGCATGGTGGACATGGATTTGGCTCACGTATCTTGCGCCGTATTTCAAGGCGTGCAACGGCATCTCCTGCAACTGGAAACCTTCACTTACATGAGGATGAACAAAAAGCCTTAATGCTCGAAGCCTTTACGCGCTAATTGATGAAATAAGAGCCAAGTAATAACTACGAGCGCTCAGTTGGGCTTGTAACTGTTTTTGTTTTTCTTGATCCTGAGTTTGACGATACCAACGATCTGATTACCTGGAATCCAACCCCAGGTGCGCGAATCTGTACTTTGCGGATTATCTCCTTCGACCCAGTAATTTCCAGAGTGAGCCTTTTGAATCCGCTTAATAAGAAATATGCCGGGGCGCTCCTCGCGCTCTATTACTGCGATACTGCCCAGAACTGCGCGATCAAATGGTCGGTGCACCCAAAGGACCAGTAGCCAATCACCGTGGCTAAAGGTCGGCTCCATTGAAGAGCCTTCGACCCTGACTGTGCCAAATTTGCTCATGGGCGGTAGTCTGTCACCAGTCAGAGATGGACGCGATAATTTTTAAGGGGAGAAAAACATGTTTGCACCAAAGACAACTGTCTACGCACACTGCGATCTTCCATGCGGTGTTTACGATCCTGCGCAAGCAAAAATCGAAGCACTGTCCGTAAAGGCATGCATGGAAAAGTACGCAGCAAATACAGATGCAGATTTCCGATCACGATCGGTTGCAATCAAAGAGGAGCGCTCGCATCAAGTCAAGGAGCACTTATGGGTTCTTTGGACTGATTACTTCAAGACACCACACTTTGAGGCATACCCACAGCTGCACTCACTCTTTAATGATGCAACAAAGCTTGCAGGCGCTGCAGGTACCAAGGGCACTCAAGATGTTGCTGTTGCAGATAAGTTAATTGCAAAGATTGAGGAGATTGCAGAGATTTTCTGGGCCACTAAGAAGACCTAATAGCCAGAGCTAACCCTCTTTAATTAAATTAAGGGCGGCGGTACGGGCGAGAAATGATACTCGCTCAACTGTCGCTCTTTTAATGAGTGCGGCAGCAACTTGTCGCTCGCCCTCATAGATTTCGCATTCAAAGGTTAACTCTTTATTTTCAACTTCAATGCAGCGCGATGTTGCACGAAGCTCGGCGCCGATTTGCGCGGGGCTCAGTGAGATAATCTCAATACTGATTGCAATAGTCGTCTCGCCAACCTCTAAATACTCATCAAGTGAGATGACTGCAGCATGCTCCATAAGATTTACAAGAGGTGACTGGGCAACAATCGGTAGATCACCAACTCCCATGGCAACGCAAGTATCACCTGGACGCACCGTCATTACAGAAAAACCAACTGCGCCAATAATCTCTTCGGCGAGCTTCATTACTTACTTCTCACCTGTGTTTGGGTCATCATTGAGATATCGAATCTCTTCTGTATGTTCAATAGTGATTTCTCGATGCTCAATATTGCCAAACTCATCTATCTCAATTGAAATCTCAGTCATTGTAAACTCAGTGGTAACACCCGAGGTGAATGAGGCAGTCATTTGGCTATGTATCTGCTGATAAATCGAATCATGAAGTGCTACCGGTGCCACCTCGCAGCATGTTCTGCGTAAAACATCTTGCATCAAACTATGTATCATTTTCTCATGAGCCAGTTCAGCGGCGCAGTGTGGGCAGCCCGCAAGATGAATTTCAATACTTTGAATCATTGGTAGATCGGTATCTCCTTCGAGCAAGAGCACGAAGGAGTTAAGAATCTGATTACATGGAAGTATTTCGTACTGGCTCATGGAGTTTCCTCCTTGGTGGCAGTATCTGCTGGAGCGCCCTTAGGTGTTTTGACCGAGTATCCAAGATCCTTCGCATACTCAGTTAACCGCTCGCGCAGCTGTTTTCTTCCCCGGTGCAGACGTGACATAACGGTTCCCGCTGGAACCCCAACGATTTCGGCGATCTCTTTATATGAAAATCCCTCAACATCGGCAAGATAAACGGCGATACGAAACTCCTCTGGAATCTCATTTAACGCTCGCTTGATATCGCTATCTGGAAGGTTTTCAAGGGCTTCAACCTCTGCAGATTTTCCGAGATTACTCGTATGTGATGCCGCATCGGCTAACTGCCAATCTTCGATCTCTCCACCAGAGATCTGCGGGCGCCGTTGATTCTTACGGTATGTGTTGATAAATGTTGTCGTTAAAACGCGATATAGCCAGGCCTTTAAATTTGTACCAGGTTCAAATTGATGGAAAGAGGCAAAGGCTTTTAAATACGTATCTTGCACCAAATCTTTTGCATCATGCGGATTCTTTGTATATCGCAGCGCAGCGGCGTATAACTGGTTTGTAAAGATAAGGGCATCTCTCTCGAAGCGGATGGCACGATCCGCCGAGCTCTCTTTAACTAAATCAGTTGATGTCATCGCAGCAAAAGGCTATCGCTAAAACAGGGTTTCCGGCTCTCCCAATTCAATGCGTGCCGTTAACTCTTGTGAATTATTGTTAACAGAGTTCACGGTGCTAGAAACTGGGTGGGCGATAACAATTGAGGCAGGGGAATCAACGACCATGAGCGCTCTGAGATTTTCAACCTCTCTATTCTCTGGATTGAGCCATTGGCTCCAACGATCATGTGGCATAAAGACCGGCATGCGGCTATGGATTTCTGCTAAATCCCCCTGCGCCTCTTGTGTGATAATCGATGCGCTTTGAATGAGGGCTCCACCAGGTGCGGACCAACTACTCCAAATTCCGGCGATTGGTAACTGCCCTCCATTTTTTGCCGAAATATAAAAGGGCTGTTTCGGTGCAAATCTACCCAGAGCCGTTGCCCACTCGTAGTATCCCTGCGCCGGAATTATGCAGCGCCTAGATTTAAATGCCTCTTGAAATGTTGGCTTCTGATGAATCGATTCACTGCGAGCATTAATGGCTCGCGACTGTGAAGCCTTTGCCTCGTTTAGATCGCGCAACCATGGAGCAATCAATCCCCATGAGACAACGGCCAATGCATTTTTTTGGTGATCATCTGAGTCAACTCGGAGAATATAGATGGGGTTTGTCGCTGCGATATTCCAGTTTGCCGGCAAAGAGTGCGCGGGTGAACTACCGCTCACCTCAAATTGCTCAATAAGTTCGCGCATATCGGCAGATTGCGCATAACGGCCACACATATAGAAAGGATAGACTTAAGCAATGAATAAAAACGACGCTCACTGGCCCGCGATTTTTCGCGGCGCAAAGCCAGTTGATATCTCAGTCGTTATTCCAGGATCAAAATCTGTGACAAATCGTGCATTGATTTTGGCTGCGCAGGCCGACTCTCCATCTCTTCTTCGACGGCCCTTAATCTCGCGAGATAGCCAACTCATGGTGCAGGGTTTACAAGCACTTGGAATTGGGATTGTGCAAGTCGATGCATTACACGATGGGCTACCGCAGTATCAGTTGAGGGTAACTCCCGCTTCGATGCGAGGACCTGCACAGATCGATGTTGGAAATGCTGGGACCGTCATGCGTTTCTTGCCACCACTTGCCGCCCTTGCAACTGGTGAGATCTCATTTGATGGCGATCTGCGATCACATGAGCGTCCCTTAGGCCCAGTTATCAAAGCCCTTGAAGCCCTTGGTGTTTCGATCGAACACGGTGGTCGCTATAGCTTGCCGTTAAAACTTCATGGCAAAGGCAAAATCTCCGGTGCAGCGATAACAATCGATGCCAGTGCATCAAGTCAGTTTGTATCTGCACTGCTATTAGTTGCGCCTAGTTTTGAAAATGGCATCACGATTACCCATGAAGGTAGTGCGCTGCCATCTATGCCACATATAAATATGAGTGTTGAGATGCTACGTGGATTTGGCGCAGTCGTTAACGTTAATAGTCAGGCCCACAGTTGGTCGGTTAAACCAGGCACATTGCACGGCCGTGAGTTAGTAATCGAGCCAGATCTTTCAAATGCCGCAGCATTTTTATCGATTGCAATGCTCTGCGGTGGAAGTATCACCGTTGCAGATTGGCCAAGTAAGACAACGCAGCCGGGAGATCAGTTGCCCTCGATTCTCTCTGAAATGGGTGCGCAGATTTCGATGAGTGAGAAAGGATTAACTCTCACCGGTACTGGCGTAATACATGGTATCGATATTGATTTACACGAGGTTGGAGAGCTCACACCATCCATCGCTGCACTGGCAGCACTTGCAGATTCACCATCACATCTTCGAGGCATTGCCCATCTCCGTCTGCATGAAACCGATCGATTAGCTGCTTTAACACGTGAAATTAATGCATTAGGTGGAAAAGTTGAAGAACATGACACTTGGCTACATATAACCCCAGCACCATTACATGCTGGAGTTTTCCATACTTATGATGACCACCGATTGGCAATGGCAGGTGCGGTGATTGGATTAGTAGTACCGGGTGTTGAAGTTGAAAACATTGCAACTACTCGTAAAACCCTTCCAGATTTTCCAGGTTTATGGAGCTCGCTTCTTATATGAGAACACGGGTAGATAGAGAATGAGTCCACGTCAATACGATGAGTCCGATGCGCGTATTAGACCGGCTCGCAGTACTCGCCCGCGCAGCAAAGATCGTCCAACTCATGACGCTTCGATAACTGCGCTAGTAACAACCGTTGATCGTGGCCGACAAAGATGCATTACCGAGGATGGATTAGTTCTTACCGCGATGCGCGCTCGCGAGCTAGGGCCTAAATCAGTTGTTGTCGGAGATGTTGTTTCCCTAGTTGGAGATGTGAGCGGAACTGCGGGTAGCTTGGCGCGGATTGTGGCCGTGAAGGAGCGACGTAACTCTCTGAGTCGAACTGTCGATGATGCCGCACAGGTGGAGCGCACTATCGTTGCAAATATTGATCAATTGGTAATCGTAGTCGCTGCAACAAACCCACAGCCGCGAAGAGGCTTAATCGACCGCTTTTTAGTATCGGCATTTACAGAGGGTATTACTCCAAAGCTAGTCGTAACAAAAAGCGATCTAGGAGAGATCCCAGATTTTTTAGCCGAGTATTCAAAGTTGGATGTTGAGATTGTCTATACCGCAATTAAAAGCCAATCGCGCGAGAGAGATTTACAGGCTTTGCACTCGATGCTCGAAGGAAAAATCTCAGTATTAGTTGGACATTCAGGTGTTGGAAAATCAACTTTAATTAACGCATTAGTCCCTCAGGCCCAGCGCGTAACAGGTGATGTGAATACCGCAACTGGTCGTGGGCGTCATACATCATCGAGTGCGATCGCCCTGCCGCTTGCAGGCAGCGATGGTTGGATTATCGATACCCCCGGAATCCGTGCCTTTGGTCTATCGCATATCGATACACGTCGAATCGTCGATGCATTTACCGATTTATCGCAGGTGGCGGCAAACTGTCTATCTAACTGCTCACACTCGGAGAGCTCGTGTTCTCTCAACGCTTGGGCTGCACCAGATGGAGCCGTAGATACTCAACGAACTGCGCGCCTAGCCAGTCTTCGCTCATTGCTGGCCGTCAAAGATCAAGCCGCACAAGAGGATGAGGAATAAGATTGTCGAACTATGACAAGTGATTCTGCACGCTATGCCGATGATTTAGCTTTGGCGCATCTGCTGGCAAATCTTGCCGATTCAATCGCATTGGATAGATATCAATCCTTGGATTTAGTAGTTACAACCAAACCAGATAACACACCCGTGACCGATGCCGATCGCGCAGTTGAAACGGCAATCCGCCAGATGCTTGCCCAGCACCGCCCCAGCGATGGTTTAGTCGGTGAAGAGTTTGGCAGCGATATATCTGGTGCTAAACGTTATTGGGTTATAGATCCAATCGATGGAACAAAAAACTTTATGCGTGGGGTCCCAACGTGGGCATGCTTAATCGCCCTGATTGAAGTGGCCGACGATGGGACATCTGAAACCGTTGTTGGAGTTGTAAGCTCGCCTGCTCTCTCTCGTCGTTGGTTTGCATCGTGGCATGCCGGGGCTTTTGTAACATTTCATGGCACTACTAAAAAGATTTTAGTCTCACAGGTTGGATCCCTTGCCGATGCATCGATTTCATACTCAGATTTCAACGGCTTCAATGATCGCCTTGTTCCATTTCAAAATATGCTAGCTGCGGCTTGGCGCACTCGTGGGCTAGGAGATTTTTGGTCGCATATGTTAGTTGCAGAGGGCGCAGTCGATGTGGCGATCGAACCAACGCTTGCACTCTGGGACATGGCGGCTCTTGACATTATTGTGCGCGAGGCCGGTGGGAGATTTACCAATACGGCCGGTCAATCTGGCCCGTTTGGTGGCAGCGGAGTTTCAACTAACGGTATATTACACAGCGCCGTGATAGATAATCTAAATCTATGAGCAGTGTTCTAGAACCAACAACCCTTTTAATCGAGGGCATGACCTGCTCATCCTGTGTTAATACCGTTGAAAACTCCCTTAACTCCATCGATGGTGTGAGTGCGACGGTTAACTTTGCAACCCAGACCGCCCATATCCTGGCTGTAGCCGATTTGGATGTACAAGCTTTAATTAGGGCCGTTGAAAAAGCTGGTTATAAAGCCGAACTTCTTGGCGATAATCAATCAGTAACACTGCACAGCAAGAAGTCAGCGCGTGCACTTATCTTTGCCCTTATTTTTGCAGTACCAGCGGTGACAATCTCTATGGTTATGGATTGGCATCACCACATTGATATGTGGATGATCGCACAGTTGGATTCACTTGCAATCGCACGACCCTTGTATTCACCAACTGCATGGCTCGTAATCGCACTAAGTACACCAGTAGTTTTATTCGTTGCTTGGCCGATTCATCGCGCAGCGTTGCACAATTTAAGACATCCAACCATGGATAACTTGATCTCACTCGGTTCAGTTGCCGCCTTTACGTGGTCGATATATGCCAATGCAACTGGTGTGGGAGATGTATATACAGAAGTTGCAGCGGGCGTAATCTTGTTAGTGATCCTCGGACGTTTCTTAGAGACCCGTGCAAAGGCACGAGCAGGAGCTGCCCTCACATCTCTTTTAGCCTTAGCTAGTAAAGAAGTGACAATCGTGCGCAATGGCTTCCCACTCATTGTTCCGATTGAGCAGGTGCAGATTGGGGATGAGTTTGAAGTACTTCCAGGTGCACGCATCGCAACCGATGGCATTGTAGTTAAGGGCCAAAGCGCTATCGATAACTCGATGCTCACGGGTGAGTCAAAGCCAATTGATGTTGGCCCAGGCTCTTACGTGATTGGCGCATCACTCAATCACAACTCTCGCTTAATTGTTCGGGCCACACGGGTTGGAAGTGATACAGAGTTGGCCCGAATTACCGCGATGGTGATTAGTGCACAGGGCACAAAGGCACCGATACAACGTTTAGCCGATCGCATCAGCGCAGTCTTTGTCCCAATCGTCTTACTTATCTCTATCGCAACATTTCTGGGTTGGTTCTATAGCGATCACTCATTAACTAGGTCCATCTCTGTAGCGATAACTGTCTTAGTAATCGCATGTCCATGCGCCCTTGGCTTAGCAACTCCCGTGGCATTGCTTGTCGCATCAGGGCGCGGAGCTGGGCGAGGAATAGTGCTACGCGAACCCCGTGTTCTTGAAATCGCCCGCAGTATCGATACCGTCGTATTTGATAAGACTGGGACCTTGACACAAGGTGTTATGAATGTACAGGAGTGCAGGATTTCAAGGGCGGCCGGCACTGTTCTCGGTGGCTCATTTGCTTCCTTGATTAACGAAACAATGATTCTCTCTTCAGCGCTAACTATTGAATCGCAGAACTCTCATCCAGTTGCAGTTGCAATCACTCGTTACGCTCTGGCTCAAGGTGCAAAAAACTATAGTTGCACCGAGTTTGCGGTGACCCCAGGCTCTGGCGCTGCAGGTCGTGTCAATCTAGGAGCACAATCACCAGTTGTCTTAATCGGCTCACCGGCAGCCGTTGCACATAGCTGTACTGATTTTAACTCCGAATTAAAATCGGCGATTGCCGATGGCCATGCCGCTGGATTAACCGTTTCAGTTCTTGCATGGGATGGTGTTGCACTTGCAGTCTTTGCCGTGGGTGATCAATTAAAATCCGATGCCGCGCAAACAATTAATCAAGTACGTGCCATGGGAATTACTCCCTGGTTAGTAACGGGCGATAGCGCCGAGGTCGCAGCATCGGTTGCTTCTACCGTTGGCATAGATGAGGCTCATGTTCGCTCTGGCGCATTGCCTGAATCCAAGTTAAAGATTGTCGAGCAGTTAAAATCCGAAGGCCACACCGTGTTAATGATTGGCGATGGAATAAACGATGCCGCTGCGCTAACGGCTGCAGATCTATCGATGGCTATGGGAACTGGTACCGATACTGCAATTAATAGCGCTGATATCACCTTGATCAACACTGGGCTGGGCAGTGTCATCTCTGCACTTAAGCTCTCAAAGAAGACTCTTCGCATAATTCATCTAAATATGGGTTGGGCCTTGATCTATAACGTTATAGGCCTGCCAATCGCCGCTGCAGGTCTGCTTCGACCAATCTATGCCGCCGCGGCAATGGCCCTGTCATCGCTCTTTGTTGTAACGAACTCACTGCGCATCAAGTAGCACGGCGAGATTTTTGCACTTTTGAAACTAGTAGTGGGGGCAGGATTTGAACCTACGACCTCTGGGTTATGAGCCCAGCGAGCTACCGAGCTGCTCCACCCCGCGTTGGTATCGGCATTCTTAGGCGTTGAATAGATAAAGACCAAATCCACGTAGAAAACGTGAATCCGGCCTTTATCGAAGCGATCTCTTTGGGAGATTTATTTAAATCTGCGGCGCTTTACTTCTTTACTTGGGCAGCTATCGCTGAAGCGATTGCAGATTTCAAATGATCTTGCGCACGACCGTATGCAGCAAAGTCACCAATTGCGAGGGCCGCTTGTCCATCTGCCAACGCTTGTTTAGCGCTAGCTAGTGCACTAGCCAGAGAGTCATTAGTTGTTCCAATAGCGGTCAGTGTTCCACCTGAGGAAGTTGTACCGGAGTTACCACCGAATACTTGATCAAGTGCTTTTAACAGCCATGGCCAATATCTCGCGAGAGCGCACAGATCGCTACTCTAAACTGCGTAGTGCTCAGACCAAAAAACTTCTCACAACGGGTAAGGCGAAAATCGAGATGTCCTATATTGGCGGGTAAGAATCACTCGGAAGCGACAAGTTCGGACTCCACTTCCAAAGAGTAAGTGGTTGAATTTAATTTGGATCTTCACCGAGTCAATCATGGTCATAATTATTTTCGCGATAGCTGCACGACCACTCTTCCTCGAACCAATTGCATCTCTTAACGGAAAACTTAGCAGCAGATAAATCGCTTTAGAGAAGTGAGCTTGGATCTGAGGGAACATCCATCGAGTTAGCAAGCAGGGCTTCAATAGATACATACGGTGCAGCTGCTTCATTGGTGGCAGCAAGGACAACGCCGGTTGGAACACCGTCATTAATTGCTTGTTGCCATCGTCCCGCACATACTGCCCACCGATCCCCCGGTTTTAGCCCTGGGAATCCATATTCGGGCACGGGTGTTGATAAATCATTGCCAACGCGCTTTTGATGGGCTAAGAACTCGGCACTGACAACTGTGCAGACAGTGTGGCTCCCCAGATCCTCTGGTCCAGTGTTGGCATAGCCATCGCGATAGAAGCCGGTGAGTGGATCGAGGCTGCAGATCTCTAACTCTCCGCCGACAATATTCTGTTGTGGCTCCATAAGAGTAAGTATGATACAACAGAATGGAAATAACTAATCGATGAATTGGAACATACCTGTTGCGCATCGAAGTTGATAATCGCATCATTACATAGTTGGAGGTGCGGTAATTATTAGGACGGTTAGAATCGAGCCATGTTCTTAGATATCTATACTGACGAGATTATTGGTCGTGCAATTTTTACTCGGATATTGGTTGGACCAGAATCACAATGACGGTAATAGAGCAGATTAATGGCGCGCTAGCGCAGGTTAAAGACCCGGAACTGCACCGCCCACTCCCAGATTTGGGGATGGTCGAATCAGTAACATTTTCTGATGGGGTAGCGCACATCAAGATTTTACTTACAATCTCTGGTTGCCCCATGCAGGATCGACTTCGCACCGATGTCACGGCGGCGGTTACTAACATTTCTGAAGTTGCACGAGTTGAGGTAGAACTTGGGGTGATGTCAGAGGAACAACTTAATAATGTTAAAAAAATTCTGCGTAATGGTCGCGAAAAATTCATTCCATTTAGTCAACCAGATTCGCGGACGAGGGTGATTGGCGTTGCATCAGGTAAGGGCGGTGTTGGTAAGTCCTCCCTGACAGTCAATCTTGCCGTTGCAACTGCCCAAAAAGGTTTGAGTGTTGGAATTCTTGACGCTGATGTCTATGGACATTCGATTCCGCGCTTAATGGGTTTGATAGGTCTGCGTCCTACCGCTCTGGACCGATCAATGTTTATCCCACTGGAAGCTTTCGGTGTAAAGGTTGTTTCAATGGAGATGTTTAAGAATGAACGTTCTGATGTAATTGCTTTTCGGGGCCCTCTTTTGCATAAATCATTGGAACAACTGCTCGCAGATGCCTACTGGGGTGATTTGGACATTCTCTTTATTGATTTACCACCAGGCACTGGCGATCTTGCCATGTCACTGGGGCAACTAATTCCCTCCTCTGAAGTTCTCATTGTGACTACACCACAAATAGCAGCATCTGAAGTGGCTGAGCGTTCTGGTCGGCTCGCGCACATACTCAAGCAACATGTCATTGGCGTTATCGAAAATATGTCAGATTTTACTTCCCCTATTTCTGGTGAATTAATTTCACTTTTTGGTACCGGCGGAGGCGAAACAACTGCAGAGAGTCTCTCCAAATTATTTGGCATCGAAGTTCCGCTGCTGGGAAAGATTCCTTTCAATTTGGAGTTGCGTACTGGCGGTGATGCTGGCACTCCTGTTGTGCTACAAAATCCAGAATCGGCGGCAGCGATAGTAATTGCTAAGATAGCCACGCAAATAATTGTGAGAAGTAAATCTTTAGTAGGCCGCCAGTTGGGTATTACTACGTGATTTCCTTGAGAATCACTCGATGAGTGGAATTTTTCACGATGACTAATCGCCTAAGCCTTGCTACAAGTCCATATTTGCAGCAACATGCCACCAATCCGGTTCACTGGTGGGAGTGGTCTGATGCGGCATTCGCTGAAGCGAGCAGACGTGATCTGCCAATTTTTCTCTCCATTGGATACTCCGCCTGCCATTGGTGTCACGTCATGGCTCATGAATCATTTGAAGATATAAATATCGCGAACTTTCTCAACGAACATTTCATCAGCATTAAAGTCGATCGCGAAGAGCGCCCAGATATTGATGCGGTCTACATGCAAGCAACCGTGGCCCTTACCGGACATGGCGGTTGGCCGATGAGCGTTTTATTAGATCAAGAGGGCCGCCCCTTTTATGCAGGAACTTATTTCCCTCCTACTCCACATCACGGCCTGCCATCATTTATGCAGGTGCTGCATGGAATTCAAAAAGCATGGGCAGAAAGGCGCACCGAGATTTACACAACTGCGGTAAAAATTATTGAATCGCTGCAAACTCCCACGCTGCAATCAGGGGCGCTGCCATCTGCCGAAGATTTTCAGAGCGCAGTTACAGCACTGGTGCGCGATTTCGATTCTGTGAATGGTGGATTTGGCAATGCACCAAAATTTCCTCCCTCAATGTTGTTGGAGTTTTTATTACGCGAACACGCTAGATCCGGTAACTCGCAGGCGTTAACGATGGCAGAGAGAACGCTTACCGCAATGGCACGCGGCGGTATATACGACCAACTGGGCGGAGGATTTTCGCGGTACTCAGTCGATAGTAAATGGGTAGTACCGCATTTTGAAAAAATGTTATATGACAATGCACTCTTACTGCGCGTATATACGCACTGGTGGCGTATATCGGATTCTGAGCTGGCTCGTCGCATTGTCTATGAAACCGTAGAGTTCATGCTGCGCGAACTTCGTACTGATCAGGGCGCCTTCGCATCTGCCCTTGATGCCGATACGGAAGGCGCCGAAGGTACCTATTATGTATGGAGCATTGAAAAATTAATTGACGTTCTCGGTGAGTGCGATGGGCGGTGGGCCAGCGAAGTTTTACATGTCACGGGCGAAGGCAGCTTCGAGCATGGCTTATCAACGCTCCAACTGTTGAATGATCCAAGCGATCAAGTGCGGTGGAGTCAGATTAAACAGCAACTTTTCACTGCCCGTAATCTTCGTCCGCGCCCAAATCGTGACGACAAAGTAGTGGCAGCATGGAATGGGTTGGCTATTGCAGCCATTGCCGAAGCGGGGGTGCTCTTTAGCCAAACATCGTGGATTGCCGCAGCAGAGAGCGCTGCAGATCTCATTGCCAAGGTGCACCTGAATGAAACTGGGCAACGATTGCTGCGAACTTCGCGAGATGGCATGGCAGGTTCAAGTTGGGGCGTTTTAGATGACTACGCAAATGTGGCAGAGGGATTTCTTGCACTCTATCAAGTGAGCGGAGTTGAAAAATGGATACTCCTAGCTGGAAAGTTTCTGGATACCATTCTTCTTCACTTCGATGATAGTGAAGATGGATTCTTTGATACCGCCGATGATGCGCCATCGTTGGTAGGCAGACCAAAGAGCATCTCTGATAATGCCGAACCCGCTGGCTGGCTGGCGAGTGCGAATGCGCTACTGACTTATGCCGCCCTCACAGGGGAGAATAATTATCGAATCCGGGCAGAAGCTGCCCTGGCAAAGATCACGCCATTGATAGCACGTGCGCCGCGCGCTATTGGCTGGGGCTTAGTGGCGGCAACCGCCTTGCTCGACGGACCAAGACAGGTAGCAATTATTGGACCAGCGGGTGAGGCGAGCGATGAATTGTGGCATCGCGCTTGGAAGAGCACCGCACCTGGCGCCGTCATTGCTCGCGCTTCGCCGAACGTGAACCCAACGGTCGGACTGCTTAAAAATCGCCCCATGGTTGGTGATCACCCAACTGCATATGTTTGCCGTGGTTTTGTCTGTGAACTACCAACCACGGATCCCACTGAATTAACGCAGATACTACGAAAGTAGGAAGAGTTCGGTACTCCAAAAAAATGCGCACCACTGGTTTTAGGCCAATGGTGCGCATGTACTCACTTGGAGAGTTAGTTTCTGATAGTAGCGGGGGCAGGATTTGAACCTACGACCTCTGGGTTATGAGCCCAGCGAGCTACCGAGCTGCTCCACCCCGCGTCGGTTGCGCAATCCTATGTGCCAAAGAGATA
>JAQBVO010000029.1 GCA_027728065.1 Actinomycetota bacterium
GCTATGAACAAATTCGCAATAGGCGTCAAAAGTCAGTGTTTCTAAAGCAACTGCTTCTTTTTTAAGGCTGTTGAAAAGTGCTTTTTCATACATCCCGATAGTCCCGTGGTGTAGAGCATCTTGCATTCTTTCAATCGGAGAACTTTTGGCAAAAATAAATTGATCTAAGTATGGGACCCATTTGAAAACGGGATTATTTTCGTACTCGTTTGGGAAAGCCGGCAGGTTTGCCATAACAAATTCAATTTTGCTGTTCTTAATAACATTCTCATAAACTCTTGAAAAATGTTTGTTACGTTCAGCATCGACGATTTGGGGATTAGCCGATCCATACAAATGCTTGTACGAATTTTCTTGAATAATTTCGTAATGACAACAAGATCGCATATTTGCCCATTTTTCGATTTCGGGATCGAAGTCATTCAATACTTTTTGCGAATTTGCGATTAATTCAGATTGTTGTGCACTTGATAGTACTGATAGGAGCATGGCTTCAGGGAATAAATTTTTTAAATCCTTGTGCTTTAAAAAATACCCTCTTTCCACATCCCACAAACCAGGATGCGCATGACTATCTACAACTTTAATATCGTTTACAAAATCCTGAAAGGACATTTCAGTCTTTGATCTTATTTCCCAACTTGTAGATGATTCCTGCAACTATTATTCCTGCGAAAACGCTCACATCTCCTCCCGCAAACCACGAATTAGCTAACGGACCAACTAATAGGGGAGTGTTTATTGTTAAAGCACCAGCGATGGCACCAGCAATCCAAGCAATCATTCCTATCGGATTAAACCCAGACTTGTACCAGTATTCAGATGTATTTCCTTTAAAAAATTCATTAGAATTATATTTTTGTCCTCTCTGGTAGAAATCAATAAGAACAATAGCGCCCCAGGGAGCGAGCCAAACAACCATAATTCCTAAAAAGTTGATGAAGAATGTTACGAAATCTGTGCCAAAAATGGCATAAGAAGCAATTCCGAATACAATTATTCCGTCAATTATGACAGCTGTTGATCTTTTTACCTTTAGGCCCATTGCTAACAAACTTAAGCCAGAAGAATAAATATTTATAACATTATTAGTGATGATTCCTAATATCGCAACCAATAAAAATGGAATTAGAAACCATGTTGGCACAACCTGTGAAAAGGTCGCCAATGGATCTCCGGCCATATCTATTGCTGTACCAAGAAGCGCACCCATAATCATTAAAACCGTTATAGGAATATATCCACCTAAGAAGGAATAACCAAAAATTGCTTTTTTGTTAGCAGACTCTGGAAGATATCTTGTGTAATCTGCTGGATAATTTAGATAAGAAATTCCTCCACCAGCCATAATAATTCCAAGCGCTAAGAGAAATGTTCCGATTAAGCTTCCTGTTGCAGGATCCCCTACTGCAACACCTAAATTAATTTTTGGTATTGCAAAAAGAATAGTGATGGTTAAACCTATGGCTATCACAATAGTGAATATTGATTGAGCTTTTATCACAGTAAATATTCCTTTAACTGCTATATAAACAACTAAAGAGATTGTGATTACTAAAGCTAATAGGGTTTGAATAGTCCCTGTTCCAATGCCGATAATTTTAAATAACTCAAGAACGGCAAAGGTTCCAATTACAGCGTTGACGGTTTCCCAACCTACGGCTGTAAGCCAACTTAAAAATGATCCAGGCCAATATCCTCTTTGACCCAGGGAGGCACGAGAAATAGTGATCATTGATGTTCCAGCTTGCGGTCCGGTTATGCTTAACAATCCAACTAATAAGAAACCTAGATTTCCAATCAAAATAGCGATAATAACAAGATTCAGCGGCAAACCCAATGTTCCAACGATTCCACCTAGTAGAAATCCGGTCATTGTCATGACGGTCGCGGCCCATACCGGAAATAAAGACTTTGGAGTTCCGGTTCTTTCAGAGGAAGGAATTATGTCTATTCCTCGTACTTCGTTTGCTGTGTTATTGCCCGCCATAGTGACTCCTCTAACTTTTGGAATTTCAGGCAAAGTTACACCTCTATCATTTTTTCGTCAATAGTATTTCGTCGCGCTTCCTCCAGGACTAGAGTAATCTTTCGCCTAGGTAAGGGATAAGGGGTTGACTGCTCTGACACTTACCGCACTATTACTTGCGCGTAATACTTTTAATGATCCTGCATTCCCCGAAGAGGGTCTGAGGGATTTTGGTTTTGCGCTCTCTTTTGCCGGTATTGGAGTACTCCTTGGTGCATTTCTCGCCCCGTATGGGGTCTCTAAATTCGGTCGTCACCGTTGGATCAGATTTGCACTCTTTGCTAGTTCATTGTGTCCATTGATTCTGGCTGCCTCTGCGACCCAACTCGCTTTAGTTACAACGGCTTTATTGGTATCTATCTTTGGGCAGAGTTTAAAAGTTACAAACGACGCTCTTGTACAATCCAAAATCGATGATTATTTTCGTGGTCGCGTCTTTGCTGTCTACGATGTTGTCGTCAATGGGGTAATCGTATTAGGCGGATTAATTGCTGCACTATTACTTCCACCATCGGGTGTTTCATTTATCGTTCCGTTGTGTGTTAGCACCGCTTATTTTTTAGTTGCAACGCTTCTACTTCGTCCCTCTGTTTTCCCACCAGTTAAGTAATTCGGCGCTAGCTCTCTCTTCCCCGATTAATCCTTGATCTAAACGCAGCTCCATTAAGAAATCCATCGCCGCGCCAACTTCTCGTGAGGGTTTCAAATTCAAAATAGCCATTACCTGCGCGCCATCTAAATCAGGGCGAATTTTGGACAACTCCTCTTGCTCCATCAATATAGCTATGCGTGCCTCGAGTGAGTCATAGCTCTTAGAAAGGCGCACCGCTTTGACTTTATTGCGCGTAGTGCAATCGGCGCGAGTGAGCACATGTAAATGAGCTAATAAATCGCCGGCATCTCGCACATATCTGCGCACCGCTGCATCGCTCCATTCGCCATCTCCATAGCCATGAAAGCGCAGGTGTAGAGCGGTCAATCTCTCCACCGCCTCTACGGTATGACTATCAAAGCGCAGCTCCTGTAGGCGTTTTTTAACTAATCGCGCCCCTACAACTTCATGGTGATGAAAAGAGACTCCACCACCATCGGTGAAGTTGCGCGTTTTGGGTTTACCAATATCGTGCAATAGCGCGGCAAGACGAATCACTAAGTTTGGACCGCCTAGACGCTCCTCTAACATAATCGCCTGCTCTAAAACTGTTATCGAATGTTCGTAGACATCTTTATGGTGGTGGTGTTCATCGATTTCTAAACGTAGTTTCGGAAGCTCGGGGAGAATTATTTCAGCTAACCCTGTATCAACTAAGATTGTTATACCAGCGCGAGGGTTAGGTGAGATTAAAATCCTTATCAACTCATCGCGCACTCTCTCGGCTGAAACTATTGCAATCCGCTGTGCTAGATCTTTAATCGAGGTTAAGACATCAGGTTCAATCTCAAAATCTAATTGGCTAGCAAAACGAGCAGCGCGCATCATGCGTAGTGGGTCATCGGTAAATGAATCACCTGGTCGCCCTGGTGTTCGTAATACTTTCTTTGCCAAATCCTCTAAACCATTAAATGGATCAATGAACTCAGGAGCTGCACCAGTAAGTTCAAGTGCCATTGCGTTAACCGTAAAATCACGGCGCGATAAATCCCCAAGAATATCGCTCCCGTACCTAACCTCGGGCTTGCGCGAATCTGGTTCGTACTCTTCATCGCGATAAGTCGTTACTTCAACCGTTGTATCTGCGCGCTTTCCTGCCACAGTTCCAAATGCAATCCCTGTCTCCCAGATATTTTCTGCCCACGTTTGCAAAATCTTTTTAGACTCTTGTGGGGGAGCATTAGTTGTAAAATCTAAATCATTGCCAAGCCGTCCTAAAATTGCATCGCGTACAGGGCCTCCTACTAGCGCTAAGGTAAATCCCTTGGCCTTAAATGCCTGTGCGAGTGAGCTAGCCAGGGGCGCGCGTTGGATAAGTGAACGGATCGCTAACTCCCCTGCCGCCCCCAATGCGCTGTTCACAATAAGTAAGGTTAGAGCAGTACCCTTGCCCCATGACCCCGGCACCTGGTGCGGGCAGCGACGGCATTAAGAAGAAGCGGAAGCGTAAGCGCTCCGCCAACCGCGGCCCCCAAACACACTCTGCATCTACCCCCAATAAGGCGACAAAGCCTGCGGTTAAAAAGTTTTATGCCAAACGCGTCGATGAGATTAGTGCCGGCGGATTAGTTATCGACTCAGGCCGCACACGTGGCCTTCTTATTGGGCGAATCGATCACAAAGATGCCCATGGGCAGCGGATCTTATGGTCGCTACCTAAGGGCCACATTGAAGAGGGTGAGACGCCAGAACAGGCCGCTATCCGAGAAGTCGCCGAGGAAACGGGAATTACATCTACAGTCTCGCGCTCTTTAGGGGTTATTGATTTTTGGTTTATGGCCGGTGGAAAGAGAATTCATAAAACAGTCCACCACTTTCTATTCTCTGAAGTTAGCGGGGAGTTAACGCCGCAAGTAAGTGAGGTCGATAAAGTCTCATGGTTTCCGCTATCTGAGATTGTCGAACGCCTGGCATACCAGGATGAAAAAAAATTAATCGCACGAAGCGGTGAGTTAAAGATATGAGAAAATCCCTCACTGTTCTCTCTCTTCTGTTTTTTCTTGTGATACCCCTACCAGTTTTATCTGCCGATGTGGCCCTCGTCCGTTTGACAAGTACGCTGCACCAAAACTTTACAGGTGAGTTTAGAAATGATGATTTAGCCCAAGAGTTAACGCCTTCAGGAAGATTAGGCCAGTTAGTTTTTATCACACCTAATAAATCCAGAACCTGGGTTGTCGATCCAGCCCTGATCGATGAGGTTGTGGCGATGAGCGGTGATTACAAACTTGCTATCGCCGCCCCACCTGCCGGTAAAGAGATCGCAGGTGCTTGGCTAGAACAGTTGAAAAAAGTTACCGCTGGCAATGAGGTTATTGCACTTGCTTATGGAAACCCTGATGTTGCAATGGCTAAGCGTTTAGCTCCGAGTGAACTCAAGCTCTATTACACATACGGCAAAACCGCTCTAGAGATTGCGTTAGGGCGTCTTGTGCGTAGCGAACCGAAGAAAGGTTGGAACAGGGGAAGTTCAAAGTTAAGCCCGCTACTTAGAAAGAACTATGGAGATAATCGAAAGGATTTAACGCGCCTATCTAACGTTGTTAACTCAGCCGATGTACTCCAACTGCGGATGCGTTTGGCGAGGTTACTCTCTCCAGAACTCGATGCCGACAGTAGGGCATATTTTTCATACAATGCTCGAACTGCAGTCGGTGCACAGGTCAATAGGTTGCGAGTCAACCCTGGCAAATACCAGATCACTACAGAGAAAACCATATTGCCGGTGACAGTTATCAATAATTTTCCAGTAGAGGTTACCGTCGATATTGCAATGCTGGCAATGAACGCGCGCATCCGTGTCGATAGTTTTAAAGCGGTGAAGTTAGCGGCCAACTCCAAGGTTCAGTTAGAAGTAAACGCCTTAGTTCTCGCCCCTGGCCAAACAATTGTCTACGCTCAGATGCGCGATGAGGATGGTAGCGACGTTGTCCCAGCTGCCTCCTTATCGCTCAACGCAACGGTGATCGACTCCAGGGTCACCTGGTTTACCACTGGAGCGGCGATACTTCTCTTACTGGCTGCGGTGACACAGAGTGTGCGACGAGTACGAAGGGGGCATAAAAATGAAATCTAATGAGCTCTTTCGTGCCTCAGGAATTATGGCTCTTGGAACCATCCTCTCACGCATCACTGGTTTTATCCGTGGCATTTTAATCGTTGCAGTTCTTGGAACCGCCCTGCTTGCCGATACATACAACGTGGCAAATACAATGCCAAATATATTATATAACTTACTTGTTGGTGGGGCACTTACCGCGATATTTATTCCACAGTTAGTGCGCTCTTTTGCCCATGACGATGGTGGCGATGGATTCGCATCGCGGTTAATAACAACTATCTCGCTCATCTTGTTAGTACTTGTCGCCGTTGGGATCTACTTCGCACCCGCCCTTGTCCGACTATATGCCCCTGAGTTTTTTACACCCGGTTTTGAGGCTGAGAAAGAGATCTCGATCGCCTTCACGCGCTACTGCCTGCCACAGATTTTCTTCCTTGGCCTCTTCACAATGTTGGGTCAAGTTGCCAACGCACGCGGATCTTTTGGCCCTTTAATGTGGGCACCCATAGCTAACAATATCGTCGGAATCCTACTCTTCGGTGGCTTCCTAGTTTTATCACCAGGTACCACCACCGAAACAATCACTCCACTCCAAATTCAAATCCTTGGCTGGGGAACAACTTTAAGTGTGGTTGTACAGGCGTTTGTTCTCGTTCCTGTTGTTAAACGCCTTGGAGTTAAACTTCGACCACAGTGGGGTTTGGCCGGGCTTGGAAAATCATTTGGTTTAGCTGGCTGGACATTACTCTACGTTTTAATCTCCCAACTTGGTTATTTAGTTACAGTAAATGTTGCAACAACGGCCGCGGTACGTAGTGCTCAAGAGGGTATTGTCAGAGGTGTCGGTTATACGCCATATACCTATGCATACTTTGTGATGTTATTGCCGTATTCGATCATTACAATTTCAATTATCACCGCCATCTTGCCCCATCTCTCACGTTTAGCACTCGCCGATAACCGCGGCGAGGTGCGAACGCAGCTAATCCGAGCAGTTAAATTAGTTGGTGTAGTTACTATCCCAAGCGCCGTTGCGTTTTTATTCTTTGGCCCCCTCATCACAGAGGTTATTTTTATTGGAATTCCTATTGAGGATTCACGCTATATTGGATACGTCCTAGCGGCGCTTAGTTTTGGCCTTGTCGCTTTTTCCATCAACTTGATTTTGATCCGTGGCTTTAACGCATTTGAAGATACCCGCACTCAGGTGATTTCAATCTTTATTATTAATCTCATCTCGGTAGGACTCTCGTATCTATTTCTTAATCTCCTAAAAACCCAATGGATCACAATTGGACTTGGCGCTGCTTTTTCTATTAGTTATCTCTTTGGTTTACTCGTCACCCTTTCTTTGTTGAAAAAACACACGGGCAAGATCAGAGTTATGGATTTCCTGGGCCAGCACCTGCGCCTCTTGGCTGCCTCGGTTGCAGTGATGGCACCTTTATTCGCCCTTACGCAGTACATCACATGGGTGGGGGTAGAGCTCACAGCGATCGCCCGCGCAGGCGAGTTAGCGATAGTTATGGTGATGGGATTTTTTGGTTATTTAATTGCGGGCAAGGCGGCCGGTGTCCAGGAGATATCTATGCTCCGTCACTTACGTGACTCAGTGGTTCGCCCCTCAAAGGATGCGGAATAAACTAGATGCTATATATGTTTCTAAGGAGTGAGCGTGAGTGAAGTGCAAGATGTCGTCATTGTGGGCTCTGGCCCAGCTGGATATACGGCAGCTATCTACGCATCCCGTGCGCGGTTAAATCCAATTATTTATGAGGGCTCGGTTACTGCAGGTGGCGCGCTGATGAATACGACAGAGGTTGAAAATTTTCCTGGCTTCGTCGATGGTGTGATGGGCCCAGATTTAATAGAGAGTATGCGCAAGCAAGCCAAGCGTTTTGGTTCTCAGTTAATTACCGACGACATTGTGAGTATGGATTTAGCGGGGGAGATTAAAACTCTCGTCGATGGTTCAGGCAATACTGTGAAAGCTAGATCTGTCATCCTTGCGATGGGTTCGGCATATCGTGAGATTGGTTTAGCCAATGAAAAGCGTTTATCGGGCCATGGTGTTTCATGGTGTGCAACCTGTGATGGTTTCTTTTTCCGCGACCAGGAAATCGCCGTTGTCGGCGGAGGAGATTCAGCGGTTGAAGAGGCTATATTTTTAACTAAGTTCGCAAGCAAGGTTGTTCTGATTCACCGCCGTGATTCATTGCGTGCATCAAAGATTATGGCCGATCGCGCCGCAGCAAATCCAAAGATTGAGTTTGTTTGGAACAGTGAAGTAATCGATGTGCTCGGAGAGTCAAAGGTGACGGGATTAAAACTCCGTAACACGATAGATGGTAGTTATCACGAGAGGCCATTTGCCGGCCTCTTTGTCGCTATCGGGCATATCCCGCGCAGCGAACTCATAGCCTCACAGATAACACTCAACGCCGAGGGTTACGTCGAGGTCGAAGGCAGATCAACTCGAACAAATATCACTGGTGTCTTTGCCTGTGGTGATCTCGTAGACCATACCTATCGACAGGCGATCACAGCCGCAGGTTCGGGCTGTCAGGCCGCCCTTGATGCAGAGAAATTTCTAGCCCACCACTAAAGTTCATTTACTACATACAACGATCTGGAGACCACCCATGGCAACAACTAATGTAACAACGGCAACATTTGAGACCGAGGTTTTAAAGAGCAGCGGCCCTGTTTTAGTTGATTTCTGGGCAGAGTGGTGCGGGCCATGCCGCGCGGTCAGCCCAATTCTCGAGGAGATTTCACATGAGTATGGCAACAAGTTAAAGATTGTAAAACTCAATACCGATAACGAATCGGCGATAGCGATTAAATATGGCATCACATCGATTCCAGCGATGTATCTCTTTGTCAACGGCGAGGTCGTTAAAATGATTATAGGAGCACGGCCAAAACCTGCAATACTCAAAGAGCTTGAAAGTTATATCGCTTAATTTTCTATTAGGTATCTATGTCAGATTTAAACGAAGCGCAGATTCGCTCTTTCCAACAGAGCCGAGGCTTAACTGTTACCGGTCTTTTTGATGCCGTTACCGCTCGGGCATTCGAAGAGGCCAGGTGGAAGCTCGGTGACCGCTCTTTAAATCTGCAGGACTACCCACTTATGCGCGGCGATGATGTTGCAGCATTGCAATCTCGTTTAACTGAGATGGGTTTTGATTGCAGCCGTGTCGACGGGATTTATGGGCCCCGTTCGGCCGCTGCGGTAAAAGAGTTCCAACAATCTGTTGGAATAAGCGCAGATGGGAAATGTGGTCCCGAGACGATTATTGCGCTATTGCGATTGACACGAATGGTCTCTGGCGGTGCTCCATCTCTCTTGCGCGAGAGTGCAACTCAGAGAACTCGTGGCCCCGCCCTTGCCAATAAAGTTATTGTTTTAAACCCCACTGGAATCGATGGGCTTATCTATGATGTTGCACTTCGTACCGAAGGTCGCTTGCTTGCACTTGGGGCATCGGTATTTTTAACACGGGGAGATTCAAATAACCCCAGCGAAAGTGAGCGCATCGCCTTTGCTAATCAAAGTCAGGCCGATTTAATGATCTCACTTCATGTCGATAGTTATAAAAACAAGAGTGCACATGGCGCAGCGACTTATTTTTACGGAAGCGATGCTCATGGTATTCACTCAATAGTCGGCGAGCGCTTTGCCTCTCTAGTACAGCGAGAAATCTGTGCTCGAACAGATTTAGCAAACTGCCGCAGCCATGCAATGACGTGGGACCTACTTCGATTAACACGGGCCCCGGCAGTTCAGATCGATTTAGGTTACAGAAGTAATCCTGGTGATCTCGAACGGATATCGCGTCCGAATTTTCGCGATGTAATCGCTGAGGCGTTAGTTATAGCCATCCAACGGCTTTATTTATCGGCCGAAGATGATGCAAAGACTGGAACGTTGCGCATCGCAGATTTACGCAAAGCTGGTATCCGCCGATAAATAGTGTTCGAGGCGAGCCTGGCATATGGCAGACTTGGGCCGTGTCGGAGATTTCACATCGCTTTGCTACAGGTGCTCCTCAAAATTTAGAGGGGCGCTTTGCAACTCGTGCCGCTCATATGAAGCCCAGCGAAATCCGCTCACTCTTTGCCGTCGCCTCTCGCCCTGAGATCGTCTCTTTAGCCGGTGGGATGCCAAATCTCTCTGCCCTCCCAATGCCGATGATGGCCGAGGTTGTTCAAAAATTAGTGTTAACTAATGGCGCTGAGGCGTTGCAGTACGGCAGCGGGCAGGGCCACCCCAAACTGCGTGCTCAGATCTGCGAAGTTATGGCCCTTGAAGGTATCCGTGCCAACCCCGATGATGTTTTAGTAACGACCGGCTCTCAGCAGGCCCTTGATTTAATCTCTCGCATCTTTATCGATCCAGGTGATGTGGTTTTAGTTGAAGCCCCCTCCTATGTCGGTGCCCTCGGCACTTTTCACCAGTACGAAGCATCTGTTGTGCATGTTCAGACCGATGATCTTGGCTTAGTCCCGCAAGGTCTGCGTGATGCAATAAAGACGGTCCGCTCTAAGGGGCGCAAAATTAAATTCCTTTACCTCATACCTAACTATCAAAACCCATCGGGCGTCTTGCTCCCAACCGAGCGGCGTACAGAGATTTTAAATATCTGCCGCGAAGCTGAAATCTTTGTCGTTGAAGATAATCCCTACGGTCTACTCGGCTTTGATAAGCCCTCGCCAAATGCGATGCGTGCTGAAGATTCGGAGAACGTTATCTATCTTGGAACTTTTTCTAAGACAATCGCCCCGGGTTTACGCGTTGGTTGGGCCGTAGTCCCACCATCACTGAAAGAAAAACTTATAATCGCCAGCGAGTCATCGATCCTATGTCCCTCTAACTTTGCGCAGTTAGTGATCTCTAGTTATTTAGCCGAACAGCCATGGCGCGATCAGATTGCATCCTTCTGCGATCTCTATAAGGTGCGTCGCGATGCGATGCTTGAATCCTTAGATGAGTATTTCCCGGCCGTTGCAAAATGGACTAAGCCCGGCGGAGGTTTTTATGTCTGGGTCACCTTGCCGCCAGAGATCGACACAACTGCTTTAATGCCAAAGGCGATTGTGGCCAAGGTTGCATACGTTCCAGGCACAGCTTTCTACTCCGATGGTTTTGGTTCTTGGTCACTACGCCTGTCGTACTGCTATCCAACCCCAGAGCGCATCCGTGAAGGAGTTAAATCTTTGGGTGGAGTTATCAAGACTGAAATGTCGCGCCGTGGGAGCAACCAACTCTCTTAATCTTCGATCACCTGAGAGATTCTCTTTAAATCCTGCGCGCCCGCGAACTCGATAACTATCGCTCCCTTTTTAACGCTGCCTTGGATTGTAACTCTAGTATCGAGTACATCACCGATGCGATCGGCGATCTCGTTAAACTCAACGATGCTCGATGTAACAGTTGTAAGTCTCTTCTTACTCTTCGGCGCATCTCTTGAAATAATCTCCTCGACTGCCCGCACACTCAGGCCCTCATTGATGATGCGTTTGGCTAGGCTTTCAATCATATCTGGCTCAGTTAAAGCCAGTAATGCACGTGCATGTCCTGCGCTAATGGCTCCCGATGCGAGCTTGCTTTGGACCGATGAAGGAAGATTCATTAAACGAATTGTGTTTGAAATAAGCGGGCGGGAGCGACCAAGTTTTTGCGCAAGCTCTTCATGAGTGCATGCAAAGTCATTGAGTAATTGCGAATATGCAGCGGCCTCTTCAAGTGCATTGAGTTGACTGCGGTGAATGTTTTCGATTAGCGCCTCGCGT
>JAQBVO010000030.1 GCA_027728065.1 Actinomycetota bacterium
CTGCTAGGAGTTCTAGCCCTCGCTCTAACGTCATCCCCTCTGCGGTATCCCCGCGGCGAAGAGTTGCATTTGTTTCGCCATCGGTGACATACATTCCAAAGCGTCCATCTTTAATAATTAATGGTTTCTGCGTTGTTGGATCAAGGCCGAGTTCTTTAACAGGTGGTTTTGCAACTCCGCGACGGCGCTCTTTTGGCTTTGAGTAGATCTCGATCGCCTCATCTAAGCTCAATGTAAATAACTGTTCTTCCGATGTCAGTGTGCGTGAATCCGTGCCGGCCTTTAAGTATGGACCGTAACGACCATTTTGAACAGTGATCACATCACCTGCACTGTTGATACCAAGTGTGCGCGGCAGTGATAAGAGTTGTAGCGCATCTTCATATGTGACGGTATCTAAGGTCATTGTTGACAATAAGGATGCGGTCTTTGCCTTTGGCGCATCGGCTTTTTTCTTTTTCTTCCTTCCCGATGCCGTTAACTCAATCGGTTCTTCTGGCAGAACTTCGGTGATGTATGGACCAAAGCGCCCCGATTTTGCGATGATCGGCAGATTTGTTGCCGGATCAATTCCAAGCTCTCGCTCACCTGATGGTGCCTCTAATAGTTCAATCGCCTTTGCAAGTGTTAACTCATCGGGCGCTAAAGACTCTGGAATATTTGCAAGCTTTCGCTCTTCATTCGGCAAATTAAGTTGAAGATAGGCACCGAATCGACCGACGCGGATTTCAATCTCAGGAGATAGGTTCATCGTATTCGTTGCGCGCGCATCGATGACACCGAGATCGGCGGAGAGTTCATTAAGGCCAGGCTGTCCATCGTGGCCGTAGAAAAATCCATGCAACCAATCGCTGCGGCTAGCCTCACCGGAGGCGATCGTATCTAAATCCTCCTCCATGCTGGCCGTAAATTCGTAGTCAACTAGCTTTGTAAAGTGTGTTTCAAGCAGGCCGGTCACTGAAAAAGCCAGGAATGTCGGCACCAATGCACGGCCGCGCTTATATACATAGCCGCGATCTTGAATCGTTTGAATGATGGAGGCAAATGTTGATGGGCGGCCAATGCCTAACTCCTCTAACTTCTTAACAAGTGTTGGCTCGGTATAACGAGCTGGAGGCTTTGTCTCATGACCTTCGCATCTGTACTCATCGACCTTTACAGATTGGCCAAGGGCCATCGCCGGCAGGCGCTTATCGGTGGACTCTTCATCTTTGTTCTCATCGCTAACAATCTCATCGTAGGCTGCAAGAAATCCTAGAAATGTGATTACCGATCCATTGGCACGGAAGATTGTCGCTTTGCCATCATTTGTTGTGGCATCAAAGTCAACGCGCATCTGTAGCTTTTTAGCATCGGCCATCTGGGATGCAACGGTGCGCTTCCAGATTAAATCATAGAGTGCAAACTCATCGCGTGATAATTCGGGTGCAAGCTCACCTGGGGTCTTAAAGGATTCACCAGTGGGGTGAATCGCCTCATGCGCTTCTTGCGCGTTCTTTGTCTTGCCTTGATAGATACGTGGTGCATCTGCAACATGCTCTGCGCCGTACAAAGCCTTTGCAGCGTTGCGTGCGGCGTTAATCGCCTGTGTAGATAAGTTAACTGAATCGGTACGCATATATGTGATGTAACCATTTTCATAGAGGCGTTGTGCGATGCGCATCGTGATCTGTGCGCCCCAACCCAATCTGCTACCTGCATCTTGCTGCATAGTAGAAGTTGTAAATGGTGGCTTAGGTCGCTCGGTGCGCGGAGATTCATCCATCGATTTAACGGTTAATCCACTACTCTTAAATGAATCAACGAGCGTGCGTGCACCGGCCTCATCGAGTAAGAGAATATTTTCGGCTGACTTTTCTTTTACCGCCCCATCCGGGCCAAAGTCACTGGTAGTGGCTACTTTTTTGCCCTCTACCTCTAGTAAGCGGGCGTTAAAGCCAAGGGCTGTAACTGCAGCTAAATCCCACCAGGAAGATGAGATAAAGGCCATACGTTCGCGCTCTTTTTCAACGATTAATCTTGTTGCAACTGATTGCACACGCCCGGCTGAGATACGTGGCATAACTTTCTTCCATAAAACGGGCGAGAGCCGGTAACCGAAAAGTCTGTCTAATACGCGCCGAGTCTCTTGCGCATCGATTAAGTGGTAATCCAAATCGCGTGTGTGTTCAACGGCATTTTGAATCGCCTCTTTTGTAATCTCATTAAAGACCATCCGCTTAATAGGAATCTTTGGTTGCAAGACCTCAACTAAGTGCCATGCAATAGCTTCGCCTTCGCGATCTTCATCCGTTGCTAGAATTAACTCTTCGGCCGATTTCATTAACTCTTTTAACTCGGCGACCTTAGCTTTTTTATCGGGGTTAATGACATACAAGGGTGCGAAATCATTTTCGATATCGACGCCCTCTTTTGCCCAGGCAATCTTTTTATACTCTTTTGGAATATCTGCAGCGCGCTGCGGAAGATCGCGGATATGACCGATAGATGCTTCAACGACATATCCATCGCCGAGGTAACTTCCAATCTTTCTGGCCTTTGCCGGTGATTCAACGATCACAAGCTTTATCAGCTCAGTCTTTGCTTTAGCCATGTAATCCTTAACGTAAGGGGATGAACCAGTCGTTAATTAATTATCGCCGTTGCTTGACGACGGTTACGGATCAATGCGGCGATGATGACAAGGGTTGCAGCGATACCGATTAATGTGGTGGTGATTGTGCTTCCGCCAAGTGCAAGAGAGACGATTGCAGGTGTAATTAAAAGGCCAACGAGGTTCATGACCTTAATAAGTGGGTTAATCGCTGGGCCGGCAGTGTCTTTAAATGGATCGCCCACGGTGTCACCGATAATCGTTGCAGCGTGTGCATCGCTATTTTTCCCACCGTGATGTCCATCTTCAACCATCTTCTTTGCGTTATCCCAGGCACCGCCTGAGTTGGAGAGAAAGACGGCCATGAGAGTTCCTGTGCCGATTGCGCCGGCTAAATACGCTCCGAGCGCGCCAACGCCAAGACCAAAGCCCACAGCGATTGGTGCCATGACCGCTAATAATCCTGGTGTTGCAAGTTCGCGCAGTGAGTCGCGGGTGCAGATATCAACGACCCGGCCATAGTCAGGCTTTTCTGTGCGCTTCATGATTCCTGGATGTTCAATAAACTGCTTGCGAACTTCGACGACAACGGCCCCTGCTGCTCGTGATACTGCATTGACTGCAAGACCTGAGAACAAGAAGACAACTGCCGCGCCGATGATCAGACCAACTAAGTTGCGAGGATTAGCAACATCTAAAACTCCTTGGTACTGCGAAGCGAGATCTGCAGCGTTCTGACCCGAATCTATAACTGCCTGCTTAATCGCATCGGTAAATGCGCCAAAGAGTGCGGTAGCTGCAAGAACGGCTGTAGCGATTGCAATTCCCTTTGTGATCGCCTTAGTTGTATTACCAACGGCATCTAGGGAGGTAAGAATCTGTGAGCCTTCGCCCTCGACATCGCCCGACATTTCAGCGATACCTTGTGCGTTATCTGAGATCGGACCAAAGGTATCCATCGCAACGATGACGCCAACGGTTGTAAGTAAACCAGTACCGGCGAGTGCGATTGCAAGAAGTGAGAGAACGATGCTTCCGCCTCCTAGTAAGAAGGCTCCGAATACAGCTGTTGCAATCAAGATTGCAGAGTAAACGGCCGATTCAAAACCAACTGAAATACCAGCCAAAATCACCGTTGCAGCCCCTGTCTCAGATGATGCTGCGATGTCGTTAACTGGCCGCTTTCCTGTCTCGGTGAAATATCCAGTGAGAACTTGAATCGCTGCAGCAAGTGCGATACCGATTAATACGGCACCGATCGCTAAGAGGCGTGGATTGATATTGCCTGCTGTGGCAACTGCCTCAGGAGACAGACCTGTGAGAAGTTTGAAATCAGATGGTAGATATGTAAATGTTGCCAGCGCCGTTAAGCCCGCGCTGATGACGGCCGATATGAAAAATGAACGGTTAATCGCGCTCATCGCCGATTTGTCGCTGCTGCGCAACTTCGTCAGGAAGATTCCGATTACTGCAGTAACGGTTCCAATTGCAGGAACGATTAACGGATAGATAAGTCCTGCATCACCAAATGCAGCCTTACCAAGGATAAGAGCTGCAACAAGGGTCACGGCATATGATTCAAAGAGATCTGCCGCCATTCCTGCGCAGTCACCGACGTTGTCTCCAACGTTGTCGGCGATTGTTGCAGCATTACGTGGATCATCCTCTGGAATATTCTTTTCAACCTTACCGACGAGGTCTGCGCCAACATCGGCCGCCTTTGTAAAGATTCCGCCGCCAACGCGCATAAACATCGCGAGCATAGCTGCGCCCAAACCAAATCCCTCAAGAACCGCTGGTGCGTTTTCCCGATAGATAATGACAACAAGAGATGCTCCGATGAGACCAAGACCGACTGTTGTCATACCAACGACGCCGCCGGTACGAAATGCGATTTGTACCGCTTTCTGGCCGTCTTTATTGCGAGCTGCATCTGCTACGCGCACATTTGCGCGGACCGCTAACCACATTCCGTTGTAGCCAACGAGGGCGGAAAAAGCCGCGCCGACTAAGAAGAAGATTGAGCGACCAACACGGATCTCAGTCGCCCCAGGAAGTGCGAACAAGAGGAGAAAAACGATCGCAACAAAGTAGGAGAGTGTGCGGAACTGGCGGTTAAGAAATGCTGCCGCTCCCTCTTGAACCGCCTCGGCGATTTCGCGCATATTGGCCGTGCCATCACTGGCCGACAAAACTTGGGCGCGCAAGGCATAGGCGATACCTAAGGCCGCTAGTGAGATCGCAAGAACGAGATAGACGAGGTTGAGGTTTGATCCAGTTACTTGCACGAGCGATACGGTGCTTGAAGCACTCATAGGGTTCTCCTCCGTTGGAGTTTCAGGGCGCTGAATTGAAAGGATCGGCGCGAAGACTAGGGAAGTTTAAGCATAAAGGGGCGAAAAAGTGAAAACATACTAAACTATTTGCATCACAGGCCTGGGCTAGGGTTCGGGGGTGAACCTATTTGATGCCAATTCGATCGTCTCAGATCTGGGCTTAGTCGGGGTCCTGGCCATCATCTTTGCAGAAACGGGCCTACTCGTTGGCCTGGCCTTTCCGGGGGACTCGCTCCTATTTATCGCAGGCGTCGCCGCCTCGGGCTCGGGAGCGGCGCTCTTGGGTAATGCATCCTTAAATCCTGTGCTCCTGTTTTTGTTTGCCCCTGTCGCCGCCATTACCGGCGGCATTGTCGGGTATTTCTTCGGTGAAAAATATGGACGTAAATTATTTGATCGACCCGATGGTCGGATCTTCACCCAGCAAAAAGTTATAACAACAGAGAAGTGGTTACGCAAATACGGAACTGGCAAAGCACTTATCTTAGCTAGGTTTGTTCCATTTGTCCGTACCTTGATTAACCCGATGTGCGGAGTGGTTGGAATAGATAAGAAGGTTTTCCTTTTCTACAACGCAATCGGAGGGCTAATCTGGACTGAGTCGGTTATCGCTCTCGGTTTTATTCTCGGTGAAAGACTTGAGGGCTCAGTCGATGCATATCTGCTACCCGTTATTGGAGTTATTATTTTTGCGAGTTTAGTCCCGGTCTTTATTGAAATCTTCCGTGAGTGGCAGACCCGTAAACATCACAAGTAATTAAAGTCCAAGATCTGCTAATTGATATGCGGCGCGATATTCATAACCGGCCTCTTTAATCTTTGCCGCTGCGCCCCGCTCAACGATTACTGCAACGCCAACAACGATTGCGCCAGCTTCAACCAACGCTTCAACGGCCGTTAAAACCGAACTACCCGTTGTCGATGTATCTTCAACGGCTAAGACGCGCCTGCCTTTTACATCTGGGCCTTCGATGCGGCGCTGTAATCCATGTGCCTTCTCGGCTTTGCGCACAACAAATGCATCGATCTTTTTCCCTTGGTCGGCGGCAACGTGCATCATCGCCATTGCAACTGGATCAGCGCCAAGTGTTAATCCCCCGACCGCCTCATACTCTAAATCCTTTGTTAACTCCAGCATTACCTCACCGACTAATGGCGCCGCCTGATGATCTAAAGTCACGCGGCGAAGATCTACATAGTAATCGGCCTCTTTGCCGGATGAGAGAGTGACTTTGCCATGCACAACGGCCTTGGCAACGATCTGGTTCTTAAGCGCATCCCGTGAACTCATGCGGGTGAGCCTACTATCTGGACTCGCACGCTTCACAGGCGCTAACCTGTCGGCCACTATGGCTACTAAAAAAAGGGCGGGCGTTAAAAAAAAGGCTAAGAAACCGGCCTCTAATAAACGAGCGCTCAATAAAACCATCCTCTCTCTGCGCAAAGAGGCGGCGATTTTGGAAGAGTTCGTTGCCGGTTTAAGTTTGAGCGATGAGGTCCCATTAACTCGCAAACGTATCGTTAAAAAGCGGGCAAAAAAATCTGTGAAAAAGAAGGTAGCCAAGAGGGTGGTTAAAAAGCGGCGTTAAAGTTGTGGCTTTCCTGTGCATTCATCTAACGGCGCTGTAATTTTAATATAAAGCCCTTACTCTCTTACCTATGAATATCCAGCGGCTAGAGATATCGCGCCTCTTTCATCGCTTTGCCTTCGGGCCGAGGCCAGGTGAGTATGCCCAAGCACTCAGTGATGGTCTCAGCCTTACACGAACAAGGTTCTTAACGATACCTACCGTTGATACCGGAGCAGCTAGCGTTAAAGAGCCCGAGATTACAAATCTTGGAAAGCGACCTGCACCCAATAGCGCAGAGATTGTTCCCTTTAACGTTGCTCTGCGCTATCAAAGAGAGCAGTTAGTTTTGTGGTGGCTAGATCGCATGGCTCTTGGCGATCACGGTTTAAGCGAGCGCATGACATGGTTTTGGCATGGACATTGGGCTACATCGATTCAAAAAATAGATTACCCCTTACCGATGTTAGATCAAAATAGGGTTTTACGTACTAACGCACTGGGTAGTTTTAATACGATGACCAAGGCGATGCTCAATAATGGTGCTTTACAGTTTTGGTTAGATGGTCAAGACAATACGGCTAAAGCGCCCAATGAAAACTTAGGGCGCGAGTTAATGGAGCTCTTTGTCCTGGGTGTAAATCGCTATAGCGAAGATGATGTTAAGGCGATAGCGCGGGCTTTGACTGGCTATCAAGTTGATCGTAACTCTGGTGCTGTGAGTATTAACCAGAAGCGGCGAGATACCAACCCAGTTACTTTGTTAGGCACCAGCGCGGTTTTTACCGGTGATTCGCTCAGTGATTTTCTAGTTGCCCGCGATGACTGTGCAACCTTTATCGCCGAGCGGCTTTGGTATCGCTTCATCTCAAGTAATGAAACTATGCCGGTCGATTTTGCCGCCAAAGCCGGCTTTACAGATCGCACAATCGCAGGGGCGGTTAACGCCGTGGCTAGCGATGCGGTTATGAGTAATGAAAAATTCGCGATGGTAAAGGCCCCTGTTGAATGGTTTATCTCTGCCTGTCGTGCTCTGGAGTTAACTCCTTCGCAGTTAAAGACTCCGGGGCAGTTAGTAAATAACTTAGATAAGTTAGGTCAAGTGCCTTTTGCTCCTCCAAATGTTGGCGGATGGCCCGCTGGTGAGGCCTGGCTTTCATCGGCAAGCGCGCAGTATCGAATTACATTTGCAAAGTGGTTAGTTAAGCAGAGCAGTTTAAGCGCGCTCACTAACATTCCTGCTGGCTCTCGTGTTATAAAGAGCGCCGATTGGTTAGGTGTAGCCGAATGGAGCCCTCGTACTAAGAGTGCGTTGCGTGCATCTATTAACGATCCTGCTCAGTTTGCAGTACTGGCCTTATGTAGCCCCGAATATATTGTGAACGCTTAGGAGATAACTATGGATACATTAACAAGGCGACGTTTTCTCAAACTCACATCGGGAACAGTCGCAGTCGGCGCAACGGCTAACTTGCTATCCTTTGATCAAATTGCACAGGCTGCAATTAATCGGCCGCTGCCAGCGGGTACACCGATCCTTGTCATCATCACTTTGTATGGCGGCAACGATGGATTAAATACTGTGATTCCATTTAAAGATCCGATTTACTTTTCTTCGCGCCCAGAGATCTCATATAAAGCTGAAACTATGCTGGCCTTAGATGCAGATCTGGCGTTAAATCCCTCGATGGGCGGCATTAAATCCCTTTGGGATCAGAAGAAAGTGGCGATTATCCGCGGCGTTGGCTATCCAAAGCCCGATCGTTCGCACTTCTCCTCAATGGCAAAGTGGCAGACGGGATCGCCCGAGCGCAACATCAGTAGCGGATGGTTAGGACGTTGGTTGGACTCTCAACCAGAGGATCCGATGTTGGCAATCTCTTTAGGATCGGTCCTGCCTCCCTTGCTTGCAGGCACAAAGTTGTCGGGCTCTGCCCTCCCCTTGGGTGGTTTAGTTATTCCAAAGGGCATACTCGCCGATCAATGTACTCAACTCTCTAAGAGTTCGCGGAGTGATTCAAAGTTAATGGCCGCGGCAGCGACTTCAATGCGCAATTTATTTAATCTCTCAACATCGGTGCAACCCGTTTTAGCATCTCCAGCACCTGTTGCACCGGATCTACCAACGATCAACGGCGGCAATGCAGGGGGCGATAGCAACCTATCCCAACAGTTAGATGTGGTCGCAAAGTTAATCGCCGCTGGATCGCCAACTAAAATCTGGTCGGTCTCATTAGGCGGCTTTGATACCCATGCAAATGAGGCAAATGCACAGGCCGCCCTCTTGGGAGTTGTCTCGGCATCGATATTTAGATTTTTAAACCAGATGAAATCAACTACACGGTTAAATGATGTAACGGTGATGGTCTATAGCGAATTCGGTCGCCGAGTTAGAGGCAATGCCTCGCAAGGAACCGATCATGGAACTTCAGGGCCAATGTTTTTAATAGGAGAGAAGGTCAAGGGTGGTTTTTATGGAGATCAACCATCGCTAGCAAAGCTAGTCGATGGGGATTTAGCGGTAACAACTGATTTTCGAGATGTCTATGCCACGGTTTTAGAGTCGATTTTAAAGAGCCCTGCTGAAAAAACCCTTGGTAAGTGGGCTGGCCGTACTAGTTTTCTAACGTAAGGCTTAGCTTTCATTCTTATAGATGATAACTTCGCTGCGCGTGCGGCGTACTAATCCCTTAGGTGGATTTGCTTGAATCAATGCATCGACTTCGATGCGCAGTTGTGCAACCTCTAGCGCCATGTTGGCCATTGCAGACTCTAAATCGATAATCCGTTTTATCCCAGCGTGGTTGATGCCCTCACCAACTAATCTCTGAACTGCGCGCAGCAATGCAATGTCGCGCAGTGAATAACGGCGATTGCGACCTTCGGTGCGGTTAGGTGAGACTAAACCTAAACGATCATACTGGCGTAGAGTTTGCGGATGTAGACCAGAGATCTCGGCTGCAACTGAGATGACATAGACGGCCGCATCATCGCTGGGCTGCTCTTTATTTAACTCATCGCTCATACTTTTGCCTTAACGATTAAATCGGCGCGCACATCTTCCTGCGCAGTTGCATCGGCAAATAATTTCAACGCCTCTAGCGCCTTGCCATCGACGCGTTGTGGGACCTGTACATCAACGGTGACTAGTAAATCTCCCGTTGTAGATCCCTTTGTTATACCCCGACCTTTCACACGTAATGTGCGGCCATTACTGGTGCCGGGTGCGATTCTTAAAGTTACATCATCCACGCTCATCGTCGGTACTTTGATATCGGCACCGAGTGCGGCCTCGGCAAATGTAACGGGCAAAGTAATCGTTAGATTCTCACCTTTGCGTCCGAATATGGCGTGGGCTTTGACGTGCAACACGATGAATAAATCACCTGGGCCAGCCTCTCCTGGGGCTCCCTTACCCTTGACCCTAATCTTGGCGCCATCGTTAATACCGGCTGGAACGCGCGCAGTGATGTTTTGTGCTGCGCCTCGATCCGTTGCAAGACGCAGATCTAGATGAGTGCCAAAGATTGATTCGCGAAAAGTAATCGAGGCCTCTGTCTGTAGATCTGAGCCTTTACGCGGACCTCGACGCGCACCACCAAAGAGATTCGCAAAGATATCTTGTGGGTTACCGCCACCAAAGATGTCGCTAAAATCTCCACCTTGTTGGCCCTGTCCACCCATCGGTGCACGAAATCCACCCCGTTCATAGAGTGCACGTGCCTCATCGTATTCAGTGCGTTTTTTACCATCGGAGAGGATTTCATAGGCCTCAGAGATCGCCTTGAACTTCTCTTCCTTTGCCGCATCACCTTTATTTTTATCGGGATGAAGTTCCCTCGCTAAAGAGCGGTAGCGCTTTTTAATCTCATCGACGCTGGCTTTTTTATCTACGCCAAGGATCTTATAAAAGTCCTTTTCATATAAATCTTTGGCGGCCATGTAAGGATTATTCTTCTGCTGGATCGGTTACTGATACGCGTGCAGGACGCAGGATGCGCTCCTTATACTTATATCCAGGCTGTAAAATCTTCGTCGCAGTTGCAACGGTTACATCACTCGATATTTCATGCATAAGCGCTTCATGAATCTGCGGGTCAAAGGCCTCACCTTCAACGCCATACTTTTCAAGACCGATGCGAGCTGTAATCGCGTGCAGTTGATCGGCGACGGCTTTGAATCCACCAGTGAGCTCTTCATGCGCTTCGGCACGGTCGAGCCCATCGAGTAAGGCTAAGAGTTCGGTTAAAACCGCCCCAATTGCCATCTCATGTGCCAGCGATCGATCACGCTCGACACGCTTTCGATAGTTAGCGTATTCGGCCTGAACCCGCTGTAAATCATTGGTTAATGTAGCCACCGGATCAATTACTTGATCCGGTGCCACATCTTCGGCTACTTCATCTACTTGGATAGATGCATCGTTTTCTGTTGTCACTTATTTACACCAGATCCCATACTCGAGGCTTTTGCCTCTTGCTCACTTCGCTGGCTCTTCATCGATTACTTCAGCATCCTCAACGCCATCTTCAGCCGGTGTCGCTTCTCCTTCACCGGCCGCTGCTGCTGCACCTGCATATAGCGCGGCACCTAACGCCTGGCTTATCGTTGCAGTTTTTTCAGTTGCAGCTTTAATCATCTCGAAGTTAGAACCACCGAGAGCGCTCTGTAATTCAGCAAGTGCTGCCTCTGTCTCGGTTTTCTTTTCAAGTGCATCGCCTTCGCTCAATTTCTCCTCATTATCTTTAATAAACTTTTGAGTTGAGTAGAGAAGTGAGTCACCTGTGTTACGAATTTCAGCCTCTTCTTTA
>JAQBVO010000010.1 GCA_027728065.1 Actinomycetota bacterium
CAAGGAGCCGGCTTTGATAGCGTCTCTGATAAGACAACTGACTGGTCTGCAACAATTGCCAAGGTTAAGACCGCTGGCGCAAACGTTGTTATCTACACCGGTTACTTCCCACAGGCTGCACCATTCTTCAAGCAGCTACGTGATAGCGGATATACCGGAATCCTTGCAGGCGGCGACGGCGTACTAAGCCCAACTTTCGTAACTCTTGCTCCAGCATCAGTTCTTGAAGGTGTTCGTCTAACTGCAGGAACAGTCCCACTTGCTGAAATCAGAGCCAAGCTTGAAGCCGATTTCAAGAAGAAGATGGGTAAGGGCTCTGGTGTCTATGCTGCTGAGTCAATTGATGCTACAAACGTATTCCTAAGCTGTGTTGCAAAGGGTGTTTCAACGCGCCCTGCAATGCTTAAGTGCGTTAAGGCATATAGCGGCAAGTCACTTACAGGCACCACCATTAAGTTCAATCAATATGGTGATGTTGCTGGTGGCGTCATGAATGGCTTCGAAATCAAGAGTGGCGTTATCAAGTTCACAGGAGCAGTAAGCTAAAAAAGTAGGTAAAAAGTTATCGGCAGGTTCTCGAAAGAGGGCCTGCCGAAACTTTAACTAGTAGTTTTAGATAGGAAATAGAGAGTCTTGATAGGTAATTTTCTAGATCAGTTCTGGTCGCTCACTTTTGGTGGATTAAGCCTGGGCTTCATCTATATTCTTATTGCTCTTGGCTACACCATGGTCTATGGCGTTCTACGCATGATTAATTTTGCTAATTCAGAGATCTTTATGGTCGGCACCTTTGCCACCATCATTATTATTAGAGATGTCTTTAAATTCACACAATTGTCAGAGTATGCGACCGGCTTTCGCCTCTGGCTAATTCTCGGAACCGCTTTGATCTTCGCCATGCTGGTCTCAGGGGTTCTCTCAGTGGTTGTTGAGATCGTGGCATATCGCAGGTTGCGGCGAATGAACTCTGGCATTCTTGCTCCTTTAATTTCGGCAATTGGTGTCTCTATGGTTCTAGCCGAGAGCGTCCGCATTTTGACTGATTCAAGACCAGTAGCAAGCCCGCGAGCTATGGAAAAGAAATTTATTGGTCAATTTTTTGATGCTGGAATTCGCATAGATAACACAATAATAGTTATCTCTACCTTAATTCTTTTTGTAATACTTATTACCTTCGTAAATAAAACTCGTATGGGTAAAGCGATCCGCGCTGTATCGATGAATCCAAATGCTGCTCGCTTAATGGGTATCAATATTGATGGCGTGGTTTCGGCAACTTTCTTAGTCGGTGGATTAATGACTGGAGCTGCTGGGTTTTTCTATGCTCTAAAGTATGAAAATACTTCTTCAAATATTGGATTTGAATTAGGAATTGCCGCCTTTACTGCTGCAATTTTGGGCGGAATTGGAAATATTAAGGGTGCTTTCTATGGCGGCCTTGCTCTTGGACTTTTAGAGACCTACGCCTCTTTCTTCTTAGGCACTCAGTGGAAGGCCGTTACCGTATTCGTAGTTCTTATTTTGGTTCTCTACACCAAACCGAATGGTTTATTCGGTGAAGCTCTAACCCAGACGAGGGCATAATGTTTAATCTTCGCGATAAGGGAGCAGAGATCTGGGAGAGCCAGGGACGCGTTGGTCGCGTAGCTATTGCCGTGGGAGCTGTTGCAATTGTTGCCGCGCTGCCATTTATGGGAGGAACTTTTCTTAATACCCCAGTAGCTGATTATGAATCAGTTCTGGTCTATCCAATTGCCATGTTTGTTCTCATGGCCATTGGCTTAAATATTGTTATTGGAAAGAGCGGTCTATTAGATCTTGGCTATGTGGCATTTTTTGCAATTGGTGCCTACACAATGGGATTACTAGGAACTAAGACAGATTTAAATACCTGGGAGATTCTGCCAATTGGAATTGCTATGGCGATGTTCTCTGGAATTATTCTCGGCGTTCCTGCCCTTAAACTTCGTGGCGATTATCTAGCCATCATCACCTTAGGCTTTGGTGAGATTGTCAGAATTGTTGCGCTAAACCTTGGAGCTTTGGGAAGATCAGAGGGAATCCAAGGAATCCCTACTCCTCCTGGGATTTTCGGAATTGAATATGCCTTTGATAGCCATCGCATCTATTACTGGACCTTATTGATTCTAATCATGTTCGCTATCTGGATGGTCCGCCGTCTCTCAGTTCGTCGCGCAGGCCGCGCTTGGGAGTCAATTCGCCAAGATGAGGATGTCGCCGAGCTTATGGGTGTTCCAACCTTTAAATACAAAGTATGGGCATTCGTCCTTGGAGCATCAGTTGGAGGAGCAGCTGGAGTCTTTTATGCCTCCAAGACGCTCTTTATTGCACCAGATAACTTCACTCTGCAAATTTCGATTTTGATTCTAGCCTGCGTGGTCTTTGGCGGAATGGGAAATATTTGGGGCGTAATTCTCGGAGCAGTGATTCTGGGTTACCTGCCTGATCGCATTCGTTTCATTTCAGATGCTCGCCTTCTTGTATTCGGCTTGGTCTTGGTAATCATGATGAATCTGCGCCCTGATGGCTTACTGCCTCGCAAAAAGCGTGAAAAAGTTATCGTGAAAAAGGAGCGCTCTTGAGCTCCCCGCTAATTCAACTTAAGAATGTAACTATGAAGTTCGGAGGGGTTACTGCGCTTAGCGATGTGAGCTTTGATGTAAAGAAGCAGGAGATTCTCGGACTCATTGGACCAAATGGTGCAGGAAAGACCACAGTCTTTAATGTGATTACCGGTGTGTATAAAATTACTTCAGGTGAGATAATCTTTGATGGAAAATCATTGGCAGGGATTAAACGCTATAAGATTACAAAAAGTGGTGTTGCGCGAACCTTCCAGAACATTCGACTCTGGGGGGATATGACGGCTCTGGAAAATGTAATGACAGCCACAGATACCCATAAGAAGTCTGGCTTAGTTTCAGGTTTATTTGGTTTCCCAGTTTCACGCCGAGAAGAGAAGCGCGATAAAGCTAGAGCTCAAGAACTTTTGGACTTTATTGGCATTGGTGAGTACTCCGATCGTTTAGCGAAGAATCTTCCATATGGAGTGCAGAGAAGGCTAGAGATTGCTAGGGCTCTTGGAGCAGAGCCAAAGTTGCTATTACTTGATGAACCAGCTGCTGGCTTTAACCCTGCCGAGAAAGTTGAGCTAGCTGCCACGATTAGAAAAATTCGCGATGCTGGATATACCGTTCTTTTGATTGAACATGACATGTCCTTGGTTATGAGAGTTTCAGACCGGGTAGTGGTTCTAGATTTCGGGGAGAAGATTGCAGATGCTGCACCAAGTCAAGTTCAAGATGATCCCAGAGTCATCGAGGCATATTTAGGAGTACCTGAAGATGCGTCTTGAAATTAAAGATCTTCGAGTCGCTTATGGAAAAATCGAGGCGCTTAAAGGTATTTCGCTAGTAGTAAATCAAGGGGAAATTGTCTCCCTCATTGGTGCTAACGGAGCCGGCAAAACTACTCTTCTTAAAACCATCTCAGGACTTCTAAACCCGACTTCAGGATCTATTGAGTATGACGGTAAAGATATTTTGAGATATAAGGCCCATCAGAGGGTTTCGCTAGGTATCTCACAAGCCCCTGAGGGTCGCCAAATTTTTCCTGGTATGACGGTTCTAGAGAATTTGGAATTAGGTAAGTATCACTTAAAGATGAAAAAGAGTGAGGTTGCAGAAGATTTAGCAACTGTCTATGAACTATTTCCTCGCCTTAAGGAGAGAGCTACCCAGACAGGCGGAACGCTATCTGGCGGCGAACAGCAGATGTTGGCTATTGGTCGCGCTTTAATGGCTAAGCCCAAGGTACTACTCCTTGATGAACCATCAATGGGGCTGTCGCCACAGATGATTGCCAATATTTTCCGCATCATTACTCAGATTAATAACATTGGCGTCACTATCCTTCTGGTTGAGCAGAACGCCCAACAATCTCTCCAGCGCTCTGCCAGAGCATATGTATTAGAAGTTGGAAATATAACGAAAGAGGCAGCGGGTAAGGATCTATTAAATGATCCACATGTTAAATCTGCTTACCTGGGCACAGGAGCCCATGAGCTTGATTAATTAACGCTCAGCAAATATTAAGTAGATAATTCTGGCCGTGCAGGTCTTCTCACCTTAGCTCGAGCCCTGATGTCTCGGCCTAAGGTCCTACTCCTTGATGAGCCATCGATGGGGCTCTCGCCACAGATGATTGCAAATATCTTTCGCATCATCACTGAGATCAATAAGACGGGTGTGACTATCTTGCTTGTTGAGCAAAACGCCCAGCAAGCCCTGCAGAGAGCACACCGGGCATACATCCTTGAGACTGGAAACGTAGTCAAAGAGGCCAAGGCTCAAGATCTGCTCAATGATCCAGCCGTTCGCGAGGCCTACCTCGGCACTGGGGCGCACTCTTAAAGTTTTAGCGCTCTGCCAATATCAGACAGGTAATACGTGCAGTACATGTTCGCTCACCTTGATCATCGGTAATAACGACGTCATAACAACACAGAGTTTTTCCAAGAGATAGTGCAGTTGCAACGGCCGTAACAACTCCACTCGTTGCAGATTTGTGATGAGTGGCGTTGATATCAACTCCAACAATCATTCGCGTAGGACCCGCATGCAGGCCTGATCCAACGGAGCCAAGAGTCTCAGCTAAGACAACACTTGCACCGCCATGTAAGAGGCCAATAGGTTGGGTATTTCCCTCTACTGGCATCGTTGCTACTAATCTTTGCGGAGAGGCTTCGATAATCTCGATACCCATCTTTATCCCAAGTGCGCCGCCGCCACGCTCTTTAATAATCTCTAAGAATCTCTCATTGCTCATGAGACATGAGTCTAACCAACAATCTAAGATGAATCCATGAGCAAGCGCCTATTACTGATTGATGGGCACTCAATGGCATATCGTGCTTTTTATGCCTTGCCAGCTGAAAACTTCACCACGGCTAGTGGACAGCATACAAATGCCATTTATGGCTTCGCCACAATGCTGCTCTCCTTGCTCACTAGTGAGAAACCCACGCATGTAGCCGTTGCCTTTGATCTCTCTCGCAAGACCTTTCGCTCTGAGATCTTCCCTGAATACAAAGCCAACCGCACAAAGACCCCTGATGAGTTTCGCTCTCAGATGTCCTATCTGCACGAGTTAGTCACCGCTTTTGGCATTACTACTTTTGAGATTGAGGGTTATGAGGCCGATGATATTTTGGCCACTATTGCAAAGCGTGCAGAGAGTGAAGGTGCCCAAACCCTTATCTGCACGGGTGATCGTGACTCATTCCAATTAGTAAGTGAGAGCACAACTGTGCTCTATCCCAAGCGTGGAGTAAGCGATCTGGCACGCATGACACCTGCTGCAGTTCAGGAAAAATATGGAATGACACCTAAACAGTATCCGGATTTTGCCGCACTTCGCGGAGATCCAAGTGACAACTTGCCATCGGTACCAGGTGTCGGTGAAAAGACGGCTGCAAAGTGGATCATTGACTACGGCTCCCTCAAAGAGCTTATCGCCAACGCAGATAAGTTAGGTGGCAAGGTTGGTCAGTCTCTACGTGACTCTATCGATAGCGTAATTCTCAATAGTGAGTTAACCCAACTAGTTGCAGATGTTCCTATTACGCTCTCAATCGATGATTTAGCATGGTCTGGGGTCTATGAAAACAAGATTGCTGGACTCTTTGATCTACTTGAGTTTAAGACTCTCAAAGATCGCATCAAACCAATTCTGATTAAGAGCAGTGGCGCACAGATTACTGAACCTGAGTTAGCACTCTTTGCTGATGACATAACAGAGGGAGTACTCACATCTGCCCAAGCCAGTGCAGAGATCGCAAGGCATACTGGGCCGATAGCACTTGCTTACTCACTCGTTGAAGAAAAACTTCACAGATATGCAGTTGCTCTCTCACCTGATAATCTTTTTTTAGTTCACGCATCAAGCATGGGGGACTGGGCCAGTGATGGCACTGTCAAAAAGATTGTGCATGATGCTAAATCCTTAGCACGAATTAGCCCTCTTAATGGAGTTGAATTTGATACCGCTATCGCTGCCTATCTAGTTAACCCTGGTGTGCGCACGCAGGATCTAAACGATATCCAGGAGCGCTGGGGTGATGGTGGGGCCATCAATACCTCATCACATGAGCAAGAATTGTTAACAAGTGCACGAGCACTATTTTTCTTAAGGGAATCCCTAACACGCGAGTTAGAAGAGCGGGGTCTGTACGAGCTCTTTACCACCTTAGAGCTTCCCATCGCCCAGCTTCTGGCAAGTATGGAGAAGATAGGGATTGCTGTAAATCGCACAGAGCTTGAGAAGCTCTTCGAGTTTTTTGAGGCAGAAGTCGAGCGCGAAACTCGATTGGCACACCAGAGTGTTGGACATGAGTTCAATGTGGCATCTCCCAAGCAGCTCCAGGTCGTGCTCTTTGAAGAGCTAGTACTTCCTAAGACAAAAAAGATTAAGACTGGATACACCACAGATGCCGAGAGTCTGGAGTGGCTGCATCAAAAAACCAGCCATCCCTTATTGGTCCATCTACTGCGCATCCGTGAGACAAAGAAGTTAGCGACAACGATTGAGGGTCTCATCACTGCGATAGCCACAGATGGCCGTATTCATACGCATTTTGGACAGACAGTGACATCGACTGGACGTCTCTCATCAATCGGACCCAATCTTCAAAATATTCCAGTGCGCACTGAAGAAGGTCGCCGTATTCGACATGCATTTGTTGCCGGAAAGGAATACGTCGGTTTATTAACTGCTGACTATAGCCAGATTGAAATGCGCATCATGGCTCACTTATCACATGATGAAAAACTGTTAGCAGCATTTGAATCAGGTGAGGATCTCCATGCCACGATTGCAGCCGTCATCTTTGGTGTGAAGGCACATGATGTTGATCCAGAGATGCGACGTCAGATTAAGGCTATGTCATATGGATTGGCCTATGGTCTGTCCTCATATGGTTTATCAGTCCAGCTAGATATCAGTCCAGCACAGGCCCAAGAGTTAATGGATACGTATTTCCAACGCTTCGGTGGTATTCGTGATTACTTAAAGACGGTAGTCGAAGATGCGCGCAAAGTTGGATATACCGAGACTGTTATGGGCCGCCGCCGCTATCTGCCGGATTTGATGAGTGATAATCGCCAGCGCCGCGAAGTAGCAGAGCGAATGGCACTGAATGCTCCGATTCAGGGATCGGCTGCTGACATTATTAAATTAGCAATGCTCAAAGTGCAAAGCGCAATTCAATCTCGGCAACTGCGCTCTCGGCTGCTCTTGCAGATTCATGATGAGTTAATTATCGAGGTCGTTAGCGGTGAAGAGGAGATAATCAGCGCTCTGGTGAAGGCGCAAATGGGTGCGGCATACCCACTTCGGGCACCTCTTGATGTCAGTGCAGGTCTGGGTCTGACGTGGCGTGAAGCTGCGCATTGAGATCTTCTTCATCGGTCGGTATGCGATTTGCAGCTTTTAGGCGCGCTCTGCCGATAGTTAAAACAATATTTCCAAGACCTATGGAAACTGCGGTCAGTGCTAAACAAAACTGAGGCGATATTGACTCTGAGATGATTCCGCCAAGGGCTGCGCCAAGAGACATGACGCTTCCCTCAACCGTCCACAGCCATGCCATATACGAGACTGCCGAACCCTGAGGTCGCACAGCCTCCATCACCTCCCAGTAGAAAACCTGAACTGCGCCCCCCATAAAACCTAAGAAGGCACCCGCAAGTGCCATCGACCAACCTGGATAGGTAAATGCGATGGGAATCGAGATGATAAACCAGAGCAGATAACTCATGCGAAGTGCGACAAGTGAGGACGTGCGCTTTGAGAGCAGCCCGGCAACTAATCCACCAATAATGCTGCTCACACCCATCGCGGCAAAGACCCAAGCGGTGCGGTGTGCAACATTTTCAATAGTTGCATAGGCAGGCACGGCCACATCAAAGAGCCCCCATCCAAAACCGATGCAGGATCCCTCCAGCATCATCAAGCGCAATGCTGGATTTCGCCAAAGAGATTGTGCACCACGCTCTTTCTTTTCCGGCTTCCAATCCCGTGAAATTGGCGCGAGTGCTAGCGCTCCACCGCCCATGCACATCAAAATCGCCGATGTAACTAGTGCGCTACCAGGGCGGGAAGAGAGCGCCAACGTAGTTGCAATAACGGGACCAATAACACTGGCCGTATTCATGACAGATGTATCAACGGCATAGGCAGTGCGCAAGAAATCACCAGTAACAACCGACTTCCATAAAGGTCGCACCGATAAATTTATAGGTGGGGCAGTAAGTCCCATGATTGTCGCTAGAACAACTATGAGAGTTGGAGAGTGAGAGAGATTGACCATAATCATCATCCCTGCATATGCAGGCACAAGAATTCGTATCGGCCACTTCTGTCCGTACTTATCAATAACCGATCCTCGAATACCAGCTGTAAAAGATCCGGCTAATGAGTTTGTACCGATAACTAATCCAGCTAATGCGATAGAGCCCGTCTCCTGTTGGGTCTTAAAAAAAGTGCTAGTCCCACCATTCCATAGGCGACACGGGCAGGAAAGGCGGCCAGTACTAATATCCAGACATTTGGCAGGGCAAATAACTGGCGATATCTATTCATTATGGGTCCGAGTGTAATGATGAGCCTGAGAATAGGCAGGGATTTGCTCTTATGCAGGCACAAACCGTACCCTTGCCCTCCAGCCACGAAAGTGGGAACTACTACTCATCTATCTCTACGGAGCACACTTGTCTAGAGCACCAATAATTGCATTAAATGACATTGGATCGGCCGCTGATTTTCTAGCCGCAATCGAAGGAACTATAAGAAATTTTAATGACGGAGACCTCGTCACCGGAACAATTGTTCAAGTTGGTCGCGAAGAAGTACTAGTTGACATTGGATATAAAACCGAAGGTGTTATTCCTGCACGCGAACTTTCGATTCGCCACGGTGCAGATCCAAACGAAATTGTTAAAGTCGGCGAAAGTATTGAGGCCCTTGTTCTACAGAAGGAAGACAAAGAAGGTCGCCTAATTCTCTCTAAGAAGCGCGCACAGTACGAACGCGCATGGGGCGATATTGAAGGCAAAAAGGAGCGTGACGAAGTAGTCATCGGAACTGTTATTGAAGTGGTTAAGGGTGGACTCATAGTCGATATTGGACTTCGCGGATTTTTACCAGCATCCCTTGTAGAAATGCGACGCGTTCGCGACCTAACGCCATATATTGGTAAGCAGGTCGAAGCTCGCATCATTGAGCTCGATAAGAATCGCAACAACGTTGTTCTTTCACGTCGTGCATTCTTAGAGCAGAGCCAATCAGAGTCACGAACAACATTTCTTAGCCAGCTCCAAAAGGGTCAAGTTCGCACTGGTGTCGTCTCATCTATCGTTAACTTTGGTGCATTCGTAGATCTTGGTGGTGTTGACGGCCTCGTTCACGTCTCAGAGCTCTCATGGAAGCACATCGATCACCCAGGTGAAGTTGTCGAAGTTGGAGATGAAGTAACCGTTGAGGTTCTCGAAGTTGATTTCGAGCGTGAACGTGTCTCACTCTCACTCAAGGCAACACAAGAAGATCCATGGCAGGCATATGCTCGCACACACACTATTAATCGAGTTGTCCCTGGCATAGTTACGAAACTCGTTCCATTTGGTGCTTTCATTAGAGTGCATGAGGGTATTGAAGGCCTCGTACACATCTCTGAATTAGCCGAACGCCACGTTGAAATCCCTGAACAAGTTGTTGCCGTCGATGACGAACTCTTTGTCAAGATTATCGATATCGATGTAGAGCGCCGTCGTATCTCGCTCTCATTAAAGCAGGCAAACGAGGGACATGAGATTGAGATCGAAGCATTTGATCCAACACAGTATGGAATGGCTGCGCGTTATGATGCCGAAGGCAACTTCTTATACCCAGAGGGCTTTGATGCACAGATTCAAGAGTGGAAGCCAGGACATGAAGCCCAACGCGAAGAGTGGGAGCGTGCCTACGCTCAAGCTCAAGAGCGTTTCATGGCGCATAAAAAGCAGAAGGCAGAGGCTAAAGTCGCAGATGCCGCAGCAACTCCAGAAGATGCGCCATCAGAAGTTGTCGAAGAGGCAGTGGCTAATCAATAAAGCCCAACTTCTCATCGGCACTATCCTTACAACATGCAGGTAATAGCTTTAACTGGCGGAAGCGGAAGCGGAAAATCACTGACTGCTGCCTACTTTGCTCATCTGGGTGCTCTGGTCATTGATGCAGATCAATTAGCACGTGCGGCTATAGAACGCGGCTCTACAGGTTTTGACGAAGTTGTTGCAGTCTTTGGTGACTCGATTTTAAGCAATGGAGATATCAATCGACGGGCATTGGGTGAATTGGTTTTTAAAGATCCTGCACTCAAGACAAAGTTAGAGAGGATTATTCATCCATGGGTGCGCAAGGAGTTCGAATCGGCTCGGGCCGCTCTAACTGGTGATCAACTCTTAATCTATGAAATCCCATTACTTTATGAAACCGCCGGCGCAGATCGCTTCGATGTAGTTATAACCGTTGAAGCAACGATGGATATTCGTATCGCAAGGCTGCGTGCCAAAGGCTTGCATATCTCCGAAATAGAGGCGCGCATCGCCGCTCAAGCCACGCGTGAGCAACGGGTCTCTATCGCCGATTACGTCATCGAAAATAGCGGTACGGAGGATGAATTACTGCGTAAAGTTGAAAATATTTGGGATGGTTTAAATCCCAGTTCTAACTAGAATTGAGCAATGCGTCCGATATCGGATTTAGAGCGACGGGTAGCACCCTTTGAGGTTATTAGTGATTACGTACCTGCAGGTGATCAACCCGAAGCGATCGCTGAGATTGCTCGCCGTTTTCAAGCTGGCGAGCAGGATGTAGTTCTACTTGGCGCAACGGGTACTGGAAAATCTGCCACAACGGCCTGGCTGATTGAAAAACTCCAGCGTCCTACATTGGTGCTAGCACCGAATAAAACCCTAGCGGCTCAACTCGCAAATGAGTTTCGTGAACTCTTGCCTAATAACGCCGTCGAATACTTTGTCTCTTATTATGACTACTATCAACCCGAGGCCTATGTTCCACAGACCGATACCTTTATTGAAAAAGACTCCAGCGTTAATGATGAGGTCGAAAGGTTGCGGCACTCGGCGACTAACTCACTCCTAACGCGTCGAGATGTCATCGTTGTTGCAACGGTCTCCTGTATCTATGGTCTAGGTACCCCACAGGAGTACATCGACCGCATGGTGACTTTGCGCGTGGGAGATGAGATCGAGCGAAACGCTCTTCTTCGCCGCTTTGTCGATGTTCAGTACAAGCGTAACGATCTCGCCTTTGAACGCGGAACCTTTAGAGTCCGCGGTGACACAATCGAAATTATTCCAATGTATGAAGAGTTGGCGATTCGTATTGAGATGTTTGGCGATGAAATAGAGAAGATAACTACTCTTCATCCGCTCACCGGAGAGATCATTCGCGATGAAACTACGATGTATATCTTCCCCGCAACCCACTACGCAGCAGGTCCTGAAACGATTAAGCGAGCTATCGGTGATATCGAGGATGAACTACAGATTCAACTCAATCTCTTTGAAAAACAGGGTAAGTTGCTTGAAGCACAACGCCTTCGTATGCGTACTACTTTTGATGTTGAGATGATGGAACAGATTGGGTTTTGTAGCGGAATCGAAAATTATTCCCGCCATCTAGATGGTCGCGCCTCTGGTTCTGCGCCAAATTGTCTTTTGGATTATTTTCCGCAGGATTTTCTCGTTGTAATTGATGAAAGTCATGTGACCGTTCCACAGTTAGGTGCAATGTATGAGGGCGATGCCTCAAGAAAGCGCACACTCGTTGAGCATGGTTTTCGCTTACCTAGCGCTCTGGATAACCGCCCATTGAGGTTTTCGGAGTTCTTGGAGCGAACAGGACAGAAGCTATATCTATCTGCCACCCCGGGTAAGTACGAGATGGCAAAGATCGATGGTGATGTAGTCGAGCAGGTGATACGCCCAACTGGCTTAGTAGATCCTGAGATTGTAATCAAACCAATCAAAGGTCAGATCGATGACCTCTTGGCTGAAATCACTCTTCGCGCCGAAAAGAACGAGCGCGTACTAATAACGACGTTAACTAAAAAGATGTCGGAGGATCTAACTGAGTATATGCAGGAAAAGGGTGTGCGTGTTCGTTACCTCCACTCAGAAGTGGACACGTTAAGGCGGGTAGAGCTTCTTCGCGAACTTCGTACGGGCGATTACGATGTTCTTATCGGGATCAACCTACTGCGCGAAGGATTAGATCTTCCCGAAGTATCACTCGTTGCCATTTTGGATGCTGACAAAGAGGGTTTTTTGCGCTCTGCAACCTCATTGATTCAGACGATAGGACGTGCTGCACGAAATGTTTCGGGCCAGGTGCATATGTATGCAGATAACATCACTGATTCAATGGCCAAAGCCATTGAAGAGACAAATCGTCGCCGTGCAAAACAGGTTAAACATAACCTTGAGCGGGGAATAGATCCGCAGCCACTACGTAAAAAAATTGCAGATATTACTGATTTAATCAATCGAGAGTTCGAAGATACACAGGAGTTGATGGTAGGTAACAAAAAGGCCAACCAAAAAACTGCGCCCTCGGTTGGGCTGTACTCAAAGGCCTCAATCTCTCTGCCACAAGCAGATTTGATAGCCTTGATAGGCTCACTCACAGATCAGATGAAGAATGCAGCTGCAGAGCTCCAGTTCGAGATAGCCGCACGTCTGCGCGATGAGATAAAGATTTTGAAGCGTGAGCTGCGTTCGATGCAAGAGGCTGGGGTTTAATGAGTATCGAGAAATTAGTTGTGCGCGGTGCACGCGAACATAACCTCAAAGATGTTTCGGTTGAGCTTCCACGGAACTCCCTAATTGTCTTCACTGGTCTTTCTGGATCGGGAAAATCATCACTAGCATTTGACACAATATTTGCAGAAGGACAACGCCGTTATGTGGAATCACTCTCGGCCTATGCCCGCCAGTTTTTAGGTCAGATGGACAAACCCGACGTGGATTTCATCGAAGGATTGTCGCCGGCGGTTTCAATCGATCAAAAATCTACTAACCGCAATCCTCGATCTACTGTTGGAACAATAACTGAAGTTTATGACTATCTGCGCTTACTCTTTGCCCGTGCAGGGCGACCACACTGCCCAATCTGCGCTAAACCAGTTACGCGCCAGTCACCGCAACAGATCGTGGATCAGATTCTGGACATGCCGCCAACGACAAAGTTTCAAATACTTGCCCCTGTGGTTCGTGCCCGCAAGGGAGAGTTTGTTGATCTCTTCGCCGAACTTATTACACAGGGTTATTCACGTGCCCGTGTCGATGGTGTCGTAGTACAACTTGTCGATGTGCCAAAGTTAAAAAAACAGGATAAGCACACAATCGAAGTTGTGGTCGATCGTTTAACTGCCAAAGTTGAGAGCAAAACACGCCTAACCGATTCAATTGAAACCGCTCTTGGATTGACCTCTGGAATCGTAGTTTTGGATTTTGTAGATTCAAAGACGGCGCAAAAAGAACGGACATTTAGCGAGCATTTAGCCTGTCATGATTGCAACCTATCTTTTGAGGAGCTAGAGCCCCGCTCCTTCTCATTTAACTCCCCCTTCGGAGCATGTCCTGAGTGTTCTGGAATCGGCACAAAGCTAGAGGTAGATCAGGAGTTGATCATCCCCGATGACTCAATCTCCATAAATGATGGTGCTATCGCTCCTTGGTCGGGTGGTCAGTCATCGGATTATTTCATTCGTTTGTTAGAGGCCCTTGCAAAAGACATGCCATTTTCACTCGATACTCCTTGGAAGAAAATCTCAGTTAAAGCCCGTGAGGCGATAATTAATGGCTATGAGTACGAAATAAAGATGAAGTACAAAGGTCGTTACGGTACTAAGAACTACACAACCGGCTTTGAAGGCGTTGTGCCATTTATCCATCGACGTCATAGTGAGACCGAGAGCGATTACAGCCGCGATAAGTACGAGGCTTATATGCGCCAAACTCCCTGCGCGGTCTGTGCGGGCGCACGATTAAAGCCCGAGGTCTTAGCAGTTACTCTTGGCCAGAAAAATATCTCACAGGTAACCGAACTTTCGATTTCAGAGTGCGCCGAATTTCTCAAAAACATCAAACTTAATAAGCGGGAGGCGCAGATAGCCGAACGCGTGATGAAAGAAGTTCACGCCCGTCTTGGCTTCCTGTTGGATGTTGGACTGGACTACTTATCATTGGCGCGCCCGGCAGCCACACTCTCTGGTGGAGAGGCTCAACGTATTCGCCTTGCCACCCAGATTGGCAGTGGCTTGGTTGGAGTTCTCTATGTTTTAGATGAGCCAAGTATCGGTCTGCATCAGCGCGATAACCGTAGATTAATAGAGACCCTGACGCATTTACGTGATCTTGGAAATACTCTCATCGTCGTTGAACATGATGAAGAGACTATTCGTATGGCCGATTGGATTGTAGATATCGGACCAGGTGCAGGAGAACATGGAGGAGATATTGTCATCTCTGGAAGTTATGAAGAACTTATCGCCTCTAAAGATTCAATTACTGGTGCCTATTTATCTGGACGTAAGACGATTGCAATTCCGCCTAAGAGACGGCCTGTCGATAACACACGACGTTTGACGATAAAGGGAGCCAAAGAGAATAATCTGCAGAATATTGATGTTGCCATCCCGCTGGGTATATTTGTATCTGTAACGGGAGTCAGTGGCTCAGGTAAATCAACTTTAATCAATGAAATTTTGTACTCAACACTTGCCAATAAACTCAATGGTGCCCGACTAGTACCAGGGCGTCACCGTAGCGTTAGCGGTGTTGATCTACTCGACAAAGTCGTCCATGTAGATCAATCGCCAATTGGACGTACGCCTCGATCAAATCCTGCGACCTATACGGGCCTCTTTGATAAGGTGCGCGCCTTATTTGCCGAAACATCCGAGGCTAAGATCCGTGGCTACCAACAGGGGCGATTCTCATTTAATGTTAAGGGTGGTCGATGCGAAAACTGCAGCGGCGATGGCACGATAACAATCGAAATGAACTTCCTGCCAGATGTATATGTTCCATGTGAAATCTGCCATGGCGCACGTTACAACCGTGAGACACTAGAGGTGCATTACAAGGGCAAGACAGTTGCAGATGTATTGCATATGCCAATAGAAGAGGCCTATTCATTTTTTGAATCAGTGCCGAGAATCTCTAGATTTCTTAAAACCCTCAATGATGTTGGTCTGGGGTATGTGCGCTTAGGTCAATCTGCACCAACGCTTTCAGGGGGTGAGGCACAACGCGTAAAACTTGCAACCGAACTACAACGTCGCTCTACTGGACGAACTATCTATATACTAGATGAACCAACAACAGGCCTGCACTTTGAGGATGTCAATAAACTCCTCGTTGTTCTTAACCGACTTGTAGATACTGGAAATACCGTGGTAGTTATTGAGCATAACCTAGATGTTATTAAGTGCGCAGACTGGGTAATTGATATGGGTCCACAAGGGGGATTGCGTGGAGGATTGGTTATCGCGCAGGGCACACCTGAAGATGTTGCGAAGGCCAAAGAGAGTTATACCGGCCAATATCTAGCACCTATTCTCTCAACTAATCGAAAAATAGTAGCAAAGAAGTAGTGCCATGGCAGATCCGCAAAGTTATCGGCCAAGGGATATCCCTGAACATCCTGGGGTTTATCGCTTTTATAACAAGCAAGACAAGATTATTTATGTTGGTAAAGCAAAAAATCTCAAAAACCGTCTAACAAATTATTTTCAGGCAAATTTACTGACAAAAACTCAGCGCATGGTTAATGAAGCGGTACGTGTTGATTGGACGATAGTTGGTAGCGAACTTGAAGCGTTAGCCCTTGAGTTTAGTTGGATTAAGCAGTATCAACCTAAATACAACGTCCAGTTCAAAGATGACAAGTCTTATCCCTATCTAGCTTTATCGTTAAATGATGAATATCCAAATATTTTTATTACACGCAAAGACAAGCGTCCAGGATATAAATACTTTGGCCCCTATACAAATGCCTGGGCACTTCGTAATACATTTGAAGTTCTGTTGAAGGTTTTTCCAATTCGTTCGTGCTCTGCATCAAACTTTAAGAGCGCTCAAAAAAGTAAGCGTCAATGTTTATTGGGAGATATTGGAAAATGTGCCGCTCCTTGTGTCGGTTGGATTTCTAAAGAAGATCATCAAGACTTAGCTCAACGACTCAACGAGTTTATGGAGTCAGGAATGGAAAATATCCTTCCCAAGCTCCACGAGGAGATGCAGAGTGCGGCTGGGAATGAAGAGTTTGAACGCGCGGGGCGATTGCGTGATCAGATCGAATCCTTTGAAAAAGCGCAAAAATCAACGCAAGGAAATTTTTCAGATGAACTAGATGGTGATTTCATCGCAATCTACCAAGATGGCTTTCATACCGCTGGCTCCATATTTTCAATGCAACGTGGCTCGGTCAAAGGCTCACGTTCATGGATTGTTGACCAAGAAAATGCGATTGAAGGTCAGGATGTATTGAGTTCACTCCTATATTCCATTTACGGAAACGGAGCGATTTTGGTACCGCACCATATTTATATCAATGCAGAGCCGCAGGAGATTCCACAGTTGGAGGATTGGCTCGCATCTATTGCTGGCTTTCAGGTGAAGATTAAGGTACCAAGGCGCGGTGAAAAATTGGATCTTTTAGCCACGGTAAAACGCAACGCTCAGTATTCATTAATTCAATACCTGAGCAAAAGGGCGACAGATGCGGCCGTGTCAGGTAAAGCCCTTACTGAGATTGAAGAGCTCCTTGAACTAGGGCGCACCCCATTACGGATCGAATGTTTTGATATTTCAAATATCTCTGGAACATCGGTTGTGGCGTCTATGGTTGTCTTTGAGGATGGAATGCCCAAAAAAAGTGCTTACCGTAGATTTATCATTAATACAGATGAGGGATTTGATGATACTAGGGCAATGCATCAAGTGATAACTCGCAGACTTAAACGACTTATTAATGATCGTGCCGAAAATGAGGCTGAAGTAGCGCAACTCGGTGGCAAACCAAGCAAATTTGCCTATCCTCCTCAGTTAATTGTGGTCGATGGAGGTGCACCTCAAGTAAGCGCTGCACAACGTGCCTTAAGTGAACTCAGAATTGATGACATCGCACTATGCGGATTAGCAAAGCGGCTTGAAGAGGTCTGGTTACCAGGTTCGTCTGATCCATTAATCCTTCCTCGTAGTAGCGAAGGGCTTTACCTCCTGCAGCGAATCCGTGATGAAGCACATCGCTTCGCAATTACTTTTCATCGATCAAGGAGATCAAAAACCATGTTGGAATCGATATTGGATGAGGTGCCCCAACTCGGGCAAACCCGACGGAGCGCACTCTTAGTGCGATTTGGCTCTGTGGCTGCGATTAGAAAAGCCTCAGTTCAAGATATCGCCGCAACCCCTGGAATCGGCCCAAAGATCGCCGAACTCATTGGCATTCATCTAGCAGGGATCGGAAGAGAGAAAGTAAATGTTCAAACCGGAGAAATCACGTCGAATTAGTGGGTGCTTGACATGTGTAAGAGGATGAAGCTATGAACCGCGATGAGATTTTGATTCTGACAGGAATGTCGGGGGCAGGTCGATCTACCGTTGCACACGCACTTGAGGATTTAGGGTGGTATGTCGTCGATAATCTTCCTCCTGCGCTTCTGCCTGCTTTAGTAAGTAAAGGCACAGGCTCAGATGGCAAAGAGTATGCAGTCGTTGTCGATGTGCGCGGTGGACATTTCTTTGATGAGTTGATGCACTCTCTAGATGAGTTGAAAAGAGATGGATCGGCTTATCGTTTGCTCTTCTTAGACGCTACGGATCAGGCTTTAGTACAACGATTTGAATCAACCCGCAGGCCTCATCCACTACAAGGCAGCGATCGAATCGTCGATGGAATTGCCAGAGAGCGCGCCAAACTTGATGAGGTGAGATCACAGTGTGATATCACGATTGATACAACGAATCTGAATATCCATCAATTAGAAAAACGGATTGGTGAGATATTTGGTGGTGGGAAAGCCACAGGCATCAAGATAAATGTCCTATCTTTTGGATATAAGTATGGAATTCCCGTTGATTCAGATTTAGTTCTGGATTGTCGATTTATTCCAAATCCACACTGGATACCAGAGCTGCGTCCTCTCACAGGGTTAACATCTCAAGTGAGCGCGAAGGTGTTGGGCAATCCTGGAGTAGCAGAGTTCGTTACACGCTACGTCGATTTAATTGCATCGATGGTGCCCGGATACATGCATGAGGGTAAGAAGTATCTAATGATTGCGATCGGTTGTACTGGTGGTAAGCATCGCAGTGTTGCAATTACCCAAGAGATTGCAAAGCAACTTAACGCCATCGATCGCGGTATCTCGGCATACCCAACGCACCGTGATGTGGGACGCGAATAACAGTGAGCAAAGTTGTCTGCCTGGGTGGCGGTCATGGCCTTGCCGCAACCCTGTCGGCGTTGCGTTCAATCACGTCGCAGATAACTGCAATCGTTACCGTTGCCGATAACGGCGGCTCTAGTGGACGGTTGCGCCAAGAGTTTCCAATTTTTCCTCCTGGAGATCTGCGGATGGCTTTGGCCGCTCTTTGCGCCGATGATGAGTGGGGTCGTACATGGGCTCAGATTATGCAGCACCGTTTTGTAAGTGATGGAGCACTAGATGGTCATGCAATGGGAAATTTACTTCTGGCATCTCTCTGGAGTGAGGATGAGGATCCAATTATTGGCTTAGATCGCGTTGGCTCACTTTTGAAAACTGTTGGCCGTGTACTACCCATGGCCTCGGTCCCATTAGATATTGAAGCTACGTTTATCACCTCTACTGGTCGAATTGTTGTAAGAGGACAAAAAGAGGTCGCTACCGCCAAAGGGCGAATTGAATCTCTGCGTGTGATTCCACAAAATCCGATGGCACGTATCGAGGCTTTAACTGCAATTAGGGTTGCAGATTGGATAACGATGGGACCAGGCTCCTGGTTTTCATCTGTGATGCCACATCTATTGGTGCCCATGCAGTTAGATGCCTTAGTGCGTACTAAGGCAAAGAAGATTCTCATTCTGAATTTAGATGCCCATGCAAATACAGCCGGAGAAGAGTTTGCTGGCTCTACTCCTGAAGAGCATCTGGCCCTGTTTCACCACTATGCCCCTGATGTATCAATTGATTATTTTCTGGTGGATCAATCAGTTGTTCGCGAGAGAAAAACCTTAACCGAGATGGCTAGCAAACTTGGGGGACAGGTGGTGGCGGCCGATATTCGAAAAGCACCTGGAAGTATCCATCATGATGTAGAGAAATTGGCCCTTCATTTCTCGCACATTATGCGTCAAAGTTTGGTTGGATGAGCCCATGGCAATGACAGCATCGCTCAAAGATGAACTCAGTCGTATCTCAATAACCAAGCCATGTTGTCGCAAGGCCGAGGTCGCATCCCTACTGCGTTTTGGTGGTGGGTTACATCTGGCTGCAGGAAAGATAGTGATCGAAGTTGAACTCGACACATCCCAGAGCGCGCGCCGTTTGCGCAAAGATATCGCCGATATTTATGGACATGACTCCGACTTAGCTGTTTTGTCATCAGGTGGATTGCGCAAAGGATCGCGCTATGTTGTGCGTGTTATCGATGCTGGTGATTCACTCGCCCGCCAAACCGGTTTAGTAGATTCACATGGTCGACCAGTACGTGGTCTTCCACCGCAGGTTGTCTCTGCAGCCATCTGTGACTCAGAGGCGGCTTGGCGAGGTGCATTTATCGCCCATGGCTCATTGACCGAGCCGGGTCGTTCATCCTCATTAGAGATTACATGTCCTGGACCCGAGGCCGCCCTTGCACTCGTTGGAGCGGCGCGTCGTATGGGAATCGTTGCAAAGGCGCGTGAAGTGCGCGGAGTTGATCGCGTCGTTATCCGAGATGGTGATGCAATTGGGGCTTTACTCACACGTCTTGGCGCTCACGAATCAGTCCTTGCATGGGAGGAGCGACGGATGCGCCGCGAAGTCCGTGCCACTGCAAATCGACTTGCAAACTTTGATGATGCGAATCTGCGTCGCTCTGCACGCGCAGCGGTCGCCGCATCTGCCCGTGTTATTCGGGCGATGGAGATTCTCGGCGCCACAATTCCAGATCATTTAAAAGAGGCTGGAGAGCTACGCATTAATCATGGGCAGGCATCCTTAGAAGAGCTTGGTTCATTGGCAACGCCGCCGATGACAAAAGATGCCATCGCCGGTCGAATTCGAAGGCTGCTTGCCATGGCCGATAAGAGAGCGGGCGAGCTCGGTATTCCCGATACTGAAAGCGGATTACCACATGATTTATTGAACTAACGCTGGCAGTTAGCGAATTATTCACGTACTAGCCACTGGTAGGCTTAGCGCTAAGTCCCCAATGGTGTGGCATTTCATCTCCATCAATCGGGTTTTTTCTTATCGAAGCCCCAAAAGTAGCAAGGACGATTTTCATGATTAATGTAGGAATTAATGGTTTTGGCCGAATCGGACGTAACTTCTTTCGGGCAAGTCTTTCCCATCCAGATATCAATATCGTTGGAATCAATGACTTAACACCAAATGCAACATTGGTCCATCTACTTAAGTATGACTCAATCTTAGGTCGACTTGGATTAAATGTTTCATTTACCGATGAAACAATTACGGTAGATGGTAAAACGATAAGGGTTTTCTCAGAGCGCGATCCAGCCGCTCTGCCATGGGCATCGATCAAGGCCGACGTAGTCGTTGAATCAACCGGCCACTTCACAAAGGCGGCCGATGCAGGTAAGCACATTGCTGCAGGTGCTAAAAAGGTAATAATCTCAGCACCGGCAAGTGATGAAGATATCACAATCGTCATGGGCGTTAACCATGAAAAATACGATCCGGCAAACCACCACATCATCTCCAACGCCTCATGTACCACGAACTGCTTGGCACCGATGGCTAAGGTTTTAAACGACAACTGGGGAATCGTTAAAGGATTGATGACAACGATTCACGCATATACCAACGATCAAGTGATTTTGGACTTCCCGCATAAAGATCTACGCCGCGCACGCGCAGCTGCGACTAATATGATTCCAACCTCAACGGGTGCGGCCAAGGCAATTGCACTTGTCTTGCCAGAGCTCAAAGGCAAACTCGATGGCTATGCAATGCGCGTTCCAATTCCAACGGGATCGGCGACGGATTTAACGGTCGAGCTTGGCAAAGAGGCAACGACCACCGAGATTAACGCTGCTATGAAGGCAGCTGCCAACGGTGCACTCAAGGGTTACCTCTCATACACCGAAGATCCGATCGTCTCATCCGATATCGTTACAGATCCGGCCTCATGTATTTTCGATTCAGGTCTAACAAAGGTGATAGGCAATCAGGTAAAAGTTGTCGGTTGGTATGACAATGAATGGGGTTATTCAAACCGTCTGGTCGATCTGATTAGTTATGTAGGCAAGACGCTTTAATGTCATCTCTTGCAACACTTGATGTAGTTGGTAAGCGGGTTTTTCTGCGCTGTGATTTCAACGTTCCATTGAAGAACGGCGTGATTACAGATGATGGGCGCATTAAAGCCTCGCTACCAACTATTCAATTACTGCTTCGTAATGGTGCCTGCATTGTTATTGCCGCACATTTAGGCCGTCCAAAGGGTGTTGCATCACTTGAACTTTCGCTGGCACCAGTTGCACAACGTTTAGGAGAGTTACTGGGACAGGAGATTATCTTTACTGGTGCTTTCTCAGGCGATGGCATCAAAGAGGCTGCACACTCACTTCGACCAGGTCAGATTCTACTTCTTGAAAATATCCGCTTTAGCTTTGCTGAGACAAGTAAAGATCAATCAGAGCGCGCAGCCTTCGCCGCGGAACTTGCGCAGTTAGCCGATCTATATGTTGGCGATGGTTTCGGAGCAGTACACCGGAAACATGCCTCGGTCTTTGATCTACCTCAACTTCTTCTCCATGCACCAGGTTTATTGGTATCGGCCGAAGTTGAAGTATTGAAGAAATTAACGCAAAACCCAACTCGTCCATACGCAGTAGTTTTAGGGGGAGCAAAGGTTTCTGACAAGTTAGCAATTATTGAAAACCTTCTGAACAAGGTTGATTTATTGGCAATCGGTGGAGGAATGGTATTTACTTTTTTTGCAGCGCAGGGAAAAGAGATCGGCACATCACTTGTTGAACCACAGATGATAGATGTAGTCAAAGCCCTCATAACAAGTGCAGATAAGAAAGGCGTTAAGCTTATTTTTCCTAGCGATATCGTTGTTGCACCATCTTTCAGCGCCGACGCACAACCAAGCGTGGTATCTGTCGATGCGATTCCAGCCGATCAGATGGGTCTAGATATTGGCCCAGCTTCAAGTGAGCATTTTGCTCGAGAGATTGAAAAATGTGGAACGGTATTTTGGAATGGACCCATGGGAGTCTTCGAGTTTGCTAACTTTGCCGCTGGAACAAAGGCTGTTGCAACGGCCTTAACAAAGATCTCGGGCATGAGTGTTGTAGGCGGAGGAGACTCGGCGGCGGCGGTACGGGCACTTGGATTTGCCGACTCGGATTTCGGTTATATTTCAACCGGTGGTGGTGCTTCACTAGAGTATTTAGAGGGCAAGGAACTTCCTGGTCTAGTGGCTTTAGGGTTATAAGGAGTTAATCGATGCGTAAACCATTAATGGTTGGCAACTGGAAGATGAACCTGAATCACTTAGAGGCGATTGCCGTTGCACAAAAACTCGTTTACTCACTTAGCGATAAAGATTACAATGCAGTCGATGTGGCGATTATGCCTCCCTTTACCGATATCCGCTCAATCCAGACATTGATAGATGGAGACCGTCTTCGATTGACCTATGGAGCACAAGATCTCTCACCAGAGGCAAGCGGGGCCTTTACCGGTGATATCTCTGCCTCTATGTTGCACAAACTTGGTTGCACATACGTATTGGTTGGACACTCTGAGCGCCGAGCAATTCATGGCGAGAGCGATAGCCTTGTGAATCGAAAGTTAAAAGCCGCCCTTGCCCATGGAATGCTTCCCATCCTGTGCGTTGGTGAAGAGCTATCAGTGCGCGAATCAGGGGCACATGTCAGCCATGTGATCCGACAGATCCGTGCTGGCCTTGAATCTTTAGCTAAGCCCGAACTTAAAAAGATTGTGATCGCATACGAACCTGTATGGGCGATCGGCACTGGAAAAGTTGCAACACCCGAGGATGCCCAAGAAGTTTGCGCCGCCATCCGAGAAGAGATTGAAAATATCGCCTCTCCTGAGATCGCTGCGGCGATGCGTATCCTCTACGGTGGCTCGGTAAAACCATCGAATGTGGCCGAGATTATGGCCAAGCCCGACGTGGACGGCGCTTTGATAGGCGGGGCAAGCCTAGATCCAGAGGAGCTAGCAAATATTGTCCGCTTTTACGCGCAGAGCTAAGTTAAGCCGCTGGCTGCTTTAAAGGTATCCTTACTCTCTACACATCAAGGAGTCTACGTGATACTCACTCTTTCAATCCTGCTCATCATAACAAGCGTTGTGATGATTCTGCTGGTTCTCTTACATAAAGGTAAGGGAAGTGGGCTATCGGATCTATTCGGCGGTGGTATCTCTTCAAACTATGGCGGCTCATCAGTTGTTGAGCGCAACCTTGATCGCATAACAATCGTTGTGGGTGGCCTCTGGTTTGCCCTTGTAGTTGCACTCAGTCTTGTTCTTAAGTAAATATTTTTTAAATTAATCTCTAAAAGGAGTCTGGCATGGCAAATGCAATACGTGGAAGCCGAGTTGGCGCAGGACCGATGGGCGAAGCAGAGCGCGGGGACTCTATTGCCCGGGCATATGTTTCATACTTTTGCGCAAATAAGCACGAGGTTCGTCCATCTTTTGCCGTTGAAGAGACCGTCGTTATTCCAGCTGAATGGGAATGTCCAAAGTGTGGTTTTCCAGCAGGACGCGATCGCAACAATCCACCCAACCCAATTAAGAATGAACCATACAAGACCCATCTTGCTTACGTGAAAGAGCGTCGCACCGATGCCGAAGGAGAGCGCTTATTGAATGAGGCGTTGCGTAGATTGCACGGGGATGATTAAAGGTTTTTTAAGCAGGTAAGAAGTTGATCAATACCCACACTGCGGTCGATAAGATTTAATCTAAGGAGTGGGTATTTTCTTGAGAGCAAAGATTGGGCATCGCCTAAAGCCTGCGCGGCAATAAGGGTATTAAAACCATATCTCTGGCCGGGGATAGCGATATCTCTCTTTGGATTGCCTGTAATCTGTAGAAAGCCACCGTTGCGCTGACCGCCTTTGTGGAACTGCCCGGTTGAGTGTAGAAAACGTGGACCCCAACCAAAGGTGACAGGACGGTTGGATTTGGCAGATAAAAGTGCTCGAAGATGGGTAATCGCCACATCATCGTAGCGATCTAGATATGCCATTATCGCGATATATCCATCGGCAGGAATCGACTCTATAAATAATTGCAACGCCGAAGTGAGATCCTGGCCTTGGCCAAAGATCTCAACACTTGCATCGGTTACTAAGGGGGATGACTGCGGGGCTACTCCTGCCCAGAGATTGAGCAGAGATGAGGTTGCCTCTTTTGCCTCGGTGACATTGGGTTGATTGAAGGGATTTACTCCAAGGCCGGCAGCAACAAGGGCCGTTACCCACTCCCAGATAATGAACTGTGAGGCTAAATCGGCAGAGATAACTAAATCTGCCTCTCCCGTATATGCAATTGAAAATATCTGATCACGAGAAGGTGATTCGATAACTATCGGCAATCTACCTGTTTCATTTTTTCCCGTTGATTCTGCTACTAACTGCTCGGCCCAATGACTCAAACCCGGCATCCCCGCACCCAGGTCGCAGTAACTAATGTATTGACCAGATAGATAAGTAATTGCATAGGCCATATCTACGACCATGCGGGGGTCTTTGAGAAAATCCGCCTTTGTCTGGCTGGCATTATCGAGTAGCACCGAGACATCAACACCGATTAACGCTGCAGGTACTAGGCCAAAGGCCGATAGAACACTAAAACGTCCACCAAGATGCGGGTCGGCATTTACGATGCTAAAGCCTTTACTGCGCGCATCTCTATCTAAAGGCGAATCTGGATCGGTGACAATAACGATGTGATCGTGGGGAACAAGCCCAGCGGTCTCTAAGAGAGATTCAAAGAGGGCTAGTTGCGATGCAGTCTCTATCGTTGATCCTGATTTTGAGCTAACAATAACAAGGGTCTTTGTAAGATTGGCATCAATGGCATGTGCCACATAGTTGGGGTCGGTTGAATCTAAAACAAAGAGCTCGCGCCTATATGTTTGTGCAATTACCTCTGGGCCAAGTGATGAACCACCCATTGCGCATAAGATGACTCGCGTCTTACTGCGGTGCTTGGCACAGAGAGCATCTAACTGCGGTAGCAAATCCCTCGATGATTCCGGCAGATCTATCCAGTTCAATCCAATAGCCGCTTCTGCTTGGGCCTTGCTACCCCAGAGAGTTACGTCTTTAGCTGCCAAACGTCTATGAAAATCTAAGAGTGTGTGGTATCGGTGATCACTTCTATCTATCTTTGAAAGTGCTGTGCCGCTCAGTACTGTCATTGTTGTTGCGCCAGCCTTACCGTAGCAAGGAGCTCCTCCCAAGCGTGAGCAAACTTTTTCACACCATCGATCTCCAGCTCGGTAGTTATCTCATTGATAGAGATATTTAGTGCAGACAGAGAGTTAAAAACTTCAACGGCCGCGCCATAGTTATCTGTAATAGTGTTACCACGAACAACTCCATGATCGATAAGGGCATCTAAGGTGGCTTGCGGCATCGTATTAACAGTATCGGGCGCGGTTAATTCAACGACATAACGCGTGTCGTCGTAGGCCGGGTCTTTAACACCGGTAGATGCCCACAATGGTCGCTGCTTATTGGCTCCACGTCGTATTTGCGCCAACCACCGGGGTGAGGCAAATCTCTCCTCAAATAATTGATATGCCAAGTGGGCATTTGCAATGGCAGCCTTACCCAGAAGTGCCATCGCAGCCGCACTCGCATCCTTCTTGAGTAGCCCATCGACGGCTGAATCGATTCGACTTACGAAAAATGATGCTACAGAGTGAACATGCGAAGGATTAAGTGAAGCCTCTACACCTGCCATGTACGCATCGATGACGGCGCCATATCGTTTAACTGAAAATATCAATGTAACGTTAACGCTTATGCCCGCAGCGATGAGGGCTGTGATAGCTGGTAATCCCTGGATAGTTGCAGGCACTTTAATCATTAAGTTAGGGCGATCGATAATGGCCCATAACTCCTTGCCAGCCGCGATAGTACCCTCGGTCTCACTTGCCAAACGTGGATCCACTTCAATACTTACCCGGCCATCGACACCTTTAGTTGATGAGTAGATTGGGGAAAAAACATCGCAGGCGTTTCGAACATCATCGGTTGTCAACTTCTTTACACACTCATCGGTGCTGAGGTCCTTCATTGCGGCGATATCGGCGGTGTACTCGTGTGCCCCTGAAATCGCCGAAGCAAAGATGCTCGGATTAGTAGTTACTCCAACGACAGAACTCTGAGAAATGCGTGCAGGCAAGGAGTGGGGGTCCACTCCGGTAATTTTGGCCCGAGATAGGTCATCTAACCAGATCGAAGTTCCACTCTTACCGACATCGCTAGCACTCATCAGAGTGCAGCCTTTATACGTGCAACGATCGCATCTACTGAAAAACCGAATTCGCTAAAGAGTCGTTTAGCATCGGCTGAGGCACCGTAATGTTCAAGACTGATTGCGATTCCGTGATCACCGATTAATTCTCGCCAGCCCTGTGCAATGCCAACTTCGATACTGACTTTAAGTTTAATTGCAGATGGCAGCACAGATTCTTTGTAGGCGTCATCTTGTTCTCCAAACCATTCAAGACATGGCGCGCTCACTACTCGTACATTGATGCCATCACCAGCTAAAGCTTTTTGTACATCCAGGGCGAGGGATACTTCCGAACCAGTTGCAATGACAACAGCGACGGGATTTTCTGCATCCTTTATTACATAGGCACCCTTTGCAGTACCACTTGCCGGTGCACAGATGCTGCGATCAAGGACGGGAAGGTTTTGGCGTGAGAGCAAGATGCCGGCGGTGCGGTCTCGAATGATGATCTGCCTCCAAGCCTCTACAACCTCATTGGCATCACCCGGGCGAATAACATCTAGACCAGGGATTGCACGAAGGGCTGCAAAGTGCTCGATGGGTTGATGTGTTGGTCCATCCTCACCAACGCCAATTGAGTCATGTGTCCAGACAAATATTGAAGGAATCTTCATCAAGGCTGCTAATCGCACTGCTGGTCGCATGTAATCACTAAATACAGCAAATGTTCCACCGAAAGCCCGTGTTAAGCCATGAAGGGCTATTCCATTGAGAATAGAACCCATCGCATGTTCACGGATTCCAAAGTGGATTATTCGACCATAAGGATCTGCGCTTTTAATAGCACTAGTGAGCGGTAAAAATGATCCACCGCCATCGATATTAGTATTATTTGAGCCCGCTAAATCGGCAGAGCCACCCCAGAGTTCAGGTAAAACCCTTGCAATTGCATTGATGACATCACCGGAAGCTGCTCTTGTAGCGATATCTTTGCCGGGGGAAAAGACTGGCAAATTCGCATCCCAGCCGCTGGCAAGTGTGCGATTTTTTAAGCGAGTTAAAAGCGCAGCACCCTTGGCATTGCTAGATTCCCAGATCGCAAAATCCTCTTTCCATTTATCACGTAGCTCTCTTCCGCGAATTTTAACTTCACGCACATGGGCCAAAACATCAGCGGGCATTGCAAACTTCTCATCGGGATTTAATCCCAGCAGAAGTTTTGTGGCAGCCACCTCATCTTCGCCCAAGGCAGCTCCATGTGATTTACCAGTTCCACGAAGAGTTGGTGCAGGCCATGCAATGACGCTCTTTAGCACAATGAGAGTTGGTTTGTTCCTTTCGGCCTTAGCCGCAGCCATCGCAGCATCCAGAGCGGTGATATCTACACTGCCATCACTGGCGGCGGCAACATCGATAACATGCCAGCCATAGGCTAGATAACGCTTGCCTACATCTTCGGTAAATGCCTTATCGGTATCACCCTCAATAGAAATCTCATTGTCGTCATAGATAATATTGAGATTACTAAGCTGCTGTGTACCGGCCAGGGATGATGCTTCAGCACATACACCCTCCTGCAAGTCACCATCGGAGCAGATCACCCAGATACTGTGATCAAAGAGTGAACTATCGATAGAGGCATCGCGATCGAGTAGACCCCGCTCATAACGGGCAGCCATGGCCATTCCAACGGCCGTTGCAACACCCTGTCCAAGTGGACCGGTTGTCATCTCAACACCGGGAGTGCAAGCGTATTCAGGATGACCCGGGGTTAATGATCCCCATGATCGAAAGTTTTTTAGATCGGCCATCTCTAATCCGTAGCCGCTATAGAAAAGCTGTGTGTACAAGGTAAGTGATGAATGTCCGCAGGAGAGAATAAATCGATCACGACCAAGCCATGTTGGATCCGATGGATCATGCACCAAGTGGCGCTGAAAAAGCAGGTAGGCAACTGGTGCAAGTGACATTGCAGTACCGGGGTGACCGTTGCCAACATTTTGAACGGCATCGGCAGCTAAGGCACGGGCATATGCAACTGCGCGATCATCGAGCTGGCTCCATCCGTGGGGTTTAGGCATGGGCATCCGCTATCTGCGTTCTTTGTACCGATAGCCAAATCTTCCAGGCGCCGATCCAGACTAATGTGGCGCCCAGTAAGTGTGCCGCGACAAGGAGCTCTGGTACGCCCTGTATATATTGAATGGCACCTATAGCACCCTGTCCAATTGTAATTATCGCAAAGATAACGAGGAGTCTTTTGCTCTGATCGCTGGTTTGACGATGCAGAAAAAACGCGATAGTCAGAACCATCAAGATTACAACGGCGATTGTATGCATCAATACTGCAGTTGCAATCGCTATCTTCAATCGCGCAGAATCGACATCACCGGCATGCGGTCCTGCGCCTGTGACGATGGTGCCAAGGATGACAACTAAAGCTGCGCTACTCACATGGGCTCGCGAGAAAATATCTATCGCTCGGGGCGAAATTTTTTTAATCGAAGGCAGTCGCCGTCTGGTGTAGAGGGATGTAGCAGCGGCAATCAAGATGGTAGATAGTAAATAATGACTAGCAACCGAGATTGGATTTAAATCTGTTAGTACTGTGATTCCACCCAAAATGCCTTGAGCAAAGATTCCAAGAACCTGTCCCGCGGCAAGAATCCGTAAATCTCGTCGCCCCGCTTTTACAACTGCGATGAGGGTAATTAGGGCGGCAACTACAAGGACGAAGGTGAGAAGTCGGTTACCAAACTCTATCCACGCGTGAAATTGGCCCTCGGCCTGATCGGGTACTGGGGTATACGAGCCTGGCGTGCACTCTGGCCAGGTAGGGCAGCCCAACCCTGAACGGGTCAGACGAACAGCCCCGCCAGTTACAACGATAGCTGCCTGCAGAAAGACAAGTATGAATGCTGCTGGGGGGAGAATCCGCCTCGATAAGCCGGCGGTTTTACTCATACCCGTACCTTATTGCCCAGCCTGGCCATGGCGTTGAAGTAGCCAACGGTGTCGAATTACGACACAATAGTGTTGTGAAAATTGAGTCAAGGCCTCTATCCAGCGCAGAGGATGGCAGCACCCGTAATCTGATCGCACGCTCGATCTTAGAGAACGGGCCATCGAGTGCTAGCACTCTGGCCCAGCGCCTATCTATTACGCCATCAGGGGTTCGTCGTCACTTAGATCGCTTGGTAGCAGATGGAATTCTCAGTGCACGCCAACCATATGCCGGTCTTTCTCGCGGTCGCGGTAGACCCTCCAAGCTCTTTCTTATCTCCGAGCAGGGTCACGAAAACTTTAAACATTCATATGATGATTTAGCGTTAGCGGCGCTGCGATTTATGTCGGCAGAGGTAAACGAAAACCTTGTTCACTCTTTTGCTAAATCGCGCGCCGAAGATATTGAACGCAAAGCGGCACCGATATTGGCAGAGAGTACGGACAAGAATGAGGCGCTGGCGCAGTTTTTTACAGAGATCGGATATGCCTCAACTATCCAACCCCGTGCACTGGGCGATGAGTTGTGCCAACACCACTGTCCGATAGCTCACGTTGCAACAGCTTTTCCGCAGTTATGTGAAACCGAAACAGAAGCGATTTCACATCTGCTCGGAACACATGTGCAACGCCTTGCCACGATCGCACATGGCGATGGCGTTTGTACGACTTTTATTCCAACACTACAAACAAAGACCAACAAAAGAAAGGTACTCGCATGACAACGGCGCATCCAGAACTCGAAGGCCTCGGAAACTATGAATACGGTTGGTCGGATAAGAGCGAAGTAGGTACTAACGCACGACGAGGTCTGAATGAAGATGTTGTCCGCGATATTTCAAGCAAGAAATCCGAGCCACAGTGGATGCTAGATCTGCGCTTGAAGGGCTTGACCCTATTTGGAAAAAAGCCAATGCCTAACTGGGGTGCAGATCTATCTGGAATATTCTTTGACACGATTAAATACTTTGTCCGCTCCACCGAAAAGCAGGCTGCAACATGGGATGACTTACCAGAAGAGATAAAGAATACTTACGATCGTCTTGGAATTCCTGAGGCTGAAAAGCAGCGTTTAGTCTCTGGAGTTGCTGCCCAGTATGAATCCGAAGTTGTCTACCACTCTATTCGTGAAGATTTAGAGGCACAGGGCGTTATCTTTCTAGATACCGACACCGCGCTTAAAGAGCAGCCAGAGTTGTTTAAAGAGTATTTCGCAACGGTGATTCCAGTGGGCGATAACAAGTTTGCCGCGCTCAATACAGCCGTCTGGTCGGGTGGTTCATTTATCTATGTACCCAAGGGCGTTCATGTCGATATTCCTTTGCAGGCCTATTTCCGTATTAATACCGAGAATATGGGACAGTTTGAACGCACATTGATCATCGCCGATGAGGATTCTTACATTCACTACGTTGAGGGCTGCACCGCACCCATCTATAAATCAGATTCACTGCACTCAGCCGTTGTGGAAATCATCGTTAAAAAGGGTGCACGTGTGCGCTATACAACGATTCAAAACTGGTCGAACAATGTATATAACTTGGTTACTAAGCGTGCAACATGTGCTGAAGGGGCGACAATGGAGTGGGTCGATGGAAATATCGGCTCGAAGGTCACCATGAAGTACCCAGCGATTTTTCTCATGGGTCCACACTCTAAAGGTGAGACTCTCTCATTAGCATTTGCCGGCGAAGGTCAGCACCAGGATTCGGGGGCAAAGATGGTGCATGCAGCACCTCATACATCCTCTTCAGTTATCTCTAAATCTGTAGCGCGCAATGGTGGTCGCACCTCTTACCGAGGCCTTGTAAAGATTGAGACAGGGGCTCATCACTCTAAAAGCACAGTTAAATGCGACGCGCTTTTGGTTGACACAATCTCTCGCTCTGACACATATCCATATGTTGATGTTCGCGAAGACGATGTTTCGTTGGGTCATGAAGCGACAGTTTCAAAGATTAGCGATGATCAACTCTTCTATCTGATGTCGCGTGGCTTAAACGAGGATGAGGCGATGGCCATGATTGTTCGCGGCTTTATCGAGCCAATTGCACGCGAGTTACCGATGGAGTACGCCCTAGAACTCAACAGGCTTATTGAGCTGCAAATGGAAGGCGCAGTTGGTTAATGTCACTTCTTACAACCAACTACTTAACACCAACCGGCCGCGAAGAGGCATGGCGTTTTACTCCTCTTAAACGTCTTAAGGGTTTACATGATGCAACGGCCGTGATTGGTGATCGCCAATCTTTACAGACAATTGCCCAGCTCCCTGCCGGTGTTAGCTTCACACATGAAAACCTTGATCCCCTTGCCCCAAGTGACGATCTCATTATCGGGCGTATACGGGCTGCATCCAGTGCAGTATCACATTTATCTATTGCATCGAAGGTAGAAGTTGGCCAACCGATATTTTTAGGCAGAACCAGCGGAGCCTTAGATACGGCCGAACTCTCGCGAGTTCGCATCTCTCTAGGCGCTCATGCAGTTGCAACAGTGGTCCTTGAAAATACAGGGGATACAGTCTTAGCAGAAGATCTGGAGATATCCCTGGCCCCAGGATCTAATTTGAAGTTCATTACTGTGCAAGAGTTTGATTCAAAGAGCGTCTATGCCGCACGTCATCACGCAGTGATAGATAGAGATGCCCAATTTCAATCGATAACTATCACCCTTGGTGGAGATGTTGTTCGAATTCTTCCGACAGTAGAGTTTGTGGCACCTGGCGGATCGGCTGAACTTTTCGGAGTGTACTTTGCAACTACCGGACAGTTTTTTGAACATCGTATTCACATCGACCATCTAGTCCCGCATGCTAAGTCGCGTGTTAATTTCAAGGGTGCTCTGGCCGGACAGGATGCTCACACAGTATGGATTGGAGATGTCTTCATCGGCTCTAACGCCGAAGGCACTGACACCTACGAACTCAACCGCAACCTGCTTCTTACCGATGGTGCTCGCGCCGATTCTGTTCCAAATCTAGAGATTGAAACCGGTCAGATCGTAGGAGCAGGACATGCCAGTACGACAGGGCGTTTTGATGATGAACAGCTCTTCTATTTAATGTCGCGAGGTATCTCTCTAGCCGATGCCAGACGCTTAGTCATACGCGGTTTCTTCCATGAGATCATTACCATCGTAGGTATTGACTCTATTGAAGATCGATTGATGAATCGCATCGATAGTGAACTCGAAAAGGTAGGTGTCTAGATGTCTGATCTAACCTTAGACCAACTTGAATCAGCTAAGCCAGTCAAGATCGAAAAAGGCGGCAAAGATATCTGTGTTGTGCGCATCAACGATGAAGTCTTTGCCGTTGATGATACTTGCTCTCATGCCAATGCATCCCTAACCGAAGGAGATGTAGATGATTTCACAATCGAGTGTTGGCTACATGGTGCCCAGTTTGATCTGCGCACAGGTGAGGTAGTAGCCCTTCCAGCCACAGATGCTCTTAAAACATATCCAGTAAAAATCGAGGGCAATTTAATTACGGTCGAGATTTAAGAGAGAGAGGCATTGATTATGAGTAGATTAGAAATTCGCAATCTAGCGGTATCGGTAAACACAGATGCTGGTGAGATTGAGATTCTCAAAGGCGTAGATCTAACTATTGAATCTGGAGAGATCCATGCCATCATGGGTCCAAATGGTTCGGGTAAATCAACACTTGCTTACTCAATTGCAGGTCACCCTAAATACAAGATCGTCAGTGGCTCGGTCACTCTCGATGGGCGCGATCTTCTTCAAATGAGCGTAGATGAACGGGCAAGGGCGGGTCTATTTTTAGCGATGCAGTATCCCGTTGAAGTCCCTGGTGTCTCTGTTTCAAATTTTCTACGTACGGCGGCAACGGCGCTGCGCGGTGAGGCACCTAAACTCCGTACATGGGCGAGCGAAGTAAAGGATGCGATGGCGGCACTGAACATGGATCCAGCATTTGCTACGCGCAACGTTAATGAGGGTTTTTCTGGCGGGGAGAAAAAGCGGCATGAGATTATGCAACTTGAACTTTTGAAACCAAAGATTGCAATTCTCGATGAAACTGACTCTGGCCTAGATGTTGACGCGCTGCGCATCGTCGCGCAAGGGGTAAATCGTGCCAAGGAGATGAACAACCTGGGAGTAGTACTGATTACTCACTACACCCGAATCCTTCGATACATCAAACCTGATTTCGTGCATGTATTTGCTAATGGCCGAATTGTCGAAGAGGGTGGAGCTGAACTAGCCGATGAGTTAGAGGCAAAGGGCTATGCAGATTACGTGAGTAAATAGGTAAAATGTCTCTGACGGCCCTGGCCATGCGCGAAGATTTTCCTATCTTCCTGCGCACCGTTGCCGAAGGCAAGAAATTGGTCTATCTCGATAATGGGGCGACGAGTCAAAAGCCGTTATGTGTGATTGAGTCAGAGAGTAATTTTTATAAACTCCATAACGCCGCCGTCCATCGGGGAGCCCATCAATTGGCGCAAGAGGCCACAGAGGCTTACGAGAGTGCGCGTGCAATCGTTGCCGATTTCTTAACTGCCCCTGGTGGCGCTGATGAGATTATCTTCACGAAGAGTGCCACCGAATCCCTCAACCTCCTGGCCTATACCATGGGTAATGCCCCTAGCGGTAACCGTTTCGCTCTTTCAGTTGGAGATCGCATCGTTGTGAGCGAGATGGAGCACCATGCAAATCTGATTCCTTGGCAACAGTTATGTGCCCGCACAGGAGCGGAGTTAGTATGGTTTGGGCTCACTCCAGAGGGTCGGTTAGATCTCTCTAGTATTGACGATTTAATTTCCACACGAACGAAGATTGTTGCAATAACACATCAATCAAATGTACTTGGAACGATAAACCCACTGGATGCAATCGTAGATCGCGCCCATAAAGTCGGTGCAGTGGTTGTTCTAGATGCCTGTCAATCGGTTCCGCACATGGCAATCGACGTAACGGCTCTGGATGTGGATTTTCTTGTCTTTTCTGGACATAAGGCTCTTGGCCCTACAGGTATTGGCATTCTCTGGGGTCGCATGCATCTGCTTGATGAACTGCCACCATTTCTATTCGGTGGTTCAATGATTGAAAATGTAACGATGACCTCTGCAACATGGGCTGCAGTACCGGCCAAATTTGAAGCTGGGGTACCTAACATGGCTCAGGCCGTAGGTTTAGGCACGGCGTTACAGTATTTATCTGGCATTGGGATGGATAACGTACACCACCATGAAATTGCATTAACAAGCTATCTTCTTAATGAACTATCACGTGTACCAGATATCCGCATCGTTGGTCCAACAAATACACAATCTCGTGGCGGCACTATTTCATTTACGATCAAAGATATTCATCCACATGATGTGGGGCAGTATTTAGATAGCCAAGGGGTAGTTGTTCGCACTGGTCACCACTGCGCATGGCCGTTGGCTAGATCCTTAAAGGCTCCTGCAAGTACCAGAGCTTCCCTCTATATTTACAATGATGAAAAGGACTGTGACGCACTTGTTGATGCCATATTAGGGGCACAGAAATATTTTGGGAGACTCTAAATGAAATTGGATTCGCTCTACCAAGAGGTGATACTCGATCACTATAAACATCCCCAAAATAAGGGTTTGAGTGAGGACTTTACCGCCCAGGTGAGTCACGTCAATATAAGTTGTGGCGATGAGATAACCCTCAATATTCGCCTAACAGGTGATCTGATTAGCGCTCTGAGATGGGATGGGCAGGGTTGTTCGATCTCACAGGCCAGTGTCTCGATGCTGACTGATTTATTGACGGGTAAAACCTTAGAAGAAGCTGCAGTAATTGTTAAGAGTTTCTCCGATCTTATGGCCAGTAAAGGCACCTCACCTGGAGATCCCTCGATACTTGAGGATGCGGTAGTTTTTGCCGGGGTATCGAAATTTCCAGGACGAGTAAAATGTGCCCTGCTTGGATGGATGGCCTTTAAGGATGTAGCGATTCAGGCCCAAGGTAAGAAATAGGGAGAGAAATGGCAGCCAGCGTAGATGATGTTACTGAGGCGATGAAGGATGTTGTCGATCCTGAACTAGGAATCAATGTTGTAGATCTTGGTCTTATTTATGATGTTATGGTCGATGAGGCAAATATTGCGATACTTAATATGACACTAACATCTGCAGCCTGTCCTCTTCAAGATGTTATTGAAGATCAGACACGTCAAGCCCTTGCTGCAATGACAAGTGATGTAAAAATTAACTGGGTCTGGATGCCACCTTGGGGGCCAGATAAAATCTCTGACGATGGACGAGATCAGTTGCGCGCGTTGGGATTTACGGTTTAAGCAGTAACTGCATAGGCTAGAGCCATGTCGCTACAGGCGCTCTGGATGACTCATCGCTCTATGACGGCCGACCCATCGCTTAAGGAAGTAAAATTAAAGCCAGGCACAGTTAAGCGAATCTTTACTTTTGCAAAGCCTTACCGTTCTAGTATAGTTATTTTCTTAATCACCGTTGTTATCGATGCCGCACTCATCATTACGACACCCTTGCTTCTGATGCGCTTGATAGATGATGGCGTAATTCCAAATAATGCAGAACTAGTAACACAGTTAGCCCTCGCCGTAGGTTTGATAGCGATAGCCGATGCATTGATGAGCATGTTGGGTCGCTATTTCTCCTCTCGAATCGGGGAGGGCCTTATCTATGATTTGCGCACATTGGTCTTTGCCCACGTACAGCGTCAGTCGATTGCATTTTTTACCCGAACACAAACCGGGGCTTTAATATCACGAATTAACTCAGATGTAATGGGTGCCCAACAGGCCTTTACCGCCACCCTCTCTGGGCTTCTTAGTAACGTCGTATCACTTGTACTAGTGGGCGTAACGATGATGATTTTGTCATGGCAGATTACAATCTTTTCACTTATTTTACTTCCCTTGTTTTTGATACCGACGAAATGGGTTGGCAAGAAACTACAGTATCTAACGCGCGAATCCTTCAACGTTAACGCCGAAATGTCGAGCACGATGACTGAGCGCTTTAATGTATCGGGAGCGATGCTCGTTGCACTTTATGGCAAAGCAAAGGTTGAGGGCGAGTATTTTAGGTCGCGCGCCAGGCGAGTGGCAGATATCGGTATCAAAATGGCGATGCTCAATAGATTATTCTTTATTGCACTCACCAGCGTTGCTGCAATCGCCACGGCCTTTGCTTACGGTATCGGTGGGCATTTAGCTATTAATGGGGCGCTTAGCGTCGGAACGTTGCTCGCGATAACTGCGTTGCTTGCCCGCTTGTACGGTCCACTCACCGCCCTTTCAAATGTGCGCCTAGATGTGATGACATCACTGGTCTCATTTGAGCGAGTCTTTGAAGTATTGGATTTGGAACCGATGGTAAAGGATCGACAAGGTGCGATCGACTATCAGGCGAAAAATCCCTGCATTGCCTTTAACGATGTCAGTTTTACTTATCCGCGTGCTGAAGAAATCTCATTAGCCTCTCTTGAATCGGTTGCAAAGGCTGAAACAGTAGATAGTGGTGAAGTTCTTAAGAATCTTTCATTTGTCGCCGAACCCGGTACATTAACCGCGCTCGTTGGTCCATCGGGTGCGGGTAAGACAACTATTAGCGCATTGATTCCACGTTTATACGATGTCACATCGGGTTCGATCACAATCGATGGCCATGATATCCGTGATCTATCGATTGAGTCGCTGCGCCAATCCATCGGGGTTGTCATGCAAGATGCCCATCTTTTTCATGAAACGATTGCACAAAACCTTCGATATGCAAAGACAGATGCAACCTATGAGCAGATGAAGAGTGCATGTGAAGCCGCTGCGATTTGGAAGCTCATCGGATCTCTTCCCAATGGTTTGGATACGATGGTAGGAGAGCGCGGACATCGCCTCTCAGGTGGAGAGAAACAACGGCTCGCCATCGCTCGTTTGCTTCTTAAATCTCCATCAGTGGTGATTCTTGATGAGGCCACCGCCCATCTAGATTCAGAGAATGAGTCACTCGTACATACCGCCCTTGAGAATGCGTTAAAGGGCCGTACGAGTATTGTCATAGCACATCGTTTGAGCACGGTTCGAAACGCCGATCAAATTCTTGTTCTCGATGCTGGTCGTATTATCGAACGGGGAACTCATGAAGAGTTAGTTCAACTCGGCGGGCTCTATTGCGATCTTTATACTCGCCAGAATTTAACGGGTTCGACGAATCAAAATCCGTCCATAAACAACTAATCCAGCAAAGAATATCCATTGAAGGGCATATGCCATATGTGGTCCATCGCTTAACTCTGGCAGTTGTGCTGGTACTGTCGGTGTGAGCGATTTCTCAGAACCACTCAGTAGATCTAGATAGAAGCCTTGGGTATCTAACCTCGACTGTGCATTGAGTTCGCCAACTAATCCTTGGCCATTAGCTGGTAGGGCAAAGAAATAGCCGCGGGGAAGGGATGAGTCCAGGCGCAGACGGCCAGTTATCTCTACGACACCGGGAGCAGGATTAACAACGACGGGGGGAGTGGTTGCAGTTATGCCGGCCTTAACCCAGCCGCGATCTACCCAGAAACGCTCGCCTGCAGTTGAAATAAATAGTGTTAAAACCTCAAAACCATAGACACCCTCTGAATATCTATTGCGCAACAAGATCTGTTCACTTATGTCAAACTCGCCAGTGGTACGCACGCTACGCCATTCGTACCTCTGCGGAGTGCGACCAATATCAGATAGTGCAATTGCCTGTAGAGCAATGTGATTTTTAATGATTGCATTGCGAGCATGACGGTCGATGCCACGTTGGTACTGCCATTGCGCCGCCCACAAACATAGAACAATGAGGGCAAGAGCTAGAATCGATCTAAGAATCGCCCATGGTTCGCGCCGCATGCTCTTACTTTAGTTTATGAAAGTTCGCGTGGATTCTCATTACTTACATGCGCCCCAGGAATAAAGGTTTCACGACCTGCATTGGCTATAACCACGGCAAAATAGGGAAGAAGAACGGCACCAGCGAGAGCAAACCAGCGATATGGGCTGGGCAAGATAACCGTTAATATAAAGCAAGCGGTACGAATCATCATCGAAATGAAATATCGCTTTTGGCGACCGGCTTGATCGGCACTTAACGCTTTAGGCGCGCTGGTGATATTGAAGATTTCTTTCTCATCGGCCATGTCATTAAGCCTATTGCTAGCCATGGATATGTGCATCTTTTGATTACCTTGCAGTAGCCAGTAGATTTGCGCTCATGAATTCACTCGCCCTCGTTACTGGTGGAAATCGTGGTATCGGTTTAGCCATAGCTAACGCACTCAAGGCCGCTGGCCATCAGGTGGTAATTACCTATCGAATGGACCCGCCACCAGCTGGTCACAACTGCGTAGTGATGGATGTTGCATCGACGCAGAGTGTAGATGCGGCCTTTGATGCCATCGAAATACAGTGGGGTATCCCGGAAATCATCGTAGCAAATGCTGGTATCACCCGAGATGGCCTTGTCATGCGGATGAGCGATTCGGATTTTGAGGATGTAGTCAATGCCAATCTCACCGGCGCATTTCGTGTTGCACGTCGTGCGACGAAAGGTCTATTAAAGTTAAAGCGTGGACGTTTGATTTTTGTAGGTTCAGTCGTCGGTGCTATAGGTTCTGGCGGCCAAGTTAATTACGCAGCGAGCAAATCCGGTCTTGTTGGAATGGCTAGATCCTTTGCCCGAGAGTTAGGCAGTCGCGGCGTAACTGCCAACGTAATTGCACCTGGCTTTGTAGAGACCGATATGACTTCAGGTTTAGATGATAAGCGCCGCAGTGAAATTGCGGGTTCAATTCCATTAGAACGTTTTTGTACGGCAGAGGAGATTGCAGATGTTGTTACTTTCATCGCATCACCACAGGCAAGCTATATCACCGGGGCACTCATCCCAGTTGATGGCGGATTAGGAATGGGACATTAAATGGGAATTCTTGAAGGTAAAAAAATCCTTGTAACAGGCGTACTTACCGATGCATCGATTGCATTTCATATAGCACGTATTGCCCAAGAACAAGGCGGTGAGGTGATTTTATCTTCCTATGGCCGCGTACTCTCACTAACAACTCGCATCGCTGGCAGACTTGCAAAACCTGTACCCATCATCGAGTTAGATGTAACAAATACCCAGGATTTGCAGGCCCTGCAATCTCGTGTTCGAGAGCATTTTCCCGAAGGCCTAGATGGGGTTGTGCACTCCATTGGTTTTGCGCCAGAGAGCGCCCTTGGCGGGAATTTTTTAAATACCTCATGGGAGGATGTTTCAACAGCGTTGCATGTTTCGGCATATTCGCTCAAAGCGCTAACAATGGCTGCTCGTCCCCTTTTTAATGGTGGGGGATCGGTAGTGGGTTTAGATTTTGATGCCAGCGTCGCCTGGCCACACTATGACTGGATGGGTGTTGCCAAAGCCGCCCTTGAATCCACCTCGCGCTATCTCGCCCGAGATTTAGGTGCAGATAATATTCGCATTAATCTCATTGCAGCCGGTCCGATCCGCACCATGGCTGCAAAATCTATCCCTGGATTTAGTGAGTTTGAAAAAGTTTGGAATGAGCGATCTCCGCTCTCCTGGGATGTCGGCGACCCAGTTCCTGCAGCCTTGGCATCTGTCGCTCTCTTATCGGATTGGTTTCCAAAGACTACGGGGGAAATTATCCATGTCGATGGTGGAGTCCATGCGGTAGGTGCTTAAAAACCAGGGATTTCACTCTCAAGCAGAGCTACGCTACTCTTGTGCCCAGACCAGTGGTCTAACAGCTCACTGCAAGAGGAGTTACCGCTCCCACCTAAATCGCACATCATGAGCGATCTGGTTTGTCGGATGGAAAGTAGTTTTTGCATCCTTGCGGTTTTCTCGTGCAGGCGCTGTAACACCAAAGCGTTTACTCAACCAAAAGGAGCACACAGTCACCACAGAACCACGCATCAATGATCGAATCCGCACACCTCAAATCCGCCTGATCGGACATACCGGTCAGCAGGTAGGGGTTGTCGATATCGATGCCGCGTTAAAGATGGCAGATGAGGTTGGTCTCGACTTAGTCGAAATCGCACCAGAGGCCAATCCACCCGTATGCAAGATTATGGACTTCGGAAAATATAAGTACGAAGTTGCGCAGAAGGCGCGGGAGGCGCGAGCAAACCAGACCCACATTGTGGTTAAGGAAGTGCGTTTAACACCAAAAATCGAGAGCCATGACTACGAGACAAAGCGTAATCAAGTTGAGAAGTTTCTCAAGGGTGGAGACAAGGTGAAGGTGACGATGAAGTTCCGAGGACGTGAGCAAACGCGGCCAGAGCTTGGATACAGATTGCTAGAACGTCTGGCAACAGATATTGCGCAGTTTGGATTCATTGAGTTCGCCCCCAAGCAAGAGGGTCGAAACATGACGATGGTAATTGGACCGACGAAGAAGAAAACGGAAGCGATTGCAGAGGCCAAGGCGGCACGTAAGGCCAAAGCCACTGCAAGTGCAGAGAAAAAGGATGGAGCATAAAGATGCCAAAGATGAAAACGCACAGCGGAGCAAAGAAGACTTTCCGCGTAACAGGCACAGGAAAGATCATGCATGAGCGCGCTGGAAAGCGTCACTTGTTGGAGCATAAATCTTCACGCCTCACACGCCGTCTCTCAACCGAGCAGTCAGCAAAGCCAACTGTCACAATGACAGCCAAGCGCATGCTTGGATTGAAATAAGGAGTGTGAGCTAAATGAGAGTAAAACGTGGAGTTCACGCCGCTAAGAAGCGCCGTACAACGCTAGAGCGCGCCAGCGGTTATCGCGGCCAACGCTCACGTCTTTTTACAAAGGCGAAAGAGCAAGTCATGCACTCAATGGTCTATGCATTCAATGACCGTAAAGATAAGAAGGGCGAGTTTCGCCGGTTATGGATTCAACGTATCAATGCAGGCTGCCGTGCTCATGGTTTGACCTACAACCGTTTCATCCAGGGTTTAAAGGCGGCAGGTGTTGAGGTAGATCGTCGTGTTCTCTCAGATCTTGCAACCAATGATCCAGCTACTTTCAAAACTCTTGTCGATTTAGCTCGTAAGAACCTCATCGAAGCTTAAAAACGCCAATGATTGAGAGCCTTAACTCGCCACATATTGCGCGAGTTAAGGCTCTGGTTGGTTCTAGGGGTAGTAAAGAGAGAAAAAGTAAGAACCAGTTTGTAGCCGAAGGTTTGCAATGTATTCGCGAAGCTCTTACTTCACTAGGTGGTCCAGAGATTGAAACCTTGTATGTAACAACAAAGGCAATAGGTAAAGTCGAGAAAATTGCCGATTTAAATCAATTCAATGTTATCGATGTCAGCTATGAAGTAATGCAAGAGATGTCAGAGACAATTACTCCGCAGGGCATTCTCGCTGTATGTACTATTCCGCAACACAATATAGATTCAATACCACTGACTGGCTCTCGCAGATTCATTTATCTTTGTCAGCTCCAGGACCCTGGGAATGCAGGTACGATTTTGCGATCAGCCGATGCATTTGGAATGGATGCAGTAATAACATCGCCAGGTAGTGTTGATATGTATTCTCCAAAAGTTGTGCGAAGCACCGCAGGATCTCTCTGGCACATACCTGTATTTGAAGGAGTAGTACTTGAAGATCTACTGCACTCAGGAATCCATGCATTTGCACTCGGTGCTACTGGCAAGACAACTTTAAATCAATATAGTGTTACTGGCGATATCGTTGCAGTCTTTGGAAATGAAGCACGCGGTCTTTCATCAGTGCAATCAATGGCGCCATTGGATGTAGTGAGTATCCCTATGCCGGGGGATGCTGAAAGCCTAAATCTTTCGGCAGCGGCCTCAATAGTTATGTATCACCTCTCGAATATGCCGACTTCTTAAAGTTCGACCAGATAGACTCGCCCCATGCACGATGATGAAGTAGCAGTATGGGTATCTAATGCTGCGAAGGCCTTCAAGGCGGCGAAGGATTTAGATCAGCTCAAAAGCGCGCGGTTGGCACATGCTGGAGATAAGTCCCCTCTCGCCCTTGCCTCTCGGGGACTCGGTGCGCTCTCTCCAGATGAAAAGGCGCGCTTTGGAAAGATTGTCGGCGATGCCAAAGCGGCAATTGCATCGGCGCTAGCATCGGTAACAACCGAGCTAGAGGCTGCCCGCGATTCAAAGATTCTCCTTGAAGAGATAGTCGATGTAACGCTGCCATCTAATCGCTTGCATAGAGGCGGTCTTCATCCCATTTCAATCATGATGAATGAGATTAGTGATTTCTTTATTGAACAGGGTTTCACTGTGGAGGAAGGCCCAGAGATGGAGTCGGGTTGGCTCAATTTTGATGCGCTCAATATGCCAGCTGATCATCCTGCTCGAACAGTGCAAGATACATTTTTCCTTGAACCAGTTGAATCTGGAATAGTTCTTCGCACGCAGACATCACCTGTACAGATACGTACCATGTTGACATCGCAGCCACCGATTTACATCATCTCGCCAGGTCGAACATTTCGCGCCGATGAGCTCGATGCCACACATAGCCCCGTTTTTCACCAAGTTGAAGGACTTGTTATCGACCGTGAAATCACCATGGCGCACCTGAAAGGCACTCTGGATCACTTTGCCCAGGCGATGTTCGGTCCAGATGTCACCACACGTCTGCGTCCATCCTTTTTTCCCTTCACCGAGCCAAGCGCCGAAGTAGATGTCTTCTTCAACAATCGCTGGATCGAATGGGGCGGTTGTGGAATGGTCAATCCAAAGGTTCTTACAACTTGTGGTATCGATATCGAGATTTATTCGGGCTTTGCATTTGGTATGGGAATCGAACGCACACTCATGGTCCGACATGGCCTAACAGATATGCATGACATCGTCGAAGGTGACCTGCGCTTTACAAGGCAGTTTGGAGTTGGTCTCTAATGCGCGCGCCTCTGTCATGGCTAAAAGAGTTTGTCGCTATTCCCGAATCTGTGGGAGCTCAAGTGATTGCAGATTCATTTATCCGGGTTGGTTTTGAAGTTGAAGAGATTGTTTATCAGGGGAGAGATTTAACTGGTCCGCTTGTTATTGGAAAAGTCCTCTCTATTGAGGAGATAACAGGTCAAAAGAAGCCGATACGTTTTGTGGGTCTTAACTGCGGTCAGGGCCATACACGTTTTGTCATTTGTGGTGCCACTAACTTTGTAGTAGGTGATCTTGTAGTGGTTGCACTTCCTGGGGCTGTACTACCAGGAGGTTTTGCAATTTCTGCACGTGAAACCTACGGAAAAACCAGCGATGGATTGATCTGTTCTTCGCGCGAATTAGCCTTAAGTGATGAGCATGCCGGCATCATAGTTCTACCTCATGGACAGGGTGCTATCGGCGATAACGCAATCGAACTACTTTCCATCAATGATGTCATCTTTGATATAGCCATAAATCCCGATCGTGGTTATGCGTTGAGCATCCGGGGTCTAGCGCGCGAGATTGCCGGCGCTCTGAACCTATCCTATAGCGATCCAGTCAATGCGCTACGTTTATTAAAATTAACAGATACTGGCAAAGGTTTAAAGCCTGTACTCAAGGACGGTGGAAGTGTTTTCTACCTGCGCACTCTGAGCAATTACAATCCGCAATCAACTACGCCACTGTGGATGAAGCGTCGCATTGAAAAGATGGGAATGCGCTCCATCTCATTAGCAGTAGATATCACTAACTATGTAATGCTCGAACTTGGACAGCCTCTACATGCATTTGACACTAAGAAAATCTCAGGGGATCTGACGATTGGGCACGTTTCAAAGGCTCAGAAATTCACAACCCTTGATGGACAAGAGCGCGAAATTAACGGTGAGGACCTCATGGTGATGGATGGCAAACACCCACTTGCTCTGGCTGGAACGATGGGTGGTTTGGATTCGCAGATCACAGATGCGACCAGAGACATAGCCGTAGAAGCGGTTCGATTTGATCCCGGAGCAATCGCTAAGAACTCTCGGCGTCACAAAATCTCTAGCGAAGCATCTCGGCGCTTTGAACGCAGCGTTGATTCATCATTGGCAGAGTTCGCATCGGCACGCTGCGCACAACTGCTTATCGAGCTCGGGGGAGCCACACACGTTCAAAGCTTGAGCGCTGGAAAACCCATTTATGCCGATGTTGTAAAGGTCAATCCGGCATATATCTCTCGCACTTTGGGTATGGAAATAACACCTGCAACGGTAAAGAAGGTTTTAACAACAATGGGCTGCGATGTAGCCTCCGACTTTTCAATCGATCCACCATCATGGCGTTGGGACTTAACTGAGCCCGCAGACTTTGTTGAAGAGGTCGCGCGAATGATTGGCTATGACAAGATCCCCTCTATCTTGCCGCCACGACCTAAGCATGCCCGGCTAACTCCGACACAAAAACGCCGCCGTGCAATCGCAGCATCTCTTGCAGCCCAAGGTTTATCTGAAGTTCAAACATTTCCATTTACCAGTGAAGCCATCATCGAATCTATGGGTTATACCGGAGAGCGTGCATCTACTTATCGTTTAGCTAATCCAATGTCACAGGATTTTCCAGTACTTCGAACACATCTATTGCCAGGTCTTCTACAGGTTGCCGCGCGAAATATCGGTCGTGGTGCTAAAGATATCGCAATATTTGAGATCGGCTCCATCTTTCGTAACTCACAGAAATTGCTTCCGGCAATCTCGCCAAGTTTAGATACAAGACCAAATCAAAGGGTAATACAGGAGATATTTGCTAGCGTTCCAGTTCAGCATCTACACCTTGCTGCCATTCTGGCAGGTAAGGTTGAGGGTGAGTCATGGCGTGGAAAGGCTCGCTCCTTTGATTTACATGATGCCATCGCCCACGTCGAGCGAATCCTTGAGTTATCTAATCTAGGTTTTAAGCTAGAGCGCAGCGAGTTTGCACCGTGGCACCCAGGTCGATGTGTTGAGTTTATTGTCGATGGCAGGCCAGTTGCTCATGCAGGCGAGCTACATCCACGAGTTCTCACGCAGTTCGCACTGCCTGCACGGGCAGTCGCATTTGTTATCAACCTTGAGGCACTACCGCAGACGCCGATGGTAGCCGCCAGCTCAGTAGTTTCGATGCCGCCTGCGATTCAAGATGTCGCACTCATCGTCGATATCACCGTGCCAGCTCGTGATGTCGAAGCTGCACTCCGTGAAGGTGCGGGGGAGTTACTTGAATCCATTGTTCTCTTTGATCGCTATGAAAAAATCGGAGATGCGAAGGTCTCTTTAGCCTTCACCCTTACCTTCCGAAGCGCAGAGAGAACGCTCACGGGCGATGAGGTTTCGGTAATGCGCGAGGCGGCGACTGCGCGTGCGCTGGAGCTATGTGGGGCAGTTGTCCGTACCGCATAAATATGCATGAAGTTGCATAATTATAGACAATGCTTTAGCATGGCTCTATGAAAACAGCGATCATTGGTGCAAGTGGTTATGCAGGCGGAGAGCTCTTAAGGCTCTTGGCTATCCATCCACATTTTCTGGTGACAGTTGTTAGCGCACATAGCAACGCAGGAGAGCAGGTCACTTCAGTACATCCCCAACTTCAAAGTTATGCTGGCAGAACCTTTGTTTCCGTAGATTCGATAGATTTCTCAACTATCGAACTTGCATTTCTGGCGCTGCCACATGGTGAATCAGCGGCTTTAATCGCAAAGATTCCTCCACATGTAAAGATTATTGATCTTGGCGCAGATTACAGATTAGAAGATGCTGCGCAATGGGAAAAGTATTACGGAGGCAAGCACGCTGGCGCATGGGTTTATGGATTGCCAGAATTAGCCCCCGGACAACGTGAAGCGATCAAGAAGGAAAACAGGGTCGCTAACCCAGGATGTTATGCAACATCAATCTCACTCGGAATCGCTCCCGCACTGGGGCTAATTGATACAGAGGATATTGTCGTTGTTGCTGCATCTGGCACGACTGGTGCTGGAAGAAGTGCCAAAATCAACCTCATTGGCAGCGAGATAATGGGTGGACTTACATCGTACAAGTTTGGTGGTGTCCATCAACATACCCCTGAAATCGAACAAGCGCTATCTGCAGTTGCACAAAGAAGTGCAAAACTTTCTTTTACACCGATTCTTGCCCCTATGACTCGCGGGATTCTTGCGACAATTACCGCAAAGTTAAACAAAAATTTGACTACGCAACAGTTACATGATCTTTATCAGAAGTATTATGCCAACGAATTTTTTATCGACCTCTTGCCTTTAGATCAGATGCCTAAGACCACCGCTGTAACAGGCAGCAATAAGGTGCAAATTCAAGTCGCAGTCGATGAACATACGAACCGCTTAGTTGTATCTGTTGCGATTGATAATTTGGGAAAAGGCGCGGCAGGACAAGCGATTCAAAATGCGAACCTTATATGTGGAATCGCAGAAATCAGTGGACTTGCTTTTGATGGAGTTGGTGCATGAAGCTTCCACAGGGTTTTAGGTCTGGATCAATTGCAGCGGGGATCAAAAGCAGCGGCGCTCTTGATTTAACTTTGATTGAAAATCAGGGTCCCAACTTTGATGCCGCCGCTGTTTTTACGACAAATAAGGTCGTCGCAGCACCCGTTATCTGGTCTCGCCAAGTCGCACAAGGAAGAGTAGTCCGTGCAGTCGTTCTTAACAGTGGTGGTGCCAATGCATGCACAGGGCCACAGGGTTTTGCAGATACTCATAAGATGGCAGAACATGTCGGTCACCTTCTCAATGTCTCGCCAGGTGAAGTAATTCTCTGTTCAACCGGCTTAATTGGTGAGCTTTTACCAATAAAGAAGATTATTTTGGGTCTAGAAGCCCTTGCACTGGTTTTGGATAATTCTGGGTTGCACAGTAGCGCTCAAGCCATCATGACTACTGACTCTGTTCCAAAGATTGCAACCGCAACTATTAATGGCATCGAATTTGCCTCAATTGCAAAGGGTGCTGGAATGCTTGCACCAGCACTTGCAACAATGTTGTCAGTCGTAATGACAGATGCCATTGTCTCAGACAACACTCAAGCAATCTTTCAACGTGTCACGGATCGAACATATAACCGCATTGATTCAGATGGCTGTACATCTACAAATGACACGGTTCTGTTTATGTCATCTGGTGCCAGTGGCATCACAATCTCTGATGCACATCTAGAAGATATGTTAATGCAGGTGTGCGCTTCATTGGCAGATCAATTGATCGCAGATGCTGAGGGTTCAACTAAAACCGTTGCGATAAAGGTTATAAACGCGGTCTCTGAAAAAGACGCGGTTGAAGTCGGCCGTGCATGTGCTCGTAACAACCTGCTTAAGGCTGCGATATTTGGTGGCGATCCTAACTGGGGTCGTGTACTAGCTGCAGTTGGAACCGCCAATGCCGAAATGGATCCACTGGTAATCGATGTCAATATCAATGGTGTCCAGGTCTGCACAAACTCTGCCCCCGATGGTGATAAAACTAGCGTCAACTTTGATCTTCGATTAGTTGAGATTGAGATTAATCTAAAAATTGGAAGCGCCAGCGCCACAATTGTGACCAATGACTTGTCGCATGAATATGTTCACGAGAACTCGGCCTATTCAACATGATCGTCGTTAAATTTGGTGGCCATGCCATGAAGGATGAAAACGGCAACTTCGCACGGGCTATCGCCGCTGCCCTGGCAATCGGTGAACAAGTAGTTATCGTCCATGGCGGGGGACCGCAGATTGATCTCGCCCTTAAGAACAAGGGGATCACCAGTCAATGGATCGGTGGGTTGCGCGTAACTACGCCAGAGATATTTGATGTCGTGCAGGATGTCTTGGTTAACCAGATTGGAAAAGAGGTTGCTGCGATATTGAGCAAATCAGGGATTAACGCCCATGCGATCTCCGCACGAGATTTGCCGACAATAATCGCAAAGCGTCGCACCACATTGCTTAATGGAACAGCTGTCGATCTTGGCTTTGTAGGTGATGTGCAGTCAGTTAATCCTGCACATTTACTCGAACTTCTTGGACAAGGCAAAGTTCCTGTCGTAGCCCCGATCTCATCTGATGAGGATTTAACAACGGGATTAAATGTGAACGCTGATTTTGTAGCGGCTGCAATCGCAGCATCCTTACAAGCATCGGCTTTAATCATGATGACCGATGTTGCGGGAATTTATCGTAACTGGCCAGATAAGAGTTCGCTGATCAATAAAATTTCATCGCAAGAGCTTGAATCAATTAAATCAGGTTTTGCTGAAGGAATGGCTCCCAAGGTTCAAGCAACCCTTGATGCGATCTCATATGGTGCAAAAGCAGTACGCATCATCGATGGTACTGATCCCGATAGCTTTGTATCAGCCCTTGCCGCTCAAGGCGGAACACTGGTGGTCGCATGAGAAATAGAGAGATGTTGAAGCGTTGGGGTGCGGTTATTCAAAATAATTACAGAACACCTTCTATCACTCTGGTAAAAGGTAAGGGTGTTGTTGTTACCGATGCCGATGGCAAGACGTACTTAGATTTTCTCGGCGGGATTGCAACTAGTGTTTTGGGCCATGCTCATCCTGTAGTCGTTAAAGCTGTTACTAAGCAGATTTCAACCCTTAGCCATGTCAGCAACCTTTACGCGCACCCCAATGCAATTGCGCTAGCGCAGCGATTGGTCGAAATGACAGGTCAAAAGAGCGCAAAGGTTTTCTTCTGCCAATCAGGTGCTGAAGCAAATGAAGCAGCCCTTAAACTCTCACGCCGCACCGGCAAGGTAAGAGTTGTTGCCGCTCAAGATGCCTTCCATGGGCGCACGATGGGTGCTTTGTCTTTGACAGGTCAGCCATCTAAGCGCGAGCCTTTTTTACCGCTGCTCAAAGGTGTTAACCACATTCCATATGGCCAGATCGAAGCGATGCGTAAAGCGGTTACAAAGAAAACTGCCATGGTAATTATTGAACCCATTATGGGAGAAGCGGGCGTGATTGTTCCGCCAGTTGATTACCTCTGCCAGCTGCGTGCTTTGTGTGATGAGAAAGGAGCCTTACTTGTCATTGATGCGGTCCAAACCGGTATGGGTCGTACAGGGGATTGGTTTGGTTATGAATACTCTGGAATTACTCCCGATGTCATCACATTGGCTAAAGGTCTTGGTGGGGGATTGCCACTGGGTGCGATGATCGCATTAGGAAAGGCCGCAGATCTTTTCCAACCTGGTGATCATGGATCGACCTTTGGAGGAAATCCTGTTACAACAGCAGCTAGTCTTGCTGCTATAGATTTCATTACTTCCAAAAAAATCTTAAGAAAAGTCAGGAAACAAGGTGAATCTTTAATACAGGAGCTTGCATTGATTCCTGGAGTTAAACAGGTGCGCGGAGCAGGTCTATTGCTGGGTATCGAACTTGAATCACTCAAGGCAGGAGATATCGCTGACGCACTACAAGAGGCAGGGGTACTTGTCAATGCCGCAAATCTAACAACGATTCGTATCGCACCAGCATTGATAGTTTCCGATTTACAAATCAATAGATTCATTTCTACCTTTAAGAAGGTGATTGCGGATGCCAAGTAATGCACAATCAGTATCAGCTCGCAGAGCAAAGGCGATCGCGATCATTGAATCCGGTCAGGTACATTCTCAATCTGATCTTGTTACACTTTTAAGAAAAGCTGGATACCGAGTAACACAGGCAACCGCTAGCCGAGATCTTGAGGAGATTGGCGCGGTTCGAGCCCGCGATAAAAATGGCGATAGCATTTATCAGATCCGAGAGAGCTCTGATGATGCGATTGTGCGCAGTATCCCAGTTCCTTCCAAGTTGATCCTCTCTGTAGATCACAGCGGAAATTTGGCTGTTATTCACACACCGCCAGGAGCAGCGCAGTTCTTGGCGAGTTCTCTAGATCATGCAGGATTAACCGGCGTTATTGGCAGTATCGCTGGTGACGACACGATTATCTTGGTGAGCAAGAAAGCCACAGGTGGATCAGGTTTAGCGAAAGAATTACTCGCTCACGCACACGGTGATGGGAAGAGGAAGTAATGGCTCTCTGGGGAGGACGATTCGCGCAAGGACCTGAAGATTCGGCTTTGGCTCTATCTAGAAGTGTGCACTTCGATTGGCGTTTAGCACCATACGATCTGCGTTCATCAATGGCTCACCTAGTGGTATTGAAAAAGAGTGGGCTCATTCAAAGTAAGGAGGCCGATGCGATTGGCAAGGCGCTGAAAGAGCTCTCCATCGAGGTAGCCAAGGGATCTTTTACCCCGATCAAAAGTGATGAGGATGTTCACAGCGCACTTGAGAGAGGGTTGATGCAGAAACTTGGCGCTGTTGGAGGAGCTCTTCGCGCTGGACGCTCTCGTAATGATCAGGTAACTACCGATCTTCGTCTTTTTTCCATTGATCACATTCTTGAGATCGGCAGCTTACTTACCGTTCTACAAACTGCGATCCTGGAAAAAGCATCTGAGTACGTCAATGATCCAGCACCTGGCTTTACCCACATTCAACATGCTCAACCTATTTGCTTTGGCCACGAATTGGCAAAGCATGCACATGCCTTTGCTCGCGATTTAGATCGTATCAATGATTGGTTAGCACGCACATCTGTAAGTTCGTTGGGAGCCGGAGCCCTTGCCGGGTCATCTCTTGCTATAGATCCGGAATTTACCGCGGAAAATCTAGGTTTTGAATCATCATTTGCAAACAGCGTTGATGCAGTTAGCGATCGAGATTACGTTGCCGAAGCGTTATTTATTTGTGCGATGATCGGAGTCCATTTATCTCGCATCGGTGAGGAGTGGAGCCTTTGGTCCTCACAAGAGTTTGCCTGGGCCAAAGTATCCGATGCCTATTCAACCGGTTCATCTATTATGCCTCAGAAGAAAAATCCTGACGTAGCAGAACTTGCTCGTGGAAAATCTGGACGACTTATCGGTAATTTAGTCAGTGTTCTCACAATGCTCAAAGCCTTGCCTTTCGCATACAACCGCGATTTACAAGAGGATAAAGAGCCATTCTTTGACAGTATCGACACATTGATTTTGGTGCTACCTGCAGTGACGGGGATGATAGCAACAACTGATTTTGATCGCGCGAAAATGGCGTTAGCTGCGCCAACAGGATTCTCACTAGCAACAGAAATCGCCGATTATCTAGCGAAAAAGAGAGTTCCATTTTCCCAAGCACATGAAGCCGCCGGTCAATGTGTCGCTCTCTGCGAAGCTTCAGACCGTCAGTTGCATCAATTAACCGATGCAGAGTTTGCAGATGTGCATCCGCAGTTAGATGGAGGAGTTCGTAATGTTCTCACACTCCATGGTGCGTTGAACTCGCGCACCACCTCTGGTGGAACAGCTCCTACCCTTGTGGCGCAGCAGATTAAAGATGCTTTAGCAAAGAACTCAGCAACCCAACAAGTAATTGGCGACAAGCAGGCGAGCTTTATTGAGATGATGAGCTTATGAATCTGATTCAAGATCTGCGCTGGCGTGGCCTCGTTGCGCAATCTACCGATGAAAAAGCCCTAGCTGAGGCCGTTAAAAAGCCCATCACCCTCTATATCGGCTTTGACCCGACAGCGCCCTCGCTGCACGTTGGCAATCTCGTAGTTCTCTTAGTCCTGCGTCGTTTTCAATTAGCTGGCCATAATCCCATCGCATTAGTGGGAGGTGCTACCGGATTAGTGGGTGATCCCAGTGGCCGAAACGATGAACGCACCCTTAATAGCAATGATGTCATAGAGGGCTGGGTTAAAGGAATCCGCATACAGCTCTCAGCATTCTTAGATTTCGAAACGAGAGTTAATCCCGCTTTGATTGTTAATAATTTAGATTGGACATCTCCACTGAGTGTAATCGAATTTCTGCGCGATATCGGAAAACACTTCTCTGTCAATCAAATGTTAGCCAAGGACTCTGTAGCAGCACGTCTGGAGTCCGGTGGTATCTCTTATACCGAATTCTCGTATCAGGTCTTGCAGTCCTATGACTATCTCGAACTCTTTCGTAGAAATAGCTGCACCTTACAGATCGGCGGTTCAGATCAATGGGGTAATATCGTTGCAGGTTTAGATCTGATACGTCGCGTTGAATCCGGAAACGCTCATGCATTGACTGTTCCGCTGCTTACAAAATCCGATGGCTCTAAGTTCGGAAAAACCGCAGGCGGTAACATATGGCTCGACCCAACGATGACATCGCCCTATGCCTTTTTCCAGTTCTGGCTCAATAGCGAAGATAAAGATGTCATCAACTTTTTAAAGGTTTTCTCTTTCAAATCCCAAGAGCAGATCTCAGAGTTAGAAAAATCTCACGCGCAAAACCCTGGATTGCGCCAGGCCCATCGCGAGCTCGCACGCGAGGTCACAACTCTTGTTCATGGCGCCGATGCAGCCGTGCGCGTTGAATCTGCAGCACAGGCTCTCTTTGGTCAAGGAGATCTCACGGCATTGGATGAGCCAACTCTGGCCAGTGCGCTAGCCGAACTTCCGCGCACCACGATCTCAAAAAACCAGGAGATTCCATCCTGGGTCGATCTACTCGCGGCAACTGGCGTGGTGGAATCTAAATCAGCGGCTAGGCGCGTTGTCAGAGATGGTGGTGCCTATCTCAATAATGAAAGAGTAACGAGCCCAGATTACGCCCCATCAAAAAGCGAGTTTTTATGCGGTAAATATGCGGTTTTGCGCAAAGGCAAGCGAGATTTAGCTGCCGTGGAGATTATCTAGTTTTACTGCCCTACCGATCAAGGCGTTGAAAAAGCTTAGCCCGCTAAGCAAATTTCACCCAACTCATCGTTCCTCTATCGACGGAACCCTAATTTGACCCCCTTTGCTCCTACGGCTATACTTTCCGCCTTGCTGTGAAACGGACGAATAAGGCCGAACAGCTTGATTCCCACCCTAAACTATCCATACGCGACGGTTTGACCGTCTCTGCGTGGATGGACTAGGTTTGCTCGTCTGCCCTGAAAATAGGAGAAATCCTGGTATCAGTGCGCATCCGTACCTTGAGAACTCAACAGCGTGCCATAAGTCAATGCCAATATGTGGCTCTATTTGACATGCTTTAAATAGCGAAAAAGCATTGTTTAACAGTGTTTTTTGTACGATATCCACGGCAAAATAAATACTTCAATGAGGTATGACCGTTAAAAGTTATACCCGTTGATTTCCTTTGGTAATAAGACAAAATAAACGTTAGTTTGTTTGTCTCTATGCCGGATTAAAACTTTCTATGGAGAGTTTGATCCTGGCTCAGGACGAACGCTGGCGGCGTGCTTTACACATGCAAGTCGAGCGATGAGATCTCTTCGGAGAAGGATTAGCGGCGAACGGGTGAGGAACACGTGAGGAATCTGCCTTCAACACTGGGATAACTCCGGGAAACCGGGGCTAATACCGGATACGAGAGCTGCAGGCATCTGCGGCTCTGGAAAGTTTTTCGGTTGAAGATGACCTCGCGGCCTATCAGCTTGTTGGTGAGGTAATGGCTCACCAAGGCGACGACGGGTAGCCGGCCTGAGAGGGCGACCGGCCACACTGGGACTGAGACACGGCCCAGA
>JAQBVO010000011.1 GCA_027728065.1 Actinomycetota bacterium
CGCCTTTAGATCCCTTGAAAAAGACAGCTCGGTCTCATCTGAAAAAACAATCAATGTACCAACGGGAGTGAGCGCCTTTGATGCCGCATCCTGGAACGGTATTGCAATCGATTCAACCTGTGGTGGATATGGAACCTGCAAAAAATGTCGCGTCAAAATTACCGAGGGAGATGTCCCACCATCGAAATTAGATTTTCGAGCATTTAGCGACAGCGAGATTAAGCAGGGCTGGCGATTAGCCTGTTTAGTGCGCACTAGTACAGATATATCGATCGATGTACCTCCACTGACAACGCGTCCTAAGGCGGCAACGGTTGGAGTTGGGCGCCAGGTTATCTTGCGCCCTGCAGTGCAAAAACGCTATGTTGAGTTAGAAGAGCCAACGTTGCATGATCAGCGCACCGATATCGTCCGCTTATTTGATGCAATTGAGGATATCGAAGCCACAGCATCACTTGCTGCCATGCGCAATATTCCAAAGGTTTTGCGCGCGGCTAACTTTAAAGTCACGGCAGTATTTGTCGATCAAGAGTTTATTGATATAGAAGCTGGCGATACCACGGCTTTTCGTTATGGAGTTGCATTTGACTTAGGTACAACTACCGTTGTGGCAACGCTCTTAGATTTAGATACTGGTACACCCCTTGCCGTGAAATCCATGCTCAACAAGCAATCTGCCTTTGGCGCTGATGTTATTACCCGTATCAGCGCAACGATGCTCGATGGCGCAGCCCTTGAGAAACTATCAAAGCTGGCCCAAGAGACGCTTAATCAGCTCACTCAAGAGGTATGTCTAGAGGCGCAAATAAGTCCGCTGCATGTCTATGAGATTGCCTTAGCCGGCAATGCCACGATGGTGCATCTGTTACTGGGTATAGATCCTGAAGCACTCGGAGTTGCTCCATTTATTATGGCCGCTGCCGATTTCCCCAATGTAGATGCCAGCCAGATTGGAGTCGCAGTTCACCCACGTGCAAAGGCGATTATCTTGCCTTCGCTCGGGGCATATGTTGGTGGAGATATTATCGCCGGAGCTTTAGCATCTGGAATGGATCGCGATAAGCGTCTGCGTCTATTTATCGATGTGGGAACTAACTGCGAAATTGTTCTGGGTGATGGCGAAAAGATTTTGGCAACTGCCGCCCCTGCCGGACCTGCATTTGAAGCGGCGAGCATTAAATGTGGCGTGCGCGCAGCATCGGGTGCGATTGAAACTATCAAGATAACTGATGGCGAGTTAGTTATCGGCACGATCGATGATGAGCCTGCCATTGGAATCTGCGGCTCTGGATTAGTCGATGCATGTGCAGCACTATTTGATATTGGCCTACTAGATAGTTCGGGGCGTTTTGTCGATAATGAGATTGCATCACAAGTTGCACCAACCCTTGCTCATCGTCTATTAGATCGAGAGGGTGAGCGAGTATTTGTACTCTCATGGAGCAAAGAGGTTGGAGATTTATCTGACTGTGTCTTTTTAACCCAACGTGATGTGCGTGAACTCCAATTTGCTAAAGCAGCGATTGCAACGGGCTGGGCGCTACTTGTTGAAGAGTTTGGTGTTAGCGAGTCATCGATTCAACAGGTCTTACTCGCCGGCTCATTTGGATCCTATCTCTCCCCTGCATCTGCGATTAAAATCGGACTTGTACCAAAGCTCTCAGTCATGCGTATCTTGTCGGCCGGAAACGTTGCAGGTGAGGGTGCAAAGATGGTTTTACTCTCCGCCCAAGAGCGCCATGGAGCGGCGGCACTACTGGAGGAGATTGATTACATCGAGCTCTCTGATCGGGCAGATTTCAACGACAAGTTTGTAGAGCGATTAGCTTTTCCAATATGAGTATTGGTATTGTGGCATGCGGCGCGTTAGCCACACATATCGCCGAGATCGTTACGCAGAGATCTCTGGATGTGACGATTTATCCACTTCCGCCGCTCTTACATAACCGCCCTGAAAAAATCGCCGCCGAGGTTGATGCCCTATTGCATGAGATAAAAGATAAACACCTGCGATGCGCCGTGGCATATGCCGACTGCGGAACATATGGGGCTCTGGATGCTGTGATTGATAGCCACAATGTTAAGCGCCTTGATGGCAATCACTGTTATGACATCTTTGCCGGTAAAGCTGAGATAGAGCGCTTGATGGCCCAAGATGCTGGAACATACTTCTTGACGGATTTTCTCGTTAAATCCTTTCATCGCAGTGTTATTGTTGAGCTTGGTTTAGATAAATACCCACACCTGCGCGATGATTACTTTAAAAACTATAGGCGCGTTATCTGGTTAGCACAAAATCGCACACCAGAGTTAGAAAAAGCGGCGATCGATGCTGCCGCTGAGATAAATCTACCGCTGGAGATTCAAGCAGCAGGATATGAAGGTTTAACTACCCAAGTATTAAAGCTAATTTCGAACTAATAAAATATCTATCGCCTTAAGGACTATCGGTGAGAGTTTAGATTTTTCAACATCGCTGCGCAGACGCTCAATCATTACCGGTGTCCAGAACTGTACAATATGGTGGGCTACTTTAATTTCAGGTGCATCCGTGGTTGGGGTATTGGCCGCGATCTGATTGGCCATGCGCACGATTGAATCTAACTGAGGATCACCGGCAACATGTCTTTCAATCATTTCACCAGGGCCTCTCGCGCTCGGTCCAACTTCAACGGCAGTCACCTTGTATTCAGGGCAGTTAGTGGCCCAATCTGAAAAATCAGTAGTAATAACGTTCGCACCAGACTCTGGGAAGTGAAAAGTCGTATACACAACACCGGCTGGAACTTCATCGGTAATGCGTGCCTTCATAATTGTTTCACCAACACGGCTAGAGAGTTTGACCCATGAACCATCGCTGATACCGCGTAATAGCGCATCGGATTCGTGCAGATCTAAAATATCCTCGGTATGCCAGATGATATTTGCTGTGCGCCGGGTTTGGGCTCCTACGTTGTACTGACTTAAGACCCGTCCGGTAGTGAGCAAAAGTGGGAAGTTACGTGTTGCCTTTTCATCAGTGGGCACGTATGGCGTATTCATAAAGCGGCCCTCCCCACGCACGAAACGATCGATATGCATCGTAGGTGTTCCGGCTGGATTGGCCTCATTGCATGGCCATTGAATACTGCCTAGCTCATCGAGCTTATTAAATGAGACGCCTGCAAAGGTCGGAGTAGTCGCTGCAATCTCATCCATAATCGCCGCACCATTTTCATACGACATTGGATAGCCCATTGCAGTTGCTAAATCACAGGTGACTTCGTACTCACTCTTTCCAGTTTTGGATTTCATGACTGGACGAACTCTGTTGATACGTCGCTCGGCATTGGTGAAAGTTCCGTCTTTTTCTAGGAAAGATGTACCGGGTAAAAAGACGTGAGCAAACTTAGAGGTTTCATTGAGAAATAGATCTTGAACAATCACCATATCCATCGCGCGCAGAGCGGCATGTACGTGAGATATATTGGGATCAGATTGCGCAATATCTTCACCCTGAATGTAAAGTCCACGATATTCTCCGATAATCGCCGAATCAAACATATTTGGAATACGCATACCTGGCTCTGCTTGAAGCTCAACCCCCCAAGCATCGTTAAATATCTTTCGTGTTTCTGGATTTGAAATATGACGATAACCTGAGAGTTCGTGTGGGAAAGAGCCCATATCGCAAGAGCCTTGCACGTTGTTCTGTCCTCGGAGCGGATTAACGCCTACACCCTTGCGGCCAATATTTCCCGTTGCCATAGCAAGGTTTGCAATACCCATCACCATTGTTGAACCTTGACTATGCTCGGTAACGCCAAGGCCGTAGTAAATCGATCCATTTTTAGCAGATGCAAATAAATGGGCTGCAGCACGGATCTGCGCCGCTGGTACGCGAGATGATTGCTCTAGAGCCTCCGGTGAGTTCTCCGGCAAAGATATAAATGCCTCCCACTCTTTAAAGGATTGCAGATCGCATCTATCCTCAACAAATTCGCGTTTAATCAAACCATCTGTTGCAATGACATGGGCTAAGGCATTTATTACCGCCACATTAGTACCTGGCATTAACTGCAGATGGTGTGATGCAACGATTGAAGGAGTGCGAACAAGTGCGATGACTCTCGGGTCGATAATTATTAACTTAGCGCCTTTTCGTATCACCTGCTTTATCCTCGATGCAAAGACTGGGTGGGCCGTGGTTGGATTGGCACCGATGAGCATGATGACATCACTGTGCTCTACAGATTCAAAATCCTGCGTTCCAGCCGATGTACCAAATGTCTGCCCTAAGCCATAGCCTGTTGGTGAATGACATACTCGGGCGCAGGTATCGACGTTGTTATTGCCAAAGGCGGCCCGTACCATTTTTTGAACGACAAAGACCTCTTCATTAGTACAGCGCGAAGATGTAATCCCACCGATTGCATTAATACCACTTTCGGCCTGAATCTTCTTTAAACCTGTAGCGGCAAATGAAATCGCCTCTTCCCATGAGACCTCGCTCCATGGATCGGTAATACTCTTACGGATCAGAGGTTGTGTGATGCGATCAGTATGCGTTGCATAGCCATAGGCAAAACGTCCCTTCACGCAGGAGTGGCCCTCGTTCGCGCCACCGGCTTTAAGTGGAACCATACGAACGAGCTCTTCACCACGCATCTCAGCCTTAAAGGAACAACCCACACCACAGTAAGCACAGGTTGTTATGACCGATGAAGTTGGCGCTCCAATCGTCAGTAAAGTCTTTTCAGTTAAGGCACCTGTTGGACAGGCCTGTACACAGGCACCGCAAGAAACACATTCACTGTCTATGAAAGATGTGCCTGAGGATGAAACTCGTGCCTCAAAGCCACGGTTTTCAATCGTTAAAGCAAAGGTACCTTGAACCTCATCACATGCACGCACACAGCGATTACAAACGATGCACTCAGTTGAGTCAAAGGTAAAGTATGGATTAGTTTCATCTTTAGGTAAATCCAAATGTGTCTTAACACTTGCATAGCGACTAGTAGAGATTCCTACTTTTTTTGCAACGATATGGATTTCGCACTCGTCCCCTGTTGCACAAGTAGCAGGGTGATCAGATAGATAGAGCTCCATCACTCCCTTACGGATTCGATCGATTTTTTCAGAGCGCGTTGAAACTTTCATCGCCTCTGCAACTGGCGTCGTGCAAGATGATGGAGTGCCATTGCGGCCATCTACTTGGATGATGCACATACGGCAAGAACCAAATGCCTTTAATCGATCGGTAGAACAGAGTTTAGGGATTTCGATTCCAGCCTCTAGTGCAGCTCTCATAATCGAGGTGTTGGCTGCAACCGTAATTGTGCGGCCATCGATTTCAAGGCTGACTAGCTCTGTTTTTTGGCTGGCAGGTGTACCAAAATCCGATTCACGAATCATCGTCATCGCACACCCCCCTTAAAGTCGTCTGGGAAGTTAATCATGGCACTCTTTACTGGCATTGGCGTTAAACCACCCATGGCACAAAGAGATCCATCGCTCATAACCTCGCATAAATCTAGCAGTAACCGCTTATTCTCCTCTACCTCTACGCCTTGGATAATGAGACCGATAGTTTCAGCCCCTCGCGTTGAACCAATCCGACAGGGTGTGCATTTACCGCAGGATTCAAGTGCGCAAAACTCCATGGCAAACTTGGCTTGTTGGGCTAAATCAACGCTTTCATCAAAAACAACAACTCCGCCGTGACCTAACATTCCACCTGCGGCGATGAGTGATTCATAATCCATTGAAGTATCAAACTGCGCAGTTGAGAAATATGCACCGAGTGGACCTCCTATCTGAACGGCACGTAGAGTGCGTCCAGATAGAGTTCCGCCGCCATAAGTATGTACTAACTCATTGACGGTAATACCAAAGGCTTTTTCTACAATTCCACCACGTGCAACGTTGCCAGCTAATTGAAAGACCTGTGTACCAAGTGAGCGGCCAACACCACGTGCCTTATAGGCGGAGGCACCATCGGCAATAATCATCGGCACTGTTGCAAGTGTTAGTACATTGTTGATGATAGTTGGCTTGCCAAATAAACCTTCAATCGCTGGTAGTGGTGGCTTTGCGCGAACTACTCCGCGTTTGCCCTCAATACTCTCTAGCATCGCCGTCTCTTCTCCGCAGACATAAGAGCCGGCACCAACGCGAACCGTCATATCAAATGAGTGCGAAGTTGCAAGAATTTTGCTACCTAAGAGATTGTTCTTTCGTGCTACTTCAATGGCTTTGCGCAACGTTGCAATTGCATATGGGTACTCTGACCTTAGATAGACAATGCCTGTGTTAGCACCAACGGCGATACCGGCAATTATCATCGCTTCAATGAGAGTAAATGGATCGCCCTCAATGAGCATACGATCGGCAAAGGTTCCACTATCGCCCTCATCGGCGTTGCAACAGATATATTTCTGATCACTCGGTGTCTGTGCAACGGTGCGCCATTTAATGCCTGCAGGAAAACCAGCTCCTCCCCGCCCACGCAGTCCAGATTCGGTAACTTCGTCAATGATCCAATCACTTGTAGATGTGAGCGCCTTGTTTAATGCAACTAATCCCCCATGGGAGCGATAATCATCGAGTGAGAGTGGATCGATAATGCCCACTCGAGCGAAGGTCACGCGATCTTGCGATGATAGCCATTGGATCTCATCGGTTTTTCCAAGGAATAGGGCGTGTGCGCCGCCGTTGAGAAAATCTGCATCAAAGAGTGAGGTGACATCATCCGGGCTAACTGGACCATATGCGATACGCCCATCGGGGCTTTGAACTTCAACGAGGGTTTCAAGCCAGAGAGCACCGCGTGAGCCGTTTCGTACAATCTCTGCAGATGGCGCGCGAAGGGCGATTGCTGCTGCAACTGCATCTGCGCCAACTGATATCGCTGCACTATCGCCTGGAATAAAGACTCTCATCGACGTGCCTGTTCGATTTTTTCAAGTGTTGCACGGCCGATAATCTCTCCATTGACCATCACCGTGGGCCCGAGAGCGCAGTTACCAAAGCAGTAGCCGTCGTGGGTTTCATCGCCGAACTTTGCCTTTACCTCTTGTACAAGTACGCGTGCACCAACGGCCTGACAGGCCTCGGCTACACAGATAGAAATCTCATGGGTAGTCGGCGCTGTTGTGCGTAGGTCATGGTAGAAAGTTAAGACGCCATGAACTTCTGCCCGCGATGTGTTAAAGAAGTTGGCGATGATTTCGATAGAGGCCTTATCAACATATCCAAACTCTTTTTGCATCAACTGTAGCGCCATTAAGACCGGCCCCATTTCATCGCGCAGGCTCGCAAGAAGTACAAGTGCTGCATCCTGTGACCATGGCCGATATTTCATTAAAAGACCCCAACAACCTTTCCATCGATGTAATCAATGCGCTCAGCTGCCGGTACTTTAGGTAAGCCTGGCATCGTCAAAATCTCTCCGCAGACTATGACTATAAACTCAGCACCTGCCGATAACTTTACTTCACGAATATTAAGGGAGTGACCACTTGGTGCACCGCGTAAGGCTGCATCGGTACTAAAGGAGTACTGAGTCTTTGCTACACAGATTGGAAAGCTGCCATAGCCAGATGCTTCGAGCTCTTTAAGCTTAAGCCTCACCCTTGCATCGGCGGTGACCTCTTTAGCCCCGTAAATCTTGGTTGCAACGAGAGTGATCTTCTCCCAGAGACTCTGCTCATCTTCATAGACAAACTTCATCTGATTAGGTTGCTCACATAGTTCAACAACTGCATGGGCAAGATCTACCGCGCCTTTGCCGCCATCGGCCCAATGAGTCGCAAGCACAATTTTGACACCTAACGCCTCAACACGTGCACGCAGAAGATCAACTTCGGCCTTTGTATCACTCGTAAAGTTATTGATGGAGACAACTAATGGCAGGTTATAGATGTTTTTGATGTTATTGATGTGGCGCTCTAAGTTAACAATTCCAGCCCCTAGCGCCCCTAAGTTCTCTTGTGTAATACTCTTTAAATCCGCCCCACCGTGATACTTGATTGCTCGAATCGTTGCTACAAGAACACATGCAGATGGACGAAGCCCAGACTTGCGACATTTAATATCTATAAACTTTTCAGCGCCAAGATCTGCGCCAAAGCCCGCCTCGGTAACAACATAGTCGGCTAACTTCATGGCAGAAGTTGTTGCAACAACAGAGTTACAGCCATGAGCGATATTTGCAAATGGCCCACCATGGATAAAGGCTGGGGTGTTCTCTAACGTCTGTACTAAGTTGGGTTGAAAGGCATCCTTTAAAATTACCGTCATAGCGCCCTGGGCATTGAGTTCACTAGCTAGCACTGGAGTCTTATCGCGCTTATAGCCAACGACAATTTTACCGATCTTTTCCTTTAGCTCTTCGATTGATGTTGCAAGGCAGAAAATCGCCATGATCTCTGAGGCGACAACGATGTCAAACCCATCGCTGCGTGGGTAACCATTGCCAACACCTCCGATAGATTGAATGATTTCGCGTAAGGCGCGATCGTTCATATCGATAACTCGTTTCCACGTTACTCGGCGAATATCGATCGCTAACTCATTTCCATGGTGAATATGGTTATCGATTAAGGCTGCAAGTAAGTTGTTGGCAAGGGCTATCGCGTTAAAATCTCCAGTAAAGTGCAGGTTTATATCCTCCATTGGAACCACCTGGGCATAGCCGCCACCGGCTGCTCCGCCCTTCATTCCAAAGACGGGTCCTAGCGATGGTTCGCGCAGTGTAATCATCGCCCTCTTTCCAATGTGGCGCAGAGCATCACCTAATCCAACGGTTGTTGTTGTCTTGCCTTCACCGGCTGGAGTCGGACTAATCGCAGTTACTAAAATCAACTTAGAGCCTTTGCGCTCTGGTAAGGCGGTTAAATACTTTAGATTTACCTTTGCTTTATATTTTCCGTATGCCTCAAGGTGTTCTACGTCGATACCAAGGGATGCGCCAATATCGTTGATTGGCTTCATTGTTGCATCTTGTGCGATTTCGATATCTGACATCTTTTATTCCTTTGCTTGACGTATGGCGCTAGTGAGTGCGGGTATGACTTGGTGTAGATCTCCGATGATTGCATAATCGGCATAACGTAAAATCGGTGCCTCGGGATCGGTATTGATCACGACGATTGTCTTACTATTTTTCATTCCTGCGATGTGTTGCATGGCACCAGATATTCCAGCGGCGATATAGAGATCTGGTGCGACTTTTGTACCTGTCTGCCCCACTTGTTCGGCATGTGGGCGCCATCCAGAGCTAGTTACAACGCGGGAGCAACCGACAGTACCTCCCAAGAGAGTCGCTAACTCTTCTAAGTTTGCAAAGCCCTCTGCGCCACCGACACCACGGCCCCCTGAAACGATAACTTTTGCATCAATCAGTGTTACCCCACCTTTAGATTCACCAGAACTCCTGCTAAGGATTTTTACAACTGTATCTGCCGGTTCTAACTCTGGTTGGAACTGGGCAAGAGTTGCCGCTGGTCCGTTGATGGATTGCGGCTCTGTTGAAAAGCTAAGTACTGTTGCAATCAATAATTCGGAGTGAACATGTGCCGATTCAATTAAGTTACCGGCCCATCGTGCACGCAGAACATGATGCGGTGATCCCAATGTGATCTCTGAACACTCTGCCGCCATGGGAATATCCATGAAGGCGGCGAGATGGGCTAACTGCTCGTTGCCACGAGGAGAGCCAGCGGCCAATACGGCGGCGGGCTTAAGTTTTTCAACTAACTCACTTAATGCTCGACCCGATGCCATAGGCGTGTAGTCGGTAATTGCCGCATGTGATGCAACGTGTAAAATCTGTGCGCCGTATTCACCAACAATGTTTAAAACTCCGGCACCATCACTACCAATGACAACTGCATGAATCTCTTGCGAGAGTTTGCGGGCGGCTGTAAGTGCTCGTAGAGATAGTGGATCGATCTCCCCACGGTCATGATCAACTAAAACCAGAATCATCAGAAGGCTCCAATCTGCTTCAAGACTTCCACTAAAGCAGGTACGGCATCTGGACCTTTGCCTAAAATCTCAGCGCCCTTATCTTTTGATGGTGCAAGTGCCAGCGTTACCTTCTCTAGCTTTGGAACTCTCGCTTCTGCTTTTCTCACATCTACAGTTTTTTTACGGGCGGCCATTCGTCCAGGAACCGATGGATACCGTGGAATATTTAAACCATCTCGTACGGTGACAATGGCTGGAAGTGGTGCTTCGTAATGCTCGCGGCCATATGCTACAACGCGATCACAGCTGACTATGTTGTTTTCAACTTTCATGGATTTAACATTTGTCACGATCGGCAGATTAAGTGCATGAGCCATACGGATATGAATCTGGTAACCAGCGCTATCTGCAGATTCAGCGCCAAAGATAATGAGATCAAACTTTGTCTCTTCGGCTTTAATCGCATCGACCAGTGCCGCGGCCGTACCTTGTGGATCCCACTCTTGTCCATCGGTCTCAATAAGAACTGCGCGAGTCGCACCGATTGCTAACTGCGATCGCAGCTGCTCTTCAGCATCACTTGGCCCAAGTGTTAATAGTGTGAGCGTGCCACCCATTTGTTCGACTAGTTGCACACCAGCTTCAACTGCGTTTTCTTCGTGGGGACTGATACCAAAACCCAAGTGCTTGGTTTCAATATCGCGCAAATCAGGCGTCAAGATCAGAGTTCCACCTGCCAGAGGAACTCGCTTTAGGCAGACAAGTACATCCATTACGCCATAATCCGTTCGTTAGATGGGTCAAATACCGATGTCGCACCGACTTCGGCGATTGAACATGGATAGTGCTCGCCTAAATACTCAACTAAAAACTTATTACCAGCAAGGGCGAGCTCGGTCGGTAGATATGACATCAAAATATGTTTGCCTAAAGAGGGTGCAGATCCAGCACTTGTGACATAAGAGCGGCGACCATGTGTATCCACTATTGGCTGCTTATCAAGGTTCAGGATCGGCTCGTTACCCATCATGTAGCGCATTTCACCGCTAGATGAAGTGTGGTCATCGACAAATAATGTGCAGAGCATTGTTACTGGCTTCTCACTACGATGCTTGACGTGGGCCGCCTTACCGATGAAATCAGCCTCTTTTAACTTCGGTGATTGCATTCCAGCTTCGACCACGGTGTATTCGGTTTCAAGCTCTGGGCCATATGCTCGATAACATTTTTCAAGACGACCTGTGGTGCCATAAACACCGATTCCAACAGGAATCATCTCGTGGTTTTTACCTGACTCCCACAACATCTGCCATAGCTTTGCACCCTGTTCAATTGGAATATAGAACTCCCAACCAAGATCACCAACGTAAGAGATACGCGATGCAAGTACGCGTAGAGGACCAACCTCGATAATTTTGCAGGTGCTGAACTTAAATGACTCATGGCTCATGTCGTTCTTAGTTACTGCTTGAATAATTTCACGGGCCTTAGGGCCCCAGATTCCAATCGTTGTATAGCTAGATGTTAAATCAAAGATCTGTGCAGAGCCATCGGTTGGCAATAAATCGCCAAACCATTTCTTATCGGCCATGCCATGTGCTCCACCAGTTACAACTCGGAAATGATTGGTATCTAAGCGCATGATTGTTAAATCAGATTTAAACCCACCATTTGGTCCGAGAATTGGTGTGTAAACAACACGCCCAATTGCTACATCCATCTGGCGTAGAGCCGCTTTTTGTACTACTGCCAGCGCGGACGGACCCGTAATGTCAAAGATTGCAAAGGCTGAAAGATCGACAATACCGGCACTCTCGCGCATTTGAAGGTGCTCTGCATTGATAATCGGTGACCACCAACGTGACTCCCACTCGGCAGTACGGGGCATAGTTTTTTGCCCAAACTTTTCAAGCAGGTTTTTATTTGATTCATACCAAAATGGACGCTCCCACCCAGCGGTCTCGTAGAAGACTGCGCCGAGCTCTTTCTCTAGGGCGTAAAACGGAGATAGACGAACATTTCTATTCGATGCGTACTGCTCTAATGGATGCACGATGCCGTAAGTCTTATTAAAACTCTCATCAACACGTGACTTGATATGGAACTCGGTCTTTTGATGATCGTGAAAACGGGCGATATTAGATGAGTGCAAATCGATCTGTGACTCTCCCAGTACCATCCACTCGGCCACAGATTTTGAAGTACCTGGACCCTCTTTAATCCATACGGCCGCCACCGACCATAGACCCTTGACCTCTGGTGTTTCACCGAGAATCGGCATTCCATCGGGTGTGTAAGAGAGAATTCCGTTGCATGCATATTTTTCACGCACGTTTTCGTCGCCCACGATTGAAGGCATTAGTTCGTATGAGTGTTCATCTTGAATATCAAAATCTGCCTGGGTAAAAGCAAACTCAGTGGGTGAGAGTGTTGCCGCAGCATTAGATGGCAGATCATCGGGTGTGTAGAGAATTGGACGGTGAGCATAAGAACCAATCTCAAGACCTGTGCCATGTTGGCGTTCATACATAAATACATCCATGTCACGCACGATTGGCCACTCAATATCACCCTTAGTTCCAGCAAAGAACGGGACTGGCCCAATATCTTTCATCTGGTGAACTGCCGGTGTTAATGGAATATGCGCCCCTGCCATTGCGGCAAGCTTGGGTGACCAACAACCAGTTGCGATGACAACATACTCAGCCTCAATTCTGCCTTGATCGGTAACGACACCAGTAACACGTCCATCTACGACGGTAATATCTAAAACTTCAGTATTTGCAAATGAAACGGCGGCACCCATTTCGCTCGCGCTCTCGCGCATGAGCGTGCCTGTACGCAGGGAATCAACAACTCCAACGGTTGGTTGGTAATAACCGCCCAAAATGATCGTCTCATCGATATATGGCACTAACTCTTTAACTTGGGCGGGTGTGAGGATGCGACCACCATCGATTCCCCAAGATTTAGCCGATGTAATACGTCGGGCAAGCTCTTGCATGCGCTCTGGTGTACGTGCAACTTCAATTCCACCCGATTCGGTAAATGTTCCAAACTCTTTATATTGGCGCATACTCTCAGCCGTTATCGCCGTCATCTCTTTCGAGTGATCTACAGGGAAAATAAAATTAGATGCGTGTCCAGTTGAGCCACCTGGGCTTGGTAAAGGTCCCTTATCAATCTGAACGATATCTCTCCATCCCAACTTTGCAAGGTGATAGACCATGCCGTTGCCGACAATACCTGCGCCAATAACGACGCACTTTGCCTTTGCAGGTAACTTACTCATAGTTTTTTCCTCGTTCTTTTCTTTGTGGTTTATAGAGATTGACGAATAGTTGTTTCAAAGCCTTCTACGTGATCGCGCATCGCTTTGCCTGCAGCCTTTGCATCATTACTGGCAATGGCTTCAAGCAAAAGTTGGTGTTCGATGATCGCTTCGCTTAGACGTGCGACTTTGTCGAGGGCTAAAAACCAGATCCGCAGTGCATGTGCATAGTAATTATCTAAAGCCGCTGCTAAAAAATCATTATGTGTGCATTGATAAATGTGATGATGAATCCGTTGATCTAAGCCAATCAAGGTAGGCATATCCACATTACCTTTTAAGCCCTTAATCTCTGCGATGAGTTTTTGAGTAATGACTTGGTCGGCCGATGTTGATCTAAGAGCTGCAAGTTCGGCCGCCTTTATCTCTAAAACCGCACGTACTTCAGAGAGCGCCGATAAGTTAGCCACATCGACCCTAGAGACAAACATTCCGCGTCGCGGATAGACATCGACTAATTTTTCATTGGCCAGCGAGCGCAGCGCCTCACGAATCGGCGTGCGACCAAAGCCCAGCCGCGCCATTAAATCACTCTCACTAATCAGGGAGCCTGGTTCAAGCTCTAAGGTAATAATCATCGAACGGATACGGCTATAGGCCTCATCTGAGAGTGATGCGCCCTGGCGGGTAAGGATTTGAATCACCTGGCTCATGGCAGAGATGATATATCAGTAATATATTGATTTAAAGGGGCTAGACCAGGATGTACTTATGAAAGAGCCAGGCAGATGCACCAAAGCCCACGGCGAGAATTAAGGCGCGATAGAGCGGTGCTGGCAGGCGTGCGGCCCATCGCCCACCGACCGTGCCACCGATACTTGAGCCGAGCATAAGAGCTAAGACAAATAGCCACTGCGCCCGCCCACTAAAGATATAGACCACGTTAGAGAAGAGAGATGTCCAGCCGACAATGAGGTTTTTTGCAGTGTTAAGTCGCGCCGGCTCTCTATCGCTATCTCGGGCTAAAGCGGCGATTACCATCACGCCCTGTCCTGGTCCAAAGTAGCCACAGTACAAACCACTTGCCCCTATAGCTACTTTTTCAACGAGATCATGGTGTGCACCTTTGAGCGGTTTGGGTTTAATTAAAAAGGAGAGAGAGGCAAATAAAAGCAGGAAAGGCACCATCTTTTCAAATACACCTGGTGGAACACTTAATAAGAGAACTGCCCCAATCAACGAAGTCAGAATTGAAATGATAATGAGCTGCTTATACTCGGCAAAATAAGCGCGCATCTGATGGCGGACTGATATTAAGGCAAAGAAATTTGCAGGTGTAACGCCGAGCGCATTTGTAATTGCAGCACTCACTGGTGACATTCCAGTGGCCAGAAGAACTGGATACGAGATTATCGATGCCCCGCCCGCCATCCCATTTATTGCACCAACGAGGATTCCAACGAAAAAGACAAAGATGTACTCCAGCATCCCTACACCATACAATAAGTAGATGGAAAAAGGGGTCGAAATTCGCTACTTTGCCGCCGCACGTGCTGCCGCAGGCGTAGATCAAACTAGTTTTGCACCTGCTCGATTTGATTCAATCATTGCCCAAGCCTGTATCTCTAATCCATCGTTAGCACATGTGATTTCGCAGTGCAGCTTTCTCTTAGATAGCGTGGCCGTGCATGATCAAAGCTGCATGGTGGCCGATGGCAGTGTTATCGATGTACTTCCACGTTTTGCTGGCGGCTAAATCTGCGCTCTTAGGCACTATTGACCCACTCCCCGGTCCCATCTACAAATACTTGATACTTCCAGATAGGAAGTTTTGCCTTAATCTGATCAACTAATCTCGAACAGATCTCAAAGGCGCTGGCCCTATGGGCCGCCGAAACCGCTACAAAAAAGGCGCTTTCACCTATCTCAATGGCTCCATAACGATGTGAGAGCGCAACTTTTATGGCCTCACTGGATTCAATAACACTGTTGGCAATCACAGTAATCTGCTCATGAGCAGTTGGATGTATCTCATATCGCAGTGCGGTCACCTGCCTGCCTCCATCGTGATTACGGACATTGCCAGTAAATGTAGCTATAGCTCCAGCGCTATCATCTTTTACCAGCGCTATTAACTGAGCAATCGATAAAACATCGGTTGTAAGACTGGCACGCACTAACTGCGCCATCAGTGATCGACTCCATCGAGCTGATCTAAGATATGGCCCGCTAAACGTTCGATAATAACAACGCCATCTCGTACGCCACCCTGTGATCCGGGTAGATTTATAATCAAAGAGTTTGCATGTGTACCTGCTAGCCCTCGAGTTAAATCTGCAGTTGCGACACTTTTCCGCGAATATGCCCGTAACGCTTCGGAAAAACCTGGAAGGAGTTTTTCAATAAATGGTGCGGTCGCCTCGGGTGTCACATCGTGGGGCGAAACTCCAGTTCCACCAGTTGTCACAATCAACCGTACTTTATTTGCAAGGGCCTTAACTATTTCGCCACTTATAGCATCGATATCGTCGGCGACGATTACTGGATTGCTAACTACGTAGCCAAGTTTTTCGAGCGCCTCTTGCAGAGATTTACCACTTAAATCCGGGTAGATACCTTGCGATGCACGGTTGCTCGCAGTGATTACAGTTGCTGTGCGTGCTATCACGCCCGCTTCCAATCACCGTTCTTACCTCCAGATTTAGAGTCGATGCGAATATCGGTGATCGTTGCCGATGGATCAAGAGCTTTAACCATATCGATAATAGTCAATCCGGCAACGCTGACAGCAGTTAGCGCCTCCATCTCAACACCGGTTCGATCATAGGTTACAACATGGGAGTTAATAGCAACCCCTGAATCAACTATCTCTAAATCAATCCCTATCGAATTAACTGCAATTGGATGACATAGTGGAATAAGTTCGCTCGTTTTCTTAGCCGCCATGATGCCTGCGATCCGTGCAGTTGCTACAACATCGCCTTTAGGTGTTGTCCCATCGCGCAAAAGTCCAACAACATGTGGCGATAGATGAACATGGGCCGATGCATCGGCGATCCGCAGACTCTCTTGGCGGCCAGCGGTATCGACCATATTGGCTGCACCTTTACTGTCTAGATGCGTTAACTTATCGTTCATAGAGTTGAGTCTAATTCGCTATGGCAGTGATAGCCAACGTACTGATTCGCCAGGGGCAGTGAGAGTTTTAACTACAACGGCAAAGCCCGTTGAATGGGCTAAACCGCGCAACATCGCCGAACCCAAATACTCTTCAACCACGAACTGGCCGTCTACTAAGTTACCAATGATTAAACGTGTGAAATCGGCTGGTGCCGTAAGTTCATCACGGGTAATCACCGTTGGAAGATCATCCCGGTTCTCCCCTAGCATCGCATCGATAACTGGTTGACCCAGTGAGATAAGTGCAACGATGGCAGATTGTGGATTGCCAGGCAGACCAAAGATTGCACTAGTCTGTGTGCGAGCTAACAACATGGGATGTCCCGGCCGCACTGCAACGGTATCAACGAGAATATCTGCACCGATTTCGGCTAAAGCGTTATGAAGATAGTCGCGCGGACCTGCTGCCGTACCACCTGTTGTAATGACAATATCGGCGCTAGCACATGCCTGGCGCGCAGCGTTAACTACTAAATCTAACTCATCGGAGATATATATAGATGAGATGGTTTCACAGCCCATCTTTTCCAGCCAGCCGGGCAGTTGTGGGCCAAGTGCATCACGAACTAAACCGCGGCTTGGTACTCCAGTTAATTGAATCTCATCGCCTAATAAAAGCAGTGCAACTCTTGGTTTTCTAACAACATCTATCGTGTCTAACCCAGCGGCTGCAAGTAAGCCAATCATCGCAGGATTGAGTTTTGTACCCGCCTTTATTAATAGATCTCCAGCTTTGCACTCGTGAGCTGCGGGGCGGATATCTTGATTCTCAATGGCTTGCCCAGTCAGTACTTTCTCATCAACCTGCGCCTTCTCCCAACGGATTATTCCAAATGTGCCATCTGGAATTACCGCTCCCGTTGCAATGCCAACTGCATCACCGGCTTTAAGCGCGCTCTTCATCGGCATTCCTGCCTTTACTTCACCGATTATTTTCCATGGTCCACTACCTGCAACTGCATATCCATCCATTGCAGATGTTGCATACGTCGGTAAATCACAGAGGGCATGTACATCACTTGCTAATACTCGATTGATACCCGCACTTACTGCGATATTGTGCGATGGCAGTGCAGTAAATGATTTCTTGGCAATACCTCGTGCCGCATCCCAACTACCCTCGATCAATGTGCTCATAGCGCTTCATTATCGGCTACTTGGGCATCAAAAGCGATTGCCCGATCTAAATCAGCCTGGGTATCGATATCTAGTAGCGCTCGCGCTACTTCATCGCTCATTAAAACCTCTTGAACCCTCAGATGCGATATCAACTCTTTCATCGACTTTCCATCGACCTCGCCCATTTCGGCAAATGCTCGCTCAAGAGATTCAACGCGATAGAGGGCAGCAAGCGGCTGTTTAAATCCCTTGTCATCGACATACATCACAGCATCATCGTGGGCTCGCATGTAGTTTAATAGATTAATAACACGTGGTGGCGCAAAGGGCATATCGGTAGCGATGAGTGCAACCATGTGCGACGCGGCGATATCTAGGCCGGCTTTTAAAGCTGCCACTGGTCCACCACCCATCGGTTTTTCAACCACACACAGATACTGTGAACTATAAATATTTGGATCTGGCCCAACGATAATAATCTCAAACCCTTTTGGAATAGATCTGAGAATACGTGCAATCAAAGATTCGCCACCGATTAGCGCGGCAGATTTATCAGAGCCAAAACGTGTACTGGTCCCACCGCTTAAGATTATGACGCTCGCGCTTTTAGATTGCACATGGCTAGGATAGTGACCATGGGATATGCCCCGGGTGAAGCCAACGAACTGGGTTGGCGGGATTTAGTTGTACAGGCCGATCAGCCTCATATCGGCCATCGCTTTCCCACAACCAGTATCCCGCTTCTTCTGCTGCATCACTTATCTGATCTGCATGTATGTGATGCTCAGTCTCCAACACGGCCTGAGTATTTAGATCGATGGGCCGATCCCGATAGTCCAATCCGTAAAGAAGTTGGCACCATCGGGACATATCGTCCCCACGCGATGCTCTCACCACATGTTGTAGAGGCAATGGTTCAATCGCTCAATAAAATTACGCGCGGACCGCTCTCTGGCCATGAGATCAATGGAGCGATTATTACTGGCGATACCACCGATAATGCGCAGTTCAATGAGGTCAGCTGGTACTTAGCTCTATTAGATGGCTTGGAGTTTCGCCCCGACTCTGGCGATTACGAAAAGTATGAGGGCGTAATCGATGATGGTGCCGATCACTATGACCTTCGATATTGGCACCCGCATGGAACACCTGCAGGAAAAGTCGATGATGATGCTCGGGCTAAATATGGCTTCCCAGTCGTACCAAATCTTTTAAACAACGTGCGCACAGTATTTAAAGCTACTGGACTTAAATTCCCTTGGTATGCAGTGCACGGTAACCATGATGCACTACTGCAAGGAACGGTCGCTCCCGAACCAAACATTAATGGCGAGATGATTGGTAATAAGCGCTATACCGGATTGCCCTCAAATGTGAACTTGGCCGAAGTACTAGCTAGCTTTCAAGAGGTCGGTCCTGCAGGTTATCCGCCAGCATCTGATGCCCCCTTTACGCAGGTAACTGCAGATATCCAGCGCCGCGCAGTAGAGCGCGGTGAGTACGCTGCAATGCACATGGCTGCCCCAGGTCTGCCAAAGGGGCATGGCTTTACGCAGGAGAATGTCGATAAGAAACATATGTATTACGCCACATATATCGGTGCGGTAAAACTCATTGTTATCGATAGCGTCAATCACTTTGGCGGTTGGCAGGGATCTCTAGATGTCGAACAGTTTGAATGGTTGGAGCAAGAGATCGCATCCTCGGATAGACCTGTAATTCTTGCCTCTCACCATCCGCTCAACACAATGTTTAACAGTTACGCTCCCTTTGGCAGAAGGGTTTGCCTCGAAGAGATTAAAGAGATGTTGCTGCGTTATCCCAATCTGATTGCCTGGTTTGCCGGGCATGAACACCGTCATCATATTGAGTGGGTTGGTGCCCAGGAAGAGGTGCGCGGCTTCTGGCATATTGAAACCGCCTCGCATGCCGACTGGCCGCAACAATCACGTGCTATCGAAATTGTCCGTGATGGGGCTGGAGATATCTACTTTGGCTTGAGCATCATTGATCATGCAGGTGGGTGCGATTATGGCGATGCGAAGGAGCCAGTTGATATCGCCGCCCTTTCCAGACTTTTAAGTGCAAACATCTGGCAAAAGCGGCCTGAACTAGGTAGCGGCCATGATATTCACTGGTGGAGCGGACGGGCTCAAGATAGAAATGTGATACTGAAGATAAATAAACGTTAAGCGTCGCCGCGGTTAAATGATTTCTCAATAACATGTGTTGATCTCAAGATGATAAGAATAACCAAAGTCAATCCAGCGCCAGCAATTTGAAAACCCAAACCAACTGCAACGCCAACGGCGGCCGTTGAAAATACGGTTGCCGCTGTTGTTACGCCCTGAATTCCAGTTGTGTGTTTATCGGTAAAGATTAAACCGGCACCAAGAAAGCCAATGCCTGTAATGATGGCGTGAAGGGCTCGAGTTGGATCTCCGAACTGCGCGTTAGCTCCAACAACGGCTCCGATTGCAACGACCGCTGCAGAGGCCGATCCCACCAAGGCCATAGTTCGGGGGCCGGCCGATTTACCGGCACGGTCGCGCTCCCAGCCGATAAGGGAGCCCAAGATAGCTGCGATACTTGCATCGATAATGACTGAGAACTGCACCCAGATATCGATTGAATGAAGATCAATCATGTGGCTAATTCTACGGTTTTTTTGAGCAAAACTCCACATTATTGGGCTATAGAATAAACCTCTATACCAACTGCCAAGGCGATTCGAGAGTGAAAATGTCAGCGATCTATGAAGCGTTAGAGAAAGCAACACTTACCTCCGATGGTGCAATGGGTACGATGTTGCAAGCGCGCGGCTTAACCGATGGTGGTGCGCCAGAGTTATGGAACGTTGAAAAACCTGAAGAGATTGAGGCTGTACTTGAGGCATATGCAGCTGCAGGTTCAAATTTTATTACAACCAATACTTTTGGTGGCACACGTGGTCGACTGGCTATGCATGGTTTAGAAGAGCGTCTCTTTGAGCTCAATAAAGCTGGCGCACAAATAGCGCGAAGAGTTGCCGATCGTCACCCAGGTTGCTTTGTCATGGGTGATATCGGACCTTCGGGAGATTTAATGGAGCCAATGGGGACGATGAGCGTTGAAAGTGGACAGGCTCTATTTGCCGAACAGATTCGCGGGCTAGTCGCCGGTGGCATCGATGCAATTTTGATTGAAACGATGTCGGATTTGGGCGAAGTTGAGGCTGCGATAAAGGCGGCACAAGAAGTTGCACCCAATCTTCCAATTATTGCAACGATGAGTTTTGATACTAATCTGCGAACAATGATGGGCGTAAAGCCGGCAATGGCGGTACAACAATTAGCCACGCTCGGTGTGCGCATCATCGGTGCTAACTGTGGTCGTGGCACAGATGAGATGGCTGTAATCGCTCAAGATATGGTCAATGCCAGACCAGAGGGCGTATTTATTATTACTCAATCAAATGCCGGTCTGCCAAAGCTTCAAGGCGATGAGTTTATTTATGATGGAACTCCCGAAGAGTTAGGAAAGTATGCAGCTCAGATGAAGGCGATGGGTGTCAATATCGTTGGCTCTTGTTGTGGCTCATCCCCTGCCCATACTGCAGCAATCCATGCATCTATCGGATAAAAGTGCAGAGTGAACTTTAATAAGGTCATTCTCTACTACGGCTTTGTACCGATCTTAGATCCGGTAGCTGTGAAGTTATGGCAAACGAGCTTATGTGAATCGCTCAATATCAAGGGGCGTATCTTGATTGCACCTCATGGGATTAATGGAACTCTCGGCGGACATATGGATGATATTAAGAAATACATCAAAAACACACGACAATATCCAGAGTTTAAACGGATTGACTTTAAATGGTCGCAAGGTTCTGGAAATGATTTTCCCAAGTTAAAGATTAAGGTCAAAGATGAACTCGTTGCCTTTGGAAATCCCGGCGAGATTAAAGTCAACGAAAACGGCGTTATTGGCGGCGGAGTACACCTTCGCCCTGAAGAGGTCAATAAATTAGTTGATGAGCGCGGCGGGGATGTAGTCTTTTTCGATGGACGCAACGCCTTTGAGGCAAAAGTCGGACGGTTCAAAGATGCCGTCGTACCAGATATCACAACTTCTCATGGGTTTGTTAAAGAGATTGAAAGTGGCAAGTACGACGATTTAAAAGATAAGCCGATTATTACCTACTGCACAGGTGGAATTCGTTGTGAGATTTTGTCGGTCGTGATGAAAAACCGCGGTTTTAAAGAGGTCTATCAAGTTAAGGGTGGGATTGTCCGTTATGGCAACACCTTTGGAGATGATGGTTTATGGGAAGGCTCTTTGTACACCTTTGATGATCGCTTGACTATTGATTTTAGCGATCACACCAAGTTAATTGGCCAGTGCGCCCATTGCAATGGAGCGACAAAAGAGTTTAGAAACTGCCAAAAAGCCGAGTGTCATCAACTAGTTCTACTTTGCGACTCCTGTTATGAGTCGCACTTAGATCGGCCCTGCAAGCATGATCGCGAGATAAAGCGCAACCGCGAACTTATTGGTTAATCTACTCGCTTGGTCTGGCGCCAGTGGTAAAGATAGAGCGGGGTTGCAACGGCAAATGTAATCAATGATTGCAACATTGACTTTATTGCTCTGCGCTGCTCGTACGACTCTTGTTGTGCAAGGGCTGCGACATTTGGCTTAACAGCAGGTGTTGCATAAGGGTCTATATAAGCAGGATCTGGTAAGAAAGAGCCCATGAGACCGCTAATAAAACTGATAACAGAGAAGAGAACGACCATCAGCGTAATCAAGCAGACGGCGTAGAGATAGAGAGATTTCCAATCGACACCAGTGCGCACTACCGACTCTGCCTTTTTTACAACTGCCTTCTTTGCTACTGCCATATCAACTCCTCCGCTTGTTATTAGTGAGTAAGAGTGACTTTACTAAGATCTTCAGGTACATCTGGATTATAGCCCGATGCGACTGCGAATTCGAGTGCAAAACGCTGCAAAACAATTGCATCAACCAAACTAGAAACTATCTCAGCATCTCAGTTGGAACCAGCGGCTTTATGCTCCTATCATCTCATAACAAAATAAACTATTCTTACGCCCATGGTACTGAGCGTCGATTTGGGACAGTCAGGTACTCGTATTCGCTTAGGTGAGCGGACAATTAACTCAACTCGAGGTAAGTTAGCAGGAGAACAGCCACTACCTGCACTGCGTGCAGTCTTTGAATCAGTGGAGAGTTTATCGTGCGATGTCGTCGCACTCTCCTGCACAGGATTTGGTGGCCTTGTCACGGATCCAGCGCCTTTTGCCGAATTGTGCAAAGAGTTTTTTAACGCAGAAAGGGTTGCAGTAATAGACGATGGATTTGCTGGATTTATCGGTGCCCTTGGCGGAGCAAATGGCGTAGTTCTTTCGATTGGTGGTGGTGTTGTATCTGTAGGTGGCCGTAATACAAAGTTTGCACATCGGGATGGATTAGGTAGCACCTTTGGAGATGAGGGCGGTGGATTCTGGCTTGGAAAGTTGGGAATAACCAAGGCGTTAGGTGTGCGACAAGGTCGAGGTGATGATCAAAGGTTATTGCAAGCACTGGCCCAACAACTCATTGCCTATGACGAGCTTCAGTCCAAAAATGGTTCTGATGCTGCAACGCTTGCGATTACATCGGCTCAGGCGCTACTCGATGCTGCAGATGGTGGGGTTGCAACTGCGATAAAAATCCGCGATGAGGGTGCGGCATTGTTAGCACAAACCGTAGTCGCAACATGGATTGGTGCTGGTGGCTCAGATGCTGAGAATTTAGAGATTGCAGTACAGGGCGGACCCTCTGCAAATAAGAGTTACGTTAAGGCTATAGAGAGCTCTATCCGTACAAAGCTGCCAAATGCCCAGTTTGTAAATGCCCGTGGAGATAATTTAGATGGTGCTAGATGGATTGCAATAAACATGCCCGCTGATGCACCACCATTACTTCAATGGGCACACAATACTTCTACCGCGGCGAAGCAATAAGCAAAGTTACAGCAAGAAAGAGAATTCCAAGAGCAGAAAAAGCGGTTAATGCGCGACGTACTTTGGGCCTAGCTAAAGTAGTGGTAGCCCTACCAATCATATGGACAAGAAATGAATACCATGATGCCGATGTCATGGCTTGAACGATGGACAATAGGAATATCCCCCACCCTAAATTGAAATCAGCGGGTACAAATGCAGGGATAAATGCCACAGCAAAGACGGCTGCTTTAGCATTTGTTAAATTCGTTATCAAACCTAAGCGAAATGCTGAGATAAATCCAGTTGTCACCTCTCCTTGATAATCAAACTTTCCAAACTCCTGACGTAGCGACCAAAGGGTTTGGAGCGCTAAGAATGTTAAAAAGCCGACACCTGCGAATTTAAGTAGGTTATATGCACTCTGTGATCGAGCGAATATCTGAGATAGTCCAACGGCCGATGCAGCCCCCCAAATAATCAGCGCGCTACTGGTTCCAATTAAAGTTGTATATGCAGTTTTTGAGCCACCAACGATTGCTTGACGCAGAATCATCGCAACGGTTTGTCCAGGCACAAGGGCCAGCAAAAAGGCAGTTGCAATGAAGGCGGGAAGAATCTGTAGCAAAGAAACCATACGTAGCCCCGAAGGGATTCGAACCCTCGTAGCTGACTTGAGAAGCCAGAGTCCTAGGCCGCTAGACGACGGGGCCGTGCCTGTTAATCTTTTTTTAACTAGGACAAAACATATTTAGTTGTATTTCGCTGGGGTACCAGGACTCGAACCTAGACTTACTGAACCAGAATCAGCAGGGCTACCAATTACCCCATACCCCAATACTTCAAGCGGTAAGAATACCTTATTGCTTAGAGAACTAAAGCCGCCGAGATGCGGGCTAGACAGGCTTCTTTACCGAGTAACTCCATTGATTCAAATAGCGGTGGAGAAATTGTGCTGCCCGTAATTGCTATGCGGACTGCACCAAATGCGATACGCGGCTTTAATCCCATTTCATCGATCAGTGATGCACGCAGCACCGCTTCAATTGCAGCATGTGTCCAATCCCTTACTGGCTCAAGATCTTTTAGTGACCGCTTGAGCACATCTTTGGCGGCGACATCGCTGACTTTATCTACGCTCTGGGCTTCGATAGCAAAATCCTTAACAAATAAGAATTTGAGCATCACCGGGACTTCGCTAAACATAATGATGCGCTCTTGAATAATCGGCAGTGCTCGCTTAACAAGTGCGATTTCATCGACCTGGCCAGTGATGAGATTAGCTTTGATTAGAAATGGCAAAACCCAGGCTAAAAACTCATCGATTGTCAGCGCACGGATCTTGTCGCCGTTAATCGCCTCTAGCTTCTTCATATCAAAGCGGGCCGGTGAGCTATTTACTTTTTCTACTGTAAATAGTTCGCACAACTCTTTCATCGTGATATTTTCACGATCATCACCAGGTGACCATCCCAGCAAGGCTAAATAGTTACAGATCGCCTCTGGCAAAAAGCCTTTATCGCGATACCAAGCAATTGATACTTCGCCGTTGCGCTTAGATAATTTCGCATTATCAGAGCCCATGACAAAAGGTAGATGCGCAAAGACTGGATAATCCTCTTCTTTCAAACCCATCGCCTGATAGACGCGGATCTGACGCGGAGTAGATGATAATAAATCCTCTCCGCGCAATATATGCGTGACCTTCATTAATACATCATCGACGGCAACAGCCAATGTATAGAGAGGCGAGCCATCGGCCCGGGCTAAGACAAAATCAGGAACAAATTTGTGATCAAATGCCATTTCACCCCGGATTAAATCAATAAAGGATGTGCCCCCATCTGGCATACGCATACGCACAACTGCGCCACGACCTTCGGCTTTATAGGCTGCGATTTGATTGGCCGTTAAATCACGACAGTGTCCGTTATAACCGGGAGCTTGATTTGCCGCACGTTGGGCTTCGCGAACGGCCTCTAGCTCTGTCGGTGAGCAGTAACAGTAATAAGCATCTTTTTGCTCAACAAACTTTTCTGCCCAATATGTATAGATATCTAAACGTTGAGACTGCAAGTACGGCCCATTCTCCCCGCCAACTTCTGGGCCCTCATCCCAATCCAGTCCGAGCCATTTTAAAGTATCGATGGCGGCGTTGATGTACTCATCTGTAACACGCGTAGTGTCAGTATCTTCGATGCGAAAGAGGAATGTTCCACCTGTATGGCGGGCATAGGCCCAATCAAATAAGGCCGTGCGGATATTGCCAACGTGGAGGTCACCAGTTGGCGATGGTGCAAATCTGACCTTAACTCTTTTGCTCACTTTTGACTCACTTTATTAGTGAGCTCGCCTAGGCCTTCAATAGCCATTGTTGCACTACCACCGGCATTCATTGGACCAATTCCTGCTGGAGTACCAGTTAAAATCACATCACCTGGCAGCAAGGTCATAACACGGGAAACGAAGTTGATAATCTCTGGCGTTTTAAACATCATGTCACTGAGCTTTGCCGATTGTTTAATCTGGCCATCAACGGTTGCCGTAATCTTTTGTGTTCCAGGAATAAAATCAGTATCGATCCATGGTCCCAGCGGGCAGAAAGTATCGAAGCCTTTAGCACGGGTCCACTGGCCATCTTTTTTCTGTAAATCGCGAGCGGTTACATCATTGGCGATTGTGTAGCCAAAGATCACATCGTGAAAACGCTCGACGGGCACATCCTTACAGATACGACTAATCACAATTGCCAGTTCTGCCTCATGGTCAACGCGCTCTGACATTTCTGGCCAAACAATCGTGTCCCCTGGCCCAATCACCGACGTATTGGGCTTTAAAAAAATAATTGGTTCATCCGGTACAACTCCACCCATTTCAGCTGCGTGATCGGCGTAGTTTTTACCGATGCAGACGACTTTAGAGCGAGGGATAACTGGAGCTAATAAACGAACCTTCGAGAGTGAAACAATCGCCGCGCTCTTTTGGATCCCAGAATAAATCGGATCGCCCGTAATGATGTTAATTAATCCATCATCATCTAGTACGCCAAATAGAGGATCGTTGCCAAGGCCTGTATCAGGGCCAGGAGTGAAACGCACGATACGCATTGGGCGATTCTATCGCTTACTCGTGGTCTTCAACCTCTATCTCTAGACGCTCGATTAATACACTGCTAATTCGACGGCGGCGACCAACTGGGCGCTCAGATGTAATCGTCCAGCCACTAATCGAGACAGTACTGCCTGTAATTGGAACTCGACCGAGTTTTTGTGCCATTAACCCGCCGATCGTGTCAACATCTTCAAAGTCAGATTCATTAATCTCAATTTTTAACTCGTTTGCTAAATCTTCAATGTGAAGTGATGCATTTGCCCGTGCTCTATCACTGGATAACCAAGTGAAGTGATCTTCACCATCATCAAACTCGTCTTCAATTTCGCCGACAATCTCCTCGATAATGTCTTCAATGGTAATAAGTCCTGCAGTTCCACCATATTCATCGACCACAACAGCCAAGTGAATCTGGTTGCGCTGCATCTCTTTTAATAATTCATCGGCCATTTTGATCTCAGGCACAAATGTGGCCGGGCGCATATGTTGCTCGATGTTCTCGCTCATCTCGGCTTCATGATGATCTAAGGCTCGTTTGGCTAAATCTTTGATGTAGACGATTCCTATGATGTTATCGGATCCGCTACCAACTACAGGGATACGGGAAAAACCAGAGCGCAGTGCAAGGGATAGGCCTTGACGGAGTGACTTATCTTTTTCAATCCACACCATCTCTGTTCGTGGAACCATAAGTTCGCGCACCAATGTATCGCCAAGTTCAAATACCGAGTGAATCATCTCGTGTTCATCGGACTCAACTAGTCCACGCTCGTGGGCTTGATCTACAAGGTCACGCAGTTCGGCCTCTGATGTAAAGGGACCAGAGCGAAAACCTTTGCCTGGGGTAAGTGCATTACCGACGGCAATGAGCAGTTTTGTAATCGGACCCAAAATAATCGTAAGCCCGTAGGCGACGATGATTCCCGAGCGGGCGTATTTATGTGGCTCTTGTTTTCCCAGAGTCCGTGGGCCAACACCAACTACAACGTAGGAAAGTACAACCATGATTAAAACCGTCAACGCCATCGCTTGGGCCGATGGGTAGTTACGCAACAAGATCGAAGCGAGCAGAACTGTGGCAGTTAATTCGCAGAGTTTGCGGACCAGCAAAATAACATTTAAATACCGGGCAGGCTGCATGCTGTATTTGCGCAGCAACAATCCTCCACGCTTGCCCTCTAACTCATCGACGACGATACGTGAAATCGAAGTAAGGGCCGATTCGCTTGCAGCTAGAAAACCGGCAAATGTTAAGAGGAGGATAATGCTAATAACTGCTATTGAGCTCATTGGGTTTTCTTCCAGTTTTCTACTATCTCTTCTTGCAGGGCAAACATCACGCGCTCTTCTTGCGGGACGGCATGATCATAACCAATTATGTGCAATAAGCCATGTGTTGCCAAAATATAGATCTCATGATCACTCGTGTGTCCAGCAATCTCTGCTTGGGCTTCGGCAAAAACTGGGCTAATCATGATGTCTCCAAGTGTTACAACATCGCCCTCGTTCTCTGGCAAGTCCATCGGAAATGAGAGAACATCGGTGCTTCCTGGTTCATCCATCCATTTAATATGGAGCTGGCTCATGTACTCATCATCAATAAAACCAAGGGTTAAATCACAGTCAGGATTGAGTTTGAGTGCGACCATGGCAAAAGTAAGCAGGGAGATTATTTCATTACTTGGAACTAGCCGCCCTGAAGTATTTGTTACTTCGATAGTCATCTATTACCGAATCGGACGTAGCGATTGGCGCTGCTCATCAAAGCTCTCGTACGCCCTTACAATCTCGCCAATTAAACGGTGTCGCACAACATCTTCGGCCGTTAGTTCAAGAAATGCGATGTCATCGATATCGCCAAGAATATCTCTTACAACTCGCAGACCTGAGTGCTGACCATTAGGCAGATCGATTTGAGTAACATCGCCGGTAATAACCATTTTGGAGCCAAAGCCTAGACGGGTTAAGAACATCTTCATCTGCTCAGGAGTCGTATTCTGAGCCTCATCCAAGATTATAAAAGCATCGTTTAATGAGCGACCACGCATATATGCAAGAGGTGCGACTTCAATAACTCCAGATTGCATCAAGCGAGGGATTGAATCAATATCGATCATATCGTGGAGGGCATCAAATAGTGGGCGTAGATAAGGATCGATCTTCTCGCTCAACGTGCCTGGCAGAAATCCTAAGTGCTCGCCAGCCTCTACTGCTGGGCGGGTTAAGACAATGCGATTAACTTTTTTATTCTGTAAGTCCGATATAGCCATCGCCATCGCTAAATAAGTTTTGCCCGTACCTGCAGGACCAATTCCAAAGGTTATTGTGTGCTCTTTAATCGCATCGACGTAGCGCTTTTGATTAGCTGTCTTCGGGCGGATTGTTCGTCCACGAGTACTAAGAATATTTAAAGACAAGACTTCTGCTGGATGATCTACCGGTTTATTCTCGAGCATTGCAATTGATCGATTTACTGCATCAACGGTTAAGTTATTTCCAGAGCGGATAACAACCAGTAACTCAGCAAAGAGATTTTCTATGGCGCGGCAATCGATTTGTGAACCGCGCAAAGTAATTTCATTTCCGCGAACGGTGATATTGACCGATGGAAAGGCTGCTTCGACTACACGTAGATTGTCATCATGTGGACCAGTGAGTGCGACCATAGGAATGGCGATAGGTACTGTTATCAGTGTGCGCTCCATGTAAGGATAAATCTATCTTTAACCGGGCGGCCATGCCAGCCGACGGCCACCTAGCAGATGTAAATGCGCATGAAAAACACTCTGCCCAGCTTCAGCGCCAGTATTAAATACGGTTCTATAGCCTGACAGCCCCCTTTCGGCTGCGATCTGTGCCGCGGAGCTAAAGAGTTCGGCCGTGATTCTCGCCGAGAGAGTGGCTAGTGCAGCGGCATTTTCAACGTGAATCGTTGGAACTATTAAGACGTGCGTAGGTGCCTGTGGATTGATGTCATTAAAGGCGAGAACGTTCTCATTTCGAAAAACTATATCGGCGGGAATATCTCCCAGAATAATCTTACAAAATAAGCAGTTAGAATCTAAGGCCACGCAATTACCATACCTTCAGCAGCGCCGAAACAGCAGCGACCGCGGCGATTCCTGCATGCGCCGAGCGCAGAATTGGTCGGCCCATGAGCGCAACCTTGGCACCAGCTTCCTTAAAGGCATCGAGTTCGGTTGGGGTGATCCCACCCTCTGGACCAATGATTATAAGCAAATGTGCAACATTGTGCGATGAAACGCAGTCACTGAGTTTGGCATCAGTGCTTTCGTGGAATGCAATTGCAAGATCACTTAGTTTTATCGCCTCACAGATCTGCTGCGTTGTTACAGTATCTGTGACCTCAGGAATGCGCAATCTCCGGGACTGCTTGCTGGCCTCACGCGCCGTAAGTGCGAACTTTCCCGATACTTTGCCAATACTTCGCGATGCCGCCCACGGCACGATACGATCTACGCCCGCCTCGGTTAATAACTCAATGGCTTCTTTAGCACGATCACTCTTTGGAAGTGCCTGTACAACTGTGATGGTTGTGGCAAGTGGCTCTTGAAAACCGCTTACGAGAACTTCGACTTCAATCGACTTTTTCTTAATAGCAAAGGCCTTCACTTGACTCCAGGCTCCTGCGCCATCTCCGAGCATAAAAACCTCACCTGCAGCCATTCGCAATACACGTATGGCATGCTGTGCATCTTCATTATCGAACTCATAGATCTGACCGACCTCTGTCGGTAGATTTACAACAAAAAATAATGTCAACATTACTTTATGAACGCACCTTTAATCTTTGAAAAGATTCCACCTTCATGATTTTTTACATGTGCAACCGAGTCGCCACGCAGATCGGCAAACTTCTTTAATAACTCTTCCTCTTCACGGGTTAATTTGGTTGGTGTTGTTACTTCGATGTGAACAATCAAATCTCCCCGACCTCCGTGACGCAGGCGGGTCATGCCCTTACCTTTAACTGCAATCAGCGTACCGCTCTGTGTACCAGCTTTAATGTGAAAATCTACTGGACCGTCTAAAGATTCAACGCTCACTGTTGTTCCAATCGCGGCTGCACTCATCGCTATGGAGACTGACATATGCAAAGTATCGCGTTCGCGAATTAGGTATTCATGCTTGCTCTCAACGATTTCAACATAGACATCGCCTGCAGGTCCACCACCATGTCCAACTTCTCCACGACCTGCAAGTTGAATGCGATTTCCAGTTTCAACGCCTTCAGGAATCTTTACGTGAATCTCTTGACGGGCACGTATACGGCCTTCACCAGCGCACTCGCGACAAGGGTTTGCAATAACAGTTCCATAGCCAGAGCAAGGTCCGCATGGACGAGAGGTCATGACCTGACCAATGACTGAGCGCACAACTTGTTGAGTTTCACCCCGTCCTTTACAGACGTTACATATCGTTGGCTGTGCACCATCTTGGCAGCCACTACCGGTGCACTTAGGACAGACAACCGCACTCTCCACACTTATGTCGCGCTCAGTTCCAAAGCAGGCCTCGTGTAAATCAACTTCAATTCGGATTAAAGAGTCCTGTCCGCTGCGCATACGTGGCCGTGGTCCACGAGATCCGCCACCACCAAAGAATGCATCCATGATGTCGCTAAAGCCGCCTCCAAAGTTTGCTCCCCCGAAGTTACTTCCACCCATGTCATAGTTCTGGCGCTTCTGTGGATCACTTAAAGTTTCATAGGATGCCGTGATCTCTTTGAATTTATCTTGAACCTCTGGATCAGGGTTAACATCGGGATGAAGTTCGCGCGCTAATTTGCGATAGGCGCGTTTAATCTCATCGGCCGATGCATCACGTGAAACACCTAGCGTTTGGTAATGATCGGCCACTTATGCACCCTCGTTAATAAATCGTCCAACGTAACGGGCAACGGCAGATACAGCGGCTATGGATCCTGCGTAATCCATCCGTGTAGGTCCAATAACCCCCAGCGAGCCGAGTCGAACATCATCTGTTCCGTAGCCAACGGCCACTAAAGAGGTTGAACGAAGATTTGCATCGGCCTGTTCAGCGCCGATACGGACTTTCACGCTCTGACTCACATCACCCAAAAGGCGAAGCAATACAACCTGCTCTTCAAGGGCTTCGAGTACTGGATGCATCGTCGTTGAAAAATCCTCATGAAATCTGGCCAGGTTTGCAGTACCTGCTAAAACTATCTTCTCTTCGGAGCGCTCCATAGCCATTTCAATAACGCAGGAGAGGACAATGGCAACATCTTTGCGATCACGCGCACTATAACTCTCTAAAATCCCGCTAATTCGATCGGCAACATCTGGTAAGCGAAAGCCCATCATCGCCGAATTTAACTGTGCGCGCAGAGTATGTAGGAAATTCTCAGAGACATCCTGAGTTAGTTCGAGAACTCGTTGTTCAATTCGGCCAGTATCGGTTATCAGTACCATCATCAAGCGCGCAGGAGTCAATGAGACAAGTTCAATGTGGCGCACTCGGGATTTAACCATCGATGGATACTGCACAACTGCTACCTGTTTTGTTACATCTGCTAGCAATCGCACGGTACGCATCACGACATCATCTAAATCTAATGCGCCCTCTAAGAAGGTCTCAATTGCACGACGCTCGGCACTCGAAAGTGGTTTAACTTGAGCTAATTTATCTACGAAGACGCGGTAGCCCAGATCAGTTGGGATTCGACCCGCACTTGTATGTGGCTGCGTAATTAAACCCTCTTCTTCTAAGACCGCCATCTCATTTCGAATCGTGGCTGGAGATATTCCTAAGTCATTGTGATCTGCGATTGATTTTGAGCCGACAGGTTCTTGTGTTGCAACGTACTCATCAACGATAGCACGCAGGATTTCTAGACGGCGAGATGACATAGTATTGGTAAGGATACTAGATAGTTATTTCACGGACGATTCGATCTGCAATCAAGCGACCAGTAGGGGTCAACAACGCACGATTATCAGATAGTTCTACGAAGCCATCTCCTCTAAAGGTAGCCAAGAGCTCGATTTGATAAGGTTCTAGAAGCTCTATATCTAACCCTCCTCGCATACGTATTCCCAGCAAAATCGCCTCAAGCCCAATCTGACCTGCGGTTAGTACTTCGCTATCTGCAACTGGAGATTGTCCTGCAAAGAGCTTTTGCTTATAGGCCGTTGGGTGTTTAACATTCCAGAAACGCTTTCCATCAACGTGAGAGTGCGCACCCGGTCCCAGCCCCCACCAATTTTTATTCTCCCAATAAGCAATGTTATGTCGGCACTCGTGCCCTAGCTTTGACCAGTTAGATAGTTCATACCAATCTAAACCTGCGCGCATACACAGCTGATCCACGAGTAGATACATATCGGCCATCAAATCATCATCGGGCATAACTAAATCACCCCGTTTTATCTGCGCCGCTAACTTTGTTCCAGTTTCGACAATAAGTGCATAAGCGCTCATGTGATCGATATCCAATGCAAGAGCGGTAGAAACTGTTTCGCGCCAATCATCGAGGCTCTCCCCTGGTGTTCCATAAATCAAATCAACGCTTATCGAAGTAAAGCCTGCAGCCCGAGCCATCGTGACCGCTTTTTCTACATTTTCAGGATTATGCGTGCGATCTAGAACCGCCAGCACATGTGGCTTGGCCGACTGCATTCCAAAGGAGATTCGATTGAAACCTACTTCGACATATTGTGCGAGTTTCTGCGCCGTTACCGAATCTGGGTTGGCCTCTAGTGTAATTTCACAATCAGGTGAGATTCCGTTACGAAGCTTTATCGCTACTATCACTCGGCCCAAATCATCGGCTGGCAAGAGCGATGGGGTTCCTCCCCCAAAGAAGATTGTTGGGACTTGATCAGTTGGTGCAGCCTCTAGTTCGCTCAACACCGCATCGATGTAATCACTACTGACAATCTCTAGAGTTGCGCCATCTTGAAGCTCGTTGGGTGTGTAGGTATTAAAATCACAGTAGCCACAGCGCTTTATACAGTATGGGATATGAACATAAAACGAGAGCGCCATCTTTAGAGCTTTCGTGCCGCTTTCACTTTTTCAATATCGGCATCGGTTGCAAGGGCTGCTACGAAGGCCTCTTGTGGGACCTCAACTCGACCCACCATCTTCATGCGCTTCTTGCCCTCTTTTTGCTTCTCAAGCAGCTTGCGCTTTCGTGAGATATCTCCACCGTAACACTTAGCCAAAACATCTTTGCGAATCGCACGGATACTTTCGCGAGCGATGATTCGAGAGCCTATCGCTGCCTGAATAGGAACTTCGAACTGTTGGCGTGGGATTAATTGGCGTAGTTTGCCGGTCATCATCACACCATAGGCATATGCCTTATCGCGGTGAACAACTGCGCTAAAGGCATCGACGGCCTCGCCTTGTAGCAAGATATCAACCTTTACTAAGTTTCCTTCGGCATCACCCTTTTCTTCATAATCTAAGGATGCATAGCCCTTGGTACGGCCCTTTAACTGGTCAAAGAAATCAAAGACGATTTCGGCCAATGGAAGGTCGTATCTAATTTCAACGCGATCTTCAGATATGTAATCCATACCCAGTAATACTCCGCGGCGATCTTGGCACAGATCCATAATGGTTCCGATGAACTCTGATGGTGCAAGTATCGTGGATTTAACGATTGGCTCTTTAACAATTGCTACCTTGCCATCTGGAAACTCGGATGGATTAGTAACTCGAACTTCTCTTCCATCAGCCATCGTGACGTTGTAAACAACGTTCGGAGCAGTTGAGATTAAATTCAACTTATGCTCGCGCTCTAATCGCTCGCGCACAATCTCCATATGTAAAAGACCTAAAAAGCCACAACGAAAACCAAAGCCAAGAGCGGCAGAACTCTCTGGCTCATATACAAGAGCGGCGTCATTGAGTTGCAACTTATCTAACGCCTCGCGAAGTACGGGAAAATCTGCGCCATCTAATGGAAAAAGACCAGAGAAAACCATGGGCTTCGGATCTTTATATCCTGCTAAACCCTGCTTGGTTGGATTATTAAATGTAGTGATTGTGTCACCGACTCGTGATTGGCGAACATCTTTAACACCGGTGATTAAGTAACCTACCTCGCCCACACCCAGACCCTTGCTGGCAATTGGTTCTGGGGAGATGACTCCGACTTCCAGAGCCTCATGGCGAACACCAGTTGAAAACATCTGAATCTGTTCGCGGGGAGATAAGTGGCCATCAATTACACGGACATAGGTAACAACACCGCGATAACTGTCATAGACCGAGTCAAAGATCAATGCGCGCGCTGGTGCATTGGGATCACCCTTGGGTGCTGGAATCTGCTGAATGATTTCATCGAGAAGTTCTTTAACTCCTTCACCAGTTTTACCCGAGACTCGCAGGCAGTCTTCGGGTTCACAGCCAATAAGTTTGGCAAGCTCTGCAGCAAACTTTTCTGGTTGAGCATTTGGCAAATCAATTTTATTAAGAACCGGAATGATTGTTAGATTGTTTTCCATCGCTAAATAAAGGTTAGCCAGCGTTTGGGCCTCGATACCTTGGGCACAATCGACAAGTAAAACTGCACCCTCGCAGGCCGCTAATGAACGGGAAACCTCATAGGTAAAATCGACGTGACCTGGTGTATCGATTAAATTCAAGATGTACTCGTCGCCATCGATCCCACTACGCCATGGCAAACGTACGGCCTGAGATTTAATTGTGATTCCACGCTCACGCTCGATATCCATACGATCTAAATACTGCTCGCGCATATTGCGCGGATCTACTACCTCGGTAATACCCAGCATGCGATCGGCAAGGGTGGATTTTCCGTGATCAATGTGGGCAATGATGCAAAAGTTACGAATCTGCGCCGGATTAGTTGATGCTGGTTGCGGCGCCTTAGCAAGTGAGATTGCAGGCATTAACCTAGCCTCGCTTTAGAACCTTGGAAGAATTAACGTGCGCCGGCTTTTGCGGCAGCCTTAGCCATCGATGACTTCTTATTTGCTGCAGAGTTCTTATGCAGAACTCCCTTTTGAACTGCAACATCAAGGGCGGCAGAAGCGGTGCGAAGCTCAACCGAGATTAGAGCAGCATCACCGGCAGTTACTGCATCGCCGAATTTACGGACAGCGGTTTTGATAGATGAGCCCACAGACTTGTTGCGAAGGCGTGCCTTCTCATTGGTCTTAACGCGCTTAATCTGAGACTTAATATTTGCCACGTGCGTGGTACTCCGGACTCTTGTAATGGGTGATGAAGGCTAAAGGTTACCTGCTTGAGCGCTAAGGCTCAAATCAAGGCAGAAATCATGCAGTAATAATGCCCGATGAAGAGGCCCGACGGCGTTTGCGCCCGCCGAGCTTTGCTTGCGGCTTTGCCGGCTCAACATCGGCGTTGAGTGATTCATGAAACTCGTGTTCGGTGGCATCTTTTTCATCGGCATCTTCATGCTGAGCAGATGGAGTATCTAACTGAGGCATTGGTGCCTTCATCTTGACCGGCTCCATGTGGATATGAATTCCGCGTCCAGCACATGCATCACAGGTAGTAGAAAAGGCTTCAATCAGGCCTTGTCCAACACGCTTGCGCGTCATCTGCACTAAACCAAGGGATGTAACTTCTGCGACCTGGTGCTTTGTGCGATCGCGACCAAGGGATTCAACTAAACGGCGCAAAACCATTTCACGGTTTGACTCAAGAATCATATCGATGAAGTCGATGACAACGATTCCACCTAAGTCGCGAAGACGTAGTTGGCGTGCAATCTCTTCGGCCGCCTCTAAATTATTTTTGGTTACAGTCTCTTCAAGATTTCCACCCTTACCGATGAACTTGCCGGTGTTAACATCGACGACGATCATCGCCTCTGTACGATCTATTACTAGCGATCCACCTGAAGGTAGATATACCTTGCGATCAAAGGCCTTTGCTAACTGCTCTTCGACGCGGAAATCTGTAAAGAGATCGCCGGTGCCTGTGTACTTTTCAATCTTGGCTGTGAGCTCTGGTGCGATAAAGCCGAGATAGCTTGTAACTTCATCCCATGCGCTTGTACCTTGCACAGTTAACTTGCGGAAATCCTCATTAAAGATATCGCGAATAACACGTACTGCAAGATCTGGCTCTTGATATAGCGAGGCTGGTGAATGAAAGTTGGAGTTCTGACTCTTTGCATAGATCTCATCCCACTGCGCTTTAAGACGGGCGACATCACTTGTTAAATCCTCTTCACTCACACCTTCGGCTGCGGTACGAACAATGACACCCGCGCTCTCTGGAATAAGATTCTTCAAGATAGCTTTTAAGCGTGTTCGCTCACTCTCTGGAAGTCGCTTTGAAATTCCTGACATTCCCCCGCCTGGAACAAAGACAACATAGCGTCCTGGAAGTGAAATCTGGCTTGTAAGGCGAGCGCCCTTCTGGCCAATTGGATCTTTAGTAACTTGAACGACAACGCTTTGTCCGCTCTTTAAAACTGTCTCGATCTTACGTGGTTCAGACTCTGAAATTCCTGCAGCATCCCAGTTAACCTCACCAGCGTACAAAACAGCGTTACGTCCCTTGCCGATATCGACGAAGGCTGCCTCCATAGATGGCAATACATTTTGAACGCGCCCTAAATAGACGTTTCCTACATACGAAATGTTGCTATTACGGTTCACATAATGCTCGACCATGATGCCATCTTCGATAACTGCAATCTGTGTGCGATCTGCAATCTGCCGAACAAGCATCTCTCGATCAACATTTTCGCGACGGGCTAGGAATTCACCATCTGTGATGAGCGTTCCACGCTTGCGATATGGCTCGCGATACTCACTGCGTCCGCCACGTTCATTGCGATCGCGACGGCGGCTACCTCGTTCAGATCTATCGGCTCGCTCGCTGCGTGCAGCTCGCGCTGGGCGCGCACGAACCTCTCGGACTTTAACAACGGTTACTACGCCATCTTCTTCAATGCTCTCTCCGGGAGTAACTCCATCGCTACCTGCTACGCGACGGCGACGGCGGCGGTGTGTTGAACTCTCGCCCGACTCTTCACTTGCATCTTGGCCTGTCACTTCAGTGCTAGCTGTGCCTTCGCCACCTGGCTTGCGCCGTCCACGTCCACCACGACGGCGACGGCGGTTACGGTTGGCGCGATCTTCACTCTCTGTAGATCCATCGGCTGCAGCGGCTTTGACTATCTCAGGGGCCGGCTCTGGTTTTTTACGCGTTGACTTCTCGACGGGCTTGTCCGGGGCTGCTTGAAAAATTGGAACTGGAACGGCTTTTTTGCGAAGCGCCTTCTTCGGCTCTTCTATAGGGCTTTCCTTGCTCTCTGCTTTTGCAGATACTTTCTTAACCGCACGCTTGCGCGGTGTTTTAGGCTCAATAGCCATGGCACCAAATCCTCTATGCGCTTATTAAAAAGCGCTTCTATGTAAAAAAATCCCTTTTAGGTTTTTTTAAATACCTGTCCGCGCTGGGCTTTTGCCGCGAAGGATTCGCGAGCCGCGCTGAACTGTTGCCCTAAGTATGACAGAGAGGGGGGAAATTACCTAGTTGAGCCTCCCATGAGCGGATTTTAGCCTTTGGAGCGGGCGTGGACGTTCTGCAGGAGCCCGAAGCCAATCAAGGTGGCAAACATCGAGGAGCCACCATAAGAGATGAACGGCAGTGGCACTCCTGTCATCGGCATAAGACCCAAAGTCATTCCGATATTTTCAAAGATCTGAAAAGCAAACCAGCCGATGATACCAGTAGTCACAAGACGCCCAAATGGATCACTCGTACGTCGAGCAATTGCAAAGGCCCGCATCAATATTAATAGATATAAAAAGATAATAAGTCCGCCGCCTAAAAATCCAAGCTCTTCCCCGGCAACTGTAAAGATAAAGTCGGTCTGTTGCTCTGGAACAAAGCGGCCATTGGTCTGTGGGCCGTTAAATAAGCCCTTTCCAATGAGTCCGCCAGAACCTATGGCAATGCGTGCTTGCCGCAGTTGATAACCAGTACCTTGTGTATCTGCCGTTGGATCTACAAATGTTTGTAAGCGGTTGAGTTGGTATTGACTTATTACACCTGTCTTCGTTGCAACGACTGCGACCAATATGGCCAGTATCAATAACCCTATAACCCAGCGCGATGATGCACCTGATACCGCGATAATTGTTATGACGGAAGCACTAATGATAAACGCTGTCCCCATGTCGGGCTGGCGAATAATAAGTAGAACAGGTATTGCGGCAATAACGAGGGCCTGTAGTAGATCGGAAGTTTCGGGTTTGTTACTGTCGTGACTTCGCTCCGATAGCAACATCGACATTCCAACAATAATTGCGATCTTAGCTAACTCTGCTGGTTGAATCTGAAAACCCCCAGGTAAGGAAATCCATGCCCGCGCACCATTGATGGAGGTACCAAGACCCGGGATTAAAACTATTATTAAGCCAAGTACACCCAGACCCCAAAAAATCGGTATATATGCCCGCAGTAAGCGATAGTCAATGAGAGTAGTGCCATAAGCAAGTAGTGTACCGATTGCAATGTTGATAACGTGACGTTTTAAGTAAAACTGAGGATCTAAGCCATTGCGCGCATACCAATCGCGTGTAGCTGCATATACCAACAAAGTTCCAATAATGAGTAAAAGTGCAACGGCCGTAGTTAGTACTGGATCAGATCCGTGAAAGATTGAGAAGCGGCGATGTTGATATAGACCTCGGCGCACAGAGATTTGGCTCATGGGGCTACCCTAGGCTTTGTTGCCGGAGAAATCTTTGGCAGTTTGATCGGTGGTTTTCCATCTGGAAATATCGCCGCTCCTGGCACAACTTTATTTCCCTTTACACCGAAAAGTGTTTCGTAAATATTTCGAACTCCCACTCCCGATGTTGATGCACCGAATCCACCCTGGCTTACCATCATGACAACGGCGTAGCGTGGTTTATTACTTGGTGCATAGGATGCAAACCATGAGGTGTTATCTTTCAGCGAGCCATTTAAGTTACGACCAAAGACTTCTGCCGTACCAGTTTTGCCACTGATTGGAATTGGAAAACCCGCAAAGGCTCCAGTGCCAGTTCCTGCAACAACTACTTCGCGTAGTGCCCCACGCAAGAAATCTATCGTTTCCTTAGATGCACTTAATGTGCCTAACTTTTCAGGCTTCATTGTTTTAACAACCGTGCCATCTGTCTTAACAATCGCCTTGCCGACCATCATCTGCCAGATTGTTCCACCATTGCCAATCGCTGCATACATCTGGGCCAATTTAAGTGGTGTCACAACTGTCTCGCCCTGGCCAATAGAGAAGTTAACGGCATCTCCTGCGCGAACCTTGTCTCCATCAACGCAGTTCTCTTTTGCAAGAAGTATGAGGAAGGGTGTCTGTTGTGCTTTTGTCGCACGTTCTTTGTAGTTACAGTAGAAATCTTTGTTCTGCTGATACCAACTCTTTTTATAAGCGCGATTTGCCAAGCGAGATGATGATTCAGAGGGTAGATCAACGCCCACTTTCTGCGTGAAATTAAAACTCGCTGCGGCTTTAAAGAAGTAGTCATTGGGGTTTGATTTCGGACTAAGACCACCATCGCGTAGCCATTCATCGAATGCGATGCGATACCAAACTGTGTCACATGAGACCGCAATCATCTTCTTTAAACTCATAGTTCCCTGAGATTTACTTTCGAAGTTTTGAAATAAACGCGTTCCAACCTGTAGCTCAGATGGACATTTATAGGATGCGTTGAGGTTATAGCCGGCAGATGCCGCCGCGATTACCGAGACAGACTTAAATGTCGATGCAGGTGCATATAGGCCTTGCAGTGCACGCGAAAGAGCTGGTACCGCTTTTTTTTCACTAAAGAGATCTGATGCCTGCGCAACCGTTAAGCCCTTTTCAAATATATTTGGATCATATGTTGGATATGAGGCAATCGCCAATATCTGGCCATTTCTAACATCCATGACGACTGCAGCTCCTGAATCAGATGTATAGCCATTTGCGCGTCCACGTAGCACTGCATCGGCTAATGCAGTCTCAGTGGCAGCCTGTAAGCGCACATCGAGTGATGTCACTAAGTGATCACCTGCAACGGGAGGGGTATTTTGTCTTTGCGAAGTAATCGCCTCTTTGCGATCGACGATTAAGGTGCGGATACCAGGAATACCGCGCAGAAATGAATCATAGACAATCTCTAAACCAGATTTGCCGATGGATTCACTTCGAAAGAAATTCTTGCCGTTTTCTCCAGAGAGATCCTCTTCTGTGAGTGGACCGACATAACCAAGTACGTGGGCTGCGTTTACTCCGACAGTTCCAGGATAGTTTCTGATTGCAATAGGTTGTGCATCTATACCTGGAAATTGATCTGAGTTCTCAACAATTTGTAGCGCAACATCTGGATCTGCAGATTTAGTAATTGGTATTGGTTGATAGCGCGAACCCGTCCAACAGCCCGCCCTTTGGCCTGTAGGTAACTCCCCGCACAAGCGTGTATTGCGATAAACATTGGCGTACTGCAGTTTCAATAATCTGCTCAATCTGGCCATTACTGCAACACCTTTGTCTGGCTGCTTATCTATGGCGATTCGGTCGATCGTTATAGCCAATCCCACCTTATTTAGAGCCAAGGGCACTCCAGATGAGTCAACAATTAATCCTCGTGTAGCTGGAGATACAACATCGCGACTTTGAATACTTAACGCTGCATCACGATAAGTGGGGCCCATTGCGATTTGTAGATAAAAGAGACGACCCAATAGTGCCACCATGAGTGAAACAATCAAGATCTGTACTACAAGCAAACTAAGACGTGAGCGTTGGTTCATATCGCCGACCGAGTATTAAATGTAAAAGCATGTAGACGAGAAAATAGAGGCAGTACAATCGGTGTTACTACTAAACTCCATATGAAAATGCCAACAAGCGTGATCAAAACCTGTTCAGAATCTCCACTGGCAACGCCTAATAGAGCGCCAGTAATTACATAGAATAATTCAACAAAGAAAATGGTAACTGTCGTCAAGAAAGTAAATCCCAAGGGGTTGCTCGATAAGCTCTCATTTCCAGAGCCCAAATATGAAACTGCATAGCAAGCAACGATCATTAATAGGGTCCATTGACCGATTAGTCCAGCCGAACTTGGTGAGAGATCCATTAATAACCCTGCCATGAATCCCCCAAGAGCGGCGATTTTTGGTGAACTCAAAATCGCCCAGATAAGAGAAAAAATCAGAAAGAGTGAGAAGCCTCCACCAAAGAAGCGAAACTGATTGACTACTGCCTCTTGGATGATATATACGGCAAAAAAAATTGAGAGAGCGATAGGAAATTGGCGCGTAATCATGTGAGGTTAATTTGTTGGCGTCGGTGAAGGTGTCACATAGACAGTCACGGTAGGGGTCGGGGTTGGTTGTGGTTTTGTTGGGACAAGCGCATCGCCCGGATTTCTTACAGGTGAACCCACAACTACTGCGACCACACCTAGCGCGTTAAAATCTGTATAGAGGTGAACCGTTGCACTCTGGGCAACTGCACCTGCCGAGTTATCGACGGCGGTTATGTACCCCACAGGCACGCCTGGTACGAATGGCCGGTTAGCAACACTGCCGAGCGAGAGCAAAACATCGCCCACTTGGAGAGTAGTTAAGTTATCGATTAATTGCAGGCTGGCAGAGCGATTTCCGCGGCCAGAAAGGATTCCAATCTGCTGACTGCCTGCAACACGGATGCCGATTCGAAATGATGGATCGGTGGCTAAGGATATTAACGCTGAATTTGAATATACATCTTTTACAACTCCTGCAATTCCAAACTCTGACAAGACCATCATATTGCGTTTAATTCCAGCATTTGATCCAGAATCGATTGTGATTGTCTGTGCAAATGACTGACTCGAGCCCTGACTTATAACGCGAGCATTAACTACTTTAAACCCTGCAGTACCTGCTAAATCCAAAATGGTTTTTAATTGATCCAACTGTGCATCGGCATTTTTTCGATTAAGTAGCTCAGTTTGTAACTTTGCATTATCGGCACGCAGTCTTTCAATCTGGCTACGTGTACGCCCCAAATGAGTTACATCTGAAAAGAATTCTTTGATGGGGGTTAGAACAACATTTCCTGCACGCTGAAAAGGCGAGAGAACTGTTTGGCTTGCCGCCCTTGCCCCTTGTAGTACACCGACTCCACGTAGATCTAAGGTAATCAAGAAGAGCGCCGTTACGATAAGGATGATTAAGGGTAGTCGAGCGCTGCCTGCACCGGCCTTACGCATCTCTTAAACGCCCTATCGACGTGGTTCGGAGATTAAAACCTTCTCTAAGGCTTCAAACTCTTCGATGCACTTACCGGAGCCTTCAACAACAGCCTCTAATGGACGCTCTGCCAGGTGGATCGGCATTCCAGTCTCTTTGCGCAAACGTTCATCAAGACCTTTAAGTAATGCACCTCCTCCAGTTAATACGATTCCACGATCCATGAGATCTGAAGCTAACTCGGGAGGAGTCTTATCGAGCGTGCCCTTTACTGCGTTAACAATCGCGTTAACTGGCTCTTCAATCGCTTTGCGAATCTCGGCGGCTGAAACAACGATTGTCTTTGGAAGACCTGTTGTTAGATCGCGGCCACGAATCTCGGCGTCGTTCTCGCCGGCTAGTGGATATGCCGAACCAATCGCCATCTTAATCTCCTCGGCGGTGCGCTCTCCCAAAAGTAGTGAGAATTCGCGCTTAACCCAGTTAATAATCGAATGATCGAGCTCGTCGCCGCCGACACGAATTGATAGTGAACAAACGACTCCGCCTAGAGAGATAACTGCGACCTCGGTTGTGCCGCCGCCGATATCAACGACCATATTTCCAGTTGGTTCGTGGATTGGAAGTCCGGCACCGATAGCTGCAGCCATGGGCTCCTCAATAATATAAACCTTGCGAGCCCCTGCAGCATATGCAGCATCTTTTACTGCGCGTTGTTCAACACCTGTGATACCTGATGGAACACATACGACGATGCGCGGCTTAGCTAAGTAGCGACGGCGGTGAACTTTTTGAATAAAATAACGCAACATGCGTTCGGTAGTTTCAAAGTCTGCGATAACGCCATCCTTGAGCGGACGGATTGCGACAATATTTCCTGGAGTACGGCCAATCATTTTTTTGGCTTCTAAGCCGACGGCTAAAATTCCACCAGTATCTTGATTCACCGCTACAACAGATGGCTCATTAAGGACAATTCCACGTCCACGCACATAAACAAGCGTGTTAGCCGTTCCAAGATCTACGGCCATGTCACGTCCGATAAATGACATCTTATTTTGTCTGCTCATGCTGGTGTGCTCCTTGATTATTTAGGGAAGAAAATCGCAATCTCGCGCGCAGCAGACTCTGGTGAATCTGATCCGTGCACAATATTTTGTACAACTTTAGTGCCTTGATCCCGCGCCAAATCTCCACGAATCGTGCCGGGTACTGCAAGGGTTGGATCTGTAACACCGGCAAGAGATCGGAAGCCTTCAATGACACGCTCACCTGATGCAACGATGACAATGATTGGTCCAGACATCATAAACTCAACGAGCGGTTCATAAAATGGCTTACCTACATGTTCAGCGTAGTGTTTTTCCAGCAGAGCACGATCGGCATTGAGCATGCGTAAGGCTTCAATGAGATATCCCTTGCTTTCAATGCGCGAGATAACTTCACCAACTAAGCCACGACGGATGCCATCTGGCTTGATTAGAATCAGTGTTTTTTCTGTGCTCACCCGCCTAGTGTATTAGGGCTTTTGAGCTTGGGAAGCCAGATGGGCGGCGCGAGCGGCCTCGCCCTTTCGCCCCACGATAATCGCTGCAGCCCATAGCCCGATGAAAATCACCCCCATGATGAAAAAGGATGGGACGAAAAAGCCAAAAGCGATCATGAAAATCTGCAAAATAGAGCCGATATAGAATCCTGAACGGCGCTTAAGAAGTCCGGCCGTTAAAAATAATAGTAGCGAGACTATGGAGCCATAGACAATTGCAACGCTTGACTGCTCTTTAACAGCAAGCAGGATTGCAAAGCCTAAAGTCAGAGACTCCATTACTAATACCGCTGCACCTAAAACTCTCATTTAGCAAACCTCTTTCGTAAATAGCTTCGAGCCTGGCCAACGGTTACGACCGAACCGGTCACGATAACTCCAATTGTATCCTCACTCAATGGACGAGTCGCATCGACTACTGCGCGATCAAGTGCGGCATCTAAATTACTGACTTCGAACACGCGATCGACACCAAATACTTTTGAGGCAATCCTCTCTAAATCTGCCGAACTCATGGCACGATCGGATGCGCTTTGGGTAACGATGACATGATCTACTATTGGCTCTAGCTCCTGCAGAATTCCTGCGGCATCTTTATCGCCAAATACACCTACAACTGCGATGATTTCATCGAAATTAAACTCACTGGCCAAAGTCTGGGCTAACGCCTTTGCGCCATGGGGATTATGTGCCGCATCTAGAATTATCGTTGGGTTACGATGCACAACTTCGCAGCGCCCCGGTGATGTAACGGCGGCAAATCCAGCACGCACCGACTCAATATCTAGTGGTTGATCACCAAAGAAGGTTTCAACGGCCACCAGCGCGCTTCCCGCATTGGCTGCCTGGTGTTTACCGTGTAATGGCAGGAAAATATCCTCATACGTATCGTAGAGCCCAGTAATTGTTATCAACTGTCCCCCCACTGCAACGGCGCGTGATACAACGCTGTATTCAATTCCTTCGCGAACAACGTCTGCACCAACCTCGGCCGCCTTTCGGATTAGCTCTTTTGCAGCCTCTGGCTCTTGCTGGGCCAAGACAATAAATCCACCCTCTTTAATAATGCCCGCCTTTGTAGCAGCGATTTCATGCAATGTGTTGCCTAGATACTCCATATGATCAAAGCCAATCGGCATAATTACCGAGACATCGGCATCAATGACATTTGTAGCATCCCATTGCCCGCCCATACCGACTTCAATAACGGCCACATCTACGGGATGCTCGGCAAAGGCTACGAAACCAAGGGCGGTCACGGCCTCAAAGAAGGATATTGGATGCGGGAATTTTGTATCCATTAAATCTAAATAAGCAGCGATATCGTTGTAAGCAAAGATTAAATCTTTAGGATCTATGGGCTGCCCATTAATTGCAATGCGCTCACGATATGTTTCAAGATGTGGGCTAGTAAAGCGGCCGGTGCGAAGGCCATGAGCAAATAAGAGCGAATCAATCATGCGTGATGTCGTGGTCTTGCCGTTAGTACCACCGACATGGATCGTTGGATATGTCAGTTGAGGTGAACCCAAAATATCTACAAGAGCAGCGATGCGTTCAGTCGATGGTGCGATGCGAGTCTCAGGCCAACGTGCAAGTAAAGCCTGTTCAATGCCATCTACACGCTCTTGATCATCGGCAGAGATAATCATGGGTTTTGAAGTTTTTGCAACTGCGCAGTGATGCGTGCGATATCTGCCGTTGTTTTTTCAAGGCGCTCTCGGATTTCAACAACAACATTTTCAGAGGCTTTGGCTATAAAGCCTTGATTATTGAGTTTAACTTCGGCGGTTTGCCTATCTTTTTGCGCAGTAGCTAGATCCTTTTCAAGACGCGCGCGCTCTGCGGCGACATCGATTGATCTCGTTAAATCAAACTCCACTTTAACTGCACCTATTTCGCAGTGCGCGCTTGGTGTGATTGTGCCAAGCTCAAGGCGCAGGACAAAGGCCATTGCATCGGCATAATCATTAATACGCTCTGGTGCAATAAAGCGAGCGGGAATCTTCTGGGAAGTCTTAATGCCTTGATCGTTACGGAATCTACGTACATCAGTAATAATCTCTTGAATCTCTACAATCAATTTTTCAGATTTTTTATCTATGTGTTCGGGATGGCCTATTGGCCATGCAGCAATTACCAGTGACTCTTGCCCAGTTAATGTCGTCCACATTACCTCAGTGATAAAGGGCATTATTGGATGCATTAATCGAAATAATTGATCTAATACAAAACCTAGAACTCGCTTGGTATTGGCTGAATCTTTAGATGCAAAACTCTCCTTGGAGAGCTCTAAGTACCAGTCACATAGGTCATCCCATGCGAAGTGATACATAAGTTCACAGGCCCGTGCAAACTCGTACTGTTCAAGGAGTGAATCGACCTCTGAAATAGTTTCAGACAAACGGCTAAGGATCCACTTATCAATGGCGTTGAGTGAATCAAGTGGGGGCAGATCGCCATCGATGCTGGCTCCGTTTATCATTGCAAAGCGTGTTGCATTCCAGAGCTTTGTAGCAAAGTTGCGTGAACCGGCGATCCAATCTTCGGCTAGAGCTTGATCTTTTCCTGGGTTAGCTCCACGCGCCAAAGTAAATCGCAATGCATCGGCGCCGTACTTATCCATGAACTCAATTGGATCAACGACATTACCCTTGGATTTCGACATCTTCTTTCCAAATTGGTCGCGTACTAAGCCATGTAGTGCAATAGTGTGGAAGGGCTGTACGCCATCCATGGCAAATAAACCAAACATCATCATGCGTGCAACCCAGAAGAACAAGATGTCATAACCAGTAACTAATACAGATGTTGGGTAGAACTTCTTCAAATCATCGGATTCGGCTGGCCAACCAAGTGTTGAGAAGGGCCAGAGTGCAGATGAGAACCAAGTATCTAAGACATCGGGATCTTGGTTGTAGCCAGCCGGTGGGCTTTCACCGGGGCCGAGAACAACACTCTCACCGTTTGGGCCATACCAGACTGGAATTCGATGACCCCACCACAGTTGGCGCGAGATACACCAGTCATGCATGTTGTCGATCCAATCAAAATAACGTGGCGCTAACTCTTCTGGTTCAATCTTTACGCGACCATCGCGCACTGCATCTCCTGCAGCCTTTGCAAGTGGTGCTACCTTTACAAACCACTGCTTGGAAAGACGTGGCTCGAGGGTTATATCGCAGCGAGAACAGTGACCGACGGCATGAACATATGGACGCTTTTCATCCATTATTCGACCTTCATCGCGCAACGCTTCGACAACTGCTTTACGGGCATCAAAGCGATCCATGCCATCAAAACGGGTGCCAGATCCATCCATCACACCGTGTTCGTTCATGATGACCACGAACGCAACGTTATGGCGCACCGCCATTTCAAAGTCATTGGGATCATGGGCTGCAGTTACTTTTACTGCACCTGTACCAAAATCCATCTCTACCAACTCATCGGCAATGATTGGAATATATCGATTGGCAAGCGGTAAGAGAACTTTCTTACCAATTAAGTGCTTGTAGCGCTTATCATCGGGGTGAACTGCAACTGCACCATCGCCGAGCATTGTTTCAGCGCGCGTTGTTGCGACAGTAATTTGAATATCGCCTTCACCATATCGAACCTGTACAAATTCACCGGAGTCATCGTGATAATCGACTTCGATATCTGAGAGTGCAGTTAAGCAACGTGGACACCAGTTAATAATGCGCTCGGCACGGTAAATAAGATCTTGATCATGGAGTTTCTTAAAGATAGTTAATACTGCAGTCGATAGATTCGAATTCATCGTAAAGGCCTCGCGCGACCAATCCACACTATCGCCCAAGCGACGCATCTGATCTAAAATTGCTCCGCCTGAATCGCTCTTCCACTCCCATACTTTCTTAACAAAATCCTCGCGTCCTAAATCATGTCGCGATATACCTTGGGCAGATAACTGTTTTTCAACAACGTTCTGTGTGGCAATTCCTGCGTGATCCATGCCAGGTAGCCATAACGCCTCGAAACCCTTCATACGCTTCATGCGTGTAAGGGTGTCTTGCAATGTGTGATCTAAGGCGTGACCGATATGCAAAGAACCCGTGACATTTGGTGGTGGAATTACGATTGTAAATGGCGGCTTTGTAGATGCCGAATTAGCTCTGAAATATCCAGCTGCAACCCATTGTTTATACAGTGACGCTTCGATATCAGCTGGAGAAAAGCTGGAAGCTAATTCGCGGGACATAAGGAGCAGTCTAGATTATGCGCTCTTCTCCTCTTGACCCTTTTGGCCTCGCGCGCGCTTTGGAATGTCACCTGTATGAAGGATGAACTCTGGTTGTGCGCCGGTTGCGATACAGTCTTTAGTAACCAAGACCTTTGCGATCTCACCATGGCTTGGAACGTCATACATCACAGAGAGAAGTGACGACTCCATAATCGCACGAAGGCCACGGGCACCTGTGCCACGCAGTAGCGCTAGATCTGCTATCGCTTCGAGTGAATCGGCTGAAAATTCCAGTTCGACGTTATCTAATTTAAACAGACGTTGGTACTGCTTAACGAGTGCATTTTTTGGCTCGGTGAGAATCTGCATAAGGGCCGTCTTATCTAAGTTTTCAACACTTGTTAGAACTGGAAGCCGTCCGATGAATTCAGGGATCATTCCAAACTTTAATAGATCTTCAGGCATAACATCGGCAAAGATATCTCTGCGATTCCTATCAGAGGCATCTTGCAGTGTTGCGTTGAAGCCAACACCGGCTTTACCACTGCGTGATTCAATAATTTTTTCAAGGCCAGCAAATGCGCCACCGACAATAAATAGAACATTTGTCGTATCGATCTGAATAAACTCTTGGTGTGGGTGCTTGCGTCCCCCCTGTGGCGGTACTGATGCAACTGTTCCCTCTAGGATTTTCAATAACGCCTGCTGAACACCTTCTCCTGAGACGTCACGGGTGATAGATGGATTTTCAGATTTACGCGCGACTTTATCGATTTCGTCAATATAGATGATTCCTGTTTCGGCTTTCTTAACATCGTAGTCAGCTGCCTGAAGAAGTTTTAGCAAAATGTTTTCAACGTCTTCGCCAACATAACCGGCTTCAGTAAGAGCGGTTGCATCGGCAATTGCAAATGGAACATTAAGCATGCGCGCCAAAGTCTGTGCCATTAATGTCTTGCCACATCCAGTAGGACCTAATAACAAGATATTAGATTTTGCTAATTCAATTGTCTCTTCGCGATGACCACCCTGAACGCGCTTGTAATGGTTGTAGACGGCAACTGATAGAGATTTCTTTGCTCGATCTTGACCGATGACATATTGATCGAGGAAATCAAAGATCTCATGTGGCTTTGGTAGTTCGGTTAGGCCAAGGGATGTGGCCTCGGATAACTCTTCAACGATTATCTCGTTACAAAGTTCGATACATTCATCGCAAATATAAACGCCAGGACCGGCAATGAGTTTCTTAACCTGCTTCTGGGTTTTACCGCAGAAGGAACACTTAAGCAGATCGCTTGTTTCACCGATTCTTGTCATGGGTAGAGTTTAGATTCCCGTGGCTTCTTATGCGCGCCTTTTACGCCTGCATCTGTTCGCCGAGAGAATAATTACGCTGTTTTCCCTGGCATTCTCAAATCTTTAACGCCAGGAACGCGCAAAACCACTAAACATATGATGAGGTGAAAAACAGATGCACCAATAAGCAACTGTTTTTCTCCAAAAAGAGTTACGGCTGGACCAACTAATGCCATTCCAAGTGGCATTAATCCTGCCGATCCCATGTGGTCGATACTGAAAACTCGCCCCTGTAACTCCCTTGGGACTTCGCGCTGGATCGCTGAGTTCCAGAAGGCCTCCCAAGGTCCGACAGAGAATCCAGCAAATAAATATGAAAGAACGACAAAGGCCTCTGAAATTGGAAATGCTAGTGAGAGCGTAGTGATAACCAAGAGCATCCATACTAAAACCGAGAACTCTCCCTCATGTTTGATTTTAAGTTTGACGCAGGCAATGGCTGAAACTATTGCACCTAATGAAAACGCGGCAGCAGATAATGCAAATGCAGTATTGGTTCCAAATTCGCGCCGAGTGATCACCGGCAATAGAACTGTTTCAGCGGCAATTACAACCATGAGCTGAACCGATGCCATTGCAATCATCGCACCGATCCAGGGAATGTCTCTGACCGTTCTCAGACCTTCGCGCATCTCAATCATGAAGCTCTCTTGTTGCTTCTTATTGCTATTCATATCTTCTTCAATTTTCGCTAGAAAATAAGTCCCTAGCGCAAAGGCAACGGCGGTAATGAGAAAAGTAAGGCGTCCACCAATTAAAAAGACTGATACTCCCCCGATTCCAGGGCCGATAATAGTTGCCGATCTAACGACTATTCCGCGAGCAACATTTCCTGCCGGCAATTTATCCTCGGGCAAAAGCGATGGCATGATCGCACCGGCCGATGCAGCGCCAAATGAATCACCGACTCCCATGGCAAAGACCAGGACCGCTAGAAAGATATGTGGCATTTCTGGCGCGGAGATAAATACCATTGCAAATACAAGTCCTGCACGGCCAAGATCGGCGAGAATCATTACTTGTTTACGTGGCAATCGATCCGACCAGACACCAGCAAAGGGAGCAAAGAGAACTGCCGATAGAACTCGCGCACCCAGAATTAAACCAAGTGATGTAGCGGTTCCGCCGGCATCTAAAATTGTGACTGCAAGTGCGATGGGAAATGCAGAAGCGCCAAGAACAAATATCGTCGTTGAAATCCAAAAGAGACGGTATCCCTTATACGACCACAGGAATCCCGCCTCAAATAGTTCCATACCCAGATATTACTTAACTGGCTTAGCCTTTCGTGTGGCTAATACCTGATCGATGATTCCGTATTCGGCGGCTTCTGCTGCCGTTAAAATCTTGTCACGCTCAATATCCTTTTCAATCTCTGCCGCTGACTTAATAACATGGCGGGCAAGTAGCTCTTCTTGAAGACGAGCAATACGTGCAATCTCTTTAGCTTGGATCTCAACATCAGATGCCTGTCCGCCACCTTCAGAGGATGGTTGATGAATCAAGATGCGTGAGTGCTCAAGTGCATATCGCTTTCCCTTTGCACCCCCTGCAAGGATTACCGCTGCAGCCGATGCCGCCTGACCTAAACAAATTGTGCTGATATCTGGGCGGACGAACTGCATAGTGTCGTAAATTGCAGTCAGAGCAGTAAATGAGCCACCAGGTGAGTTGATGTAGATCATGATGTCACGATCTGGATCCATAGATTCGAGCGTTAAGAGCTGGGCCATGACATCGTTTGCAACCGTGTCATCGATTGGCTGTCCTAAAAAGATAATACGCTCTTCAAATAGCTTTGTATATGGGTCAAGGCGCTTAAAACCATAGGCTGTTTTTTCTTCGATCGTTGGAAGAACATAGCGAGATGTAATCTCTTGGATATTTTTCATTATGCCTTTCCTCCAAATACTTGACCATCTGATGTTGCAATGTGATCAATGAAGCCGTATGCCTTTGCATCTTCAACATTAAACCAGTTATCACGATCTGAATCGATCAGAATCTTTTCAAGCGTCTGACCTGTGTGCTTAGCGTTAATCTCTGCCATTGTGTGCTTAGTAATCGCCATTTGTTCGGCTTGAATTCGGATATCCGTTGCAGTACCACTAATTCCACCAAGTGGTTGGTGCATCAATATGCGCGCATTTGGCGTTGCATATCGCTTGCCAGGTGCGCCAGCGGTTAGCAAGAACTGACCCATCGATGCTGCGATCCCCATTCCAACAGTTGCAATATCATTTTTGACGTACTGCATCGTGTCATAGATCGCCATTCCAGCCGTTACTGATCCGCCAGGTGAGTTTATGTAGAGATAAATATCCTTGTTTGTATCTTCTGCCGCTAGTAAGAGAATCTGCGCGCAGATTGCATTAGCCATTTCGTCGCGAACTTCGCCTGCAAGGAAGATGATGCGCTCGCGCAGCAAGCGATTATAAACCTGATCATCTAGGCCGATCATTCCAATACTCGATGAGCGGGCATGGATTTCTCCTGCTTGTGGGTTATTAAAATCCACCTGTATTCCTTCCGTTGAGCGATTTCGTTCCTGTAGTCAGGCTAACAATGTTGGAGTCAATTTGCTTCCCAATATGGTTAAAAAGCAGCGTGAAGGCAGTTGTGTTCGCTCAGGGCTAAAGCCTGCTTGCGATTATGCCTGCTCGCTTTCTTCTGGCAGCTGCGGTGTAGGTCGCAGCGCCTCAAGATCGATTACGTTGCCCGATGCATCTTTAACGCTGACGCGACCAAGGATTGATGCCAATGCCTTTGCACGGGTAACTTCGGCAACTAGCTGCGAAATCTGACCGGCTTTTTGCAACTCTTCTGCAAACTGTTGTGGCGCCATTCCATAACGCTGTGAGGTTCGCACTAAGTACTCAGTCAACTCAATCTCAGTTACCTGTACACCCTCTGCCTGCACAATGGCATCGAGTAGAAAATCAGATTTGAGTGATGAACGAACCTGGCCGGTAACCTCGGTGCGGTGTTCAGCATCTTCGGTACGTTTTTCGCCCTCAAGGTGCTCAGTAACTTCGAGTTCGACGAGATTTTCTGGAACTGGAATATCTAACTCCGCTAATAGTTTTTCTACTAGGCGATCTCGGGCCTGAGTACCCTGTTCCATCTTCTTGACGCGACCAAGGCGCACGACAAAATCGGCGCGTAGTTCGGCCAATGTGTCAAACTCAGATGCTAACTTGGCAAAGGCATCATCTACTGGCGGAAGCTCGCGCTCTTTCACAGCTTTGACAGTGGCTTCGACCTCACCCTTTTCACCCTCAGCCTGTCCTACGAGTTGAGTTTCAAACCTCTTTGTCTGGCCCGCAGACATCCCGATCAAAATATCATCAAGGCCTTTAATCATGCGATCTGAACCGACTTCGTAGGAAATATCATTTGCCTTTCCGCCTTCAACGCTTTTGCCTTCAATAAAAGCGTTCATATCAAGAGTTGCAAAATCACCCTTAACAATGGCCCGTTCGAGAGTTGTTAGAGTCCCAAAACGTATCCGCAGTGATTCAACCTGCTCATCAATATCTGCATCTGCGACAGTTACATCATCGACCTCGATAGTAATCGTTGAAAAATCTGGCAGCTTGACCTCTGGACGAATATCAACTTCGACCGAGAAAGAAAGTCTCTCCTTATCAACAAACTCTTTAATATCTACAACTGGACGACCAATGACAGCTACAGCATGCTCGCGCGCTGCTTTGCCATAGAACTCTGGTAGAGCTGCATTTATCGCCTCATCCAGAACAGTTCCACGACCGATGCGCTGATCAATCATCGCCGCTGGAACTTTTCCTTTACGAAAGCCCGGAATGTTTACCTGTGTTGCAACCTTCTTATATGCATCGGCCACATGTGAGCTCATCTCACTGTATTCAACTTCGATATCAAGACGCACGCGTGTTGGAGAAAGTGTCTCGAGGCTGCTTTTCACAACTGCTCCTAAATAAGTTTTGGACTAGAAAAAACAACTGGTCGGGGCGGGGAGATTCGAACTCCCGGTCTCCTGCTCCCAAAGCAGGCGCGCTAGCCACTACGCTACGC
>JAQBVO010000031.1 GCA_027728065.1 Actinomycetota bacterium
GGGTAAACCCCGCTGCGCCGAGCCAGTTCCACAATTGGGTTATCGATGCCAGATCTTTTGCGAATTCACCATCAGGTAGAGAAAAATAAAAAACTTCAGCATCGATATCGGCATCTATGCGTATTAAATCTGCCATATTCTGACTGTAAATTACGGCAACACGCGATCTATTTTTCGCCAAAGCGATAAGTTCGGATTTCCAATTGCAGTTAACTAAAACCTCATAGGTGCGCTCTGCTCTCACGCTAATTCTTTTCACTGATCGCACCCTTTCGTATTGATGCAACGATCTCGGGCAGTTTCATAGAGTCAACTTTAATCGTTATCAACGCCAAACTCTCATAGATGGGTCGGCGAAGATCATAGAGAGCCTGCCATTTCGCACGAGGGTTGCCTAGCAAGAGTGGCCTATCACGATTAAAACCAACACGCGGTGCGGCAACCGATAGCGAAACATCGAGAAAAACAATCGGGGTCTTGCTCTTCTTCAGTAAATCCTGAGCTCGCTGGGAAATTGGGGCTCCTCCGCCAAGTGAGAGAATCGACTCTTCATCCTGCAGGCAGGTGGTAAGTGCGTCAAACTCTAAATCTCTAAAGAACTCTTCACCATCATCGAGAAAGATATTTGCGATTTTTTTTCCAGAGTTTTTCTCAACAACAGCATCTGAATCCAAAAAGTTTACTCCGAGTGATTTAGCTAGCGCCTTACCTACGCTGGATTTACCACTGCCGGGAGGCCCGATTATGACTACCTGTGGCATAGTCCCTCCTACTTAAAATTTAAGTTCTGCATGTAGCTCTGGAAATTTCGACGGGTCTCTTGCACGCTATCTCCACCGAATTTTTCAAGTACCGCTTCGGCCAAAACCAATGCAACCATAGCCTCTGCTACTACTCCGGCCGCAGGTACTGCGCAGACATCCGAGCGTTGATTGATCGCCTTGGCGCTCTCACCTGTTGCAACATCGATAGTATCCAACGCCTTTGGAACGGTAGAAATTGGTTTCATCGCCGCACGTACACGCAAAATCTCGCCATTGGAGATACCGCCCTCGGTACCACCTGCACGATCACTACGACGCACAATCTTTCCATCACTAGATTTTTCAATCTCATCGTGGGCGACACTGCCGCGACGCGTCGCCGTTTCGAAACCATCTCCGAGTTCGACCCCTTTAATAGCTTGAATACCCATAACCGCCCCAGCTAAGCGGGCATCAAGTCGTCTATCCCAATGAGCGTGCGAGCCAAGTCCAGGTGGCATGTTAAAGGCGAGTACTTCAACTACTCCTCCTAAAGTATCGCCCTGGGAATGCGCCGCTTCAATCTCAGAGATCATTAAAGCGCTCGTCCTAGCATCGGCGCAGCGAACTGGATCTTCGTCAATACGTGCCATATCAGTTGAGACGGGAAGTTTCGTCTCGGCCGGAACGCGCACGCCTCCGATCGATAGAACGTGACTTAATATCTTAACTCCAACGCTCTGTTCTAAAAAACTACGAGCAACTGCACCTAAGGCAACACGCGAGGCCGTTTCGCGGGCACTGGCACGCTCAAGGATTGGACGTGCATCATCGAAATCGTATTTCTGCATTCCGACTAGATCGGCATGACCAGGACGCGGACGCGTCAACGGTGCGTTGCGCGCTAGGTTTTCAATCTCTTCCGGCGGTACTGGGTCGGGGGACATAATCTTTTCCCATTTAGGCCACTCAGAGTTTGCAATTTGAATTGCGATCGGCCCACCCTGCGTTAAACCTAAACGCACGCCTCCGAGAATCGTCACCTTGTCGGCCTCAAAGTTCTGGCGCGCGCCACGTCCAACACCTAAGCGTCTGCGCGCAAGATGGTAATCAATATCGGCAGTGGTTATTGAAACCGATGCAGGGATTCCCTCAACTATCGCACTCAGGGCCTGGCCGTGAGACTCACCAGCTGTTAACCAACGCATCTGCGTATTGTTGCAGAGATGGACTGCTGCCGGCAGCCAAATAGAGCCCAGTCCCAAAAAATATCGCAAATGCCAGTGGAATACTCGCAGGGATTCTGCGCCGATGTAGTGATGAAAGAATGATTTGAGCCACTGCGGCCAGGTAAATGCAGATAATGAGAGTGAGCAGCTCGCTGATGTTGCTTAGATTCAACGCCAAAGAGATGATGCTCAGAAGTTTGGCATCGCCGATGCCCATCTTCATAGTTGCTACACAAATAGTTGAGATGGCCAATGCCAGAGCTATCGTTATGGGTGATGCGATTCCAGTTATTATTCGCATAAAGATAATCCAGTAAGTGATGTAGATGATGTAGATATTTGGAATCCGCCGGTATCGCCAATCAGCGATTAAAATCGGTAGAACAAAGAGGGCCACGACAATCATGGCCTCAGATTAGTAAAAGAGTGCAATACCAATAATTCTTATGTGGATGAGTGCAAAGCTTTAACGCCATGCCTGCGCATCAAGGCGGCCATGCTCATGCGATCAAAGCCAACACCCGAAAGAATTCCTACTTGATCGATGCCTTGATGAATCAGAAGATCTAATCCATCGATTACCGCTCCGCCGCTTTGCTCCCATGCTGATAACACGGCGCTAGGCCAAGGCTTATAGAGAACGTCAAAGAAGAGTGCGGAGGGATTAGATGGAATACTTGCAATTAAACTATCACTTACACCCTCTGGGGTTGTGGAGATAATTAAATCAACGCTTTCAAATATATTGGGCTCTTGCCACGTGATGAAATCTAAATCGGAGATTTCAACTACATTGGATATCGCCTCCACTCGCGAAGTGGAGCGATTCATCACAGTGATACGTGTTGCTACTCCATCACAGGCTGCAGCTGCCGCTCGCGCTGTAGCACCTGCTCCGATTATGAGAACATCACCGCTAGCATCTCGGCCGTGAGCAGCTAATGCATGGGTAAATCCCGGTACATCTGTAGTTGTTGCGCTAAAGCCATCTGCGTTTTTAACTAATGTATTAGCGCCACGAATCCGCAGTGCGAGAGAGGAAACATCTTTGACATGGGTTAGAACTTCTTCTTTGAGTGGCATTGTTACAGAAAATCCCGTCCAACTATCATCACATGAGGCGAGAAATGCTCCGAACTCGCCCGCTTTTACCTCAATGCGGGTGTAATCACTCTCAATACCGAGTTCGGCAAATGCGATTGTTTGAAGCAATGGATTCAATGAGTGAGCCACTGGAGATCCTAAAATGGCGGCTTTAATCATTCAAAGGCACCTGCCTTTCGATTCTTTTGGTAGAGAGACTTCCACTGCAAGAACTCATCATGTGAAGTGCTAAAGCGTGTATCGCCTGGGGCAACTGTAATAAAATAGAGCCAATCCCCAGGAGGCGGATTAAGTGTCGCTCTCATCGCATCTGCACCAGGATTTCCAATAGGTGTTGGCGGTAAACCATAACGTTTATATGTATTGTAGGGCGATTTAATCTGAGTTGCATTTGTACTTACAAATATACTCCCACGAGCCTTTTTGGCGTAATTAATCGTCGAATCCATTTGCAAGGGCATTGAGATTTTAAGGCGATTGTAAATAACTCGAGCAATCTTGCCAAAGTCAGCCACATTTCCCTCGGCCTGCACGATTGAAGCTATGGTGAGCAGAGAGAGTGCAGAAAAATCTCCCCTCCCTGCAAGAATCTCTCGACCAGCCTGCTCTTGTTGGAAACGATCGATTAGCGATTGGAGAACCTTACCGGCGTTAGTTCCAGATGGAAAACTATATTGAGCAGGAAAGAGCAGCCCTTCGGCGGAAGTGAAACCATCTGGTAACGCTACGGATTTGAAGGCGTTAGAAATCTGTGCACTGTTAAAACCATAGGTGATAAGCGAATCAACAATCTCACTCTTCCACTCGCCCTCAAATATCTTCAAGAGGTTGGGGATTCGTGCAGGATCGAGTAACTGCTCTAGCGCTTGCAACGCCGATATCTCGCGGTTTAGGCGGTGTGCTCCAGGTGAGACTTTTTGCGATCGCTTATCTGCTACCGCGATTCGAAAATAAGCTAGAGAGGATTTTATGACCTCCTCTTTTAACAAGAGTGCTCCAATATCTGAACCAGATGCTCCACTTGGGATTTCAACGGTAATCTCAGGATCAGTGGGGAGAATTTGACGAGTTGGGAAATCAGGGGCACTCGAAACATTATTTCCTACCGTATATATCGCAAGAGTTAAGGCACAGACCAGAGCTAGAGCAGCTGCAATCCGTCCATACTTCATGGCTTATTTCTCTCAATGGAGAGTGCAAACTCCAGGATTGCAACGGCGGCGGCTTGATCGACTCTGGATTTTGCAGCTCTGGCATTTACGCCGCTATCGCGCATATTTTTTGCCGCGCTGAGCGTTGATAGACGCTCATCTATCGCGACAATAGGCGCCGTGCTTAAGGTGGAGAGTAGTTGGCAAAAGCCTTCGGCTTTTTTCGCGGCCGGACCCGCGCTTGCATCCATATTTAACGGTTTGCCAACATAGATCGTGATGGGTTCATACTCTGTGAAAATCTCCACCAACTGCTGGGCAAGCCTCTTATCCCTCGATGCCAAAGTTGTCAGTGGCGATGCCAGAACTCCATCGGGATCGGCGATGGCAACTCCGATTCTTACATCACCGTAATCAAAGGCGATACGGCGACCTCGTTGCATGAGCGGAATTATCCCTTAAGTACGGTAGAGATTGCAGCCAAGGCTTGATTGACCGCCGTGGGATCGATGCCACCACCCTGAGCAAAATCATCCTTGCCGCCGCCACCGCCACCTAAAACCGCTGAAGCAATCTTTACAAGCTCACCGGCCTTTATACCCGCTTTACGCGCGCCATCACTAACTCCAACTACTAATACGGGCCGAGAATCATTAATACTGATAAGTGCAACTACGCTACTAGGCGCTCTTGCTCGAAGCTCTAATGCAATCTTTCGCAGATCATCACCTGAAATCCCATCGGGCAGAAGTGCAACCGTAGTTGTAACTCCGTTGATTACCGAGGCCGTCTTTGCAATCTCTCCAATTTGAGAAAAAGCAGTTGCCGAACGTACCGCTCCAAGCTCTTTCTCAATATCGCGAATCTTGCCTAGCAGCGCTGAAATTCGTTCAGGTAGCTCCTCAACTCGCGCGCCCTTAATTATCGATGTTAGTGAGTTGAGAATAATATGTTCGCGTGCTAAAAATCTATATGCGTCAACTCCGACGAGCGCCTCAACACGGCGAACACCAGCACCAATAGATGACTCACCTAGCAATTTAATCTGACCCAATTGACCAGAGCGTGACACGTGGGTTCCACCACATAGTTCGCGTGCCCAATCTCCAACACTTACCACTCGGACCTGATCTCCATACTTCTCACCAAAGAGAGCCATCGCGCCTGACTCTTTAGCTGCAGCTTGTGACATCGTTTCCGCCGTTACCTCTAAGTTCTCTAAGAGAAGAGTGTTCACCCTGGCCTCAACATCGCTAATAACGCTATCGGGCACGGCAGTAGTAGATGGAAAATCAAAGCGAAAACGCCCCGGTGAGTTTTCAGAACCGGCCTGCGTTGCAGTCTCTCCTAAGATTTCACGGAAGGCTTTGTGCACCATATGTGTTGCCGTATGTGCGCGAGATATTGCCTCGCGACGTTGCACATCTATTGCAGCCAAGGCAGCGTTTCCGATTTCAACCGATCCAGTCACAACCTGACCACGGTGAACAAATACTCCAGGCACTGGTGTTTGCACATCCTGGATTGTAATTACAGCGCCGTTGGAGAGCGTAATAGTTCCACCATCTGCTAACTGACCACCGCCCTCTGCATAAAAGGGCGTACGATCTAAGATAATCTCAACATCATCACCAGTCGTTGCACTCTTTGATGAGATTCCATCGAGCAATATCCCGGTAATTCTTGACTCACTTGTCACCGATGTATAACCGCAGAACTCACTCTTGCCGCTGGCATCTGCAATTGCGCGGTACTGACCGAGATCAGTGTGGCCAGTTTTCTTAGCGTGTGAATCGGCTTTAGCACGCTCTTTTTGTTCCTTCATTAATCCTCTAAAACCCTCTTCATCTACTTCTAGAACATTTTCACGCGCCATTTCCAACGTGAGGTCAAATGGAAAACCGTACGTATCGTGGAGTTTGAATGCATCAGATCCAGGCAATATCTTGCTATCACTTTTTTTAAGCAAAGCGCTGGCGGTATCAAAGATGGTTGTTCCACTCTTGAGCGTCTGCATGAAACTCTCTTCCTCAGAGACGCTGACTTGAACAATACGGTTCTTATCACTTACTAGCTCAGGATATTGCGGCCCCATAGCAGCAATCGCGGAGAGAGTGAGCTCGGACATAATCGGATCCATAGAGCCCAGCAGACGCATATTGCGTATCGTGCGGCGCATCATGCGACGCAGAACATATCCTCGGCCCTCATTTGCCGGAGTTACGCCATCGCCGATAAGCATCGCAGATGTTCGTGCATGGTCGGCGATTACGCGTAAGGAAATATCTGATTTCTCTGATTTGCCGTAAGACACAGCGGTTAAGTCACTAGCTTTTTTAAGAATCTGCATTGTTGTATCTATCTCGTAAATATTCTCAGCACCTTGTAATAAGGCAGCCATACGCTCAAGCCCAAGGCCTGTGTCAATACTTTTTGCGGGTAGTTCGCCTAAAATTGGAAACCCATCTTTACCGGTGCCGGCGCCACGCTCATTTTGCATAAAGACCAGGTTCCATACCTCCATATAGCGATTCTCATCGGCGATAGGTCCACCCTCTTTTCCATATGCGGCCCCACGGTCGTAGTAAATCTCTGAACATGGACCGCATGGTCCTGGTACACCCATCGACCAAAAGTTATCGTTCATGCCCATGCGCTGAATTCGCTCTTTGGGAAGGCCAATCTGTTTATGCCAAATATCTGCAGCCTCGTCATCATCGAGAAATACAGTTACCCATAACCTATCGGCGTCAAAACCATAACCACCATCATGTATCGGGCGTGTGAGTAGCTCCCATGCAAGTGCAATAGCACCCTCTTTGAAGTAATCACCAAATGAAAAGTTTCCGCACATTTGGAAGAAGGAGGCGTGACGAGTTGTTTTGCCGACTTCGTCAATATCTAAAGTTCGTACGCATTTTTGTACCGATGTAGCACGTTTATATGGGGCGGCGATCTCCCCCAAGAAATAGGGTTTGAAAGGCACCATGCCGGCATTTACCAGTAATAGATTTGGATCATCGGCGATGAGAGAGGCCGATGGAACTACTGTGTGGGTTAATCCTTGGCGGTTTTCTAATTCAAAGAAGCGCAGCCAGCGCGCACGGATCTCGGCAGATTCCACTAGTGAAAATCACTCGGCTTTCTTCTTGGCACGGGCTTTCTTAGCCGAGGCAATTGAAAGTAGAGCCCCAGCAACTTTGACTGCAGAAGAGTTTTTGCTCATAAAGCTCTGTGATGCTTGAGTAACTTTGTCAGAGAGATCTTCAGCGTTCTTAGAAATACGGTTGATACTCTTGAGAGGACCGTTGACAAGAGTGACAGTGGTATGAACCTCTTGAATCAGCGGTGCTGTCTCATCGGTGAGTGATTTGAGCGAGAGCTTAGCCTCGTCCACGAATCTACCTACACGAATGACGACATAACTCATTGCGATTGCAATGATTAAGAGTGCAGATGAAGCGATAATCGTTGCGATGCCACCGGGTCCCATGTTCTTAGCCTACCTGAGGCGCCTTCTTAGGCGCGCCATCGATACCGCTCTCCTTGCGTTGGGCCGCTGTAATTGGTGTTGGCGCTCCAGTTAATGGATCACCGCCACTTGCAATTTTTGGAAAAGCGATAACTTCGCGAATCGACTCTGAGCCACTTAAAAGTGCACAGATTCGATCCAGTCCAAGTGCGATTCCACCGTGAGGCGGTGGTCCATAGTTAAAGGCCTCCAATAAAAATCCAAATTTCGAGGCAGCTTCCTCTTGGCTCAAGCCGATAACAGTAAAGACATCTGACTGCATCTTCTTGTCATGAATACGTATTGAACCTCCTCCAAGTTCAGTTCCATTCAAAACGATGTCATATGCATATGCCAAAGCCTGCGCTGGATTAGTTACAAAGCTCTCTGCAAACTCGGGCTTTGGTCCAGTAAATGGATGGTGTACAGCCGTCCAACCACCCCCATCGGTGGGCTCGAACATCGGTGCATCGACTACCCAGACAAACTCCCACTCCCCTTGTGCGATTAACTCACATCGTTTTCCAATTTCTAATCGAACTGCGCCGAGTAAACTCTGTGATGCTGTCGCCTCGCCTGCTGCAAAAAAGATTGCATCCCCAGATGCAGCGCCAGTAGCAGCGGCGATTCCTGCACACTCACTCTGACTCAAATTTTTAGCAACGGGTCCACCCAAAGTTCCATCGGCGTTGATAAGAATGTATGCCAAACCCTTTGCTCCTCGCGCCTTTGCCCAGTCTTGCCAGGCATCTAGCTCCCGACGCGGTGATGAGGCTCCCCTTGGCATAACAACTGCGCCAACGTATGGTGTCTGGAAAACTCTAAAAGTTGTATCGGCAAAATAAGAGCTCTGATCGGTGAGCTCGTTTGCAAAACGAAGATCGGGTTTATCAGAGCCAAAACGCGACATTGCAACGGCATATGTCATTCGCGGCAAGGGAAGAGCAATCCTAAAACCAAGAACCTCTTGCCAGATCTTTGCAACAACTTTTTCGGCAACAGCCAAGATATCCTCTTGGTCAATAAAAGACATCTCAATATCTAGTTGCGTGAACTCGGGCTGTCTATCGGCTCTAAAATCCTCATCTCGAAAACAGCGCGCTATTTGATAATATTTTTCCATTCCAGCAACCATCAATAACTGTTTAAAGAGTTGTGGTGATTGCGGCAATGCATACCAACTGCCTGGCTGCAGGCGCACTGGAACTAGGAAATCACGGGCGCCTTCTGGAGTAGAGCGCGTTAAGTACGGAGTCTCAATCTCAAGGAAGGACTCCGCCTCCATTACGTGGCGGATAGTTGATGTTACCTTTGAACGAAGACGCAGATTGGCTGCGGGTTTTTCGCGCCGAAGATCTAGATAGCGATACTTTAAACGGACCTCTTCACTAATATCGGCATCACTTCCGCTATCGATTGGAAAGGGAAGCGCTGCAGATTCGCTCAAGACGCTCACGCTATCGCCCATGATTTCTATCTCACCGGTTGGAATATTTGTATTCTCGTTTCCGGCCGGACGGGCTAGAACTTCGCCGGTAATGAGTAGGCACCACTCAGCACGCAGAGCCCCAGCTATCTGCTCATCACGAATAACTACTTGTACAGTACCCGATGCATCACGCAGATCAATAAATGCAACTCCACCGTGATCGCGGCGGCGAGAGACCCAGCCGGCCAAAGTAACGGTTTTGCCGATATCGGATTTGCGTAATGTGCCGGCGTCATGGTTTCTTAACATAGTTAATCTGGCTTCACTCTCTACAGTGCATTAATTAGGGAGCTAATGGTAACCGATGTAGAAATACCAGAGTGCATGTTTTTAACTTCTACGCTCTTACTTGAGAGCTCCTTATCGCCAAGGACCACAACATAACGCGCGCCGCATTTATCAGCGGCCTTCATCGCACCTTTTAATGCGCGGTCGCCAAAAGCGATTTCAACTATCTTGCCCGCTGCCCGTAAAAGAGTTGCTATCTCTAGTGATTTCACCATTGCTCTATCGCCAAGAGGAATGATGAATAAATCCGAGACAAAATCGAGAGTTGAGGTCACGCCTTCGGCTTCAGCAGCTAGTAACACTCGATCTACGCCAAGTGCAAATCCAATTCCAGAAAGTTCTTGACCCCCAAGCTCTTGCATAAGATCCCCATAACGG
>JAQBVO010000001.1 GCA_027728065.1 Actinomycetota bacterium
TAGAAGCTCTCACAATAATGAGTGATTGCTTTGTTGATCTCATCATAGGATTTCCATGTGTGAGTGTGAAGTAGTTCGGTTTTGATCTTCCCAAAGAAACTTTCAATCATTTGATTGGCGAAAGACAGTCCAGCGTTGCCCATCGATTGAACTAGCCCTGCCTGCTTGACTGCATTTCGATAGTGCTCTGATTTGAAAACAGAGCCCATATCCGAATGGATGATGGTGCCTCTGGTTGCATATCGGGAAGTAGCCATGACCAGAGCTCGAACTACGAGGTCAGAGTTAGGACGCCTTCCGGTTGCATAGCCCACCACCATCCGTGTTGCAGCGTCTTTAATGGCTGCAAGATAGATCGTGCCTGTCAGGTATCTCTTCTGGGTGATATCGATAAACCATTTCTCGTGCGGGGTCTTTGATTGAAAATTGCCTTTGATGAGGTTTGCGATCTCTGGTGAGTAGTTGCCTTTAGGGTATTTACGTTTCTTTGGGAGCCCAAAGAAACCAGCGAGTTTCATTACCTTTCGAACGAGATAGAGGGAGGCGGAGATGGCTTTCTTTATTAAGAGTGCATGGATTGACCGATATCCAAGGCTCTGGCCGTAACGAGTTCGCAGTGCTTGGATCTCACGTTTGAGATTGTTCTCTCGCTCACCTCTCATCTGTGAAATCACTTGAGGGGGTTGCATCAGATACGAGGTGGAGCGGGCCATGGCCAATACTCTGCTGCGATATTTGCTTGCCACCATCTGCCGGCTCAGATGAGCATTGACCGGGGCTAGGCTTTTGGGGGGTTGTGGGTCCTAAAATATTCAATCACGAGCTTTGCTGCCCGATTCTCTTCCTTGGCATCATCTCGCTCAGCGCGAAGTTTGGTAACTTCTTTCTTCATCGCTTCGTTTTGTGCACGAAGTCGTTTGATCTCCTTGGATGGATCCATGGTGGCCCTTCCTGACGCTAAAGTCCTAGAACCAGGACTCTGATTATTGAGCCAATAGTAAAGGGTGGGCCTGGCGACGCCCAGTTCAAGGGATACCTGGGCTATGGATTTACGCTGGGTAGTGACGAGTTCTATTGCTTTTTGCTTGAACTCGGCAGGGTAATGACTGGACATATTCTCTCCTTTTTAGAGGGTGGAAGTGTCTAGTGTTTTTCGCTCAGGCCCATAGCAACTGGTCCACCGTTATTCCAAGCCTGTCCAAAGGTGGTAAAACAGCCTGACAGAACTGAGATGATCGAGAAGGAAACTGCGAAGTTAGAAAAGCCGCTCCAGCGACGATTGAACTCCTGTTTATAGCCTAGAGATTCAAGAAGCTTCGAATCTGCATCGTCATTTAAACTCATACTTTAATCTCCCCGCGCCCTTTACCCACCCCGATTGGATTAGGTCCTTGGAGTTGACTATTCTCTTTTCCAAGATTATTCAAGAGTATTCAGAGATTTTTTCTATCAATCCACGTCAAAACTCTCTTCGCTAGGCGCAGAGTCGATTAGAACTTTTGACGATACCTATCGATAACCTCCTCGATGATCTCAATTCCAAGACCTGGTTTACCCAGTGGCGGATAGACCCAGCCCTCAGAGTGAGTAAATGGCTCAGTAATCAGATCGTTCTGCATCGGGTTTTTCAGCGGCTTGAACTCGAAGAGCCTGAATGCGGCGCTGCTAAATGAGACTGCAAGGCTTGCAGCAGAGATGATTGCCGAAGACCAAGCATGGGCATTTGCTGTTCGCTTGTAAGCTTCGACCCGTTCTGCCGCCCTCTTAAATCCAGTAATACCCTCAGCGCGACCTGGATCGATTCCAAAGACGTCGCAGGTACCAGTCTTAAGAATCTCTTCAAAGCCTGCGACCTGCCACTCACGTTCGCCATAGGCGATGAGCGTCTTAGTCTTGGCGCGAAGGTCTGCATAGCCCTGTGGATCCCATGCACCTAGCGGCTCTTCAATCCAGTCGATGTTGTAATCATCGAAGGCTTGCACACGCTTTACAGCCGTTGCAACATCCCACTTAATGGCATAACCAAGGTCAATCATGATCATCTTCTCTTCACCGAGAGTCTGGCGCATTGTCTTGACATACTCGACATCTCGGTTATGTTCGTAACCAAGATGGGCATGGCCACGCTTTCCAAATCCAACTTTCATTCCCTGCAAGCCCTGATCCATCCAAGTCTTTGCCTCTTCTGCCATCTTCTTAATATCAGAGTCATGGGCATGACCAGATGCGATAGCGGGGAGTCGATCATGGACTGGGCCACCCAGAAGTTCTAGGACGCTGGTATTAAGCGCCTTGCCCTTGAGGTCCCAGAGCGCAATATCTATCGCTGAGATTGCGTAGGAAGCTATTCCACCTCGGTAGCCGTACCACCAGGCGCGCTCTTTGAGGGAGCGCCAAATAGCGATGTTATTGATGGGATCCTTGCCAATCAGATAATCCTCAGCAAGGCCTGCGATGAGGGCAGCAACTGGGGCATTGGCCTCTTTAAATTGGGTAATCGATTCGCCCCAGCCGACGAGCCCGTCATCGGTCGTGATTTTAACTAAGCAGAGATATCGCTCGGCATTGAAATCATTTGGCTCGGGGTAGGCGAGAGGAATTGGTTCGACCTTAACGATTTTCATAGGGGGCTTCTCCTCTAAAGTAATTGGCACTAACTTAGGGGTATTGCAAGGGTGAGGCAAGTACTTACCTGCTGTGAGCCCAGAGACCAGAATAAGCCTTCCAGTGTTACTTAAGAGAGGTAAGTGAAATGTCAAAACAATTTCCAATCATAGATACGCATGTGCACTTCTATGACTTCATTCATCCCGAACTTAAGTGGGTCTGGCTCGAACGTGATTTCATCCATCCCATTATCGGAAATATCAACGCAATCAAGGCAGTTCAGTACGTTGTGCAAGATTTTCGCGCTGAGTCGCGCTTTGCTGGCGTAGAGGGCGTTGTCCATGTACAAGCTGCGATTGGATCGCCAGACCCTGTGACTGAGACTGTCTGGCTAACTGAGATGAACAAGAAGTCTCCAATTCCGATTCGGATTGTCGCTGACTGCGCACTTGGAAGTTCAAACGCAATCTCTCAACTTGAGAGGCATGCTCAATCAAAACTATTTGTTGGCGTCCGTGATTTTCAAGCCGAACCAATGCTCGCAAACAAAGAGATTAATCCGAATTACGAAGCATCTCTTAAGTGGATGGCTAAGAAGAAGATCGTCTTTGACCTTGATTGCGAGTGGATGAACATGGGCCAAGCTCGAAAACTTGCGCAGCGCCATCCAGACCTATCGATTGTTCTGGAACATATTGGCTTTCCTCGTAAGCGAACCGATGCATACTTTAGAAACTGGGAGAAGGCAGTCAAAGATCTTGCAAAAGCAGAGAACGTAACGATGAAAATCTCGGGCGTTGCCATGACTGATCCTTATTTCACAAAAAAATCACTGAAGCCTTGGGTAGAGACCTGCCTAAAGGCTTTCGGTCCAGATAGATGCGTCATTGGCTCTAACTGGCCAGTTGATCGTCTCTATAGTTCATATGATGTAATTGTGAATCTCTATCGCGAATACATCGAGAAGTTGTCGACATCAGAGCAGAACAAGATTCTCAATAAGAATGCAGCAAAGCTTTACAAGTTCTAAATCGATTGGCTCTTAGAAGAGCGTAGAAGAGTTGCGGACAGCAGGAGGACGAGTACTCCTCCTGTTCCCACCATAAATCGAATTCCAATTTCCTTAGCTAAAACGCCTAATAATGGTGCGCCTATTCCATACCCAAGATGGAAGACAAATAGATAGATTCCGTAAATCCTGCCCTGAAGATCTATCGGGGAGTTCCAAACAATTATTCCATTGGCGGTCGTCATCACTATGAGATGAGATAGATTGACAAATAGAACTATTAGCGCATAACTCCAAAATGTGGGGGCGATGGCGGCAAGGCTCCAGAAAAATCCAAGGATAATACCTCCGCTTAACATTGTTTGGAATCGTGGGCGATGGTCAGAAACTGAGCGCTTGGCAATAACCCCCGCGCCTATTAATCCCCCTATGGCAAGGGCAATGCCTACAAAACCTAAATGAAGAGAATCTTCCTCAAAAACTTGGCGTACCATGAGTGAAGAAATAAGAGAGAAACTCATTCCTAAACCGATAAATGTTGCTGTGATCATCATGGGCAGATAGAGCGCCCGGTTCTTGTTAAGAAATACAAATGCCTCTCTTAAGTTGCCGGAGGCAGAATCGCTACTGGTCTGATATAAATCCTCCATCCGAATCTGCATCAATACTAGAAAGATGACGATATGACTACCCGCAATGTAGATAAATGGTGTACCTGTATCAAAAGTGGCGATAAGTACGCCAGCGATAATCGGGCCAATTAAACGACCTATAACGAAAGTCACCGAATTAAGGCTTACTGCATTAGCAACTTGCTCTTCTCAGACTACTTTTATGGATAAGGATGTAAAGACTGGACTTTGCAATGCCGACAGGGTGCTTACTAAGAGTGCCAAGATTGCCAGAAGGAGAAAGTCAACTCGATCTGCCTTATAAGCAAAGTAAATTGATGCATAAGCAAAGAGCAATAAAGTTGTGGTAGTAAGTAGGATTCTCTTTTCGTTAAACTTATCGGAGAGACTTCCTCCAACCAGAGAGATAAATATGTGAGGAATGACTTGAATCCCGATCATGCTACCAAGAGCGACGGCACTTCCCGTTAAATCTAAAACTAACCAATCTATCGCCAACTGTCCACCCCAAGCGGTACTTGAACTAAGTGAACTATAGAGAAAAGTCAGCCGGTAATTTCGAAAAGCAAGCGAAGAAAGCACAATCTTATTGTAGTTGTTACTTGCTGATTATTTGGTTGAAAGCCAGAGATGGAGGGGCTTTCGAATGGCGAGCAATTCCGGAAATGTCGGCTTTGGTTCGTGGAGAAAAAACTTTGGCATTTTTTCAAGAAGTTGTCTTAGTGCTATTTTCGCATCGAGCCTAGCCAGGGGAGCGCCAATGCAGAAATGGATTCCGTGCCCAAAGCTCACATTTGCAGCATCTTTACGTGCAATATCAAATTTATCTGGATTACTAAACTTCTTAGGGTCACGATTTGCAGCGCCAATCATGAAGTGTACATAATCTCCTTTTTTGACTTGTTTGCCAAGTATTTCAAGATCAACTGATGCTACACGGCTCTGCTTTTGGATTGACGAATCATGGCGTAAGGTCTCTTCTACTGCCGCTGGAATCAACTCATAATTTGAGCGAAGTAACTTCTCTTGCTCAGGATTATTAATGAGTGCAAGGACCATATTTCCGATGAGACCTTCAGTTGTCTCGAAGCCTGCGAAAAATAACTGAATAGTCAGTCCGGCAATCTCTTTATCAGTGAGGCCATCTTCCTCATGCGGAGCATTAAGAATCTTGCTTAATAGACCATTATTTGGCCTGGCACGAAGCTCTTTGAACAGCTCCATTAGATATTCTTCTGCCTCACGAGCAACCTTTTCAGCATATGCAGCCTGCTCGGTAGTAACTCGCGCAGAAGCGGTAAATCCTGCAATGCCATCGGACCAACGTTTGAGATCCCATTGTTTCTCCAGTGGGATTCCCATTAATTCACAGATTACGATTGATGGAAGTTGAAATGAGAAATCCTTAACCAAATCAAAGACATCCTTTTTCATCGCTTCATCAAGTAGGTTTGAAACGATCTCCTCGATTCTTGGCTCAAAAGCAGTGATAGCCCTCGGCGTAAATGCTTTGCTAATTAGTCGGCGGAGCCTGGTATGTCCTGGTGGATCCTTGAATACAATCCAGTTGCTCAAATTGGTGAGAATATTGGGTAAAGTCTCGAGCTGTTCTTTAGTTAGATGCGATGATGCCTTTGTCATTCGCTCGCTCTGATTGTAAATGTCATCAGAGTTCAAACCATTCTCAACCTCATCAAATGGGCAGACAATCCATGCGCGCGCTATATCGCTCCAAAAGATAGGTGATTCCTCCAGTAATTGGCGATAGACCGGGTATGGATCCTTAAAGTAATCGCCTACGAGAAATTTAGATGCTCCACTCATTTGCGCCCTTTGCTATATTTTGAATTTGAGGTGTAAGGTCAGGATAACGCGAATTAGGAGCAAATTGTACTGTTGCTCAAGTTCTGGAAATTTCCTGGAAATGAAAAAGAGGTAATGCAAGAGGATGTTCTATCTATTCGCAGGAGCGGCAGCGCTTGCTTTTGCCTTTGGAACCTTCTTTACCAAAGGTGTCACCTTACGAATCTCAATTTTTAAAGCAATCGGTCCCCTCTTCCTTCTCAATGCTCTCTTCGCTCTTCCCTTCATCGGTACCGGACCTTCTTGGAAACTTGTCACTGGCCCAGTTCCCTATCTCCATCTGATCGCTGCGCTAAGTAGTGGTGTCGTTGCTTACATCATCTTCTCGATTGTGGCCAAGAGCAGTGCATCGGTGAGTTCAGTTGCGCCTGCAATGTCACCGGCAGCTGTTCTCCTCCTTGCACCACTCTTTCTTGGATCTTTGATCACATGGACTCAAGTAATTCTTGTTATCTTCTTGATGGGTGTCACCCTCTATCCACTCCGAAATTCCATCTCTGGACTTAACTCGGTTAAGACGCTCTCCTTTATGGCGATTGCAGCTTTAGGTAATGGTGCAGTGACAGTCATCGCTAAGTTGCTTGCTCAAGAAGGTGTTGGCATGCCAGAGACTTTCATAGCGCGACAGGTCATCGCAGGGCTTATCTTTGTGGCTCTTTTCCCCCCTATTGGCCTCAATATCCGCGATTTTTGGGAGTTAGTGCGCCGCTCATTCTTCATGGCAATAGGGTGGATGACATCAATCACTGCGATTCAACAAGGAAGCCCACTGCTTGTTCAGACTTTCTTAGCAATAATTCCCATCATAGTGCTATTGATTGAGACAGTTGCCTATAGAAAAATGCCAGAGAAAGTTGTCATAGTGAGCGCAATATGCACAGTTATAGGAATAGCTGCACTAAGCCTTAGCGTTTAAACCTGGTGGAATTGATTGTTTCCAGTGGATTTCCAGAGTTAGGACTCTACCTTCATGCAGGAAATACCAACTAGGTCCTATTGAAATCCAACGCTCAACCCTCAATACTGGGCTTGAAGAAATCGCCGTTGCAAAGCAAGCAATCACTTTGCCATCAGATTCTAGAGAGGAAGTAAGAATCAAATGTCTCTGCAAGGTAAATTAGCAGTTGTCACTGGTGCTTCCAGTGGTATCGGACGAGCAACTGCAGAACTATTACGTGATGAGGGAATGCGGGTCATTGGTGTCGATATAAATGAGGAAAAGCTAAAAAAAATATCGGGGATCGAGCATCTAGTCACTGACCTTTCAAACGATGAAGGACGTAACAAAGTCGTCAAAGTAGGTAATGGTGCTCATGCCTTAGTAAACGCAGCAGGACTGATTCGGTTAAAGAAAATAGAGGATTTTACGACAACTGACATTCGCGAAATATATGCTGTCAATGTTGAAGCACCCTGGTTCTTGATGAGCAATTTAGGAAGAGTGATGAAGGATGGTGGTTCAATCGTAAATCTCTCATCCGTCTCTGCTCGTCTTACGGTTACTCAGGAAACAGCTATTTATGCATCCTCTAAAACTGCACTTTTGGCGATGACACGTTCATGGGCACATGCATATGCCCCTCGAAACATTAATGTGAACGCCATTCTTCCTGGGATAACAGATACACCAATGCAGGATCTAGTCTTGAGAAAACTCTCAGAACTTCGAAATATACCTTACGAGACTTTATCGACCTCTAGATTAGAAAGCGTTCCGATGAAACGTGCTGCTTCACCAAGAGAGATAGCTGGGTTTATTCGATTCTTGATATCTGATGAAGGAAAATACATAACTGGTCAAAGTCTGAGTCAGGATGGGGGAGCGGTGATGTAAGAAATTGTAGAGTTTTGAATCTCGAATTAATCCAGATGCCAGACTTCTACCATTTCCATCAAATTTCCTTTATTGTCAGTCAAATTGACGATTACATCTTCAAACCACTTCGCCCAACGAGCATTAGATTCATGTTTGCCAAGTTTAGCAAATGCTGTCGCCGCATTTGGTTCAACTTCAAAATACCCCACAATATTCGTGCCTCGACGAAATAGGCTGTAATTTCTAAAACCAGCCTCTTTTATAGCCATCACTAGCTCAGGCCAGATCTCGTCATGTCGCTTTTTGTATTCAGCCTCTTTGCCTTCAAAAATTTCAAAAGTAAAACACATCCGCTCCATGTACTCCTCCTAAAATAGTTATCTTTCATCGAGATTTATTTCGATCAAGGAGACCTTCTCTCTTGACTATATCGCTGACAAAATATACCTTTACAGCCTGGTCAGTCAACTGTTGAATGGAGAGACTAATGGGTAAAATTCGAGTGGGAGTAATCGGTGCCGGAAGTTGGGCTGTAGCTTCCCATCTGCCAAATTTAGCGGCGCACAAAGATGTCGAATTTGTCGGCGTTGCCCGCAAAGGCACCGAACTGCTCAAAAAAATCAAAGATCAATATGGGTTCAAAGTTGCATCAGAAGATTACCAAGATGTTCTCAATGCTGGGGTAGATGTTGTAGTCGTAGGAAGCCCAACTGGATTTCACCACGAGCATGCAAAGGCGGCTCTAGAGGCGGGCGCTCATGTAATGTGCGAAAAACCTGTAACCATAAACCCCTCCGATGCGTGGGACTTAGTCGCAACTGCAGAAAAGACTAAGAAGCACTTAATAATCTCCTTCGGGTGGAACTACATGGATATTGTAATTGGCGCTAAGAAACTTATGGTTGAGAAAGGAATTGGCGAACTTGAGCATATGACTATTCATATGTCTTCAATGACCCGCGAACTTCTTTCAAATACAGGTGCTTACCCCGATGCTGCTCCTGAAGCCCTTCCCGAGCAGAAAACCTGGACTGATTCTCGTGTATCAGGGGGCGGGTACGGTCAAGCACAACTCTCACACGCTCTTGGCTTGGCGCTCTGGCTGACAGATGCTAGAGCAAGGGAAGGCTTTGCTCTCATGTCCTCCCCAATGAATGCGCCAGTTGAGTTACATGATGCGATCTCTATTCGCTATGAGAATGGTGCGATAGGAGTTATCTCTGGGGGTTCCTCGCATGCAACTGCACACAAAAAATTGCATGCAGTTGAGGTTCGAGCAATCGGATCTGAGGGTCAAATACTTGTGGATCTAGAGCGAGCCGCAGTGTGGCATCACAAGAATGGAAAAGAAACTCGCCTAAATCTCGATGACGACGCCGGTTTTTATAACTGTATTGGGCCTATCGACTCTTTGATCTCTGCTGGGAGAGGGGAAGAATTTTTCAATCAATCTCCGGGTGAACTTGGGGCACGAACTGTTGAAGCTCTCGACATTGCATATAGGAGCGCGGTTTCCGGAAAACTCGAAAAGAGAATTTAAGGATTCTGTTAAAACGTCAACTCTATCTCACTGTGTTGGTGGTTTTTGGAAGAGCTCTATGTAATATCCATCAGGATCTTTAAGATAGAGGGAGCGGGCACCAGTATTGGGGCCTGCAGTGATATCTACGCAACCCTGGCTTCTAGCCTTGTAACCTTTAGCAAACATTTTTGAGGCAAGTTCATCAATCCCATCCACGTAAAGACAAAGGTGACCTCCACCGAAATCGCAGGGCCGAGAAGATGCATCGAACCTTTCGATTCCTTGATATTCGAGAAGTTCAACGTATCCACCACCTGGGATATTTAGATATACCGCCCTTATCGCCTTGTGATTCAAATCTAGAACCACATTTAAGTATGGGCCATCAAGGATTCGATCAAATTTCATAGACAAGCCAAGTCCGTCACGATAAAAATCTAGGGACTTATCCATATCTCTCACAGTGATTCCACCATGAAAGAAACCTGTTACACCTGCCATCATTACCTTCCTTTGCTTGGACTTATATTTTCTTAAACCTATTATTCATATTCGGATTTACTTTCGGTTCGCTGCCCATCGCTCTCTAAATTGATCAAACGAAACCGCAATTATTAATAGTGTTCCACGTGCAACATCTTGCCAAAATGTGTTAACGTTTAGAAGCACGAGTCCGTTATTGAGAACACCGATAATCAATAATCCAATTATGGTTCCTGAGATGGTCCCTCTGCCGCCATTTAGACTCGCGCCGCCAAGAACGACTGCTGTGATTACCGAAAGCTCTAACCCCGTTGCTGCCATTGGCGCTGCCGCAGAAAGTTGAGAAGTCAGGATCAAGCCTGCCACTGCGGTTGCTAGGCCTGATAATACAAAAGCAATCACAATTACACGTGAATTGCGAATTCCGACCAAACGGGAAGCTGCAGGGTTTGCTCCAATGACGTAGAGACTTCTGCCAAAAGTTGTGCACTTCATGATAAACCCCCCCGCACCACAAATTATTACAAAAATAATCACAGATGTAGGAAGGTTTAAGAATGGGCGATCTAACCCAAGGAAACTAAAATCACTAACCATGATGGTTTGACCTCCACCCACTATGTAGCAGAGTCCGCGAAGAATCGCCAAGGTTCCAAGAGTTGTAATCAGAGAATTAACCTGTATTTTTGTGATTAGGTAGCCATTTACTAATCCAACCACGACTCCTACAAGAATGGTCGCACCTATTCCAAGTTGGAGTGATGACTTTGCAGAAACAACTCCAACGATCGTGCCTGCAAAGGCCGCTGCAGAGCCAATAGAGAGATCAACTTGTCCGGCAATCAACAACATTGTGCCAGGAATCGCTAGAATTCCTGCAACCGATAGTGCAGTAAGAATATTAATTCCGTTTTCAATATCTAAAAAGTATTCTGAGGCGAAACTGAAGAAAATGATGAGTGCAACGAGGAATATAAGGAGTGCTGCCAGTTCTGGCACGCTTCGCCCGGCTCTCTTTAACGTGACATCTGCCACTTTAGTTGTGTCATTAACTGTAGTCATGATTGCCTTTCGCTAGCTTGCTGTGGTGATTAAGGATTCAGTTGTTATGGTGCTACCTTTAAACTCTGCGACTTTATGGCCTTTAGACATCACAACGGCGCGATCGGCCACTTGAATCACTTCTTCGTGATCTGATGTAGTTATGAGAATCCCAATGTTTTGTTCCTTTGCGCTGCGTCTGAGTGTTTCATAAATATCACGTCGAGCCCCCACATCGACTCCACGCGTGGGTTCAATAAGAACCAGCAATTTGGAACTGCCCTCAAACCATCTCGCGAGGAGAACCTTCTGTTGATTTCCACCAGAAAGAGTCGCAATCTTTTGTTTTGGATCTTTTCTTGATCTAATCTTCAACCGGTCTGTCCAATTTATGTAAGCCTTTTCTTCGGGAGCAACGGTAATGAGTCCGTGATTGGAATACCGAGGCCAAGAAGGAACACCTAAATTCTCTGCTACCGGACGAATCATAAATGCACCTAAACGTTGACGATCGGCAGGCAAAAAGCCAATTGAATTATCAATTGCCGTATTTGGATCCTTTGGAGAAAATATTTTCCCATTTAACTTAATCTCACCACGATGCTCGGGGTGGAGGCCAAAAATAGTTTCGGCAACCTCGGCGGTACCTGAGCCAACTTTGCCGTATAAAGCAACAACCTCACCCTCGTGAACATCAAAATCTATTCCACTAAATGCGCGATCTAGCTCAATATTATGAGCACTTAATATTTTTCCCCCAGGTTTTGGGCGATCTGTCGGATGTGAAACATCTGAGGCATCTCTACCTATCATGGCAGATACTAGTTCTCCTCGCGTGGCTTTCTTGGCATCAGCCAATAGCGCAACCGATCCATCACGCAAGACATTAACTCGATCTGCAATTCGTGCAACTTCGTCAAGCCGATGAGTAATATAAATCATGCCGACCTTCTGTGACCGCAGACTTTCTATTACAGAAAAAAGTCTCTCTGACTCTGCCGATGATAGCGCCGCTGTTGGCTCATCAAGAATGAGTACGCGAGCATTGTCAGATAGAGCCCGTGCAATTTCAACAATCTGTCGCTCGCCAATTCGAAGTTTACCAACTTTTTTGTTGATATCGATATCGACGCCAAGCATGGAGAGTGCTTTTTCTGCACGCTCGTTAATTTTCTTCCATGAAACTATTCCCCGCGTAGCGCCCCACAGACCCATAGAGATATTTTCGGCAACAGTAAGGGTCGGTGCATCGCTAAGTTCTTGAAAAATCATTCGGATTCCCGCTTCGCGGGCTTTAATTGGATCTAGGCTGGAATATTCAACTCCCGAGCAGGTAATCCTCCCTTGCTCAGGGATGTAATCACCAGCGATGATTTTAACGAGCGTAGATTTACCCGCTCCATTTTCTCCTAGTAGCGCAAGCACTTCGCCTGGGGCGAGGGAGAGGTCCACTCCATGGAGAACCTCTACCCCGCCAAAGGACTTATGAATCCCTGACGCTGAAATGAGTTTCATATCTTTGTCAGGCATTGATTATCAGCATTTTACCTTTGGATAATACTTGGATAAATTGTCTTTATTTATAAAGACGTGATCCACCTGTAGCTTCGCAGGAACAGCTTTTCCACGTGCTGCTTGAATCAAGTATGGAATACCAATCTGACCGTACTTCTCTGGGAAGTATGCTGCATCTCCAGACCAGTTTGGATTATTCTTAATCTCACACCAAGAGGTTGGATCAGCGCCATGGCAGGCTAGATAGATGTCTTTTTCGCGACCAACTTGCTTTGCAGCAGCCAGCGCTCCTAGGCAACTATCGTCATTCATTGCCATGACCACGATTGTCTTAGCGTTTGGAAGGGTTGTTAGGGCATCTTTGAAGGATGATTGAGCCTTCTCCAAAAAGGAAGAGTCAATTGATTTGACTTTGGCTAGATCCAGTGCTCCACATATTTCAGCAAAACCTTGCTTATTGCCACCAATGCGAGCTTCGTTCACAGAACCTACACCAGGTGATTCCATCAAAACAACTGCATCATACTTACAATCAAATTTTGCTTTCATAAGCGCACCAACACCGCGGCCTGCAATTACGCCTGCGCGATTGTTATTTGCTCCCATAAAAGAAACCTGTTTTGGTGTCTGGTTTATATCAATAGCAATGACAGGTACTCGAGGTCCCGCCTTGTAAATTGAAGGGCCAGCAACTGCATCGAGTTGGAAATTAAGGTAAGCTTGGACTTTTTTAGTCTTAAATAATTGGACACAAGCAAGCGCCTTTGCAGCGTCAATCTGAGAATCGCAGAATTCAAGTTTTACTCCAGCACGCTTAGCCTGGGCTTTGATCGAATCGCTTACTAACTTTACGAAAGGAACAGAGTCACCAAGTGATATATAGCCTAATTTTAGACCCTTACCGCTACCCTTTTTTACCTTCTGGAACTCTACGAATTCTGGAGATGGTAGTGACTTCGGAAATTTAGGTGCAGCAAAAGCACTTGATGCAACTGGTAATACAAGAGTTACAATGGCAAGGACTGCGATTGCGCTCCGCTTTGAACTATAGCTCAACCTCATAGGTCGTCTCCTTATTTTTCTAGGTGGAAATATGGAATCATTTCCAGTAGTTCAAATACAAGTGCAAATCCATGTTACAGTCAAGGAAGTTGATGACTAATTAAGAGATTTAATATAAAATTTTGATAACGAAAATATGAAAGGGACAAACCTAGTGGCAAAAGCCAGGCCAGTAATAGCAGTTGGTGCTTTTTCCATTGAATGCAATAGTTTTGCTCCTGGATCAACGACGCTAGAGCAGATAGAGAATCAAGACTTCGCAGTTGGAGATGATATTTCCAGGAACTCTGCTGGAACAGAGAGTGAATTTGCAGGAGCAATGGATTTTTTTTCGACAAAAGAAGTTACTCTCCTCCCAACTCTCGTTGCCCACGCCGATGCTGGGCCACCAATAACAATTGCGGCATTTAGGAGAATTTGCGCCCAGCTCCTAGGGAGGCTTCCAGCTCAGGTCGATGGGGTCTACCTCATGCTCCACGGCTCAGCTTTCTCTAGAGAGGAAAATGACCCTGAAGGAGCACTGCTTGCCGCCATTCGGGAGAGGATTGGAGTCACCCCTCCAATATCTGTCAGTTTGGATTTGCATGCTAACTTCACCGAGAAAATGCTTAAGGCAACAGATATAGCCGTCGCCTATCGAACTTGCCCTCATATTGATCTTTACGAAACCGGCGCTCAAGCAGCAAGTCTGCTCTTTGATGCCGTTATTGGAAAAATCAAGCCAACGCTGCATATGAAGCGTATTCCTATGGTAACCCCTCCTGAAAAGCACGATAACAATTTCTTGCCTTACGGATCCCTTATGAATTTATGTAAGCAAATAGAGTCAGAAGGTGCTTATGCAGCCAGCTTGCTAACAGTACAACCTTGGTTAAATGTCCCAGATTTGGGATGGAAGGCAATTGTCGTGGCAGAAAAAGGTGAATTTGATGGCAGTGGGGCAGCTGAGCGAATTGCCTCTGCCGCGTGGTCGAATCGCCACGAGTTTATGAAATTATCAGGACTGCCGCTCAAAGTAGCTCTAGAAGAGGCGGTGAGGCATCGAGGGTTAGCTGTATTTGCTGATTTGGGAGATGCAACTAATGGTGGCTCTTATGGCGACAGCACAGAACTACTTCGACAAATCTTGCAATCACAACTGGCTTCAAAAAATATACTTTCGATTACAGATGCGGAGGTTAGCACTAAAATTCACTCAACTAATAAATCTTCGATGACAGTAGATATTGGTTCAGGAAAAAACGGTGAGTACAACGAAAAAGTCCGATGCAAAATTGAAATAGTAGCTAAGACAAATAAGAATCTTGTGTACTCACATCCAGCAGCCAAAGGTTCTATCGGCCACCCTGGTAAGTCAGCTCTCATTAAAGTCCTTGACCAAATTGGTGACACATTCGTTGTAATTCATGATAATCCAGTTAGAGTTATCGATCCAAGTATTTACCAATTATTCGATATTGATCTTCAAGATTTTAGTGTCATTCAGGCAAAATCACATGTTTCATTTAAACCTGGTTTTGCGCCTTTCACAGAAAAATTTGTGCTGGCTGATACTCTTGGCCCCACAACAGCAAACTTGCTAACACTTAATTTTGATCAGAGAACTATCCCAACTTTTCCCTTTGACGGAATTTAATAAGCTTATTTCTTACTTCAAAAATCTTTTAACATTTTCCGCAATATGTATTATCGCTTCTCGAGCTTCGGGGAGAAATCCTTGCATTAAAAGAAAACCATGAATTAGCGTTGGATAATCCCTATGGATTACTTCAGTACCCTGGGCGCTAAGTTTTTTCGCAAACTCTATTCCCTCGTCTCGTAAGGGATCCAATTCGGCTGTGATGATGTATGTCTTAGGGAGGTTTGAAAATTTTGTAGCTGCTAATGGACGACAATATGAACTCTCTAAATCTCTCTCATCTCGCAAATACTGCTTCCAATACCACTTCATCGCCTCAGTTGTTAAGGCATATCCTTGAGCGTTCTCAATCATCGATTTGTAATCAAACTTATGGTTAGTAACTGGATAAATCAATATTTGAAAGGCAATTTTAGGACCGTTTTCATCTCGCGCTTTGAAGGAAACTCCTGCGGCGATATTTCCTCCTGCGCTCTCACCTGCGATGCCAATTTTATCCGGATTAATATTGAGAGCCTTGGCATTTTCAGTTACCCATTGAAGAGTTGCATAACAATCATCAAACGGAATTGGAAATTTATGCTCAGGAGCCTTTTGATAATTCACAGAGACTACGACGGCACCACACGCCGCTCCTACCGATTGGTGCTGTACGGCAGTTATTTGAGTATTACCGGCAACCCAACCGCCGCCATGGAAATAGACAATTGCAGGAAATGGTCCAGCTCCTTCCGGAGTGTAAATAGCGATTGGAAGTTCAGCATGTGGGCCCGTGAAATACCTATGGGTGACGAAACCACTTTTCGGCGCGAGCCCGAGAAACTCTGATTTCCACTTGCTATTTGCCGATGCGCGTACCTCTTCTGGAGTAGAAAGCTCAGTAGCTTTCCCACCCTGTGCTGCCATTGAATCCAGAAAGGTTTGAATTTTTGGATGCAGCATACTTATTCCTTACCTTAACAACTTCGATATTTGAGACCAACCTTGGTCACTTATCTCACCAGAAACAAGATTAGCGGCTAAATCTGCAATCTCTTCCCATTCACTGCCGATCATGGAGCGCCACTTCTCTTGGCGCCATGTAGTTTCAATGGGAGAGAAGAGCTCAAGGCCTGGAGCAACAGCGATGAATCTCTCGAAGGTGCCCTCTGTTGTCGCGCCACTTATTCGAGCTGTACCAAGTGCAATGTCACCACCAATCGCAGTGACAACTTTCTCAATCTCAGGTGCAGGGCTTAGATTCATCGGATCTTTTGAGGCCCAAGCCGCTGACGTATTTAACTGCAGATTCCACCATCGCTCTTTATTTGGATCACTCAGGATTGGAAAGACGCCAGCATTAATTTCTACTGTTAGGTTCTTCAGAGGTGCGGGATTTTCCCTTGCTAATTGCGCTGTGCCTAATAAAGCGCTCTGAATAAATCCATTGGCAGGAAATGTCCTGACTCGGACAGAGCGAATCCCATCCTTTATGAGAGAGCCCTCTGTGATGACGGCATCAAGATCAAAGACCTCAATGAGTCCGCGATCTCCTGCCCATAATCCAGATAGCGCAGGGAAATTTTCGTAGGCTCCTGCCGCAGCAGTCACTCCCAAACTGGCAGCAGCAGCTCTATTGAAACGCGGCGTTCCCTGCAATTCCCGAGAGACTTGTCCAATGCCACCCATATTTGTCCCTGCAAGATGAAACGCCCTCTTTGTTCTCTGGCTCGATAAGCCAAGACTTGCTGCGGCAGCAGCACATGCACCAAATGTTCCAGCAGTTGCAGTGATATGCCATCTTCTTCGATGAGTTGAACCAAAGAAGTGTGCGATCGATGCGCTCGCTCGCATCCCTGCTAAAGCAGAGGTAAGTACATGTGATCGAAACTCTGAATGAACTATTGGCGTTGCCAATGTAGCGGCAAATACGACTGAGCCAGGGTGGTTGATTGCAGACCAATCAAGATCATCCCTATCTTCGAAAGCAGATTGACTTGCAAGTCGTGCTGCTAAACCAACAGCACCATCTTTGAAAAGAAGTGAAGGTTGAAGTGATTTCTGATTCCCGCTTCGCACGCAAATCATGAAATCTGCAAGTAGAACTTGGAGGCGATCTAGGACTTCACGTGAGCGATCTAGCGTCGAGAAATCGCTGAGTTCATCGAGAAGGCGATTTGCTAACTCAGCTTTCTCTGACACTTAAATACCCCCTTGAGAACTGGCTCGTGGAGTGAACTTGGTATCACTGGCCATTGCCCCATTCTGCCCGTAAAAACCAAGCTTTGTAACAGAAATTTCAGCCGCTTTATACACAATTCAGTGGAGAGAAAATTGAACAACCTGGGGTGGCCTTGTCCGTTCCTTGTACATTTAGCAACCTAGAAGCCTTGAAAAGATGAGTAAAGGTAGGCCAATAGTTGATCGTAATTCACGCTCAGAATGTAAACGGGAGATCAGCCGATTCCTCCCCAGTGTTGACTCTAACTAGTAGTCTTGAAATAGAATCTTAGAGCCCCCTATCCTTTCCTCTATCTTGTTGATAAATTGCATGCACCCAATACATGCGGTAAAGGACTAGAGAGTTATACATGAACAGCAAGGCGATGTGTCAATCTATTCTTGCGAAAGCCGGAGTTCCTATCAACTCCGTGGAGCCATGGAGTATCCAGGTTTATAACGAGAAATTATGGGATCGCCTGATGTCACAGCATCAGCTTGGCCTTGGTGAAGCTTACATAGAAGGATGGTGGGATTGTCAGGCAATAGATCAGCTAGTTGCACGTCTACTTGATATTGATGTTTTATCCCTACTGCGGCCATCCCCAGTGGTGCTCTATGCAACTTTCAAGTCTGTGGTCATAAATCGCCAGACTAAGTCCCGTGCTGAAAACAATGCTAAGCACCATTACAACATTGGTAATGATCTTTACTCGCGCATGCTAGATAAAGAGATGGCTTATAGCTGTGCCTACTGGAAAAATACTGAAAATCTAAATCAAGCTCAAATCAATAAATTTGATCTAATTTGTAAAAAGCTCAAATTGGAACCAGGTATGACGGTTTTAGATATCGGATCTGGTTGGGGTGGATTCTTGCGCCATGCTGTTAAAAACTACCATGTCATCGGTTATGGCGTAACTCCGGCTGATAATCAGATTGATGAGGCCAGAGCAAGATCATCCGGATTTAATATCACCTACACACAACAAGATTACCGAGAAGTATTTGGACAATATGATCGAGTTGTCTCGGTTGGAATGATGGAACACGTAGGTCCTAAGAATTTGAAGGAATTTTTTCTCAAGTGTAATGAATTGCTGAAACAAGATGGGATTATTTTGCACCATACAATCACATCAACACATTCGAAACTTTCGACTGATCCATATTTTGATCGCTATATTTTCCCTGGTGGAGTCATCCCTTCCCCAGGACAAATTTGTTCTGCATCTGAAAAATTATTTGCCACAGAAGATATTCACAATATCGGCTTACATTATGATCCTACTCTTATGTCGTGGTTCAAAAATATCAATGAGCGGTGGCATGAAATTCCGCAATATACTGAGAAGTTTCAGCGTATGTGGAACTACTATCTAATGGCTTCTGCGGCTGCATTTCGTACTCGTAACCTCCATCTAATGCAAATAGTTTTTAGAAAAAATGGAGTCCAATCAGAATATATACCTGTTCGCTAACTCTTAAATCACACCAATAATGAAAACTAGTCAGATACTACTTTCCGACTGGATAGATGGCTAAGAGCAGAAATAAGACGAGGGCGAGCATAATCGGTAGATATGATTTCAACGATTTTTTCATCTGCCCAACTCCACCTTCTTAAGCCAGAATATCTCTGCCCTATCACCCCAATTGTGCTGCCCGCACGGAGAAAATCTAGAAGAGTTAGTTGAATAGAGGGTGAATTTAGAGAAAACACGTTGGAGTTGAAGTTGTTGGCTAGGGTGTTTAAAGTGTGGGAATGAGTACTTGGCTACATAGTGTTATTCGCCGCCGCGAGCTCACTGGCATATTGGGAATCTCCTTTGTCTTCGCTCTCTTTCCATCCTTGGCCCTTGCCGCTGGTCCAACGCTAAAACCAACTAAAGTTGGTCAGAAGATAATCTGGCGCGGCTATCGCTATCGCGTCGTTAAATCCAAGGGCAAGCTCGTATGGAAGCAAGGCGGTAAAGTTGCAGCGGCAACTGCTAGCGCTAAAGCCTCAGCGAGTGCAACGCCAACGGTGAGTGCAACACCAACTCCAACACCAAAACCATCGGCGAGCGCAACATCTAAGGGCGTAGTCATTGCCCAGTCCTCACAGATCATCGAGGGCAAGGTCAAGATTGTTGAGGCAAAGGATAACGATGGTCGATATCAGAGATTTGCGATCAGTCGCTTTGGTGGTGCGGTAAAGGTCTTTAGCAGTATCTGTACCCATCAGGGGTGTGGCTTAGAGTCAAAGGGAGCCAACTTAAGCTGTGATTGCCATGGCTCAGAGTTCAGCGGCTTTGATGGCGCGGTCCAACAGGGACCGGCTGTAAATGCCTTAACGATCTATAAGAGCCTTGAAGAAAAGGGCGAGATTATCCTTCTCAAGATAAACTAACTTGTTATGGGCGCACTGGTAGATAGCTATGGGCGCATCCATCGCGACCTGCGGGTCTCACTAACCGATCGATGCTCGCTGCGCTGCACGTACTGCATGCCCCATGATTTTGCCTCCTGGCTTCCACATCAAGATCTACTTACAACCAATGAGCTCATTGCAGTAATTGAAGCGGCCGTCTCGCAGGGAATCGATGAGATTCGTTTAACGGGGGGAGAGCCGCTACTGCGGCCAGATATCGTTGAGATTGTTCGACGTATCAATACAATCACTAACCCTCCACGTCTATCGATGACTACAAATGGGCTGGCCTTAGCCAGGTTAGCTGGGCCATTAGCCGATGCGGGTTTGAGCCGCATCAATATCTCTTTAGATACTCTCGATCGCCAGCGCTTTAAAACATTAACCTTTAGAGATCGCATCGATGATGTCTTTGCCGGCATCGATGCCGCGCGTGCGGCTGGATTAAAACCGCTCAAGATTAACTCGGTTTTAATGCCAGGGGTTAATGAGGATGAGGCGGTTGCATTATTGAAGTGGGCGATGGCCGCCGGTTTGAATCTGCGCTTTATCGAGCAGATGCCCTTAGATGCAGGTGGTACATGGTCTCGCTCGAGGATGATTACCGCCGATGCAATTCACCACCAGTTAAGTCAAGAGTTTGTTCTAACACCAATCCAAGAACGTGGCTCATCACCTGCCGAAGAGTTCTATGTCGATGGGGGAGCAGCTATCGTTGGAATTATTCCAAGTGTGAGCAAACCATTTTGCGCAGCATGTGATCGTGTGCGCCTGACATCGGATGGTCAGATCCGCGCCTGTCTTTTTTCTATGACCGAGACCGATACACGCGCCATTCTCCGCAGCGATTTAAGCGATGAGCACAAGCGCGCGGCCTTAGTTAAAGCCTTTGCATCTACTATCGCAGCCAAACTACCTGGCCATGGAATCAATGATCCAAGCTTTATTCAACCTATAAGGCCAATGTCGGCGATCGGCGGCTAAATATGGCACTTACTCCATTGTGAGAATAAGTTTTCCAGTGGTCTTGCGCCCCTCTAAATCACGGTGTGCCTGGGCGGCATCGGCCAATCGATAGCGCCCACCAATTGCCACCTGCATATCTGCCCGGCTAAAAGCTGAAAAGACTTCCTGTGCACGCCACAGTAAAGTTTTACGATCGGCGATGAAATCGCCAAGAGATGGACGGGTGAGAAAGAGTGATCCTTTAGCGATCTTACTGAGTTCAAACGCTGGAACTGGGCCACTTGCAGCGCCATAGACCACCATCGTTGCATGGGCTCGAAGGCAGGTGATGCTTGCATCAAAGCTATCTCTGCCAACTCCATCATAGACAACATGGGCACCGATACCTTGAGAGATCTCCATCACGCAGGTATTGAAATCCTCATAACCAACTGAATGATCCGCACCTGCCAGCTTGGCTAAGTTGCGTTTGTCTGGCGTAGATGAGGTTGCAACTACTACTGCGCCTAAAGATTTTAGATAGCGCGTTAGTAATAATCCGACTCCACCTGCACCAGAGTGCACAACTGCAATCTCACCTGGCTTTATCTGATGTGAATCATGGGCAAGATAATGCGCTGTCATGCCTTGGACTAAGAGTGCAAGGGCATCTTCGTCGCTAATCTCTTGCGGAATAGGAATTAATCGCGCCGCCGATACCAGCGCTAACTGTGCATAACCACCAGCTGACATAACCCAACCCACACGATCGCCAACTTTTAGATCATCAGGGGCATCTGGCGATAACTCTGCGATACGACCAACGCCCTCTATGCCTGGAGTGAAGGGCAGTGGCGCTGGATATCGACCAGTGCGGTGATAGATATCGATGAAGTTAACACCGGCCGATGAAACTCGAACTACGGCAGAGCCGGGGGTAAGGTGCGGATCATCAATCTGGCAAAACGCTAAAACCTCAGGCCCACCGACCTGTTTAATCTGCACCGCTCTCATGTTGCTAACTCTACAACTAACTCAGTATTGCAATGGCTCTGGCCCGCATTTAGAGTTTGGGGATGAGCGATGAAGCCCTTGGCTTAGATGAGGCTTACTCGGTAAAGACTCCTGAAGATAATAAGCGCCTCTATGCAAAGTGGGCCGCTACCTATGAGTCATCTTTTGTCGATGCAAAGCAGTATCGCTATCCCAAAGCGATCGCTGAGTGCTTTAATGAAATCGTCACCGATCGCCCAATTCGAGTACTCGATATCGGTACTGGTACAGGGCTGACTGGAATGTATCTGACTAGGTTGCGCCCAGAGGTTGTTGTAGATGCAATGGATATCTCACCGCAGATGCTCGCCCAGGCCCAGTTAAAGCAGCGCAGCGATGGCAGCCCCGTCTATCGCCGCCTCTATGAGCGAGATTTAACACAGGCGGTTTTAAATGAGAGCGCCCCTTACGAGGCGCTGTTTTCTTCCGGCACATTTACTCATGGTCACTTAGGGCCCGAATGCTTGCGCAACTTACTGCCACTACTTGCCAATAATGGCTGGTTAGTAGTTGGCGTTAATAATGAACACTTTGAGGCTAAAGGATTTGAGAGCGAGTTAGCGGCACTTCTTGCACTCGGTGCAATTACCGAGCCGCAGATTCTGCGTATCGATGTCTATGAACCTGGCAGTGTGCATTACGGCGATCAGGCTCGCGTCATAATTACTCGTGTGAGAAATTAAATAATCCCTTTATTAATTACGATAGTGCGAAGTGCCTGTTCATCCACTCCCGTGAGCTTTTCAATCTCCTGTGATTGAATTGCACCACAATCTAATCCGCGTAAAAAATAACGGGCAAGCGTCAATGCCGTTGCTGGCTCATCCATGATGCCGGATGAGGCACCTTGAAGATAGTTCTTAATTCTCTTTGATGCCGCCGCTAAGCCATCGCGATAGAAGATCCAGTTTGCTGCAATGCGTGTAGGAATTTGAGAACCGTGCAGATCCCAACCTTGATAAATTCCACGTTCAAGGGCGCGCCGAACAAGTCGATAGTGGTTATGCATTGCGGCATGGACCTCTTGCACCGTGCCAACTGGCAAGATATTTGTAGAGCCATCTGAAACTCTTACCGTTGTTCCGGCAGTTGCTACCTGCAGAACGGATTTTGCATATTCAGCTGCTGGGTGATCTAGAGTTTGGTAGGCCGATGATATTCCGGCCGCCGCCGAGTAGTCATAAGTGCCATAGTGAAAGCCGGTTAAACGTCCATCTGCTCGCTCAATATACTGCGCGGCAGTTACGCGGCCTTCTTGATCCATGATTGCTTGCGTTGTTTCAATCTGAATCTCAAAACGGATAATTCGCGCAGCAAGTGAGTGTTGTTTTTCCAACAATTGGCAGGCGCTGACCATAACATCTACTTGCTCTGGGAATGTTACTTTTGGCAAAGTGATAATAAAATTCTCTGGGTATTTGCCCTGGGCACATAAACCGGCAACGAAGAGATTGAGGGTCTTCAAACCGCGCTCTCGCGTGACTTGCTCCATGGCTTTCATGCGAATTCCAATGAAGGGGAGATTTAAAAATTGCAATGACTCTAAAGTAGATTGTAGATCCCTGTCCTCTTCTTCATCACCTCGACGACCGTAGCCGTCTTCAAAATCAATGCGTAGATCTTCAATTGGCTGAACCTTAAGTTTTTCTTTAATTCGCTCGAAAATCTCCTCGACTGCACTCTCTTGGGCACCTATTGCTTTTGCAAATGAACGAGCAGTGGGGGTGTGATTATCTATAACCTGTAGGGCCGAGGCACCCCAATCAGCTGGAGTTGTTGGGCTTAATTTATCTGCTGGTACATAACAGGTATGGATAGGTTGGCGACCACCAAAATCTCCACGGTATTTATCGGCGAGTAAGCGATCTGCCTGCGCCAGCGTTTTATCTGCCGCATCAAAAAAATCCTTGTTAAAAACCATTATTTATCTGCCTCTTCTCCCCAAACGCGAAAACGCCCAATGCCACCATCTGGAAATACATCAACCCGTACAAACTCCACTACCTCATTGCAAGGCGTGATGTAGGTATGGGGAGTATCAGGCTGCACAACCTCTCGATTGACAAGGGTAACTTTTCCTGGGCCTTTGAGTAACTCTGGCGCAGAACCCGCTGTAACCATTACCTCTGCAGGGGCGTTACCTTTGTAATGTGTCGTATCAATCTCAACTGCATTTACTTTTCCAGGTGCGCAGAGTTTCACAACAAAGTAATCATTACCTGGGCCACGCCTGCGCCTGTTTTCCCATCCATCACCCTGGTTTTTGGGGCGACCTGCCTGAAGCGTGTTACTGGCTAAAGAATAGAACTGATCGCTAGAGCCAATGAGTTGGCCACCGTTATCAAGTGCGGCTAAATCCTTTGGTCCACATGCAGCCACCCAGGCTGTATCTGGTAGTGGAATACCATGAACACGAAAGCGCGCAATTCCCCCATCAGGGTGCATCGTTAACCGCACATGTGTCCATCTATCCAGAGATAAGATTGCAAAGAGATTTTCAGAATCTCCAGCCAGTGGGGATTTTTCAAGGATTGTTATCCATGGTGTTTCTAGTAATTGGCCAATGGTCGGTATGTGATCAAAGTGTGCAGCTTCAACTGATGCGTGAGGTGGAAAATTGCCGGTGAAGTTACCAGTGTCGATATTTACACCTTTGATAATCCCAGCCCGCCCAAGTCGTAGAATTGCAAAATCATTTCCTGGTTCATTGCGCCGTCTTCGAGTTTCCCAGCCATCGTAAATCTGTCCCTTATGCCCAAAGGTGTGTGAGGCAAATTTTGCCCGACCTGGATTGAGTAGATTTTCTTTTTCAGCAAAAAATTCATCATTGGCATAGACGACTCCTGCACCAGATGAGCGATCTGCCAGATCAGTTAACTCTAAAAAATCGCTCAATTCTTCCCTCTCACCAAGAAAACTCCTTGTGGAGAATTTATCATAACGCCATCTTTAAAAATCAATGCTCCGCGAAGCCAGGTCTGCTTAATTCGGCCTTTGAGTACTTTTCCTTGATAGGGAGTAATCTGATTTTTATGAAATAGTTTTGTGGGTTCAACTCTAAACTCTTCATTAGGATCAAACTCTGCAAGATCTGCATCCATGCCAACAGCGATACTTCCCTTGTGCTTAAGTCCAACTAGTTCTGCTGGCTTTGCAGACATCCATGTGCAGACCTGCCATAAAGGGATTCCGCGTTCTAAGGCTTGTGACCAGATGATTGATATTCCTAACTGTAAAGATGAAATTCCACCCCAGGCTTGCTGGAAATCTCCTATTTCAAAGATCTTCAGGTCTTGCGTACAAGGTGAGTGGTCAGAGACGATGAAATCGATTATTCCCTGTTGCAACCCTTGCCATAACTCCACTTGATTGCGTTTTTCGCGGATTGGCGGACAGCATTTATATTGCGTTGCGCCATCAGCGATTTCTTCAGCTGTAAGTGATAAATAATGAGGACAAGTTTCTGCAGTAATTCTCACGCCATCCGACTTAGCCGATTTGATCAACGTCAGTGAGTCTGCGCTGGATAAGTGCAATACATGCACACGGCCTTTTATGCGCCGAGCCTCTTCGATTAGTTGGGCGACAGCAACATTTTCAGCCCCTTTTGGCCGGGAAGCAAGAAATTCTGCGTAAGAACGCGATGAAGGTTTAGCTGATCTTTGAATAGCGATGGAATCCTCAGCATGAACAATCATAAGCGCATCTTTTTTTACCAATACTTCCAGGGCTGCCGAAAGATCATCTAAATTTGAAGCAGGAAATTCATCAACTCCAGAGTGGAGCAGAAAACATTTAAATCCAAAGACACCTTGCTCTAGAAGTGGCTCTAAATCCTTCACATTTCCGGGAATTGATCCACCCCAAAAACCAACGTCGATGGAGCACTTTCCCTCTGCGGCGAGCTGTTTAGTCTTTAGGGCTGAAACATTAACTGTCGGCGGGATGCTATTGAGAGGCATATCGATAACTGTTGTGACGCCCCCTGCCGCAGCTGCTTTAGTGGCAGATTCAAAACCCTCCCACTGTGTACGTCCTGGTTCATTAATGTGAACATGAGAGTCAACTAATCCAGGGATAAGTGAGCCTGTGAGAGTAAGATCTTCTTTAGCATCAAGTTTTTCATCAAAATCAGCAATTTTCGCAATTCTTGAATCTTTAATACAAACAGCGGCCGGCCTATCGCCAATATCTGTCATGACGTGCTGTGAGCGTAAGATCAAGTCGAATCTCATACATCAATCATCTCAAGTGCTGGCAGAGTTAAGAAGTCTGCGTAGTCATCATCTAAGCTCACGCGCTCAAAGAGCTGGGCCGCTTGGAGAATCTTCTCCTTTTGCCAGCCGATTTGTACTAAGCGCTCTGACTCTTGAACAACTATCTCTCGGGCTAGCTCTTTGGTAGCAACCTTAGCTGTATCAGAGTATATGACCTGGTTTTTTATCTGTTGCCAAATCTGCGAGCGAGAGATTTCAACGGTCGCCGCATCCTCCATTAAGTTATGAATTGCCACTGCGCCGTTTCCGCCAAGCCAGGCCGCTAGATATTGCAGGGATACATCGATGTTGAGTCGCAGGCCCTCTTGCGTAATTGCCCCTGGTGTCTTATTTACTGCCAGCAGATCATCGGCAGTTACATGTACTTCTGGGCGTTGCTTATCTAACTGGTTGGGCTTATCACCAAGAACAGAGTCAAATACTTCGCGGCAAAGTGGCACTAGATCTGGGTGGGCAACCCATGAACCATCAAACCCATCACCTGATTCACGAGTTTTATCTGCCCGAACTTTTTCGAATGCAACTTTGTTAATTGCTTCATCTTTTCGACTAGGCACAAAGGCCGCCATTCCGCCAATCGCAAAAGCGCCACGCTTATGGCATGTCTGTACTAGTAAATCGGTATATGCACGCATCATGGGCGCTGTCATTGCAACTTGACCACGATCAGGAATAAGGAAATCGACTCCCCGATCTCTGAATACTTTAATCATCGAGAAGAGATAGTCCCAACGCCCTGCGTTTAATCCACTCATATGATCTTTGAGTTCGTAGAGAATCTCATCCATTTCAAACGCGGCGGGAATTGTCTCTATAAGTACGGTTGCACGGATTGTGCCGTGGGGTATACCTAAGAGGCGTTGTGCCTCCATAAATATCTCATTCCAGAGGCGTGCCTCTAGATGGCTCTCCATCTTTGGTAAATAAAAGTAAGGGCCTTCGCCAAGTTCAATGAGTGCTTTTGCGTTATGGAAGAAATACATTGCAAAGTCAAAAATTGCAGCAACAACTGGTTTGCCATCAATTCTCATATTACGTTCGTCAAAGTGCCATCCTCGAGGACGCATCACAATTGTCGAAAGTTTTCCACTATTGAGTTTGTACTCCTTATTTGTATTGGGATCTGTATATTTATAATCGCGGCGAATAACTCCGCGCAATACAACTTGGCTTTCAATCACATTGTGCCAATGAGGAGTACTTGAATCTTCAAGGTCTGCAAGCCACACCTTTGCACCAGAGTTCATTGCATTAATTGCCATCTTTGGTGTTGCAGGTCCTGTCATCTCAACGCGACGATCGTTTAGCGCTGCAGGTGCTGGTGCAACTTTCCAATCGCCTTCGCGAACAGATTTTGTTTCAGGTAAGAAATCTAAAGTTCCACCAGCGCCAACTTTGTCGCGGCGCACTTTACGAGCTTTTAGGAATTCATCACGTCGTGCATGAAATTTCTGATTAAGGTGTGCTACAAAATCAATTGCCTCTTTTGTAAGAATTGCTTCGTGTCCATCAACTTGCGATGGCTTAACCCTGATTTGTGAAGTCATCCTAAGCTCCTTTAGTAGTTTCTTTACTTCTTTTTATTTCTTCTTTGCTATCTCGAAAATCGCGTTCGATACAGCAGGTGTAACTGCAGGATCAAATATGCTCGGAATAATATAGCTTTCATTGAGTTGATCGCTAGATACGCAACGTGCGATAGCAACTGCTGTAGCTGCAAGCGTTTCATCGGACATCTTTGAAACGCCTGCATCAAGAAGTCCGCGGAATAAGCCAGGGAAAGCTAGAACGTTATTGATTTGGTTCGGATAATCGCTACCGCACCCCTGTTAATCGAAAGGGCGAGAGAACTAGCAAAACTGACTCGGATAGCCAAGATTCCGAGTCAGTTTTGTTTTTTCAACTTCTTTAACCCACCGAGCGCAGGACGGCTGTCACCTTTCCTAAGATCTCACACTGGTCGCCATCGATTGGTGTAAAATTATCATTAGCTGGAAGCAGCCAGATATGGCCCGCCTTGCGAGAGAAAGTCTTTACCGTCGCTTCGCCATCGATCATCGCGGCAACTATTTCGCCGTTGTTGCAATCTTTTTGGGCGCGGATAACGACAAAGTCACCGTCGCAGATCGCTGCATCGATCATCGATTCACCGACGACTTTGAGCATAAATAAATCTCCGCTACCGACGATCGATTGTGGAAGTGGAAAAGACTCTTGGATCTCTTGTTCGGCCGTGATCGGCCCACCGGCTGCGATGCGACCAAGCAGTGGGATAAGCCTGGTCTTATCGACCGGTGCGTCATTTTCCTCGGGAGTGAGCTCAAGGGCCCGCCCCTTGCTCTCATCGCGGCGGATAAAGCCCTTGGCCTCAAGGATCTCTAGCTGATACTTCACCGATGCCGTTGAGGTTAGGCCAACGGCCGCCCCGATCTCGCGCATAGAGGGGGCGTAGCCATGCTCATCGATCGCCGCCTGGATGGTGTTAAGGATCTCGGATTGTCGGGGAGTAAGGCGTGAATGGGTATCTCTGTTCATAAGTAGATAGTGACATATATATTGGAAGAATTCAAACATCTGTTCGAAAATATCTTGCATTTTGTCGGTGGGATGGTGTTTAATTGAGGTATTCGAACAGTTGTTCGAATACCCTCCCCAAGGAGAGAGAGCATGAGAAGTACGAGTTCGGCGCAAAGGATAATGACCCGTAGCACCGTTATTGCATCCCTATCGGTGCTCTTACTCGCTGGCCTTGCCGCCACATCTGGAGCCGGTGATCAACCAGCTGGTGCTGGCGCTACATATATCGAGGTAGTTGTTCCTGGGGGAGCCACGCTCTGGGCGGTGGCCGCTGCCTATAGCGATGGCGATATCCCGACCATGGTCGAATTGATTCGCCAGGCCAACAACCTCAAGGGCTATGACATTGGCGCAGGTGCTCGTCTTCGCGTTCCGCTTCAATAGCTAGTCTCTGAACCCTAGCCCCGACACGCCGCTCACCTGGTCTTTGCTCACTCAATGGGCAAACTCTCCTGTAGTGCTTTATAGTTCCTACTAGATATAGGGGTCGGAACAGATAAAACTTCCATAAGTAGTGTTTTTACGGTAGTTTAGGAAATCCCCTCTATACACCGAAAAAGGGAAAAAGCAAGCAGGATGAAGGGTGACACGCCGAGATGATCTGTCCTTTTTGCAGACATGATGACTCCCGAGTCGTGGACTCTCGTCCGGCCGAAGATGGCACCCAAATCCGCCGTCGGCGCGAATGTCCATCCTGCGGTCAGCGTTTTTCAACGCAAGAGGTCGCACTCCTGAGCATCATTAAGCGCAGCGGCGCTACCGAGCCATTTAGCCGTGAAAAAGTATTGGTCGGTGTGCGCAAAGCCTTTCAGGGCCGCCCGATTAATGAAGATGATCTGGCTTTACTAGCCCAGAGGGTTGAAGAGAACTTACGTGCCACTGGCCAATCTGAGATTGAGGCCCAAGAGGTAGGTATGGCAATCTTGGCTCCGCTTCGCGAACTCGATGAGGTCGCTTACTTACGTTATGCATCTGTGTACCGTAACTTTACATCCCTTGAAGATTTCGAGGGCGAGATAGCACTTTTGAGAGCTATGCCTTCGAGTAATAAAGCTGCAGACAAGCCCCGTGCAGATGTAAGTAAAGAAAAAATCTCTACCAGTAATGCTCCATCGAACGAGTAATTAACGAACTACTAAAGAAACACGGGGAACCACACATGTCAGAGACGGTTATCAACCGACCAGCCAAGATCGCTGCCCACAACACAGTTAAAGGCAAGGGCTTAACGATCGAACGCATTTTCACCAACGCCGGTATTCACCCATATGACGAAGTTAAATGGGAGCGCCGCGATGTTGTGCAGAGCAACTGGAAAACGGGAGAGACCGTATTTGAACAGCATGGAGTTGAGTTCCCAGATTTCTGGTCGGTCAATGCATCAATGATCGTTACAACAAAGTATTTCCGTGGCGCCGTTGGATATGAAAACCGTGAGTGGTCACTCAAGCAGGTCATCGATCGCGTGGTAATGACATTTACCAAGTCCGGTAAAGATCACAGCTACTTTGCAACCGATGCCGATGCGCAGATCTTTGAACACGAACTCACACATATGCTCTTGCACCAGGTCTTTGCCTACAACTCACCGGTCTGGTTTAACGTTGGTACGGCATCGCCTCAACAGGTAAGTGCCTGCTTTATCCTCTCCGTTGATGACACCATGGAGAGCATTCTGAACTGGTATCGTGAAGAGGGAATGATCTTTAAAGGTGGCTCAGGGGCTGGACTTAACTTATCCCGCATTAGATCCTCAAAAGAGCTACTCAAATCAGGCGGAACCGCATCTGGGCCAGTCTCATTTATGCGTGGCGCCGATGCCTCTGCTGGAACGATTAAATCAGGTGGTGCTACACGCCGTGCGGCCAAGATGGTTGTTCTCGATGTTACTCACCCTGATATCGAAGAGTTTATTGAGACTAAGGTCAATGAAGAGAACAAGATCCGTGCATTACGTGATGCCGGCTTTGATATGGATCTAGGTGGCAAGGACATCATCTCTGTTCAATATCAGAACGCAAACAACTCAGTGCGTGTATCGGATGAGTTTATGCGCGCCGTTGAAAAGGGCGAGCAGTTTGGTTTAACTGCTCGTGCAACCGGCGAAGTTATCGAGACAGTTGATGCACGTAAATTATTTACAAAGATGGCACAGGCCGCTTGGGCATGTGCCGATCCTGGAATTCAATATGACGACACAATCAATGATTGGCACACCAACCCAGAGACAGGTCGCATCAACGCATCTAATCCATGTTCGGAGTACATGTCACTGGATAACTCTTCATGTAACTTGGCATCTCTTAACTTAATGAAGTTTTTAAAGAGTGATGGCTCATTTGATGCCAAGACATTTGTAAAGGCATGCGAACTCATTATTACTTCGATGGATATCTCAATCTGTTTTGCAGATTTCCCAACTGAGGCGATCGGCGATACGACAAAGGCTTACCGCCAACTAGGTATTGGATATGCAAACCTTGGCGCACTTCTAATGGCATCGGGTCTGGCCTATGACTCCGAAGGCGGACGTGCATTAGCTGGTGCAATTACATCCTTGATGACCGGTGTTACCTATAAGCGCTCAGCTGAGTTGGCCGGCATCGTTGGTCCCTATGCAGGCTTTGCACAAAACGCCAAACCTCACGCCCGCGTGATGCGCAAGCATGCCTCAGCATCGAGTTCGGCAAAGAGTGAGACGACTCTAGATCGCGATGTATGGGCCGAGGCTAATAAGGCCTGGGATAGCTGCCTTGCAACGGGGGATAAGAACGGCTGGCGCAACGCCCAGATCTCAGTTCTAGCCCCAACGGGAACGATCGGTCTGATGATGGATTGCGATACAACTGGAATCGAACCTGATTTTTCACTCATTAAGTTTAAGAAGCTCGTCGGTGGCGGATCTATGCAGATCGTCAACCAGACCGTGCCAGCTGCACTTCGCAAGTTGGGATATGCAGGGGAGACAATCGAGGCGATCGTTGAGTTCATCGCTTCGCATGGCCATGTCATCGATGCCCCAGGGTTAAAGCGTGAGCACTATGACGTCTTTGACTGCGCACTCGGAACGCGTTCTATTGCAGCGATGGGCCATGTGCGCATGATGGCCGCCTGCCAACCATTCCTATCGGGGGCTATCTCAAAGACGGTCAACCTTCCAGAGGATGCAACCGTTGAAGAGGTCGAAGATGTCTATTTCCAGGCATGGAAGATGGGCGTTAAGGCGCTAGCCGTTTATCGCGATAACTGCAAAGTTGGTCAGCCGTTATCAGATGGCAAGGCCAAGGTAAAAGATGTTGAGCAAGAGAGGATCCATCCGCCAACTCCACTTCGCAAGCGACTTCCAAAGTCACGTCCATCAACGACTACATCCTTCTCCGTTGGTGGAGCCGAGGGATATATGACATCGGGTGCATATGCCGATGGAGCACTCGGTGAAGTCTTCTTAAAACTTGGCAAGCAGGGTTCAACGCTGGCCGGTGTTATGGATGCATTCTCTATCGCCGTCTCGATCGGATTGCAGTATGGAGTACCGCTAGAGACCTTCGTAGAAAAGTTTACGAACCTTCGCTTTGAGCCAGCGGGTATGACCGATGATGCCGATATTCGCATGGCGCAGTCGATGATGGATTATATCTTCCGTCGCTTAGCACTTGACTATCTACCATTTGAATCGCGAAGCGCCTTAGGGCTCTACACATCAACTGAGCGCGCTCGCGCATTAGAGACCGGTGCATACACAGAAGATGTCGTTGAGGATTACGAGAACCTTGAGATAACTCTTCCGGTGTTCTCTCCACCTAAGTTAACCGTTGTCGATAACAAGCAAGAGTATGGCTCTTCAACCGAACTCATGGAGGCGTTCTCTGGCGTAAAGGCCGATGCACCACTGTGTATGACATGTGGGGTCAAGATGCGCATAGCAGGTGCTTGCTATGTATGCGAAGGCTGCGGCAATACATCTGGCTGCAGCTAAACCATATGTAAATCCCTTTATCCAACCCCATTAAAAAGCCCCGCCATTGAACCGGTAGGGCTTTTTTATGTGTATCAAAGATGGCCGAGTAAGGGCTAGAATAAGGCTGTTGTTTCCGGGGTCGATGTAATTTCGAACCGGCGGTTATAGTCCGCGACCCGATGCCAGCCAGGTATCGGTTGACTCAGTGAAACTCTGAGACCGACGGTTAAAGTCCGGATGAGAGGAAACCAACAAAGGGTAGGTTTTTGTCTCCCTTCTTTGTGCATTCCTGCACGCACCCCGGCGACTCTATATGTCACTCGATATAAGAGTTAGGGGCAAGAGATGGATTACACAGTTGCAATGCAACGTGCCATTGCCCTTGCCGAAAAAGGCTTGGGGAAAACAGCGCCCAACCCAATTGTTGGCGCTGTCATTATTGATTCGACGGGGGCAGTAGTCGGCGAAGGCTTTCATGATCGCAGCAAAAATAGCGATCACGCTGAAGTAGTTGCAGTGAAAGCTGCAGGAGAGAAAGCACGTGGTGCAACAATAGTTGTGAGCCTAGAGCCATGTAATCACAATGGCACCACAGGTCCTTGCAGCCAAGTGATTATTGATGCAGGTATTACAACTGTTGTGTTCGCCGTTGCAGACCCCAATGCAAAAGCCGCTGGTGGCGCCGGTACTTTGCGGGCAGCTGGAGTCAGTGTTGTTGCAGGAGTCCTTGAAAATGAGGCTGCCAATTCAAACCGTGCCTGGCTGATGAAGATTAAAAAGGGGCGACCATTTTTCACCTGGAAGGTTGCGACAACTTTGGATGCAAAGGTCGCGGCAACTGATGGCACATCCAAATGGATTACTAATGAAAAATCCCGGGCTGATGTGCAGGTATTGCGTCGCCGTGCAGATGCGATTTTGGTGAGCACCAATACTGTTATTACAGATGATCCGCATTTAACTCCCCGTGGAGATTTTGATGGCTATGCGGGCAACCCAATCCGCGTAATTTGTGGGGAACAAGAGCTACCAAAAGATTCAAAGATCTTCGATTCTGTGGCACAAACAGTTATTGTGAAATCAAAGGATCTAGATCAATTGGTTGAAAAGCTTAATGAACTAGGTATCAATCATGTCTTTGTTGAAGCTGGGCCAACATTGGCCAGTGCCATGCTAGATCACTGTTTAATGGATGAGCTTGTGATCTATCAAGCACCATCGTTGCTGGGCTCAGGCAAGGGGTTTTTCACCTTTGATAACCCCTCAACGATTAGCAATCAAATGCGTTTAGATCACATTAGTACCGAAGTTCTAGATGGCGATGTTAAATCGGTCTATCGCATAAGAAACAGTGAGTGATGTTTACTGGATTGATTACTGAACTAGGTTCGATTACCGCTATTGAAAAAAACGAGACATCGGCCATTTTTACTATTAACGCACCTGGACTAAGTTCAGAGATTGCAGTTGGTGATTCTGTTGCAGTAAACGGTGTCTGTTTAACCGCTACCTCTATATCTGGCAGAACCTTCACCGCCGATGTTATGGTTCAAACGCTCGCACTAACATCTTTGTCTCAAATCATGGTTGGCAGCCCGGTTAACCTTGAACTTGCTGCCCAGTTAAATGCCCGTATGGGTGGTCACATGGTGCAGGGACATGTGGATGGCGTAGCAACTGTTGTAGGTCTAACACCGGGGGATAAGTGGGCGAAGTTTGATATCTCCGTGCCTAAGCATTTAAGTAAATACATCGTTAACCAGGGTTCGATTTGTCTAGATGGTATCTCATTAACCGTTGGTGAAATAAACGATGCAAACAATGTTCTTACTGTGTGGTTGATCCCTGAAACTCTTGAGAACACTAATCTCTCAACATTGCTGCCCGGTGATTTAATCAATGTCGAGGTAGATGTCCTTGCCAAGTACGTCGAACGTTTATTGGACAAGGGAGACAAGTGATGAGTAATTTTCAAGAAACCCTTGCCGCCTATAAAAATGGCGACTTTATCATTGTTACAGATGATCCTGATCGTGAAAACGAAGGTGACTTAATGCTTTTAGCTGAAAAAGCAACGCCAGAGAAAGTTGCCTTTATGGTGCGCCATACAACTGGAATTTTATGTGTTGGCATGACGCAGGATCGTGCCCGCACATTGCACCTTCCGCTGATGGTTGAAGAGAACCAGGATGCAAAGAAGACAGCATTTACTGTCAGCGTTGATTACAAGCCAGGGATTACAACGGGTGTTAGCGCACAAGAGCGCTCCAATACTGTGCGTGCACTGGCAGATACGTTGGCCGTTGCCTCAGATTTCATTCGCCCCGGCCATATCTTTCCTTTGATTGCAGATAATGGGGGATTAGCAGCGCGCGCTGGACATACAGAAGCTGGTGTTGCACTGTCGCAGATCGTTGGGGCACAACCTTTATGCTTACTATCTGAAATCGTCAGTGATGATGGCTCCATGGCACGTGGTTCCGCCCTTATGCAATTTGCAGCAGAGCATGGATTGCACATGATTTCAGTCAATCAAATTAAAGAGCATGCGCCAGTATTTCCAAAAATCCAATCACAGTTTGAGTTTGCCTGGGCTGAGCTGCCTTTGCGAACTGGTAACTGGAAAATCGCAACATTTCCAGGGCTACGACAGCTCGAACATGCAGTTATCGCATATGGTGATGGGGGAAATCAGCCAATGGTGCGTATTCATAGCGAGTGCTTTACAGGCGACGTTCTTCACTCACAGCGTTGTGATTGCGGTGAACAGTTAGAACAGTCGATTAATCTGATTCATGAATATGGACATGGCTTTATCATCTATCTAGGTGATCACGAGGGTCGTGGTATTGGGCTTACAGAAAAGATTAAGGCGTATCAACTACAAGATCAGGGTATGGATACAATCGATGCCAACCTGCATCTGGGCCACGAAATCGATGCACGTGACTGGTCTGATGCAATTGCGATAGTGCAAGCACTACAGATTTCTCATGTGCAGTTACTTACCAATAACCCGAACAAGGTTGCAGCTCTTAAGAATTCGGGCATCACTGTCACACAAAGACCGCTAGTAATTGTTAGCAATAAATTTAATGAAAAGTATCTAGCCACCAAGGAAGAAAAACTTGGTCACACACGAGGAGGCAAATAAATGGCAGACCAAGTTCCACAGATAGAGGTAAAAAAACTGCCTGACGCAAAGGTTATGATCATCTCGTCATCATGGCATCTAGATATTTGTAATGACTTAATCGCTGGTGCACAGCGAGCACTGAAAGAGGCACAGGTGGGAACTCTCAAAGTTGCGTTTGTCCCTGGCTCCTTTGAGATTCCACTTGCAGCCCAATACGCATTTGAGAGAGGCTTTGATGCAGTAGTTGCTGTTGGCCTAGTCCTCAAAGGTGAAACACTTCACTTTGATTATGTCTGCCAAGGCGTGACTCAAGGGGTTATTGATGTTTCTCTCAAATATGGGAAACCAATTGGTTTCGGCGTATTAATGTGTAACGATCTAGATCAAGCCATCGCCCGCTCAGGCATTGCTGGAAGTAAAGAGGACAAGGGATATGACAGCGCTATCGCTGTGATAGAACTTTTGCGTTTGAAGAGCGCCAAGATAGACTCACCAGGTGAGCTCAATTAGCCCAGGTGCTGCCCTTAAAAAGGCGATAGTTGAAGAGTCCCCACTTCAAATTATTGGGACAATCAACGCCAATCACGCCCTGCTTGCAAAGCGCGCTGGATACCGAGCTATTTACTTATCAGGCGGCGGAGTCGCAGCAGGCTCCATGGGAGTTCCAGATCTAGGTATTACAACTTTAGAGGATGTTCTCACCGATGTTCGACGTATTACTAACATCTGCGATACACCGCTCTTGGTAGATGCCGATACAGGCTTTGGAACTTCTGCCTTTAATATCGCGCGAACAGTCAAAGATTTAATTAAGGCAGGGGCCGCTGCCATGCATATTGAGGATCAAGTCGGTGCAAAGCGTTGTGGGCACCGCCCCAACAAAGAGCTTGTCTCCACTGCCGAAATGGTGGATCGCATAAAAGCTGCAGTCGATGCTCGCAGCGACGATAGTTTTTCAATTATGGCCCGCACCGATGCGATCGCTAGTGAAGGAATCGACGCGGCGATAGAGCGCGCACAGGCATATATCGCCGCAGGTGCCGATTTACTCTTTCCCGAAGCGATTAGAACGTTGAGTGATTATAAGAGATTTAGCAGCGCGCTATCTAAGCCGATTCTAGCCAATATCACCGAGTTTGGTCTGACTCCACTCTTTACCCGTGATGAGCTTGGCGCTCATGGCGTATCGATGATTTTGTATCCATTGTCGGCATTTAGAGCGATGAATAAAGCGGCAGAGAACGTCTATGAAACAATCCGCGCAGAGGGCACGCAGAAGAATCTAATCAATACGATGCAGAGCCGCGAAGAGTTATATGAGCGGATTAATTATTACGCCTATGAAAAGGCTCTCGATGAGGTATTAGGTAAAGAGTAAATGGCCGAGTTTAAACCTAAGAAATCCGTGGCCCTTTCTGGAGTAGCCGCAGGCAATACCGCTTTATGTAGCGTTGGAAAATCTGGAAATGATCTGCACTATCGAGGCTATGAGATCGCTGATTTAGCTGCCCACTGCGAGTTTGAAGAAGTTGCCCACTTATTAATTCACGGAACTCTTCCTACACAAAGCCAGTTAAATGCCTATAAAGCTAAACTCAAAGGCCTTCGTGGCCTGCCCGATCAAGTCAAAGTAATTCTTGAGCAGATTCCAGCTAGCGCACACCCTATGGATGTTATGCGCACAGGGGTATCGGCCCTTGGCTGTGTAGCACCAGAGGGTGGGGCACACTCTGAAGAGGGCGCGAAAGAGATTGCAGATAAGTTAATCGCCTGCCTGAACTCAATGCTTTTGTACTGGTATCACTTTGCTCACTCTGGCAAGCGCATCAGCGTTGAAACCGATGATGATTCAATTGGTGGACATTTCTTGCATCTTTTACATGGATCACCGCAAAGTGAACTCTGGGTTAAATCCATGCATGCATCCCTTATCTTGTATGCCGAACACGAGTTCAACGCCTCTACCTTTACCGCACGAGTTATCGCAGGGACGGGCTCTGATATCTACTCGGCAATCACCGGTGCAATCGGTGCGCTGCGTGGAGCCAAGCATGGTGGCGCCAATGAGGTTGCCCTTGAAATCCAAGAGCGATATTTAACTCCGGATCAAGCCGAGGCCGATATCCGTGCTCGGGTAGCGCTTAAGGAAGTCGTCATTGGTTTCGGCCACCCGGTCTATACCGTCTCTGATCCACGCAATGCGATTATTAAAAAAATTGCGCTAGAGCTCTCAGATAGCAATGCCAGTACCCAGCTCTATGCAATCGCTGAACGCATCGAATCGGTGATGTGGGATGCAAAGAACATGTTCCCAAATCTAGATTGGTTCTCGGCCGTTTCCTATAACCAGATGAAGATTCCAACGGCGTTTTTCACACCTATATTTGTAATCGCCCGAACCACTGGTTGGGCAGCACACGTTATTGAACAACGCATCGATAACAAGATTATCCGTCCGAGTGCTAACTACACCGGTCCTGAAAATTTAGAGTTTCTACCGATAGAGAAGCGATAGGTGTGATGTCGAATACAATCACCCAATCCAATCAACCATACGATCAGGTTCTCGTCGATATCGTCGATTATGTAGAAAACCATGAGATTAAATCTCCAGTTGCCTATACGACTGCCTGGCTCTGTCTGCTAGATACGTTGGGCTGTGGCTTGGAGGCTTTGGAGTACGAGGCCTGTACAAAGTTATTAGGTCCAGTCGTACCCGGTCTAAGCGTTGCCAATGGAGTCAAAGTCCCAGGCACTTCCTATGTTCTAGATCCAGTACAGGGCGCCTTCAACATCGGCACGATGATCCGCTGGTTAGATTTCAACGATACGTGGTTGGCCGCCGAGTGGGGACATCCATCCGATAACTTAGGTGCAATTCTGGCTACAGCTGACTGGCTATCTCGCACAGGCGATAAAAGCTTTACGATTAAAGATGTTCTAACGGCGATGATTAAAGCCCATGAGATTCAAGGCTGTATCGCACTTGAGAACTCATTTAATAAGGTCGGTCTGGACCACGTTATTTTAGTCAAAGTGGCATCTACGGCAGTTGTTGCTCAGATGATGGGATTAACTCGAGATCAGATGCTTGCCGCAGTTTCACTTGCCTGGGTAGATGGACAGTCACTACGGACATATCGCCATTTTCCTAATGCCGGCTCTCGTAAATCCTGGGCAGCTGGGGATGCAACATCGCGAGCAGTGCGCCTTGCGTTAATGGCTAAAACTGGCGAGATGGGTTACCCATCAGCGCTAACAGCCAAAACATGGGGCTTCTACGACGTCTCGTTTAAAGGTAAGGCCTTTACATTCCAGCGTTCTTACGGCTCTTATGTGATGGAAAATATCCTCTTTAAGATCTCATTCCCAGCCGAGTTCCACTCCCAGAGCGCAGTAGAAGCGGCGATGGAGCTACATATCGCCATGAAAGCTGCCGGTAAAACCGCCGATGATATTAAGAGAGTTACTATCCGTACTCAGGAGGCCTGTATTCGAATCATCGATAAGAAGGGCCCACTCAATAATCCAGCCGATCGTGATCACTGCATTCAATATATGGTTGCAGTCCCACTTATCTTTGGGCGTTTAACTGCCCGTGATTATGAAGATAACATCGCATCAGATTCACGTATCGATGCTTTGCGCGAAAAAATTATCTGCGTTGAAGATCCAACTTTTACGGCCGATTATCACGATCCCTCCAAGCGCTCTATCGCAAATGCTCTGAGAATCGAGTTCAGCGATGGCTCTACCCTGGGCGAAGTCGTGGTGGAGTATCCCATCGGCCATGCCCGTCGCCGGATTGAGGGCACTCCTTTGTTACTTGAAAAGTTCACAACCAACTTAGCCCGCGTATTTGATGAACCAACGGCTGCAAAAATCGGCAAGAGCTGCCTAGATTATGAGGGGTTAATCACGCTCTCCGTCAATGAGTTCATGGATTTATTGGTGCTTTAATGAGTCGGATACTCATTGCCCCCGACTCTTTTAAGGGGAGTGCAACGAGTATTGAGGTAGCAGAGGCGATTGCAAAGGGTTGGAGATCAGTTCGCCCAGATGATGATTTGATTCTATTCCCCTTTGCCGATGGCGGTGAAGGAACCCTGCTTGCTATTGAATACGCACCACCACTTTCTCAACGGATTTATTGTCCGGAAGTTTCACCTAATGCCTATTGGCTTTTGCTAGATGGATCAACTGCTGTAGTTGAGCTTGCGCAGATTTCGGGATTAACGATTTTGCCGGCGTTGGATCCAATGGGCGCCCATACCTTTGCATTCGGTCAGTTATTGTTAATGGCTGCACAAGATTCACGAGTCGAACGTATTTACTGCGCACTGGGTGGCTCGGCTAGTACAGATGCCGGAGTTGGCGCATTAATGGCCTTGGGCTGCGAGTTTTTGGATTCGAGCGGAGTTTCTATCGGTTTGGGTGGGGAACAACTTGCAAAGATTGCGAGTATTTCTACCTCTCATCTCATCGCCCCACCTATCGGCGGAGTATTCCTACTTGTCGATGTGCAATCACCACTTATTGGTCAGAACGGTGCAGCATCTATCTTCTCGCCACAAAAAGGAGCGACAAAGGAGCAAGTCATTCTCCTTGAAAATGCTCTAGTTCATTTCTCTTCTTTTACTGGATTTATTGATAGCCCGGGTAGTGGCGCAGCAGGAGGCACGGCTTTTGGGCTACGAGCACTATGGGGTGCCAAGATTGAAAATGGTGCTAAGAGGATTGCAGAACTATGCGCCCTAAAGGATGCAATCTTTGGCGCTGATTTAGTTATTACAGGTGAAGGTCGTTTGGATTCCCAGAGCTACAAGGGCAAAGTAGTAAGTTACATAATCGAACTGGCACAGGCCGCAGGAGTTCCTTTCGCTTTATGTACCGGATCTATTGAGGGAGAATTTCCATCTACATCTTTAGGAGGGGTCTCACTGATACAACTTGCTGGAAGCATGGAGATGGCCATCAAAGAGTGCGATAAATACCTTGTAGAAGCCGGTGTGCAACTTGCACATCTCGTATAGGATTTTTTATCATGAATGACCAAAGAGGTTGGCTACTAAATTGATTTGGAGCGAATTCTCAGATCTTGAAATTCCCAAATCATTAGAAGTGCTACCGATACATGGGAAATTTCCTGAGCCTGGAATTCTCTCATTAATCACGTTTTATGTTCCACCTTATATGGAAGGTGTGCAAGCGTTGGAGCCAATTTCGAAAATGACATCACTCCAAGTGATTCAAAGTCCAAATGCCGGCGTAGATGACGTGCTCACAATTCTTCCAAAGGGCGTTACTTTATGTAATGCTCAAGGCGTTCATGATGCATCAACGGCAGAATTAGCTATTGGATTGGCAATAAGTGCACGACGGGGAATTGCAAACTTTATGGCGAGTCAAATCAGGGGGGTTTGGACCCATGAACGACACAACGCCTTAGCAGATTCACGTGTTGGCATAGTAGGCATGGGAAATATTGGCTCATTGATTGCAAGACAGTTAGAAACATTCAACGTTGAGGTCATCGGCTTTAGTCGGACTGGAAAGAATTTAAGCAGAACTATGTCCGAGTTTGATGAAATTCTACCAACTTTAGATGTTGTGATTCTAATTCTTCCCTTGACAAACGAGTCTTACCATTTAATGAATCGCTCGAGAATTGGCTCAATGAAAGAGGGCAGCACTTTAGTTAATGTTGCGCGGGGAGCCATTGTTGATACCAACGCCTTAGTTGATGCGTTACACGGTAGGCATATCAGCGCAGGTTTAGATGTTACAGATCCGGAACCCTTGCCGCCGGGGCATCCATTATGGAGTGCGCCCAACGTGATTATCACGCCACATGTTGGGGGAGATTCCAGCGCTTTCAATCCTCGCGTACGGAAATTAATAGAGAATCAGCTTGTCAGATTCGCTACTGGTCAGCCACTTGCAAATATTGTGATTGGGCCGCTGTTATAGAGATATCTAATCGGATTCCTGTCGACTAAAATTAACTATATGTGATTTTATTTCGCCAATTCCCTCAATACCTGTGCGAACATTTTGTCCGGCATGTAAATAAACTGGTGGCTTGAAACCAAGGCCCACGCCAAATGGAGTGCCAGTGTTGATCACATCACCTGGGAAGAGCTCCATAAATTGACTGATGTACCAGACAATGTGGTCTAAGCCGAATAACAGGTCATTGGTATTGGAATCCTGTTTCATGACGCCATCTACTTCGCACCAGAGCCGCAGATTATGGGGATTTATAGAGTCGGCCGAAACAACTACTGGACCCATCGGATTAAATGTTGGAAAAGATTTCCCCTTAACCCATTGACCAGAGCGTTCAATCTGCCAGTGGCGCTCAGAGACATCTTGCGAAATTGTGTACCCCAAGATGTGCGCCACGGAATCCTTTGGAGAATTTAAATAAAGCGCGCGTTTTCCAATAATTATAGCGAGTTCAACCTCATAATCGGTTGCAGTGCTATTTGGTGGAATAACTATGTCATCATGAGGCCCTATCACTGTATCTGGAGCCTTCATGAAGATAACTGGCTCTTTGGGAGTCTCTGCGCCTGTTTCTGTGATGTGTCTAAGATAGTTAAGACCAACACAGATAACTTTTGTTGGTCGATAAATTGGTGAACCATAACGCTTACCAGTTAGTGATGCGCGGGGCAGGGTAGAAATATCTGCACTCTTTACCTTTTCGAATGCACCATTTTCTAACTCTTGGCGTGACCAATCCTTTATGAGAGTATCAACAAAGATGGCTTCATCATCTTCAATAACAACTGGTCGTTCAGATCCAGCGGCACCAATTCGGGCAATCTTCATTTATTTGACGCCAGGTAAAGTGCCAAGACCGGCATAAGTTGGCAGTACGCGAACATGTTTTGGTTCGAGCTCTTCTATCGAGTTAACTCCTAGAAGTTTCATTCCGCGCAGCATTTCAGAGCGCAAAATCGTTAACGTCCGTTCAACGCCCTCCTGCCCACCTGCCATAAGGCCGTAGAGATAAGCCCGGCCGATGTAGGTAAAGTCAGCACCCAGGGCAATCGCCGCCAAAATATCGGCTCCATGCATGATTCCGGTATCGATATGTATCTCTAAATCTGCTTTTAACTCCTTTTTTACATCAATGAGCAGGTGTAGTGGAGTAGGTGCACGGTCTAATTGACGACCACCATGGTTAGATAAAATTATTGCATCAGCCCCATATCGTGCTGACTTTTTAGCATCCTCCACTGTTTGGATACCTTTTATTGTCAGCTGGCCATCCCACTGACCACGTATCCACTTCAAATCTTCAAAGGTCATTGTTGGATCAAACATGAAATCTAAGAGTTCGGCAACGGTTCCCTTCCAGTTTTTCATCGATACGAAAGAGATTGCTGGCGTCGTTAAAAAGTTAAACCACCACTCTGGTTTAGGCAGTGCATCAATAAGAGTTTTTGCATTTAAAGAAGGAGGTACGGTCAGGCCATTGCGACTATCGCGAAGGCGTGCACCTGCAACTGGAACGTCAACAGTGAGAATTAGATTCTTAACCCCAGAGGCTTTAGCACGTTCTACTAGCTGCATGCTGGCATCGCGATCCTTCCACATATAAAGCTGAAACCAGTTAATGCCTTTTGGTGCCGCTTTTACTACATCTTCAATACTGGTCGTGCCAAGAGTTGAGAGCGAGAAGGGGATACCAAAGTTTTGTGCCGCTCTAGCTACTGCGTTTTCCCCTTCAGAGTGCATCATGCGGGTAAAACCGGTAGGTGCCATTCCAACTGGCATTGCAAATTTCTCGCCAAGAACTTGGCACTCAAGTGAGACCTCTTTAACATCGCGCAAAATATTGGGGCGAAACTCTAAATCTAAGTATGCACGGCGAGCACGTTCTAGGGTTACTTCGGATTCAGAGGCGCCATCGGTATAGTCAAAGGGCCCCTTGGGTGTGCGCTTTTTTGCAATTGCGCGAAGGTCCCAAATGGTTAGAGCCTTTGCTAAGCGCTTTTTACGATTTGGCAACGAGGGGAGAGTGAATTTGAGCAGGGGAGATAAATCTCCCCACTTCGGAAATCCTCGTTTGAAGTTGGCTGCCATAGATAATCCCCACCATCAATGTGGTGGAAATCCTATACGACTTCTAGTACCGAATCTTTACCCATACCCCAGTGGTATGGCGATAATATAAGCGTTGCCGACAGCGCCGCATTCAAGAAAGGTTAATGATGAACGAAGAGTTGATTCACCCCTTCACTTTTGGGGATATGTCACAAAAGGATCTACTCGGTGGGAAAGGTGCCAACTTAGCCGAAATGGTGCGCATCGGATTACCCGTTCCTCCAGGATTTACAATCACAACGCATGCATGCAGAGAGTATCTGCGCACTGGCCAGATGCCATCCAGGCTCAATGATCAGATCGATGCGGCGCTTAAAGATTTAGAGATGCAGAGCGGTAAAAAATTTGGCGGTGTTGACAATCCACTCTTAGTCTCAGTTCGCTCAGGTGCAAAGTTTTCAATGCCAGGGATGATGGAGACGGTATTAAACGTCGGGATGACGCCTGAGGTTACAGAATCTATGGCCGCCTCATCTGGGAATCCCCGCTTTGCTTGGGACTCCTATCGCCGATTTATTGAGATGTTTGGAAAAATCGTTTGTGAGATCTCACCCGATGAGTTTCATAAAGTGCAAGAGCGCATCACATCCTCATCAAGTGCTGAAAATATACAGAACGCAGATGGTGAGAGCCTTAAACAGCTCTGCGATGGTTTTATTAAGGTTATTACCCTGGCAACGGGTAGAGAGTTTCCACAAGATCCTCGTGAACATTTAATTAGATCGATTGAAGCAGTCTTTAAATCCTGGAACTCAGAGCGGGCTCAGATGTATCGCAGACGCGAGCGGATTCCCTCTGACTTAGGAACGGCTGTAAATATTCAATCGATGGTCTTTGGTAACTTAAGTGATGACTCAGGCACAGGTGTTGCATTCACCCGAAATCCATCTACTGGAGAGCTTGGCCGTTACGGCGACTATCTTCAAAAGGCACAGGGTGAAGATGTAGTTGCAGGAATTCGAACACCTATCTCATTAGATGAGTTTGAGCAGTTGAGCCCTGTCGTTGCAGGCGAATTAGACTCGGTGATGGAGTTATTAGAGGCTCACTATGAAGATCTCTGTGACATTGAGTTCACTATAGAAAAGGGAAAGCTCTGGATTTTGCAGACGCGTGTGGGTAAACGCACGGCAGAGGCGGCATTTCGAATCGCACTGCAGTTTGTTGATGAGGGCAGGATTTCAATGGATGAGGCCCTTCGCCGAGTTTCAGGCGATCAGTTAGCGATGTTGATGTTTCCGCAGTTTGATACATCGGGTCCATTACATGAGATTGCCCGCGGAATCGCTGCATCTCCAGGGGCGGCCGTTGGCGAAGCGGTCTTTGATTCAAAGCGCGCCTTTGATCTATCAAAATCTGGCAAGAGAGTAATTTTAGTGCGACGAGAAACTAGTCCCGATGACTTAGTTGGAATGGTCGCATCGCAGGGAATTCTGACAAGCCGTGGCGGTAAGACATCACACGCCGCCGTTGTAGCCCGCGGCATGGGTAAGACTGCAGTCTGTGGCACCGATGCAATCTCAGTAGATGAGCGAGCGAATTTATTTACTGTCGGGGTTACAACTGTCTATGAAGGCGATCTCATCTCTATCGATGGCACAACGGGGGCGGTGTATTTAGGAGATGTTCCAGTCGTTGCATCCTCAGTGACATCGTATTTAGAGGGGCGCTTATCGGCCACTTCCGATGAGGCGGCTCCTATCGTTAAAGCCGTTGATCGCATCTTGGTGTATGCCGATTCAAAGAGAAAACTGCGGGTCCGCACCAATGCAGATACTCCAGAGGATGCAATCCGTGCAAGGATTTTAGGGGCCGAAGGTGTGGGCCTATGTCGCACAGAGCATATGTTCTTAGGTCCTCGAAGATCCTATGTTGAGCGTTTAGTGCTGGCAGAAAATGATGATGTTCAACACTCTGTCATCGCAGAGATGGAGCCGCTACAGCGCGCAGATTTCGTTGGAATTATGATGGCGATGTCAGGTCTGCCAGTGACAATCCGTCTACTTGATCCACCGCTGCATGAGTTCTTACCATCACTAGTTGTTTTAAGCTCCGAGATGGCCCGCGCCGAAGCCCTTCATGAAGAGGTATCACCGCGCGATAGGGCTCTGTTTGCAGCCGTTAACCGCCTACATGAATCCAATCCAATGCTGGGTCTGCGTGGAGTTCGATTAGGAATTCTTATCCCTGAGCTTTATAAGATGCAGGTTCGAGCCCTTGTCCATGCATTTCTTGAAGTACGAAAGTTGGGCCATGACCCACGTCCAGAGGTCATGATTCCTTTAGTTGCAACTCAGCGCGAGCTTTTGTATCTGCGCCAGACTCTGGAGGAGGAGATTGCAAAGACATTTAAAGGCTCAGGAATTAGATATGAGATTCCGATCGGTAGCATGATTGAAACTCCACGTGCGGCAATAACCGCCGATCGCTCCGGTGTCTACTCCGACTTCTTCTCATTTGGCACAAATGATTTAACCCAACTCACCTGGGCATTTAGCCGCGATGATGTTGAATCGACATTTTTGCCACGATATATAGATCTAGAGCTCTTACCCTTTAATCCATTTGAATCTCTGGATGAAGCAGGTGTTGGAATCCTGCTACGTACAGCCGTTGATCTTGCGCGCGGTCTACGCAGTGATTTTAAATTAGGTGTCTGCGGTGAACATGGTGGAGATCCTCGCAGTATTCACTTCTTTAACTCATTAGGTCTTGACTATGTCTCATGCTCTCCATTTCGAGTACCTATTGCTCGCCTTGAATCAGGACGTGCTTCAGTAATTACTTAGAATTGGCAAAGGCAGAATTAATTGTTAGGCTAGTTCGACATGGCTTGACTATTGGTGTCAAGTCAAATGGCTTCGAGACTCAGATTTAAACAATTGAGGAGAAAATAATGACGAGTAATCTCAATAGTTTTGATGGTCAAACTGTTTTAATTGTTGGAGCAGCCAGTGGTATTGGTCGGGCCACTGCAACACTGATTCAATCCAGGGGCGGCAAAGTTATAATTGTAGATGTTGATATTTCAGGATTAAACTCATTAGCAAAAGAGTTGTTACTTGATCAAAAGCAAGTCAAAAGCACTGATTTAGGTAATCAAGAGAGTATTAAAACTCTCATTGCCTCGGTTATTGCAGAGAATGCTCAGATTCATGCGGTAATCAATTCTGCAGGAGTGGTGGGCCCAACAAATACAAAGGCCGAGGATATTGAATGGGCCGCCTTCGAGCGAACTGTCACTATTAATCTATTTGGAGCAATTTGGTTAACCCAAGCGATTCTTCCGCATATGAAAGCGAATAAATATGGTCGTATCGCACATGTTGCTTCAATCGCCGGTAAAGAAGGTAACCCAGGAATGCACGCCTACAACACTTCCAAGGCAGGCATGATTGGTTTTATTAAGGGAATTGGCAAAGAAGTTGCTAGCGAAGGAATTGTGATTAATGCGCTAGCTCCGGCAGTGATAAGGACACCAATGAATGCGGATACGAGTGATGCGACGCTCAAGTACATGCTTGAGCGAATTCCCATGGGGCGTGTTGGTGAGCCCGAAGAGGCGGCAGAGATGCTGGCTTTCATGGCATCGAGAGCCTGTTCATTCACAACGGGCTTCACCTTTGATGCTTCGGGGGGACGAGCGACTTACTGACTAAAGTTGGGCCCATGAGTGATATGTCTACCAAAGTGCGCCAAGCACTCGATGCTGCAATCACTGCAATCGGCGGTGCACCGCGTGGGGGCCAGATTGAGATGGCCGAGGCCGTTGCCAATGCACTCACCGATCGCCATCACTTAATGGTCCAGGCCGGCACGGGAACGGGCAAATCTCTGGCCTATTTAATTCCACCACTTGTCCATGGCCGCAAGACCCTGGTTGCAACGGCCACGTTGGCGCTGCAACGCCAATTAATTGAGCGGGATCTACCTGCCATTGTTCCAGCGTTAGAAAAGGTATTAGGTCGTGAGATCTCCTATGCAATCTATAAGGGGGTCGGTAACTACATCTGTCTGGCGAAGATGAATAGCGAAGAGCCAGATCCCGATGGCGAAATGATGTTGGGTATCTCTTCGCTGGAAAAAGATGCCAAGCGCTTACATGAATGGGCGGCAAAGCCTGGCGTATCGGGTGATCGCGATGATGCCCCCGAGGTCGATAGGCGAGTCTGGGCGGCGAACTCTGTATCGGGCCGTGAATGTGTAGGGGCCGATATATGCGCATATGGTCCACAATGCTTTGCAGCTAAGGCAAAAGGCAAGGCGCAGACGGCCGACATTGTCGTGACTAACCACACTCTGCTTGCCATTGAAATCGTTGATTCGCATCCGATCTTGCCAGATCGTGACGCAGTTGTACTGGACGAGGCACACGAGTTTATGGATCGTGCAACACAGGCGGTCAGCGAAGAGCTCACATCGGCCCGTGTTTTGCGCGCATCGGCTATGGCGCGCAAGTTCATGCCGGGCCGGCTCGCAGATGCGCTGCATAAAGCGGCCAATGGGTTTCACGAATCGATGCTCGATTACGGCCAATCCATTCGTGGAGATTTGGGTGCGCAGATGCGCCTGGATCAAATCCCACAATCACTCGAATCCCCGATTCGAAAGGTTCGCGAGAGTGCACAGGCAATTACACAGTTTCTTTCAGCCGATGACGAAATTATTGATACCGATGTTTTAGCCGAGCGCGCACGTGTAAAAGGTGCGGTCAATGAGATATCAACAACAGCGGCGATAATGTTAAAACTCAGTGATGGCTTTGTCCTGTGGTATGAACCAACTTTTTCAACTCTACATTTAGCGCCGCTGTCGGTATCTGATGTGTTGCGTGAAAACATGCTCAAACAAACCCCGGTCATTGCAACATCGGCGACATTGACTGTGGGTAATTCATTTAACGCATTAGCAAAGAGCCTTGGCTTCTTAGTCGGTGATGATTTAAATACCGACTTCAGTGATAGCGAGTTAGATCCAGGCAATGTAAAGATGGTAGATGTTGGATCTCCCTTTGATTTTGCTAATCAAGGTGTTTTATATCTGCCAAAACATCTGCCAGAGCCCGGCCGTGATGGTCCAAGTATCGAAGTTCTTACCGAACTAGGCGAGTTAATCGATGCTGCGGGTGGGCGCACTCTGGCGCTATTTTCATCCTGGCGAGGGGTAGAGGCGGCCGATGCGCACTTGCGCACAGTCTTAGCCGAACTTCCAATAAAGATATTCACACAAAAGCGGGGCGATTCAGTTGGTCCACTCGTTGAAAAATTTGCCAAGGATCCAACTTCGATTCTGCTCGGAACACTCTCGCTCTGGCAGGGCGTAGATGTTCCAGGTTCATCTTGCATCTTGGTGGCTATTGATCGCATTCCATTTCCACGCCCCGATGAGCCGGTGATGTCGGCGCGCGCCGCCGCCGCAGATGCCGCAGGTGGAAGTGGGTTTATGCAGGTCTCGCTGCCGCGGGCAGCACTGCTTTTAGCACAGGGGACGGGCCGCTTAATTAGATCAGTTCAGGATCGAGGTGTTGTAGCGATTTTAGATTCGCGCATCATTACCAAGCGATATGGCTCCGTACTTTTAAACTCAATGCCACCATTATGGAGAACCTCAGATAAGGATGTAGTTCGCCAATCACTCCAGCGATTGAAGGAGGGCCTTTAGTTCGGGCCACGTCTTTGCAAAGCTAGGATGTAGATTTAATTTCTGCGCATCATCTATATCTACCCAGCAGAGTTGGTGGGACTCATCATTTATTTCGTGGGCAATTAATTCCGCCGTTGCACGCGCAATCACCGTCTCATATCGCCAGTTGCCGTGGTCATCGCTAAAAGTCTCTAGAGGAAATATAAACTGTGGATCGATTCCAGTCTCTTCAACCGCCTCACGAATTGCCCCTTGAATAACGCTCTCATGGCTATCGCGAGCGCCTCCCGGTATTCCCCATGTATCGCCATTGTGCACCCATGGTGCTCGGTGTTGCAAAAGAATCTGGTGATTTCGCACTAATAAGATTCCAGCGGCGCCGTTTAACCCCCAGTGTTTATTTCCACAGTCGCAATCAATCCAGCCATCACCATCTCGCGCCACCATCAGCCAAGAGTGTCACAACTATCCACAGTTAGTATGCCCAGTTGGGCGCTAGGTCGGTGCGCATACTTATCCTCTGGCGTATGAGAGCCCCAATAATCCTTATTTTTACCCTGCTTTTTACTCTCCCTCCCGCCGCCTCTGCCGAGTGCAGCGATACGGCATGCGTTGATGTCTACACCGAGGACAACCAGATAATTATCCAAGCCCACAAAGGCAACGGCACATCTACAACGAAGAAGGCCCCACAAGCCAAGCCATCACCAACTCCTACCCTGTGGTTTCCACCCAAGCCATCACCTAGGCCCTATATAAAGCGCAGCTATAAACCCCGCACCGCCAAGCCAAAGAGTGCGACAGAGCGGGTCAATCTGCGCGATCGTTTAACTAAGTTAGTTCCAACGGCCGGCATAGCTTTCCAACCCGAATTTCAAGCACTTCGCAACGTTCCAGTTATTTTCTGGGTAGATGTGCCGGCGCTTTTTCAAAGCCGCGTCAATATCATCGGTGAGAGCGTTGATGTTGCACTGCGTCCAGGCTTTATCTGGTCCTACGGCGATGGATCAACCTGGGCAACGACCGAAACTGGTGCGCCATATCCCAATCAAAAGATTACGCACACATATTCAGCCCCTGGCACATATGTAGTAACTCTCTTAACAACATGGAATGGCAGCTTCACACATAACGGCGCAGTACGAGCAATAACAGGAGAGATTGTAAATGCCTCGGTGGCAACCGTCACCGTTGTATCGGCCCCTACCCGCTTTACGAAATGAGAAGGTTATGACAACTGGAAAAGAGGCTCTATCGATTGCATCGACAGAGCAGGCACACGATGCAGCATTTATCACCTTGGTTAATAGCTTTGCAGTAGAAGAGGGCTCTTTCGATATCAATAGATACCAACGCGATGGTGCAACTGCCGTCATCGATTTAGCCGTCGAGTTTGAGAGATTCGGCGAATCCTCTAGTTCAGAAAATATCGCAAAAGTTCTAGGGCACCTTAGCGATATTCAGGTACGCGATTTTGCGCTGGGCTCACATAAGGTCGATAGCTTTGAGAACTATTGCTCGATGTGGCATTACTTATTACAGATCGCCCCGGCTGGATATGTGGCACCTGTGGCCTGTCTCTTTGCAACCCTTGCCTATGAACGGGGCGATACAGCCCTGGCCTACCGCGCACTAGATCGGGCTAGCCTGGATCAACCCGCATACTCGCTGACGATTTTGTTGCGCCGCGTCTTTGGTTCGGGCTGGCCGAGCGCAGCCTTTGCCGCGATGCGTAGCGAGCTTCACCCCCAAGTCACCGCCGGTATTTTCCATTAGCGCAGCCCTTATGTTATAGTCTGCTCAGGTCATGAGTTCTAGTACATAGCCCCGGCTTGCTAGACGGCAACCCTCCACCACGGTGGGGTGCTCCGGGTGAAGACCAGGTCGATAGCAACAATGCCATTGATAAGCGTGGATCACTCACAAAGTATCCATGGTGCCAATCTCGGCATATACACGTGAGTGGTCCCATAACTGGGAGGAATGTTAAGAAATGTCAACGTTTACATTTGAAGAGGCCGCCTTTGAAACCCGTCAGATTCACGCCGGGCAGGTTGCAGATCCAACAACTGGCGCTCGCGCGCTACCGCTCTATCAGACAACTGCATATCAGTTCCGCGATACAAAACATGCCGCGGATTTATTTGGATTAGCAGAGCTTGGAAATATCTACACCCGCATCATGAATCCAACGCAGGATGTTGTTGAAAAGCGAATCGCATCTCTTGAAGGTGGCGTTGCAGCTCTTCTCTTATCATCGGGATCTGCGGCAACAGCATTTGCAGTCCTAGCCGTTGCAACGGCTGGTGATCACATAGTCTCATCGAAGTATCTCTATGGCGGAACCTACAACTTGTTCCACTACACGCTACCAACCTTTGGTGTAGAGGTTACTTTCGTTGATAATCCCAATGACCCAGCGGAGTGGGCAAAGGCAGTGCGCCCTAATACAAAGGCGTTTTTCGGTGAGACTATTTCAAATCCCAACAATGAAATTTTAGATATCGCAACTGTGGCCAAAGTTGCACATGAAAACCATGTGCCGTTCATTGTCGATAACACCGTTGCAACACCATATCTGATTAAGCCCATCGAATTCGGCGCAGATGTCGTTGTGCACTCGGCGACTAAGTTTTTATCTGGCCATGGCAATGTAATTGTCGGTGCGATTGTAGATTCAGGTAACTTTGACTATGCCCTCTATCCAGAGAAGTTCACCAGCTTTAACACACCAGACCCTTCGTATCACGGCCTGGTCTATGCCCAAGCCCTGGGTGTTGGCAGTGCATTTGGTGCGAACTTGGCATACATATTCAAGATTCGCTTGACATTGCTACGCGATATAGGCGCAGCCGTGAGCCCATTTAATGCATGGCTGCTTGCACAGGGTCTTGAGACTCTGACACTTCGCGTCAAGGCGCATGTAGAGAACGCAAAGAACATTGCAACATGGCTGGCTAACCACCCACAGGTAGAAAAGGTCTACTACTCATCTCTTCCAAACTCGCCATACAACAAACTGGCCACTAAGTACGTGCCTAAGGGCTCGGGCTCGGTATTCTCCTTTGAAATCAAGGGTGGAATCGAGGCCGGTAAAAAGTTTATTGAAGGGCTCACACTACACTCACACGTTGCCAACATTGGAGATGTGCGATCACTTGTTATTCACCCAGCATCCACGACACATTCGCAGTTATCACCAGATGAGTTATTAAATACAGGTGTCACACCTGGTTTGATCCGCTTATCGGTAGGCCTTGAAGATATCGAGGATATTAAGGCAGATCTTACGGATGGCTTTGCAGCAGCTAAATAAATGATCGATACACAGGCGTTAGTCACTGGTGCATGGCTTGAAACCCATGCACCTGGTGATCGCCTTTTTGTAAAGATCGCAGATTTAGCACTTGAGAGCGGAGAGATTTTAGATGATATAACTATCGCCTATCAGAGTTGGGGTAGGTTAAATGCCCAGAGAGATAATGCGATTTTAGTAAACCATGCCTTGACTGGATGGGCCGATATCAATGGATGGTGGCCATCGATGGTGGGTCCTGGTCTGCCACTTGATAGCGATACGTACTTTATCGTTTGCCCTAATGTTATTGGTGGCTGTCAGGGTTCAACAGGTCCATCCTCAATCGCACCCGATGGCAAGCGCTACGGTTCACGCTTTCCATCCCTGACTATTAGAGACATGGTTGCCGCCGAAGTTGCCTTCACGAACGCACTGGAGATAAAAAAATATCGCTTGGCAGTCGGTCCATCCCTTGGTGGAATGCGTTCACTGGAGTGGGCGGTGCAGTCTCCATCACGCGTTGGCGCAATCTGCGCCATTGGCTCATCGGCCGTTGCAACGGGAGATCAGATCGCCACATGCTCGATACAGATACGTGCAATCAAGAGTGATCCAGATTTTCATGGCGGGGATTATTACGATAAGCCGGCAGGTCCGATCGAAGGTATGGGTATCGCCAGACGCATCGCGCACCTGACATATCGCACCGAGGTTGAGATGGATGTGCGCTTTGGACGTGAGCTCCAAGGCGATGAGACGGGCAGATTTGCCGTTGAATCCTATTTAGATCATCAGGCCGACAAACTGGCCCATCGCTTCGATGCCAATACCTATATCGCCCTGAGTGAGGCTATGAATAGCCACGATCTTGGACGTGGCCGTGGGGGAGTTGTCGCAGCCCTATCTGGTATCCAGATTCCAGTCGTAGTCGTCTCGATCGATAGCGATCGCTTGTTTCCCGTGCGCCTGCAGGCTGAGATTGCAGAGTTTGCACCTCTTGCCGCGCCTTTAGTAATGATTTCATCACCTTTTGGACACGATGGCTTCCTGGTGGAGGTTGAATCAGTGGGGGATGTGATCAGATCTGCGCTCGCACTGGCGTAAACGGTGGATAAAGCGTGTTTTCGATGTGCATTTACCCCTGTGGATAAATTATAATATACCCATCGCTTCAGCGCATAGCTGATAAAACCAAGGGATGAATGTGGCTGTGATTAGTGCGCTCAAAAACAAGGTCAAGAAGAGCAAGAGTGACGCTAAGAAAAAAAGCGCACCTGCAAAGAAATCATCTGCGAAAAAAACTCCAGCGAAAAAGTTAGTTGCAAAGAAAGTCGCGCCATTTAAGAAGCCGGCGAAGATAGAGTTGAAAAAACCCTTAACGGCAAAAGATGTTCAAGCCATAGTCGATGCAAAGCGTGCAATAACTCGCAACCAAGAGATTTTGGCGCAGCTGCAAATCCGAGGCGTTACATCTATCAATCGGATACCAAAGAAGGCCGATAAGGATCTAGTCGATGAGGCTCGCGCATTGGCTTTTGAGATCCCACTGCTGACTGAAAAACTTCACAAAGCTGGACTCGGAACACCTGCGCGCATCTTAAAAAAGAGTGATTATGCACTAATCGAGCCAAAGAGAGTCGAGACAAAGACTAAGAGCGGCAAAGCAGGGGTAGTCACTATCAATGGCGAAGAAGTAGAGCTTGAAGACGTTGAAACACTCATTGCCGAAGTCCAAGGAGTTCTGGAAGCCGAAGCCGAGGACAAGGTTCGAGTCGTCATGCTCTCAGATGAAACAAGCAAAGCCAAGGGCTCATTTACTTTGGCAGATTCTGAGACCGAAGATGAAGAAGAGGATAAGAACGAGCGCGAAAAATTAAAAAAGGATCTACGAAACGTTAATATCGTTATCGAGGCCCTTAATTCAAAACTCAATGCGGTAGCAAGCCCAACCCGTTACGGTATCGCCGAAGCAGAGGCGCGGGCACTGACATATAAGCAGATTCAGCAGCAGTTTGAGATGAAGACTTTTACGGAAAGATCCGCCAAGACGGCTGCCGAGGCAGTATCACTTGGCTCGCTCAAAAACCTAGAGGATTTAATGAACTACTTCATTGAAAAGATGAAGATTGTACAACGCGAAATTAAGTACCTTCCGCCCGAGCAGACGGTTATGACCGCTGGTGCAACGGCAGATCCAGTAAAGGATTATTTAAAGCAGATTGGTCGAGTCCCGCTACTTAATGCTGAGCTAGAAGTAGAGCTTGCAACGCGCGTTGAAGTTGGCCTCTTCGCCGAGTCAAAGTTAAAAAATGACAAGAAGATGGACAAGAAGCTAAAGCGTGATTTGGGCTTTTTTGTTGACGATGGAAAGCGTGCAAAGAACCACTTGCTAGAGGCCAACCTTCGCCTCGTAGTCTCACTTGCAAAGCGTTATACGGGCCGCGGAATGCTTTTCCTAGATCTGATTCAGGAGGGAAACTTAGGTTTAATCCGCGCAGTTGAAAAGTTCGACTACACAAAGGGTTATAAGTTCTCTACCTACGCAACATGGTGGATTCGCCAGGCGATTACACGTGCGATGGCAGATCAGGCCCGTACGATTCGTATCCCAGTACACATGGTTGAAGTTATTAATAAGTTGGCCCGTGTTCAGCGCCAGATGCTTCAGGACTTAGGCCGCGAACCAACCCCAGAAGAGTTAGCTAAAGAACTAGATATGACACCTGAAAAGGTTGTTGAGGTTCAAAAGTATGGCCGCGAACCGATTTCACTTCACACCCCATTGGGTGAAGAGGGAGATTCCGAATTCGGTGATTTGATTGAAGACTCTGAGGCCGTTGTTCCAGCCGATGCCGTCTCATTTACACTACTGCAAGAGCAGTTGCACTCAGTTCTAGATACATTGTCAGAGCGCGAAGCAGGCGTTGTTGCGATGCGTTTTGGTTTAACCGATGGCCAGCCAAAGACCCTTGATGAGATCGGTAAGGTCTATGGCGTTACACGCGAACGTATCCGCCAGATTGAATCCAAGACAATGTCAAAGCTCCGTCACCCTTCACGCAGCCAGGTTTTGCGTGACTACCTCGACTAAGCCATGGACAAACCAACGATTTTTGTTAATCCTAAGAGCGGATCTATCAAGATCAGCGGTGAAGTTGATGTTGTTGATATCGATGGCAAGGTTATTGAAACCGTTACTAATCCCAAGCTTTGTGGTTGCGGGTTGTCGAAAGACAAACCGTGGTGCGATTCATCCCATGGTGAATATGTAAAGATCGTTGCCCAGCAACTGCGTAATGCCCGTGAACTAGTTAAGCCTTCTCATCTTTACGGTGCTAAACCTGTGCGTGCACGTGAAATCCGTGAAAACGAACTCAAGTATCGTTTAGAACATGAAGAGGTATTGGTAGGAGTAAAACTCGGCGGAGCGTTGAATTCAAGGAAAAAAGATGATCCAACGTATATCAATATCTTTGGCTATCTAACAGATGCCATGCAGTGCGTAGATTCTTTGCTCGTTGCATCATTGATTTATCCACGGGCAGAGGCCGAGGTTGTCTTTAAGGTAGGCAAAGAGATAAGCACTGAGATTCACCCATCAGAGGTTCTTGATTACATCAGCCATGTTGCAGCTGGTATGGAGATTTTGGATTATCGCTTTGGTCAGGTCGAGGCATATGCCGAAGACTGCATTGCAGATAATGCAGGTGCTGCAGCCTTTGCATACGGTGCTTGGGTTGCCGCCCACCAAGAGAACTTGGATGCGCTAACTGCTGAAGTATTTGTTAATGGAATATTGACTGAAAGTGCACCGCTAACTGCAATTCAAGGGAATCCCTGGATGGCAGTGGTAGAGGTTTCTAAATTATTGGCTGCAACAGGTGTGAAGTTAGTGGCCGGTTCAATAATCTTTAGTGGCTCTGCAACCATTGGAGTTCAAATGGTGGCAGGCAATAATTATCGCGTTGAAATTAAAGGATTAGGAAGCGTGGATATAAAAGCTAGTTAACAGGTGATTCGACGAGCTTTTGGCTCTCGTCTTGAATCTTTGCAGCTACAACCTTTAGCTTTTCGGCATACTCCTTGCCGTGGTGTGCGCAAAACATCAGTTCGCCGCCATTGAGAAGTACTGCACGCACATAAGCCTGCGCGCCACAACGATCGCAGCGATCAAGGGCGTTAAGAGGTACTGTTTGCAACATCAATTGATCGGACATCTCTCTCTTTCCTCTGCATGCGAACTGCTCTGCTTCTATGGAACAGGAAACCACACTTATTTATTCCCCGCTCGTTAAAATCTATCTATTTTCGTTAAATCGCTGTTAATTTGCGCTGGAAATATCGATATTTCCATTATTTGAGATGGATTCGGCGCGCTTACAGGCCATAGCGCCAATCGGGCGATAACCTCAGCCGCTGTGGCAGTCAAAGATGTAGCAACATATGTGCAGGATAGCTATACCGCAAAGGATTTATCCGTCCTTGAAGGCCTTGATGCCGTTCGCAAACGCCCAGGAATGTATATCGGTTCAACCGATTCGCGGGGTCTTATGCACTGCTTATGGGAAATTATCGATAACTCAGTAGATGAATCCTTGGCAGGACATTGCAAAAAGATTGAGATTAATCTTGAATCCGATGGATCGGTAGAAGTTCACGATGATGGTCGTGGTATTCCAGTCGATAAAGAGCCTAAGACTGGTTTAACTGGTGTTGAAGTTGTATTAACAAAACTGCATGCAGGCGGAAAATTCGGTGGCGGCTCATATGCAGCATCCGGTGGTTTGCATGGCGTTGGTGCATCGGTTGTAAATGCACTTGCTTCTCGTCTTGATGCCGAAGTTGATCGCGATGGAAAGATTTATTGGATGTCATTTCAGCGCGGTGTTGCAGGAATCTTTGATGGCGATGGACCAAAGGCACCATTCGAATCAAAGTCTGGTTTGCGTGTTATCGGTAAGATTTCTAGTAAGGTCACTGGCACGCGTATTAAGTGGTGGAGTGATCGTCAGATTTTTCTAAAAGAGGCCGAGCATAATCTCGAAGAGATTTATGATCGTGCACGCCAGACCTCTTATTTAGTTCCAGGCTTAACGTTGTTTGTTAATGATAACCGCACTAAAACTAAGACATCTGAGAGTTTTTTCCATAAGAGCGGAATTACCGAATACTGCAATTTCTTACAGCCCGATGAGCCAGTCGGTGATGTAATCCGGATTTACGGTACTGGTCACTACCAAGAAACAGTTCCCGTCTTAGATGACAAGGGCCACATGGTCTCTACCGAGGTCGAGCGCGATATGGAGGTTGATATCGCGATGAAGTGGGGCAATGGTTTTGAGAGCACCCAGCGCTCCTTCGTTAACATTATTGCTACCCCTAAGGGCGGCACACATGTTCTGGGCTTTGAACGCTCGTTGGTGAAGGTCATAAATGAGGCGCTGCGATCCACTAAAACCCTTGCCAATAAAGAGGCCGATGTTATAAAGGATGATGTCATAGAAGGCTTAACTGCCGTAATCACTGTGCGCATGTCAGAGCCACAGTTTGAAGGCCAGACCAAGGAGGTTCTTGGAACGGCCGCAGCTACTCGTATCGTATCGGCCGTTGTGGCAGAGAAGATGAAAGAGTATTTCAATACCACCAAGCGCATCGACAAGGCTAATGGCCGCTTAGTACTTGAAAAGATCGCATCGGCATCTCGCACACGTATTAGTGCGCGCACCCACAAAGATTTACAGCGCCGAAAGAATGCGCTGGAGTCATCATCTCTTCCTACCAAACTCTCAGATTGTCGTTCAGAGGATGTAACTCGTACCGAGCTATTTATCGTTGAAGGTGATTCAGCCCTTGGTACAACTAAGGCTGCGCGCAATAGCGAGTTCCAAGCGATTCTGCCGATTCGCGGCAAAATCCTGAACGTGCAGAAGGCTTCACTTTCTCAGATGCTTGAAGATAAAGAGTGTGGCTCAATAATCCAGGTAATTGGTGCAGGCTCTGGAAAATCATTTGAATTAGATCAGGCGCGTTATGGTCGCGTTATTTTGATGTCAGATGCCGATGTTGACGGTGCACATATCCGTTGTCTGCTACTTACTTTGATGTATCGCTATATGCGCCCGTTGATTGATTCAGGTCGCGTATTTGCCGCGATTCCACCGCTACACCGCATCGAAGTCATTGGTAGTAAAAAAGGTGAGTTCATCTACACATATAGCGATGATGAGATGAAGAAAATAACTACCGATTTAAAGAAGGCTGGAAAGCGCTGGAAAGAGCCTATTCAGCGCTATAAAGGCCTTGGCGAGATGGATGCCGATCAACTGCGCGAAACAACCATGGATCCAGATGCCCGCACCTTGCGCCGTATCACCGTTTCGGATGCAGCCAGTGCCGAAGCGATCTTTGAGCTCTTAATGGGCAGCGATGTCGCCCCGCGTAAAGAGTTCATCGCCAACGCCGAGATTGATCGCGAGCATATCGACGCTTAATCTATAGCGACTAAGTCGAAGTACTCCTCTTTCCATAGATCCTCATCACCATCGGGCAACAAGATAACCCGCTCTGGCTTTAAGGATTCAACTGCGCCCTCATCGTGGCTGACCAAGATGACGGCGCCTTGGTACTCACTTAAAGCGCCAAGGATCTCAGCTCGAGATGCTGGATCTAAGTTGTTTGTTGGCTCATCTAGGAGCAAGACGTTAGCTGCCGATACAACAAGCACGGCAAGTGCTAAACGAGTTCGCTCACCACCTGATAAGACCTTGACTGGTTTGTAGACATCATCGCCGACGAAGAGAAATGAGCCCAAAGTATTTCGGGCCTCGGGCTCGCGTAGATCTGGTGTTGCCGACATTATGTTCTCCAGAACAGTGCGCTCAAAGTCCAGTGACTCGTGCTCTTGGGCGTAATAACCAATCTTTAAACCATGACCATGTTTGACGGTACCGGTATCAGACTCTAATTCACCGGCCAAGATACGTAGTAAAGTAGTTTTGCCTGCACCATTAAGACCAAGAATGACAACGCGAGAGCCTTTATCAATGATACAAGAAACATCTGTGAAGATCTCCAGTGATCCATAGTTCTTTGATAACTCTTCACCAGACAAAGGCGTCTTGCCACATGGGGATGGTGTAGGAAAGCGCAGTTTTGCAACCTTGTCAGATTTTCTTACCTCTTCTAGATTTGAGAGCAATGAGTCGGCACGCTTGAACATAGATCGGGCAGCAGCCGCCTTATTCTTTTTGGCACGGAATTTCTCCGCCTGTTTTTGAAGGATTTCAGCCTTCTTTTCCGCGATTGCGCGCTCTTTCTTTCGCCGATGCTCATCCTGCTCGCGTTGCAATAGATAGGCTTTCCAGGTGAGATTGTAGATATCAATAACATTTCGATTCGCATCTAGATAAAAGACTCTATTTACAACGGTTTCAATTAAATTCACATCGTGAGAGATAATTACTAGTCCACCGGGATATTTGAGAAGAAATTCACGCAGCCAAATAATTGAGTCTGCATCCAGGTGATTTGTAGGCTCATCTAGCAGCAACGTTTCAGCGCCACTAAATAAAATACGGGCTAACTCAATACGGCGGCGCTGGCCACCGGAGAGAGTGGACAACTCGTGATCGAAAACCCTTGTTGTCACGCCTAATGATGTTGCAATAGCTTCAGCCTCTGCCGTTGCCGCATAGCCACCTGCGGCGCTGAACTCGTGTTCAACACGTGTATAACGCTCCATCGCCCTTTCAAGTGCATCACCTTGGGCACTTGACATCTCTTCTTCAACTTGTCGCATCCGATGTGAAATTTGATCTAAATTACGGGCCGATAAGATTCGCTCGATAACAGAGCCTGGTTCATCTCCAGTGCGTGGATCCTGCGGCAGATAACCGATCTTTCCAGTGCGATTTACGGCGCCCCCTGCCGGCATAGTTTCACCGGCTAGAACTTTGGCAAGTGTTGATTTACCCGCACCGTTTCGACCTACAAAACCAATGCGATCACCGTTATTGATTCGTACGCTCACGCCCTTGATGAGCAGGCGAGCACCTGCGCGAAGTTCTAGGGCTTGGGTTGAAATCACACCGTATTCTAGCCGAGTTTAAGCAGCCCCAATTCTGGTCTTGCGAGGCGTTGCAAATGACTTAGATACGGCAGTTAACTCATCAGATACTTGAGTTTTAATCGCATCTTCGCTCTTGAGCAGCTTCGTCAGTTCGGTGATTATGCTTTTGAGTTCTTTCTGCTCGGTTTCAAGTTCGAGTTTGCTCATCTTGGTCAAGCGGCGAAGTGGCATATCCAGGATGTATGTGACCTGTTCATCATTGAACTTAAACTCCTTGATGAGTTTGTCCTTTGCAGTTGCCACATCATCGCTGGCACGGATGATTTTAATTACCTTGTCAATATCGATAATTGCTTTTAAAAGTCCCTCAACTAGGGTTAAGCGGGCCTGAGCCTTAGCTTTGCGGAACTCACTTCGTCTGCGAACAATTTCAATGCGGTGCTCGATAAATACTTTAAGCAGCTCCTTTAAACCTAAAACCTGTGGCCGACCCTTGACCAAAGCAACGGCGTTGATTGAGAACGCATCTTCCATGGGGGTCAATGCATAGAGCTGCTCAAGGACTTTGCCGGCCTCAAAACCATTCTTGAGCTCGATGACAACATTGGTACCAGTTTGACCATCGCTTAAGTCGATAATGTCACTAATGCCGGTGATCTTTTTAGATTTTACTAGCACTGCAATTCGCTCAACGACCTTTTCTGGCCCGATAGTAAATGGCAGCTCCTTAATAACAATTCCCATTTTACGGGAGGATACTTTTTCAATATCAACACTGGCACGGAGTTTAAATGATCCCTTGCCTGTGGCATATGCTTCGCGCACACCATTTAGGCCGACTAGTTCGCCGCCAGTTGGAAAATCTGGGCCTGGAATAAATTTCATCAACTGCTTTACCGTTGCCGCTGGATTTTCAATCAAAAACTTTGTGGCAGTGATGACTTCACCCAAATTATGCGGTGCCATATTTGTAGCCATACCAACGGCGATGCCAGAGCCACCATTGACTAACAAGTTTGGATAGGCGGCAGGTAAAACTAAAGGCTCAGAGAGTTGGCCGTCATAGTTTGAGCCGAAGTCAACGGTGTTTTCATCGGCCTCTGCCACCATCGCCATTGCAGCAGTTGCAAGGCGGGCCTCGGTATAACGCATTGCGGCGGGACCGGCATCTAATGAACCAAAGTTTCCGTGGCCATCGATTAATGGTAAGCGCATTGAAAATGATTGCGCCATACGCACGAGTGCGTCATAAATTGCCCCATCACCATGCGGATGTAACTTACCCATAACTTCACCGACAACACGTGCACTCTTTACATATCCGCGCTCTGGTCGAAGTCCCATATCTGCCATCTGGTGCAGGATGCGACGGTGAACAGGTTTTAAACCATCACGTGCATCGGGTAAGGCGCGTGAGTAGATAACTGAGTATGCATACTCTAGAAATGATTCAGATATTTCTTTGGAGACATCGATATCAACGATCTTGCCTGGATATTCGCCAGGTTTTGGACCAGTTGGCTTCTTACTCTTGCTCTTCGTCGTTGTCATGGAGGAGATTGTGCCAACTCCATGGGTTAATTCAGGGGAGGGCGCGCCCCAACTGTTGCAACACACTTTGCCGCCAGTGAAGTTCCAGCCGATAACGCCGCCTCTAGCTCATGTGTTTGAAGCCACATCGGAATAAAACCTGCGGCAAAAGAATCTCCAGCGCCAGTTGTATCCACCACATTAGTTGTAACGGCAGGCACTCGTGCCGACTCTTGATTAAATATGGCCGTCGCACCTCGTGAGCCAAGCTTGATAACAACTAGAGGTGTATAGGCCTGCAGATTTTTCGCGGCAACTTCAATCTCAGAAAAGCCACCTAAATAAATCGCCTCTTCGGCGTTGAGCAGGATGCCATCCATGAGAGCGACCCAGGATAAAACCTCCTCGCGGGAGACAATCTTCATAGCACCGGTTGTAGTTGGATCAAAGTAAATTGGAACTCCTGCCGCTTTAATCTTTGTAACCATAGCAAGAACTGCATCGCGACTGCGAAAGTCTAGTAGTGCATAGCCGCTCAGATATGCGCCATCGAATTCATCTAGTGCAGGCAGGTCACTCACTTCTAAGTCAGCGTTAGCACCATTGTCTGGAAACATTGTGCGCTCACCGTTGGCATCGACCAAGATGACAACGACGCCAGTAGGCCGTCCAGAGCGCATTAAATTCATATGCTCTACGCCGTATTTATCTAAATCTGAAATTAATGCAAAGCCAACAGGATCATTGCCTACACGGGCCACTAACTGAGCCTTTGTATTGGTGCGTGTAATCCACGTTGAAACATTTGCAGCTTGCCCTCCAGGATGGGTAGAGATGCGACTAGATGTGTCGTTGCCATAGTTAATACTCTCTTTTAACTGAGCGATAACATCGAGTGCTAAATCACCGATGCAGAGTATTTTTTTCATTGCAGAGCCAGCGCTATTTCAGCGGCTAATGCACAGTTGGCTTTAATAATCTCAGTATTAATTGCTAGAGACTCACCATGGGAAGTGCTATGAAAATGCTCAAGTAGGTAGGGAGTCACTGCCTTGCCATCGATTCCATCATGGGCCGCCTTTGCAAGCCCGGTTGCCAGGATCTGATCATGGCGCGCTTTAGCCATCTCTTTCTTGACCGGGTTTGCCACAATCAACGACTTGAACTGCGTGCCGATAAGCGTACGGGCTTTAATGATTGCGGCAATCTCATCTGCACTATCTACTCGGTGCTCAAGATCAAAGCCCGAATCGGTGAGATAGAAGCCAGGGAAGCGATGTGTTTGATATCCCACTAAAGAGATAGCTAGGGTTTCAAGCCGCTCCAGCGTTGCATGGACATCGAGGATGGATTTCACACCAGCGCATACAACGGTCATATCTAACCCTGACAGAGCTGTTAAGTCGGCCGATTCATCAAATGATTCGTTGGCACCGCGGTGCACACCACCGAGTCCACCCGTTGCAAAGACTCTGATCCCGGCGATCGCTGCGATATGTGCAGTCGCAGCCACGGTAGTTGCTGCGCTTGTGCCTTGGGCTAGAACGATGGCTAAATCTCTAATCGATGCCTTTAAAATATCCTTACGATTGGCAATCGCCTCAAGATGGCTAGATTCAAGACCAACATGTATAACTCCATCTAGAAGCGCGATCGTTGCAGGCACAGCGCCGACCCCACGGATTATCTCTTCGCATTCGATAGCAACGGCTAAGTTAGATGGATGTGGTAAACCATGGCTGATAATCGTGGATTCGAGAGCAACAATAGGCCCACCAACAGCGATTGCAGCACTGACTTCGGCTGAGTATGTAATCGCACTCTTCACAGGTACAACCCTAGCCGATGTAATGAGAAGATAGGCACGTGCATTTATCGCAGATAACTCCATCGATTTTTTCCTGTCTTGGACTTAGCACTGCCAATGATGAGATTAAGGCTGGGGACAGTCCCATGGGCCGAGAAATACTTTTCCTTATTGATGGCTTGGGAGCCGATGTTTTAGATACCTATGCTAGCCAGATGCCGTCTATTTCTAGGCTTACTACGCATGCAATGGTTAATACTGGATTTCCATCGACAACTTCTACAAGCCTTACAACACTAACAACTGGAGCGCTGCCCGGTGTACATGGGATGTTGGGCTACACCGTGCAAGTACCGCGCAGCGGTGGGCGAATTCTAAATGCACTCAAATGGGATGAACGAGTCGATCCATTACATTGGCAGCCAGTACCAACGCTCTTCGAGCGCGCGGTGGCCGAAGGCATACAGGTCTCACACGTTGCAGCCAAGCGCTATGAAAATAGTGGTTTCACTCGCGCAGCCTTTCGTGGCGCTCAGTATCGAGGCGCCAATCTTGCAAGTGATCTGATTGCTCAGACCAAAGAGGCCTTGAAAAACACACCATCTTTTGCCTACCTCTATGTCAATGATTTAGATGTCGCTGGCCATAGTGATGGAGTAGGTAGCGATAAGTGGTTAGCGGCTTTGGCGATGATCGATCAACTCCTTGCAAACCTTATGCGCCAGATGCCACAGGGAACTCGCATCTGGCTTACATCTGACCATGGAATGATAAATGTTGGTGAAAAAATCGTAATTGGTAGCGGCAATCCTCTACTGGAAAATGTTGCAGTAATTGCTGGCGAACCCCGTGCACGCCACCTTTACCTAGCCCCTGGGTACGATAGCCCAGCGGCGCGAAGTGATGTGGCAAGGGTATGGGCACAGTATTTAGGTGAGCGTGCACATGTATTTACTCGCGAAGAGGCTTTAGATAACAATCTTTTTGGCGATCTCGTATCCCCCGATTCAATCGATCGCATGGGCGAAGTCATTGCAGTTGCCCAGGGTAATGCAATCTTGATTGATCCAGCACGTGTTGAAAAAGAGGGCGCGATGGTGGGTCATCATGGAGCAGATAGTTCGATTGAGAGTCAGGTCGCCTTACTGACTACAACTCTTCAGTAGAAATATTAAAGTCACTTGGATTTGCGGAATTTATAGAATAAAACTGCGCTGAGCACACCTAAAGTTGCAAGCATTAGGGGATAACCGATTTCCAACCCAGCTCTGGCATGAACTCAAAGTTCATTCCATAGATTCCAGCGATCATAGTTGGACCTGCAGCTAGGGCGATCCGGGCCGAAATCCTTCGAACATCTTCATTTTGGCCTTCGACAATCACTTCAGTATTTACTCGTCCTTTGTTGGTTTAATTCCAAACATAATCTCATCCCAACTTGGAACCTTGGCTCGTGCAACAACGCCATCTCGAACCGCATCATCATCTGGTGCTTCGCGGATAACTGCAAGACGTGGAACTTCAGGCTCGCTCGTTTGCTCTTGGCGAAGTGAGGGGTGATGTGAATCGGAGTAGACAAGACCTACGCTAGGCAGAGGAGTTGGACGCGATACTGGCTCATCACCCATCATCCAGCGCGCATTTTCATCCAGGGAAACCAGAAGGCGACGTGTGGGATCAAAGTTCCACTGGGCAATTCCATGACCTGTGTTGTTGGGATAGTGGAGCTCTAGCGTCCACGTGCCATCTTCATGGCGCCATGTAAGCCATGAAAGATCAGATAAATCAACGTTGCGTGGGGCAAGGCGAGAGACGACGACACCTAAGAGCGTGACGGCGTTACGTCCACCCTCTTTACGGATTGGAATCTGCTGAGCTTGATCAATAATATAAATCCGCTCTTGCAAGATTGGACCTGAGAAGCGTTCAATCTTCTCAATCGGAATATAATTTTCACGAGCAAGCTGTTCAGGAAGTTCGCCTGCGCGCAATCGACGCTGAATCTCTTTAACTGAAATCGTTTCAACCTCTTGCTCGGGCACTGATGAAAGCCGCGGCTGGTTCACCGTTGCGCGCAAAGTATCGCTAATACGAAGTGAGAAATCCTTGCCATCGCTATCGTGTAGCAAAAGATGGGTGCCCTCATCGCTCTTTCCGATGAAGCGTAGCTCTGTCATGTTTGGAAGAATATCCGATGAGCCCCTTATAAGTGGTGAAGTAAGGCAGCGTGGCTACAACGGCGGTAATCATAAATCCCAAGGGAACCCAGAATGCAGTTTGTGCGCCGTAATTATCAATGACCCACCCCGTAATCGCACTCGATAGCGCCCCACCCAGTGGCATTCCCGCCACAACCCAACTGAGAGTTTCGGTGATCTGCCCAGGTGGTACGGCAGATTCTGCGACACCGTAAGCGTTAACAATCAGTGGGGCGATGGCAAAGCCATTACAAAACAGGGCGATGGCCAGAGTCAAGGTCGAATCAACGAAGAGAAATGGAATACTCAAGAGTGTTAAAGAAATTAAAAAGAAAATGAAGCGGCCTGCATGTGAAAACCTCCACTTGATAAGACCATTAATGACTGCAGCGATCGCACTTCCACAGGCCCAAATCGCAAGCAGTAATCCCGACTGTGATTTCTCTCCATATACCTGGGTAAATGCCACCGTTGCAATTCCTATCGCCCCGAAGAATCCTCCAACAAAGACAGTTGGAAGCACTACGGCCTGTAGAGCTTTGATTCTTATTACTCCAGGGTGTGGATCTATTTTTCGCGTAGGTGTTGCTGGCGGCTCAGTAGATCTTTGAAGTGCGAACAGAGGTGCTCCTATAGCAAGAAATAACATTCCAACGATTAGGCCGGCGGTAGGAGCAATCGATGTTGCACATGCTGTTGCAATTATTGGCCCAACGATAAAGACAAACCCATCGTTGAGTGCTTCTAGTGAGTAAGCAGTATTGATGACATGGCGATCGCTTTCATCCTCGGCCGTTATAGTTTTGTCAGGGCTGAGCACATGGAGCCAGCGCCGGCGAACTAAGCCACCGAGATTTATCGATGTCGCCTCGGCGATAATGATTGAGAGAAACCAGGTCCACACAGGTGCCTGGTTCAGGACTAGGGCGAGAAAAATACTTAATCCGATAAGTTTGAGGGGAACTAATCGGAATAATAAGGCGCGTTGTCCGATTCGATCGCAGATGCGTGCCCAGTAAGGCATTGAGATCGATACGACGATCGAAGCCGCAGCACTCAGGGCGCCTGCGATTGCATATGATCCACTTGCGGCAACGACGATAAATATCAAAGCTAAAGAGTCCATTGAGACAGGCATGCGACCGATGATTCCCGGAATCGAGAACTTCATCGCCCCTGGGGTGCGAAAGAGGGTTGCATAGGCAGTGAACATAGTGGTGAGTCTATGTCAGGCTAGAGTGCTCATATGAGCCAGGCCAAAGTAATTCTCAATTTAGCCTTAAAGATTGCGCGCCAGGCCGGTGAACTATTAGTGAATCGTCCTGCATCCTGGAACTTAACTACGAAATCAACGGCTATCGATATTGCAACACAGATGGATCATGCCAGTGAGAAACTCATCGTTGAGGCTATTCTCACCGCACGCCCGAACGATGGAATCATCGGTGAAGAGGGCGCAAACCGCCCCGGCACAAGTGGGCTGACATGGGTTATTGATCCAATCGATGGGACCGTTAATTATTTCTATGGACTTGCTGGTTGGAATATCAGTATCGGTGTCAAAGATAGCCAAGGGATGTTGGTCGGCGTAGTTCATGCACCGACAATTGGATCTATGTGGCATGCAACGCGTGGCGGTGGCGCATTCCATAATGATGTAAAGATCGAGTGCAATGATCCAGTCGATTTAAATAAGGCACTTATATCAACGGGCTTTGCTTACGCTTTAAAAGATAGAGCCAACCAGATTGAGATTATTGATGGATTAATTACTAAAATTCGAGATATACGACGTATCGGTGCGGCGGCAACGGATCTATGTTGTGTTGCAACTGGAATGGTTGATGGATATATCGAGACGGGACTGATGCAGTGGGATCTAGCGGCAGGTGCTCTGATCGCCCGTGAGGCTGGGGCCGTTGTAACAACAACTCTCTGGCGAGGGATGGAGTTAACCGTGGTAGCTGGCCCACACCTTCATCAGGGGTTGCAGGCCCAGATTCCCGAGTAATTCAGGGCCGATTTAGGGTTCTCGGCGTAGCTGTGGCAGAATACCGACTCTGCACCGCCACAGCGAGTGCTTTTATTCGCACAGAGAAATAGGTACGTAGATGAACATCCTTGACGCCATAGATGCGCAATCCCTGCGCCATGACATCCCACAGTTTCGCGCCGGCGATGAGCTCAAGGTTCACGTACGTGTTATCGAAGGTAGCAAGAGCCGTATTCAGGTCTTCCAAGGAATCGTAATGCGTCGTCAAGGCGATGGGCTGCGCGAGACGTTCACCGTCCGCAAACTCTCTTACGGTGTTGGCGTGGAGCGTACCTTCCCAGTGCATACACCAGTTATTGAAAAGATTGAGTTAGTAAAGAAGGGCGAAGTTCGTCGCGCCAAGCTCTACTACTTACGTGATCTTCGCGGCAAAGCTGCAAAGATTCGTGAAAAGCGCGATGGCGTTGAGGGCTACGGCGATGGTGTTCTTTCAACTCCAGTGGCCGAGCCAGCAACAGAGGTATCCGAGCCACAGAGTATTGACGCTGTGTCCGAGGTTCCAGCTATAGAAGCGAGAACAGATGTCGTCTTTGAAGAGGTTGCCCAAGAAGCAACTGAAGCCCCAAAAGCTGAATAATCGCCTCAATGCGTAAGAAGGGATCGCTCCTGAAGGAGCTCCCAATCCTGATTGTTGTAGCTCTTCTGCTCTCCCTATTTATAAAGACCTTCTTTGTGCAGTTCTTTTATATCCCTTCGGGCTCTATGGAAAATACTCTCCAGGTCAAGGATCGTGTCGCAGTTAATAAACTCCCAATAATTTCGCGCAGTATTTTGCGTGGAGATGTTGTTGTCTTTAGAGATCCAAATAATTGGCTGCCTGAGGCTACGGACTACTCATCAAATATAGTTATTTCAAAGATTAAAGTCGGCTTAGTCGCAGTGGGAGTCCTGCCAAACCCTAGTAAGCAGTACTTAGTCAAGCGCACAATAGGTGTAGCCGGTGACCATATTGTCTGTTGCACAAAAGATGGGAAGATAACGGTCAACGATAAAACCATCGATGAGCCATATATCATTCCAGAAGATAAGCCTAGCGAGATGAACTTTGATGTCACGGTACCTAAAGGCAAGATTTGGGTCATGGGAGATCATCGCGGGGCTAGCGCAGATTCGCGGTATCACCAAGATGATATAAATGAGGGAATGGTTCCGCTATCTCGCGTTACTGGTCGAGTCTTTGCCGTTATTTGGCCGATAAAAAATATTGCCTATATTCCACAGATCGATCCTGTTAAGTAGGATTTAATGAAGGTGATTGAGCAGCTGCTCATCAATGCAGGTATCGCACCGATTGCAGGTGTCGATGAAGCAGGCCGTGGTGCATGTGCAGGTCCTCTAGTTATCGCAGCGGTTATTGTGCCAAATCCCTTGGCACCAGAGTTATCTGTAGTACGCGACTCAAAAGAGATCGCAGAAAACAAGCGTGAAGAGATCTTTGAAGTTATTAAATCAATCGCCACATCTATCAGTGTTGTCATTGTTGCAGCAAGTGAGGTTGATTCGCGTGGAGTCCATGCAGCAAATCTTGATGGAATGCGCCGGGCAGTTTATGGCCTTGAACAGATACCGGCATATGTTTTAACCGATGGCTATGCCATTGAGGGTTTGGGTCTGCCTAACTTAGCGGTCTGGAAAGGTGACCAAGTTGTCGTATCGATTAGTGCGGCATCGATTATCGCTAAAGTAACGAGAGATCGCATCATGCGCGATCTGGATTTACAGTTTCCAGAGTATGGATTTGCTGGACATAAGGGCTATATCACCGCTTCACACACGAGGGCACTTAAGTCTCATGGAGTGTGCACAGAACATCGCCGCTCGTTTGCAAATATTGCAGCGCTCATCCACAAGTAATTTCAATCTAGTTGGTGTTGTCAGCGCTAGTAATTATCGTCGCCGACTATGCACATAAAAAACAATCAACGCACAGGCGCCTTTGGCGAAGAGGTAGTTACACAGCATTTAATCGCCAATAACGCGCAAATCATCGAACGTAACTGGCGCATACGTGAGGGCGAAATCGACATTATTGCACTGCAACCAACGGGTGTATTTGCCTTCGTTGAGGTCAAGACGCGTTCATCACTGGCATTTGGCCACCCCTTTGAGGCCATTAATCGCGATAAGTCCCATCGCATGCAGCGTTTGGCCCTAGGTTGGCTTGCAACACATGGATGTTTGGGATGTAACTATCAGATAGATGTCGCCGCAGTTTTAATCGCAGCCGATGGTTCGCATTCAATTGAATATAGAGCCAATCTATTATGAGTTTGGCGCAGACAACTTCGGTCGCTCTTCTTGGCTTAGATGGACATCTTGTTACGGTAGAGGTCGATATCGCCGATGGAGTTCCGATGTACTCACTGCTTGGACTGCCCGATGCCGCACTCTCTGAATCTCGTGAACGTGTACGCGCGGCGATGGTCAACTGCGCAGAGACATGGCCCAATAAAAAAGTTACCGTCTCACTCTCACCTGCATGGCTACCCAAGAGCGGCCCAGGCTTTGATTTAGCGATTTGCATCGCACTTCTTTGCGCTCATGAAACTATTGCACCGCAGCGCATCCGTGAAATGCTCTTTCTTGGCGAGCTCTCACTCGATGGAAGCATTCGCTCGGTACGTGGAGTTCTACCTGCTTTAATGGCCGCTTATAAATCTGGAATAAAAACCGCAGTTGTTCCCAAAGCTAACGCGGCCGAGGCTGGATTAATGGCGGGCATGGAGATAGTTGCGATGGAGCATTTAAAGAGTGTTCTGCGCTGGCTACGCACGGGTGAGCGTGAAGTTGCGCAAGAGTTTGATTACCAATGGAGTGAAGTAGATGATCGCTTGGATTTCGCCGACGTTGCTGGACAGCCCGAGGCGCGCTTAGCTGCACAAATCGCTGCAACAGGGGGACACCATATTCTTCTGATTGGTCCACCTGGTGCTGGTAAAACAATGATTGCCGAACGTATTCCAACGATTATGCCTCAGTTAACGATTGCACAGGCGATAGAGGTCACCGCCGTACACTCTTTAGCGGGAAGATTTGCGAGCAGATCTCCGACATCTCTTATCGCTCCAATAGTTAGTCCGCATCACACAACAACACGAGTTGCAATGGTCGGGGGAGGTGCCCATGCGATTAAGCCGGGTGCCTGTTCACTGGCTCATCACGGAGTTCTCTTTATCGATGAAGCGCCAGAGTGCCCATCGGGTGTTTTAGACTCGCTGCGCCAACCATTAGAGGCCGGCACAATTACGATCGCGCGCAGTATCGGAAACGTAACTTTTCCTGCACAGTTTCTACTAGTACTGGCTGCAAATCCATGTCCATGCGGAAAGTTCAGTGGGCGTGGTCATAACTGCACATGCTCTTCGCAACAAGTACGCCGCTACTTAGGCAGACTCTCAGGTCCCCTAATGGATCGAATAGATCTGCGTGTACACGTTGATCCGGTAGGGCGGGTCGACATGGCGCGCAGCGAATTAGGTGAATCAAGTGCCGACATACGTGCGCGTGTAATTGCCGCACGTGCCATTGCACAAAAACGCTTTGCAGCATCTGGTTTTACGCTTAACTCGCAGATTCCTGCACGTGCACTTCGTACGGTTTTTCAACCAGAGCGTGCGGCGATGAATTTTTTACATGATGAACTCGAGTCAGAACATATTACGGCGCGGGGTCTGCACAAAATTGCACGAGTCTCTTGGACATTGGCCGATCTACATGGCCACAAAACTCCGACGCTGGCCGATGTTACCCAGGCACATTCGATGCGCGGGGGTATTGAGATATGAATGAGCGCGCCGCACGTGCAGTTCTTTTTAGCGCTATAGAGGGAGGGCATCCATTTTGGTCGAGGGAGATTTTCTCGCAAGGCGCGTCAAGGACTATTGATAAACTACTAAGTGGTGGTTACGACCGCATCAAATTCGAAAAACTAATTACATCGGTAGCCACAAGTAATGCCGACCAGATTCTTGCTGCAGTTGAAGCTGCCCATGCAGAGTTCATAGTCCCAGGGGATGCGATGTGGCCTATCTCGGTTGAGGATTTAATTGCACCGCCGATCGCCCTTGTTGCAAAGGGAAATCTAGCGGCCTTATCGATGCACTCGCTTGCAATAGTAGGAACCCGAAATCCAACTAACTATGGGGCGCGTATCGCTGGAGATTTCGCAGCTGGTTTTGTCGATCGCGAGTGGGGGATTGTTAGTGGCGGTGCATATGGCATCGATTCATGTGCACACAAAGGTGCGCTAATCGCTGAAGGAGTAAGCGTTGCCGTCATTGCATCTGGAATCGATGTTAACTATCCGGCAGGTAACGCTCGATTATTTGCCGAAATCGCTGAGACAGGCGCCGTTGTTACTGAAGTAATGCCAGGACATCCAGCTCTGCCTTCACGTTTTCTAACGCGTAATCGAATCATTGCTGCAATTTCGCAGGCGACCTTAGTCGTTGAAGCGGCCTTTCGCAGTGGCTCACTGCGTACTGCGCGTGATGCGGCAGAGTTATTACGACCAGTGATGGCGATCCCTGGACCAATAAACTCGCCAACGAGTGAGGGCTGTCATCGATTAATAGGTGAGCGCGCTGCAGAGATCGTTACATCGATAGCAGATGCGGTGGAGTTTATCGGCGCTAATAGATGAGAGAATATATCTATGAGTCAACACCGTTCGGGCTTTGTTACCATTGTTGGCCGCCCAAACGTTGGCAAATCCACTCTCATCAACGCATTAGTCGGTAGCAAGATTGCAATCACATCGCACCATCCCAATACGACGCGCAGCGCTATCCGCGGAGTTGTCCATGGCCCAGATTTCCAGGCCGTTCTTGTCGATACTCCCGGGGTACACAAACCCAAGACACTCTTAGGCCATCGCCTTAACGCTCTAGTTGATCAGAGTTTGGACTCGGTCGATATCGTCATCATGTGCATTCCAGCCGATGAAAGTTCGGGAGCGGGTGATTTATTTATATCGGCCGAGATTGCTAAGCATTCGCGGGCAAAAAAGTTTGCCGTTGTTACTAAGAGCGATTTAATCTCTAAGGAGAAACTAGCGCTGCGCCTTGCCGGCATTATGTCGCTAGCACAGGGGTTTGCATGGGATGAAGTAATTCCTGTATCGGCCATGGCTCATAATCAAATTGATTTATTAAACGAGCTCATCGGTAAAAATCTTCCAATCGGACCGGCTTATTACCCAGCAGGCACGAGAAGTGATCAAGGCATTGAACTCTTAATATGCGAATTTATCCGCGAAGCTGCGCTGCAGGATGTGCGCGAAGAGTTACCCCACTCAATCATGGTCACAATCGACGAGTTTGCTGAGCGCGAAGAGAAGGGATCTCGCCCCTTTTTCGATCTCCATGCAACAATCCATGTCGAACGGGATTCACAGCGTGCGATCTTGCTTGGCCATCAAGGTTCGCGCCTGAAGGAGATAGGCATCCGTGCGCGCGCCGATATAGAACGAGCATTATCGGCCAAGATTTTCTTAGGTCTTCACATTAAAGTTTCAAAGGATTGGCAGCAGGACCCCTCCTTTTTAGAGCGTCTAGGGTTCGGCGATAACCACTAAGGGGGTTTTGCGGCTGGCTAAAAACGACCCAAGGATTACAAGCGGAAGTCCAACGATAATTCCAAGGGTAATAGGTTCATTCAAGATAACAATTCCGAGCACTACTGCAACCGCTGTATTGACATAGGTTGTTAACGAACCACGAGCAGCTCCAATCTCAGCGATAACAATAAAAAAGAGCATGAATGCTATAGCAGTTGAGAATACCCCTAAGGCAAGTAATGCGAGTATCGCTTCATTCGAGACTTGATTGCTAGGCCAAACCCAGATTGAAATCGGTAGATAAAAGATGCATGTGATCGCCATAGCCAATCCATTGATGGCAACTCCATCGACACCTGGCAGGTTAGTAGTGACCATGAGTACGGCGTAGGCGTAAAGGATTGAGGCCAGGATTACCATCGCAATGGCTTGAGGATTACTACTGCCGGTAATCGATTCGATTCCAACGAGAGCGATGATTCCAATGAAACCAATTACTATGCCAAAGATCCGCGAAGGTGCCCAAACTGAATGATCTCCGCGCATCGATGTAAAGATTGTGGCGAAGATTGGAACTGTAGCGACAAGCAAACCGGCAAGACCTGAAGAAATCTCCTTCTCGGCGTTAGTAATAAGAATCCAAGGCCCAACCATTTCAAGAAATGCATAGGGTAAAACATATTTGATTCCACGTACAGCATCCATAATAGTTTTTTTATGAATTGCAATTGGAATCAAGATTGCCGCGCCAATCAATGTGCGCCCCGCGACAATAAGCGGTGGCGGAATATCGGCCACCGCCACCTTCATTAAGAGGTATGGGATGCCCCACAGAAAGCCGACAATGGCAAACTGAATCCAGGATTTACGACTCATTGATGAAATTATACTTAGATATCGATTGCGACCGCGCAGGTTTTACTATGAGTCCTAGTGGAGAAATCGTCGTGGGCAAAGGTGTACGAGTAACTCAATAGATTCTTAACTCCAATTAGCGGTGTTATCGCGAAGAGTTCTGTAGCGCTCCATTACTTCCGGCGTTGGTTTTGTTAAATAATGTGAAACCTCACCCAGATCCCACGAAGGCATCTGGCCTAATAGCGCCCATGCCGCTTGTTTAGCTGCACCATCGGCGACGTACTCTCCAGCTGGTGGAACTACGACTTCGCGCTCCATAAGTGCACTAGCTAGAATTGGAACAGCTGGATTCTTTGCAGCACCGCCAATAATTACTATGCGATTAACACTTACGCCTAAGGTAATTAATGCATCAACTGCGTCCGTAAGCCCGCACAACATTCCTTCAATCATCGCGCGAGCGATATCGGCTGGGTTTGAGTTATTCAGATTCATTCCAGCGAATACTCCAGTTGCATTGGGACGGTTAGGAGTGCGTTCGCCTTCAAAGTATGGCAACAGTGTTAAACCATGTGCACCTGGTACAGAGCTCAAGGCAAGGGCTGCCACCTCATCATGGCTCTTTCCTAAGATGTTGGTTGCAGCATCTAATATGCGTGCGGCGTTAAGAGTGCAGACAAGTGGCAAAAACCCTCCTGTTGCATCGGCAAATCCTGCTACTGATCCGCTTGAATCATGTGTTGGTGTATCTGAAACTGCAAAGGCGGTACCACTTGTACCTAGAGAGATAACAACATCACCCGGCTGTGTCTGTAGACCCAGAGCTGCAGCGGCGTTATCACCGGCTCCTGCAGCTATTGGAATACCTGATGCCGTTGTGCCACCGAACTGATCGGGGGCGATAATCTTAGGGAGCTTAACTTCTAACTCACGTCGCAGTGCGCGCCGCAGAATATCCTTGCGGTAATGCGATGTTGTTGGATCAAAGTATCCAGTACCCGATGCATCACTTCTATCTGTAAATAACCTAGCTAGGTCTCTTCCACCTTGGAGCTGCCATGACAACCAATCATGTGGGAGTGCAACCGAGGCAACCTTGGCAGCGTTATCTGGCTCGTTATCTGCCATCCAACGCAGCTTTGTTGCGGTAAAGGATGCAACTAAAACTGAACCAACTTTTCTAGCTATCTCGGCATTGCCACCCTCTTCGGCATTGAGATCTACTGCTGCTTGAGCTGAGCGCGTGTCGTTCCATAAAATCGCCGGGCGAATAACCGCTCCATCATTATCGAGTGCAACCATCCCATGTTGTTGTCCAGCAATTGATAGTGCGCCAACTTCATCTAAGCCGCCTGCATTACTCATTGCACTATCAAGGGCGGTTTTCCAATGGGCTGGATCGATCTGCGTGCCATCGGGATGCGTGGCACGACCTTGACGGATTAAGTGGCCGGTATGGGCATCGCGGATAACCACCTTGACCGACTGGGTGGATGAGTCCACGCCTGCGACGATGTGTTGATTAGCCATGGCGCAAGGCTAGACTGTACTAGTCAGCGTTGACCACAGGTAGGGCGAAATTGATTGACGTAGCCCTTTATCGATGAATCTTTCGTAGTGGAGTTAATAATGCGTATTGGTCTGCTTACTGGTGGTGGAGATTGTCCGGGTCTAAATGCCGTTATCCGTGCCGCTGTCCGCAAGGGCGTTAGAGAGTATGGACATGAGTTTGTAGGTTTTCGCGATGGATGGAAGGGTCCGCTCGAGGGCTTAACGATGCCACTCACAATCGAAACAACACGGGGCATTTTACCTCGCGGTGGAACAATTCTTGGATCATCTCGTACCAACCCTTTTAAGATTGCGGGTGGCGTAGAGAAAATTAAAGATAATTTAGCCAAGGCGGGAATCGATGCATTGATTGTAATCGGTGGTGAAGACACACTTGGTGTAGCAACAAAACTCGATTCATTAGGAGTCAAAGTAGTCGGTGTTCCAAAGACTATTGATAATGATTTAGATAATACTGATTACACTTTTGGTTTTGATACAGCGGTCAATATTGCAGTTGAGGCGATTGATCGATTGCACACAACGGCTGAATCTCATCACCGTGCATTAATCGTTGAAGTTATGGGGCGGCATGCTGGTTGGATTGCACTGCATGCAGGCCTTGCTGGTGGAGCTGCATGTATTTTAATTCCAGAGCAGAAATTCTCTGTAGACAAAGTTTGCGCATGGGTAGAGTCTCGCTTTAAATCTCACTACGCTCCAATCATCGTCGTCGCAGAAGGTGCTATCCCACAAGATGGCGATATGGCAGTTAAGGATTCGAGCTTAGATGCCTTCGGTCACGTCAAACTTTCGGGAATCGGTGATTGGCTTGCACAAGAGATTGAAGCAAAGACTGGCAAAGAGGCACGCACATCAGTGCTTGGACATATTCAGCGCGGTGGATCTCCAACGGCCTTCGATCGAGTTTTAGCTACTCGCTTTGGCCTACATGCCATTACCGCCGCCCATGAAGGCGATTGGGGAAAGATGGTTGCACTACACGGCACCGATATCCTCCGTGTACCGCTGGCATCGGCCACTGAAAAGCTTAAACTAGTTCCGCTTGAGCGCTATCAGGAGGCCGAGATTTTCTTTGGCTAATCGCATCTCGCGATCGTCGATGAACTCTCTACTCTTATCCCCATGAGCCCATCGCTTGATTCACTCTTTACCCCTGGCTTAGTTGCCGCCCAGCAACCAAACTGGCCGGGCGGCCCAGAGGGAGTAGCTATTAAGGCGGCCGTTGCAGAGTTAAAATCTTTTCCTCCCTTGGTCTTTGCCGGTGAGTGTGACAATTTAAAGGCGCGTATCGCCCTGGCCGCAGAAGGAAATGCATTTTGGTTACAAGGTGGGGACTGCGCCGAGACATTTGCAGCTGCAACTGCCGATTCAATTCGCAATCGCATTAAGACGATTTTGCAGATGGCTGCAGTACTGCAGTACCACTCAAGTCTGCCCGTAGTAAAAGTCGGTCGCATGGCCGGACAGTTTGCAAAGCCTCGATCTAATGAGACCGAAACCCGTGGTGATCTAACTCTGCCTGCATATCGCGGAGATGCAGTTAACGATCTTGAGTTCACACAAAGCGCTAGAACTCCTGACCCACAACGTTTAGTGAGGGTTTACAACACATCTGCTGCGACGCTGAACTTAGTACGCGCATTTACTCAGGGTGGCTTTGCAGATATTCGCCAAGTCCATGAGTGGAACAAAGGCTTTATCCGAGATTCGTCGGTAGGAGTCCGTTACGAGCAGATGGCAAATGAAATCGGTCGCGCTCTAGCCTTTATGAACTCAGCGGGTGTAAATCCAGAGTCTTTCAAATCCGTAGATTTCTTCTCAAGTCATGAGGCTCTGATTTTGGAGTATGAAAAGGCGCTCACTCGCATAGATTCCAGAACAGGTAATCCCTACGATGTATCGGCGCACTTTATTTGGATAGGTGAGCGCACACGTCAATTAGATGGTGCCCATGTTGATTTTGCAGCTAAAATTCGCAATCCAATCGGCGTCAAGATAGGACCAAAGTCAAATCTAGATGATCTACTAGCTCTTATCGAGACGTTAGATCCCGAGCGCGAACCTGGTCGACTCACTTTTATTACGCGTATGGGAGCGGGAAAGATTCGTCAGGTGCTGCCTGCACTAGTCGAGGGTGTAACTAAATCTGGGGCAAAGGTGCTTTGGGTCTGTGATCCTATGCATGGCAACACATATGAGGCTCCAAGTGGTTATAAAACACGTAGCTTTGACGATGTTATGGATGAGGTAAAAGGCTTTTTCGAAGTCCATAAAACTCTTGGAACACATCCAGGTGGCGTACATATTGAACTTACCGGCGATGATGTTACCGAGTGTGTCGGAGGTGGAGAGCAGATATCTCACGAAGATCTTGCCACTCGATACGAGAGCGCGTGCGATCCACGTCTTAACCATGCCCAGGCACTTGAGCTTGCATTTATGGTTGCTGAAATGTTGCGTGAGCGATAATTTAGGTGCGTGCCCTTACTAACATCATCGCTGAAGACCCCAATCGGAGTTTTGAATTTATTAGCCGATGACCAGATCCTTATCGGGGTAAATCTGACCACGATCTCCGCCTTTAGAGCCACGCAGGAAGTTAAGAGCGTTAAAGCAATTCCAACCATCTCTGATCTGATCAATGATTACTTCGATGGTGACCTCACTGCCATTAATGCCATCAAAGTTCGCCAAAGCGGTGCGAGTTTTTCTCAGGCAGCGTGGAAAGCTATGCGCAAGATCTCGGCAGGAAAGGCAATCTCCTACGCCGACTTAGCGCAACGGGCGGGCTCTACAGCTGCAGTGCGTGCAGCGGGAGCGGCATGTGCCAATAACGCGATCATGTTAGTTGTGCCATGTCACCGTATCATTAAAACTGGGGGAGCCCTTGGAAACTATGCCTATGGGGCCAATAAGAAAAAATGGTTACTAAGCCATGAGGGCTTTTTTTAGAATTTCAATCGCTTCCTGACATTGGGCATCATCAAAATCCATATGCGTAACTAGCCGTGCATACTTTGCTCCAAGGGCACTAATCCATAATCCACTATCCCGGCACCGCTTGGATAGTTCTGCTGCAGTAAATGACATTGCTGCAAAATCTAATCCAACGATATTAGTTTCAACGGTTGATGGATCAATAAGTGATGTATCGATTTGTGCAATTGCAACAGCTAACTCTTTAGCGCGTCGATGATCGTGGGCTAAGCGATCAATATTGTTATCGAGTGCGTAGTGACCGGCTGCAGCCACAATACCAACTTGGCGCATTCCAGCGCCGTAGCGCTTGCGCCAAACGCGGGCCGCTGTAACTCGCTCTTTAGTTGAGAGCATAATCGAACCGATAGGTGCGCCTAAACCTTTAGATAGGCAGACAGAGATAGTTTCAAAATATTGGCCATAATCTTTAAATGAAATACCACTTGCAACGTGGGCATTCCAAATACGAGCTCCATCTAAGTGAAGTGCAAGACCCATTTCATCGGCGCCTTTGCGAAGTTTTTCAATCTCACCGATGGGTTGTACCGTTCCGCCGCCAAAGTTATGGGTATTCTCAACGGCAATAGCAGTGGTGGAAACTAAAAAGGGTCCAGAATCTGCACGTGCGATCTCTAGAGCATCAGATGCCTTGAGTAACCCATACTGGGCCGGCCATGTACGTGTCGTAATTCCACTAAAAACCGCTGCAGCACCAAGTTCGGCGCGGACAATGTGGCTATTTGTTTCTGCGATTAGCTCTTGGCCAGGCGCAACTAAGATCCTGATTGCTAATTGATTTGCTAGAGAGCCAGTAGGTGTGAAAAGCCCAGCCTCTTTGCCAAACATTGCAGCAACGCGCTCTTCCAGAGAATTGACCGTTGGATCATCTCCATAGACATCATCACCAACTGGGGCGCGAGCAATCGCCTCGCGCATACCGGGTGATGGTTGCGTAACGGTATCTGAGCGAAGATCAATTGCCATGTCGAGAGCCTACTTCTCTTCTTTCATGACAATCAAATACATAGCCGATATGACCAATACTCCACCAATTGAACTCTGCAGAGTCAGAGTTTCGCCTCCAAAGACGATTGCAAAGGCAGCGGTAAAGACGACCTCCGTCGTCAAAATAACTGCAACTTTGATTGGGCTCATATGTGCTTGTGACCACGTTTGAATGATAAAAGCGATAACAGTTGCAAAGAGGGCCGTAAAGATAACTACGCCCCAGACTCTAGCATCGGGTGGTGGCGCATAGCCATCAGGAATCGATGCAATACCGGCCAAAGCCGCACACATCGCCAGTTGAACAAGGGTCATTGCATATGTATCACGGCCCGGACTCCACTTACTTAAAGCGATAATGTGGAGTGCAAAAAGTATTGCACTAATAAATGTTAAGAGCTCACCTATACCCACCGACCAGCCATGAATTGATAAAAGCCCAAGACCGAAAGTACCTATTGCGATACAACTCCATGTAAAGAGATTTACGCGCTGGCGCAAGATAATCGCTGCAAATACTGGAGTTAAAACAATGTAGAGACCGGTGACAAAGCCTGTAATCGCAGCACTAGTGCGCGCCAAACCCTGAGTTTGAAAGATAAACCCGCCACCTAGAAATATCCCAGCGACTCCGGCACGCAGCATTAAATCTCGGTCTATCAGTTTAATAACCTTTGGTCGAATTAAGAGCATTACGAGAGCTGCAAGACCAAAACGTGTGAAGAGAAAGTTATTAACACTCTGCCGCTGAATTGCATCTTTCATAATCACAAATGCCAGTCCCCAGCACATTGCAACCGAGAGCAATGCCCATGGCGCTAACTTCATCTTATAAAGGTGTTTAGCGTTGCTCATTCTTTATCACGCAGGGATTTGAGCAATGCAACTTCAACTGTGTGTTTCTCCTCCATACCAGGTGTCTCCAAAACCAATGGCACACCGGCCGTTGCAGGGTGGGCAAGTAGTTCAGCGAAGGGCTCTATGCCGATATGTCCATCGCCGATATTTTGATGGCGATCCTTGAGCGCTCCACACACATCCATCGAGTCATTGGCATGTACTAATTTAAATCGCTCGATACCGGCAACTTCGATCAGCAGATCTAGAGTTGCAGTCATTCCACCTTTGAGCGCGATGTCATGGCCGGCGGCAAATACATGGCAGGTATCCAGGCAGATACCAACCTTGGGGTGGTACTCAAGTGCCTTCAAATAGTTCGCCAAATCATCTAACTTTTTAACCAGTGATTGACCTTGTCCTGCCGTAGGTTCGAGCAGAAGAAAGGGTGAGCCATCATCTAGAGTGTTAAGAATTGGCATCATGCCTTCATGAATCTGCCTCCACGCCTGCTCGACATGGCCTACATCAACGGCAGAGCCGGTATGAATGACAACGCCTAGAGCACCAATATCTGCTCCCCGTTGTAGAGAGTAGGCAGTCGATGCCAGTGAGTTTAAATACGTTGCCTGCGTAGGAGAGCCCAAGTTAATCAAAAAGGGCGCGTGAACATATGTTTCGATATCTAACTGCGCAGCCTTAACCCTGAAGGATTCATCTAAATCTGGTTTCGCCGCTGGCATAGCCCACATACGAGGACTCGATGCAAAGACTTGAATAACTTCCGCGCCGGTAGTTTTTGCATATTCAATCGAGCGCTTAGCCATACCTCCAGTGGTTGGAGTGTGCGCACCGATTCGAGAGAGTGGCTTAGGCATCGGCCTACCCTACGGTAATTGTGACCTTACTGCCACGTTTAACTTTACTGCCCACCTTAGGCGAAATATTAGTAACCTGCTTGATCTTTTTAACGCCTAATTTCTTGACTATAACTTTGAGTTCAAGATCTTTAAGGGCTTTAACGGCACTCGTTTCTTGGATTGAGAAGATATTTGGAATATAGACATATTGCGATCCTTTAGAGACTATGAGTTTTACCGTTGAATTCTTTGGCACGTCACTGTTACCGGCCGGGGATTGGGAGACAACTGCGCCAGTTAGTACTTTTTCATCAAATACGTAGGTGCTTTCAACGTTAAAACCGGCTTCGGTTAATTCATTAAGCCCTTGCTCACCACTCTTACCGACGTAGGAGGCAAGAGGAATCGTTTCAACGCCTTTGCTAATAAGAATATTTACAGTTGAATTCCGTCTTACTTGAGTACCAGCTAGCGGGTCAGAGGAGATGACAAATCCCTTAGGTATTTTATCGCTATAAATCTGAGTCCTCGTTCCTACGATTAATGGGTTTTTTATAATCGCTGCAGTGGCAGCTTGTGGGGTTAATCCAACAAGAGATGGGATTGTGTAACGCTCGGCACCCTTTGAAATAACTAAAGTAATCGCCTCGCCAGTTTCCACCCGGCCACCTCCCGATGGACGGGACTCAATAACTGTTCCAGCGGGGATTTCCTCATTGAAGCGTTTTTCCACAACGACATTGGTAAGTCCCAGGGGAGATAGCAGTGAGAGAGCTTCATCGTAGGAACCACCTACCGTTGAGGGAACAACTATGCGCGAACCAGGACCTACGAGTGTGTACCAACCACCAATACCGAGAGCGATCGCTAGAACAAGGGCGATTTTGCGGTTGCGTCTGACCCGTTTGCTTATCCGAAGTTTTTTCTCTTCACCCCGACGAATGTCTTTAGCATTTTTCTTAACCTCAATACTAGATTCCTGCACAATCTCATCTTTAATCTTTGTGCGGGGCTTTATCTCGCGGATTGGATCAACCGGCAAATCCAACTCCAACTTCATCTGATTCTTTTTTGGGTCTAACTCGCCTTGAATTGCCTCTAGCGCACTAAGAAACTCACCAGCATTTCGGGGGCGCAGATCTGGATTTCGATGAGCGGCCCTACTGATGAGCTCATCGAGAGCCTGGGGGATCTCTTTGCGCTTAGAACGAAGTGATGGGATATCTTCATTGACATGTTTATAGGCGATTTGAATCGGAGTCTGTCCATTGAAAGGTTTTTCACCCGTTAACATTTCAAAGGCAACGATGGCAAGGGCGTAGACATCACTACGCGCATCGGCAACTCCGCGCTGAACTTGTTCGGGGGATAGGTATGAAACCGAGCCCAAAATAACACTCGATTCGACCGTCAGAGTGGATCCGATAATCTCTCCACGGGCCAAACCGAAGTCGGCGATTTTAATCCGCCCTTCTTTTGAGATTAAAATATTTTCTGGCTTAATATCTCGGTGAACGATTCCAATAGCGTGAGCTGCCGATAGAGCACTGAGAACTGGTGCTAAATAATTCATAGCATCTTTGAATTCAAAGCGGCCACGTTCGTTGAGATACTCGCGCAGAGTACTTCCTTCTACTAACTCCATGACTAAAAAGACTGCAGGGACCCCGCTTTGATTCCAACCTTGATCCTGTACAGCGACGATATTGGGATGGGATAGTGCCGCTGATGCCTTTGCCTCGCGGATGAATCGATTAACGAAGGCCTCATCTTGGGCTAAATGCGGATGCATAATCTTTACTGCGACCCTGCGATCTAGTCGTGTATCGATTGCCTCATAAATCGATGCCATTCCACCGTTGGCGATCTGTCGGATTAATTGATAGCGGTCATCAATGAGTTCTCCCGATAGATCTGCCATGGAGTAAATTTTATGGATTCAGCCTTAAAGAGGGGCTCGAGGCGCGCCCAATTCCAACTATGAAGTAATAATATGATCGGCATGCATGCGAGTTGCATCACGTGCAAAGTGTGTTTCTTGATCGAGGCACCATTGGCGCATCTGGCTTTGGATGTGCAGGCCGTCGCGTTGTAGTACACGGGCCAAACCCACATCGGGCTCGATATCGAGCCAATACAGGGTAGCGCCGGCATCACGTACTACTTTCTGACCGGCTCCAACCCCTTCGATTATTAAGATATCGCATGGTTGAATAACTTGCGTTGAATCAAAGGAGTGAGTAGCCCAGTTATAAATTGAAATCGAGAATTGCGATTTTGTGTTATGGGCATGAACTATGTGGGCTAAGGTCGATGTGAGTGCATCACCAAGTGCATTATCCCAACCGTCGTACAAATCATCCATATGAATAACCACAACAGATTTATTCTGTGAGAAGTTTTTAAAAAACTCGCCAGCCAAAGTTGTCTTACCGGTACCTGCTGGACCATCAATTGCTATAAGTGTCATTCCAGCGCTTCCAGCCGATTACCGCTATGACGGTAAATGCCAGGTATAGAACTGCAGTAAACCAATAGCCAAGCAAGGCGTACTGAATCGTACCGACGGCATCAACTATAAGCCATAAAACCCATGCCTCTATCTTTTCGTAGACCATTAATATCTGCGCAATCAAACTTGCAACAAGTATAAATGCATCAGACCATGTAGCCGCTGCGCCAAGTTGCGATAAGAGGGGCGTCAGCGCAGATACCGAAACTAGTGTAGCCATGGCCCAGAGCGTTCGGTTGCGCTGTGACAATGCGCCGGGCTCCGCACCTGTTGGTGCCCACCCACGCCAGCCCCATATCGCAGCAACTATGAAAACAATCTGTAACGCTGCACTTGCAAAGAGATCGGCTTGATAAAAGAAGAGCATATAGAGCGCACTGCCAGCGGCCCACCATGGCCAAGTTATGCGCTTACCTGTTGTACCAAGCCAGACACCAATAAAGGAGATTAAGGCGGCAAGTGATTCCAAAATCGATACGTCGTAGCCCCAGGCGGTAAATAAAATAGTTGTCAAGAGATTCAACCCCTTCCACATCCGCATTATCGGATAGGTCAATCGGTCGGTCTGAATCTCAGACCCTCTCAGCCTTTAGAGGCTCCCGTGATGGATACAGTAGCGTTAAGGCATGCTCAAATTTGCTTATGTGGCGGTGATTGTCTTCACAATTCTCGGCTCATTCTGGCTAGAGCTGTTTTTAAAGGTAGGCGTGCTCAAGCAGATCAAGCGGGTGATTTTGACTATCGCACCGATAGCAGCACTCTTCATTTTATGGGATGCCTATGCCATTCGTAGCGGGCATTGGCGATTCGATAAGGAGCAGATTCTCGGCATCTATGGGCCGTTTTGTATCCCGCTAGAGGAGTACTTATTTTTTATCTTCGTACCCATAGCGGCCATCATGACTATCGAAGCGGTGCGCACCGTTAAAAAAAGCTGGCAGGTAGAGCCATGACATATACTCAGTTAGCTATCTTCGCCATCATGTGTGCCATCATCTTTGACTTATATATTGCACGGACTCAACTTTTAAAGCGAAAAGTTTTTTGGACTTCCTATGTAATCATCATCTTCTTTCAGCTATTGACTAATTGGTGGCTTACTTCGCGAAATATTGTGATGTATGACCCGTCAGTGATTATTGGATTTCGAATCGCATCGGCACCTGTGGAGGATTTGCTCTTTGGATTTGCTTTGGTACTAGGCATTTTATCTAACTGGATACGAATTGGCGCTTTAGAAAAGCAGCGCTAGTAACTCGTAAACGCCGTGCAGTAGATGTCTTTGCGCGCTTATTAAAGACGTCATATCCAATCTTCTCAACCTCATCGACAATTCCGCAGTACAAAGTACTTGCTGCCTCAATACATGGTCGACTGGCTGCCTCTAACATCTTTATTCCTGGAGCAGCTTCAGCTTGTAGCTGGCGCACTCGAGCAATCTGGAACTTTAAAGCCTCAATAATCTGCGGTGTTAAGCTTCTTTCTTCTAGCATTTCACGTGTAACACCAAATTGGGCTAACTCAGTGATCGGTAGGTAAATACGGCCGCGATCTAGATCCTCATCGACATCGCGAATAAAATTAGCTAATTGGAAAGCTATCCCTAGTTTTTTTGCACATTCATAGGCGCCCTGATCTAGGACTCCTAAGACCGGCACCATTTCAAGACCAATGACGGCGGCAGAGCCATAGACGTACTCAGATAACTCCTCATATGTCTGGTATTGCTTCACCGTTAAATCCATTGTCATTGAGTGTAGAAAAGCCTCAAAGTGGGCGATGGGGATATTGAAACGATTGACGGTATCGATTAATGCGCGACCAACCCCATCATCACTTGTGCCGATCTTTAGATCGTTGAGGATTTTATTGCCCCACGAAGCTAGAGCTTGCGCCTTCTCTTCTACTGTAAGTGTTGAGGCGAGATTATCAACGATTTCATCGGCGTATCTGGCAAAGCCGTACAAGGCATGCACGTAGGGGCGTTTGGATTTTGGCAGTAGCAGTGTTGCTAAGAAATAAGTCTTGCCGTGCTTGGCATTTAATTTCTTGCACTGCGCGTAGGATTTTTTAAGTTCATCCATTTATTTAACTGGTCCCACTATTCGTTCTGCTGCAAGTCGGCCTGAAATCAACACCATTGGTACGCCAACACCAGGCTGGGTTCCAGATCCTGCGAATACAACGTTTTCAATTCTGGCAGCTAGGTTGCGAGGTCTAAACGGACCAGTTTGGAAAAATGTATGAGCACTTGCAAATGGTGCACCTTGCTCCATTCCTTGTCTCTGCCAATCAAGGGGAGTTGTTAATACTTGTGTCTGAATTGAATCACCAAAGCCGTCATAGCCCCTTGCTTCAAGTGCTTCAATCATCCTCTGGCGATAAGGCTCTGCCTGCGTAGTCCAATCAATATCTGCACTTAGGTTAGGAGTAGGAAAGAGTACGTAGTATGAGTGCTTGTCCGGTGGCGCTAAATCTGGATCATCATGGGTTGGAACTGTGACCAAGATACTGGGATCACTCATGAGGGTTTTTTTCTTTATTAACTCATCGAATACCCCATCCCAGGATTGGCCGAAGTGAATGTTGTGGTGGGCTGTATGCGCATATTTCTTGGACGAGCCAACAAGTAAAGTTGCACATGAGGGTGAGTACTTCAGGCGCTTGACCGCTAATGGTGTCTTTCCTAATAAATCACGCCATGCAACTGGAAGGTCGGGATTTAAAATTACGACATCACACTCGATGCGTTGGCCATCCTTTGTTAATACCGCCTTTGCGCGGCCATTTGTGACTTCAACTTTAGATACCGTTGTGTTGTATTTGAATTCTACACCGTGCTTTTGCGCCGCCGCTGCAAGTGCACGTGGGACAGCATGCATTCCGCCCTTGGGAAAGAAAACACCGTTGACCGAATCCATATAAGCGATAACTGCGTAAATGGCTAGCGCCTGCTGGGGACTTACTCCGGCATACATTGCTTGGAAGGAGTAAACCTTTTGAAGGCGTGGATCTTTTAGAAACTGATTGACCTTTGTTGAGAGTCGGCGGAAACCACCGAGTGCAATCAGGCGCGCAAGGTTTGGAGTTAAAAGATTAAGCGGGCTGTCAATATTGCGATCGATAAAGTCATTCATCTCATACTTATACAACTTGGTTACAAAATCTACATAGCGACGGTATCCAGCTGCCTCGGTAGCGCTAATATTTTTTGCGATCTCCGCTTCCATCTCTTCGGTATTTGCATGGACATCTAACTGTGTTCCATCGGCATAAAATGCTCGGTATAGAGGTCTTAATGGAGTCAGTTCAAGCCAATCCTTCAGATCCTCACCGACAGCGCTAAATGCATCTTGTATTAATGAGGGCATAGTTAAGACAGATGGACCAGTATCAAATGAGTAACCATCTCTTTGCAATAAACCATTGCGTCCACCAGGTACGGCTTCGCGTTCGATTACGGTGACTTTGCGACCAGCCCCTGCTAAACGCAGCGCTGCACTCAAACCCGCAAGACCTGCTCCGACAATTACAACATGATCGGTTGGACCTTTAACACGTGCAGCCATCTAGGTACGCCTCTTAGTTGCAATTTTGGCAAGTTCAAGCAGTAGAGGATGGGCCTTTTCATCGAAAACTTCGCTCTCTGCCGCCCGCAAGGCTTGATCAGTGAGTTGCTCAATCATGGACTCGAGTTTTTGTCGCGCGCCAGTTGCTGTAATTATCTCTTGCAAAATAGAGATGCCATGAGCATCTAATCCAGATACTCCAAAGTACTTTTTACTCTCCTTGCGCATCGAATCGCTGCAGGACATATCAGTCAATGCGATCAATACTGTCCGCTTTCCTTCGCGCAGGTCATCGCCGGCAGGCTTTCCAGTTATTGCCGGATCGCCGAAGACTCCTAATAAATCATCGCGATATTGAAATGCCTCACCTAGTGGTAGACCATAGGCAGACAAGGCCGATACGAGCTCAGGGGATTGGCGCCCAGCCAGTGCTGCTCCGATATGGAGTGGCCGTTCAATCGTGTATTTACCAGATTTATATCGAGCAATAGTTATCGAACGTTCAAGATCAATATTTTTGCGAGTCTGCTCATGAATATCTAAAAACTGGCCCGCCATTAACTCAACGCGCATCTCGTCATAGATTGGTAAGACATCGGCAAGTTCGTCAGTAGATAGTCCAGCGTTATTGAGCATCTGAGAAGACCAGACTAGAGATAAATCACCTAGTAGAACTGCAGCTGCAAGGCCATAGGCAGGGGCAAAGCCCTCGAGCTCATCTTGAACATGTATGGATTCAAAGTGTCGATGGATTGATGGTTTGCCTCGGCGAGTATCAGAGCCATCCATAAGATCATCGTGAATAAGTGCGCAGGCCTGTAGAAGTTCTAGAGATGCAATCGCCTTAATGATGGGTGTTGAGATCTCTCCGCCGCCACTTAGATATCCGCTGTATGCAAATAGAGGACGCAGACGTTTACCGCTATCGAGCAGGAATGATGATAGAGCTTGCGAAACAGGGGCTAGATCGATAGAGACTTCATGTAAGTAAGCGCTCTGCTCCTTTACGAAGCTGGATAATTCAATCTCAACGGCGTCACGAATCTCCTGCAAAACTGAATTGGCCGAATAGTTCACGCCTTAACGGTACCCTCACACTGTGGAAGTCCGCACTTCGTACTCATTAGAGTTCTTCCCTCCTAAAGATAGTGAGGCCGCGCTGCGGTTATGGGCCAGCCTTGAAGCCCTTGAGCACATGGCTCCAAAATTTGTATCGGTAACCTATGGGGCTGGTGGTTCAACTAGAAATAGAACTATTGGCGTAACCGAGCAGGTCAGGCAACGCACCAAGATTCCAACGGTTGCTCATTTAACCTGTGTTGGATCTAGCCGTCAGGAGTTAATTTCAGTTCTACATCTCTACCGTGAGGCCGGCATTAAAGGCATCTTAGCTCTGCGGGGAGATCCAACTGGTGGACCACTTGCACCTTGGACACCGATGCCAGATGGTTTTACTCATGCCGATGAACTCGTGCAACTTATTCATGAGTTTGGGGGCTTCGATATAGGCGTTGCAGCATTTCCTGATGGACATCCAGCATCACATGGTGAAGAGAAAAAAGATATAGATGTCTTACTGCGCAAGGAGCGCCTTGGAGCAACTTTTGCAACAACACAGTTTTTCTTTGAAGTATCCAAGTGGGAGAAACTCGTCTACTCACTTCAAGCTCGGGGTTCGAACCTGCCCATAATCCCAGGGATTTTGCCGATTACAAATGTTAAACAGTTACTGCGCATGGCAGAACTCGGCGGGACTCCAATCCCACCGAAGATTGCAGTTGCATTTGCCGCCGTAGAGGCCGATATCGATGCAGTTCAAAGTTTAGGAGTCGAATTAGCGACCCGACTCTGTGAGGATTTGTTAAAGGCTGGTGCACCGAGTCTGCACTTCTATACTATGAATAATGCAACAGCCACCGCACAGATTTATGGAAACTTAAACGATGCTCACTAAAGAAGAGTTTAACCATCGATGGAGTTCGCTGCATAATGACGCCCCGATCAAGGGCATCGTGGCAGGGTGGCTGAAAATCTCATACCGCTTCGGCTTAATTTCAACCTTGCTTAGGATTTCTCCTAATGTTCTAACGATCCTGGGCTTAGTAAGCGCTGCGATGACTGCATTAACTGCAACATCGTGGTGGGCCATCTTCTTCCTAGTCTTCTCACTCTTTTGTGACGGCATTGATGGCAGCGTTGCAATTTTCCAAAATCGCGAAAGTGCATGGGGTGCAACTCTTGATTCGGTCGTTGATCGAATTAGTGAAGCATTTTGGCTATATGCCTTATATGTAATCGGCGTTCCCGCGTGGCTAGCAATAACTTTGTGGAGTGTGGCCGCTTTTCAAGAGTACGCACGTGCAAAGCTAGGCTCTTTAAATATAAAGCAACTCGGCGTTGTAACACCGGCAGAGAGACCTGTGCGTGCAAGTTTTCTCTTTATAACTTTGATTATGTATCAGCTCAGCATTCCTGGCATAGTCTTTGTCTGTATTGGGTTTTTAGCGATTCAAATTGTGAGCTTTATTCTGGTCGTACGCTTTGCGCGCTCCCAACTGCGTTAGCAACGATCTCTCCACTCAAAGCCACTAGAGGTAATCCACCACCAGGATGAGCCGATCCTCCAACACAGTAGAGATTCTTGATCGGTGAACGATTTTTTGCGCGCATAAAAGCGGCACGAGCGCCATTGCTCGATGTTCCGTAAATTGAACCACCAGGTGCGTGCACTGTGCGCTCCAAATCTGCCGGAGTTCTAATCGTCATTGACTCAAGACGATCGCGCACCGATATTCCATGCCCTTGAATCTGATCGATAATCCTATTGGCGTAATCTCGGCAAAAGATCTCATCGCTCCAATCAAATCCATCGCTGCCATGGTGTGGTGCATTAACCAATACCGACCAGCTCTCAAGGGTGGGATCTTTAACCATCTGTTCATCATTTGGTGCGCAGATATAAATAGTTGGATTTTCGACAGGCAACTTAGAGGCAAAAATCGCATCAAATTCCGCGTCATAATCCTCTGGAAATAAAATAGTGTGATGGCTAAGGGATGGGCTATCTACTTTCCGAAGCCCGAGCAAGAGGCTAAAGCCAGCGATAGATGCACCAGCCTGCGATAAGTTTTTGCGAACTTTACGAAGCTTCTTCTTTTCTCCCTTTATTAAATGGTTATAGATAAGAGATGCATCGGCGTTAGCTACAACGGCATCTGCAGGAATCTGACTATTGTCGGATAAACGAACTCCTTGGGCAACGCCCTTCACAACGGTAATCTGCGCGACCGAAGTATTGAATTCAAAGGTGACGCCGAGATCGATGCAACGTTGATAGACCAGTGTGGCAAGAGTCCCTAGGCCGCCTTTGATGTGCCATGCTCCGAAGGCCTCTTCAACGTATGCGATTGTGGCTAAGACCGCTGGGGCTTTGCGCGGATCGGAGCCACTATAGGTTGCATATCGATCCAGAATGAATCGAAGTCGTTGATCGGATAGATATTCATCGGCAAAGGCTCGAAGTGATTTCCAGGGAGCAATTGTAAAAATATCGCGCACAAGCCTCGGTCGCTTCAACAATGTCAGTGGTGAAGCAAGCTCTGATTCAACAAAGGGCTCTCTGGAAACATCCCACATTTGTGTTGCTCGCTTCATTACTTGATTCCATTGTGCTGCACTCTCTTTACCGAAAGCGTTGCTAATTGCATTGAGCGTGTGATGGCGCGATAAGTTAGCAAACTTAACACTGGTACCATCGGCAAATCGATAGTCAAAGGATGGGTCAACGGCAACAATTTCACAGAGTGCCCCAAGGGGTTTACCGGTTCGGATAAAAAAATCTTTATAGGTAGCAGGAAGTGTTAAGAGAGATGGTCCGGTATCGAATGCAAATCTACCTATCCATTCGGTGCGCAGCTTTCCACCATAAGTATCTGATGCCTCAAAGACAGTGACTTTATGTCCGGTGCGCGCTAATCGCGCCGCTGCAGTCATAGCTCCCATGCCGGCACCAATGACAACAATCTTCATATCGTGCGCCCCTTCCATTGGATCTGCCCACGTTTGATATATGAGTAGAGGATCAAATAGATCAGTAATGCAGTTGAGAGTGGATGTAGAAGTGCATCAAAGAGCCGTGCACGGGCGATGATGGCACTGAGTAGTCGCGTGCAGGTAATAAGCCCATAGCCGATCCAACCCCATATCGAACCTGTGAGTGCGATCACGATGGGAGCGATACCTGTAATCAAGAGAAAGATAAGTGCAGTCAATAAACCAACGGGTGAGCCAAATCCATGGCGAAGAGATTTTCCATAACCAAATTTGATCTCACCCCATGATGAGTACATTCGGCATTGCGCGATATCAGCGCCATTTACTACAACACCATGAGCCTTGGATTTGAGCAGTGCGCGTGCTAAAAAAACATCATCGAGAACGGCGCTCTTTACCGCTTCATAGCCACCGGCTTGAACAAGTGCGCTTTTACGGACAATAAAGAACTGCCCGTTGGCAACGGCCATTGAAGTAAATGAGGAACGCTGGGCGATGGGCAGAATTAATGTTGAGAGCCATGACCATTGCAAAAGTGGCTGCACTAATCGTTCGGCCAAACTCTTTGTGATCTGTCGAGGGTAGGGAGAGATGAAATCTAAATCTAGATCCTCTAATAAGGCAATCGATCTGCTAATAGCATCGGGTTTGATTCGCACATCGGCATCGAGAGAGACGATAATTTCACCGTGTGCGGCATCTAGTAGTTGCTTGAGCCCCCAGCTCTTACCAATCCAGCCCGCTGGCAAAGGTGCAGTTTTTATAAGGTGAAAATTGTCGAGTTCAGCCGTATTTTTCTGCAGCAGATTCCAGGTCTGATCCTGCGAGTCATCATCAAGGAGAATAAACTCAACATGGGTCAGTGATACCTGCGCGGCAAGTGCGCTTATGAGGGGCTCGATATTTCCTGCCTCGTTTCGAAGTGGCACTATTACGCTTACAAAATCCTTAATCTCTCTATGTATTCGGGGTTGCTTGATAGTGAAAAAATTGATGATCGAAATTAGAAATAGCAAAGTAGGCAAAACTATTAACCATTGCATGGATATTTATGGGTGTCCTAACCAGCGAGTGAGGAGATATGGAGTGAGAACTGCGCCAAATATTGCCCCTGCAAATAAAGCCACACCCGGACGATTAAAGAAGAAGAGATTTCCAACTATCCCAGAGAATAAGACCCATATTAAATAGAGTTCAACGGCAAATAATGAAGCACCGACTTTACGACGCTCTCGGGGTAAAATTAAATGCAGGATACTCATTAATCCCATACCGGTTAACAGCCAACCAAATGTATTTGAGAGCGGAATCTCGGGTTGAAAGGGTACGTGCGGACCGTTTATAACCCATGTCCATCGCCCCGCTGAAACCATCAATGGATCGAGAAATAAATCCCACGCTGCAAGCCCCACCCCTGCGTAGAGGAAAACCCAGTGACCGGCAACTCGTCTGGAAATGACAAGAATGGGATGGGCCATCATGATCCAAGCAAAGGGAACAACCAATGGAACTGCATATATCTGCAGCCCTAAATCTGGAGAGTAAGAGTATTGCCCAAAGGGCCAAGAAGTAATGACACCGACGTGCTCGATGATAAGTGCAAAGAGAAAAGTAAAGCCCAAATATGTTAAGGCATATCGCAGACCATAAGCCAGCAGCGCATGCAAGAGCATCGCACCTGCTCCCCAATAGATCGTTGCGATTGTGAGCACTCGAAGGATCTCACCATCAACTAGTGGATAAGTGACTTGGAGTAAGAGTGCAATCGCAAGCACTGTAAGTAGGAGAGTATTCATGCGAGGCGAAATTCCTATGCGTCGATTTCTACGCGGTGAGTAATGGCGAATCGACATAGATGTAAGTCTGCCCTATATCAAGGCTTAATTAATAATTGAGCCACGGATTTCTCGTACTGCAAAGCGCGAAAAGAGCTCCTCTGTGTACCATTTGTACCTCTGCGTGGCTGCAATAGCAGCGTTATGGGCATCGCCTCGATAGGCAAAATCTCTTAGGGCCGAGGGTGATTCCCAGATTGAAAACGTGCCCTGTAATCCAATCGGCGCTTCACCGATTCCAATGGCAGCGACTAGACCGGGTGCTGATTTTAAAGATGCGGTCACTGGTGGAACTGCGCGCCAAAATCGAAAGTTTTGCCGCCAAGCAATACGTGCACGTGTAATTGCAATGACCTCGCCATTCCACTCTTTAACTGAAGGTATGAAGGGCTCCTGCTTTGACCATTTGCCATGAGATGAGATGGGTTCAATCACTGCTCGAAACTCGTTAACAGAGTTCTTACGCCACTGCTTTACTACGAAGGAGTTATCAAATGCCTCTATATCAGCTACCTGGGCGATTAATCCCCAGCGTAACGGCTCGGCATCACTAGGAGTAAACGTCTCACCCTTGCCCGTTCCCAGTGATTTATAGAAACCTACATTTTTAGAGCGCTGCAAAACAAATCTATCTAATGCCATCGCAACTAATGCAAATGGTATTCGACTTGGAGTTATCCTCCAGAAGTAGGTGACAATCATTACTTACCAACCACCATGGGTATTGCTCCAGTAACGCGCGATAGTTCGGCAAAAGATGTGGGATATACACAGTGGGGATGACCCGCTGCAGCCCATGCAACGTCGTAATCGTTGAGCGCTTCATCAATCAAAGTTATTTCAGGTTGGTTTATCCAGCCAACAGGACAGACGCCTCCGATAGAAAAGCCTGAGGTGTTTTTCACGAAGTCGGCATCGGCGCGGTGCAGTTTTTCAACTCCTAAGTTCTTTGCAACTAATTCCGTATCAACGCGATGGCGGCCGCTAGTAATAACTAAGAGTGGATTGCCGCCAGGTAGTTTAAAAACGATTGATGATGCAACTTGACCAACCTCAATACCCAGGGCCGTGGCAGCATCTAGGGCCGTGCGGGCAGAGTCAGTCAGAATCGTGACTTCGCCTAAACAGCCCAACTCCTTCAGGAGCGCACTAACGCGAACTACTGAAGAGTTAGCCAGTACTTCTTCCACTAGTTAGGCAATACGGCGCTCTAGTGCGAGTGCAGATGTAAATGCATCTACAACTTCCTGCTTGCTCCATGGCTTAGGTGCCTGAGTAATGAAGAAGTCCTTCAATGCGATTTCAGCTAGTTCATCGATATCACTTTGGACAAAGCCAAGGGATGAAAGAAGCGGGAATTCAAGCTCTGCCAAAATCTTTTTCACGGCCTTAACGCAGCGAGATCCATCTTTAGTGCCATCTTCTGGCACACCCATCGCATCGGCAACGCGCTCCATCTTTTCAGGCACAATCTTTGCTTCACGGGTGAGGGTTTCAACGAGCACTAAACCAATTGTTAGACCATGAGGAACATGCTTCAAGCCACCGATTGCCTGGCCTAAAGAGTGTTCGGCGGTGCAATCAGAGATATTCATTGTGAGTCCAGCCATCATGCTTCCTGATGCCATCGCTGCACGCGCGGCTGTGTCGTTGCCATCCTTAAAGGCTGCAACAAGGGCTGGAGTCATCATGCGAACCGCTTCGTAACCGATCGCATCTCCAATAGGAGTTGAACACTTAGCAATGATTCCGGCGATGGCTTGGGCGAGAGCATCGATACCCGTATTGGCAGTCATTGAAGGCGGCATTGAATAAGTAAGTACTGGATCAACTAGTGCAACTTGTGCGCGAAGGTTTCCATGTGCAATTCCAGCTTTGCGACCAGCCTCTGGATCAGAGATAACTGAGCCACCAGATACTTCAGAGCCAGTGCCTGCAGATGTTGGAAGTGCAACAAGGGGTAGTCTCGGCGATGGATATACAGGGGGTTTTGATTGGAACTCTGTGAATGTGCAGTTTAGTTGTGCACATAAGCGCGCCGCCTTTGCAGTATCGATAACTGAGCCGCCACCGAGAGCGACAACAACATCGCAGCCTGCAGTTTGTAAGGCAGCGATTGCCCCATCCACCATTGCAATCGTTGGCTCACCCGCTGGCTTTTCAAATAAAGTAACGCTCAGCCCTGCACTTGTTTTCATCAGATCAATTAACTGCGCCGCGGCTGGATTAAACTTTTCAATATCTTTATCGACCATCAGGAAAACCTTGCTGGAGCCAAGCTCTGCAACAACGGCCGGTAGAGTCTGCGCCACACCCTCTCCAAAGCGAACTTTGACTGGAAGATGGTTGTTAAAGGCGCTGATATTTTCCACGATAACTCCTTGATCTCTTGGTATAGTCCAGATTCTATATCGCTCGTGAGTTACTCTTGGTATCTTATGCCTAGAGATTTAATGAGAACGGCAATCCTGGCTCGCAATTCGCTGTGGGCAACGTTCTTTTTCATGGGCATTGTCTCGATGGCATGGGTGGCACGCATCCCTGAGATTCGCGATGCCAATGGGCTCAATAATGGTCAACTTGGATTAATCCTTATCTCTAGCACTATTGGTGCTGTTACTGGTGCGCAGTTATCGGGCAGGCTCATTCACACCTTTGGTACCAAGCCAATCATTATTATCTCCATATTTATCATGCCGATCGGTTTAATTTTGATGGGGCTTTCAACCTCACCAATCACTTTAATTATCGGCCTATTTACGATGGGTATCGGTTACTCGAGCATGGATATCTCCTGCAACACACAGGCAGTTGCAATTGAAACGCTATTAAAAAAACGTGTGATGTCCTCTTTCCATGCACTCTGGAGCTGCGGTGCCTTTGCCACAACCGTTTTTGGCGGTGCGATTGCGCACTCAATCTCTCCTCGCGATAACTTACTCGGCGTAGGTATTACCTGCCTGATTCTCTTTATCCCATCGATAATTTTTTTGCTTCCACCGCAGTTAGATGATCACTCAGGCGGAGAGGAAGAGACACAAGCTAAAATCCCGGTCTTTGGAAAGAGTGTGCTGCCGCTATGGGCGATTGGAATTGGATTGTTAGGCGGTTTAATTGCAGAGGGTGCAGCTAGTGATTGGGGTGCCATCCTCTTACGCGATGACATGGGCTATGACAAAGGTGTCAATGCAACCGCCTTTGCCTCGTTCTCCCTTGCGATGATCACCTCGCGTTTTCTGGGAGATCGAGCACTTGATTACTTTGGTCCAAGAAAAACCGTTCTGATCGGCGGCTATGTAGGTGGATTAGGGTTAGGGGCCAGTATCACAATAAGTCTCCCACTCTCTGATTCACATCCAGTGTTAGCCCTGATTATTGTTAACGTAGGCTTTGCATGTGCAGGACTTGGAATCGGACCTATGTTTCCCGCCTACATTCTGGCCGCCTCCCAAGTACCGGGCATCGCCTCATCGGTTGCAATTGCCCGAGTGGGCGTGATCGCCATAGCGGGATATTTCATCGGACCATCCATAACTGGGGCGATTGCCCAACTCACATCGCTACCAATAGCAATGACATATCCGATTGTGATGCTGCTCCTTGCTGGCTATCAATCTCACATTATTAAGAAATAAACCAGGTCTGTACAAAGGTAAAAATCGAGATTGCATAGAGTAAGTATGCAAAAGATGTGCGCAAAAACTTCGGGTCAGCTATAGAGCCCCGCATTGAGGCAAGCCGCGAAACAATAACGGCCGAGATAGCCATAATGAAGGGTATCTGCCAATCAATCTCTGCCCATGATTTATAGTGTGCAAAAAATGCAATTACTGAGTTAAGAGCGATGATTAGTAGCGAAGTACCAACGGCTTTAGCCATTGAGTTTTTAAAGAAAAGTACCAAGATTGGTGTCGCTAGGAAACCACCACCCACACCAAATAGGCCGGTAATCGCGCCGATAATCAGCGAGATCACGATGAGCCAAATTATCGGAACCTTCTTCTCACTTCCCGAAACCGGCTTTATCAACATTGAGCTTGCCGCGATAATGAGAACAAGGCTAAATCCAGTTTTAATGCCATCGCTGGGTAATCGATAAGCGATCAGCGATAAGCCCACATTAGTTACCAAGCCCAGTGCGCTGATAATGAATGCCTCGCTGATTAATACATCTTTACTCTTGAGTTTGGGGATCAACCCGGCAGCTGCCGCCGTCATAACGACCGCTATGGCAGCGGTCGTTGCCGCACTAGCGCTAAAGCCAAATATGTAGATGAGAATTGGGACGGCCAGCATCGCACCACCCGCCCCGACAAAGCCAAGGACGGCGCCGATCGCCGCCCCTGCAAGCAGCGCCTCGATTATGTACATAGCCGCATAATGTCAGTAAAAAATCGGCAGCCGGCTTGCTATCTGTCGGCCCTAGGGGCTATTTTTCGAACATATGTTCGAATATCCACAGCCCACAGGAGGCATTGCCAGCTATGTCAGCCCCACAGATTAATCCCGCCCACGATGTGATGATCGATGGCGCAACTACTCCGATTGAATTTACTTTTAAAGGCCGACGCTTTCGTATCCATGCAGTTTTATCGAGATGGTGCGAAGCCGGTGGTTGGTGGAACCGCATTAGCGATGGAAAGTATCGTCCCGATGATCAGGCACGTGCCCTGTGGCGCGTTGAGGCCGCGCCCATTGGTGCGCTGACAACCTTTGAACTCGAACGTGATGAAGTTAGCGGTCAGTGGATTATTAGATCGATATGAGTTTTATTCACCTCAATGTTGCAAGCGCGTACTCACTCAAATATGGCACAACCCAACCAGATGATTTAGTTGCGCGCGCAGCCGAGTTTGAAATGCCTGCACTGGCACTTGTCGATCGCGATGGTGTAGCTGGTGCAGTTCGATTTGCGCAAAGCTGTGTTGATCATGGAATTGCACCAATCATCGGAGTCAATCTAGGCATCGATATCAATGGTGCGAATAACCGCATCACATTACTTGCTCATAGCGATGGGGGATGGCGCTCGCTGTGTCGATTATTAACTTCGCTGGCCATGGTTACAGATAATCGTAAACCCATTCTTACTCTTGAATTTCTACAACGCTTTAGCCATTACAGTTCAAATCTCTACGCACTTCATGGACCCGAGTCACCTCTTGGTGGATTACTAGTCGATAACCGTATCGATGCAGCCTTTTCGGCATTTAATGTAACACGCGATTTATTTGCTGATAACGCTATCGAATGTATCTCGCATTTAATTGCAGGTAAAGGAGCCCGAACAACATCGCACGCCGCCAAATCCTTAATTTTTGCCCGCGATCACGATATTAATGCAGTTATTACGAATGCTGTGCGGATGCGAGATCGTAGCGATGGTCCCGTAGCCGATGTTTTAGATTGCGCACGCCAGTTAGTTCGGTTACATCCGCGCCATGTTGAACGCCGTAACGCTGAGGGCTTTTTAAAATCGGGCGATGAAATGCATTCATTAGCTGCAGAGATTGCCCGTGCAGCTGGAGAGCGAACCCCGCGTCAACTTCTTGCAACAACTAGAGCGTGGGCTGAGCGCTCTTTATTATCACCGGTCCGTGATATTGGTTTGGGTGGTGCACATCTACCCGAACCCCAGGTTGTCGGGGCGCAGTCGGCGCACCAGATGAGGATGCTTTTGCGTGCTCGCAGTGAGGCCGGTATCAACTGGCGCTATAGCCAGAGTGAGGCGATTAAGAGCGCACGTGCGCGCTTAGATGATGAGCTATCAACGGTTGCAACGCTAGGTTTTGAATCCTATTTTTTAATCGTTGCCGATATCTGCGATATGGCACGCAAGGCCGGCATACGTGTTGCCGCACGTGGCAGTGGTGCAGGCTCATTGATCTCTCACTTACTTGGAGTCTCAGGGGTCGACCCCATGGCACACGGCTTATTAATGGAGCGTTTTTGTTCACCATTGCGCAGGGCTCTACCCGATATCGATATCGATGTTGAATCCCATCGACGCCTTGAGATCTATGACATGGTTTTCAAACGCTATGGTGATAACAGTTGGGATTCACCCAATAATCAATCGCGCTGTGCAACTGTTGCGATGGTCGATACATATCGGGCTCGCCATGCCATACGCGATGCCGGCGCAGCCCTTGGCCTACCTGCAATGGAGATCGATGTATTAGCTAAATCCATGCCCCATGTTCGAGCGCGCAATATATCTAGCGTTCTTAAAAATCTACCTGAACTCAAATTCCTCAATATCTGCGCACCCTTAACTGCGATGACTATCGCCCTTGCCGAGCGCTTAGATGGACTACCTAGACATTTAGCGATGCATCCATGCGCCATAGTTTTATCTGATAGTGGTTTATTAGATCGCGCGCCTCTGATGGCTAGTGCAAGCGGTTATCCAATGCTTGCCTTTGATAAGGATGATGTTGAAGCTATCGGCCTTTTAAAACTCGACGTACTGGGCGTACGTATGCAGTCGGCAATTTCATTTGCCCTAACTGAAATCCAGGACAAGCAGGGTGTAAAGATTGATATCGATTCAGTACCACTAGATGATGCACAGACCTATGAATTAATTCAATCCACTCGCACCATCGGAATCTTTCAAGTTGAAAGTCCGGGCCAGCGCGAACTAGTTGGCAAACTCGAACCTAAAACATTTACCGATTTAATTATCGATATCTCACTCTTTCGCCCAGGCCCCGTCAAAGGCGACATGATTACGCCGTTTTTAAAGGCACGTCATGGGTGGAGCCCAGCCCAGATCATCCACCCCAACCTCTATGAGATTTTGCGCCAGACCGAAGGCGTTGTGGTCTTTCATGAACAGGTAATCCAGATCATTGCTGTGATGACAGGGGTATCTTTGGCAAGTGCCGATGAAAAGCGTCGCGCCTTAGGAGATAAGGCAGGTTCACAAAAGCTCTGTGATTGGTTTTTTCCTGCAGCGACAGCGCGCGGATACGAACTAGCAACCATTACCCAAATCTGGGATCTCTTGCGCGCCTTTGCATCCTTTGGTTTTTGCAAGGCCCATGCCGCCGCCTTTGCCATGCCCACATATCAATCGGCCTGGCTTAAAACTCATTACCCTGCAGCTTTTTTAGCCGGTGTACTTACGCACGAGCCTGGCATGTACCCCAGACGTTTAATCATCGATGAGGCACGTCAGATGTCAATCACTATCTTGCCATTAGATGTCAATGAGTCAGATTCGGTATATCGCGTTGAAGAAAAAGGTGGCGCAATCCGCATTGCCCTATCGACTATCTCGAAAATTAGTGATGATGAGATCGTATCGATTATCGCTGGGCGGCCTTACACGGATTTAGCCGACTTTGTATATCGCTCTGGTAGCAGCGCACCTGTTACCGAGAGCATCATTTTAACCGGTGGCTTTGATTATTTGCATAGCGATGTCAATCGTCGCGATCTCTTGCTGCACTTATCTGATTTACAACGCTCGCCGAATAAAACCGTCTCCGGGTCACAGATGAACTTAGCTTTTAGCCCACCAGCATTAATCTCTAGTGGGCTGTCTGATATGAGCCCTGCCGAAAGCGTGCGCCATGAAGTCGAACGCTTAGGTATCGATATGTCGCATCATCTAATTGAGTTTTATAGTGATTTTCTCAATGCCATTGGTGCGGTGCGATCATCACAGTTATTGCAGGCTCGCTCGCACTCTAGCGTTCTTGTCGCGGGTATCAAAGTTGCACTGCAGACCCCGCCGGTGCGTTCGGGCAAGCGCGTAATCTTTTTAACTCTCGATGATGGCTATGGCTGTAGCGATTCAGCGTTTTTTACCGATGTTCAAGCAGATTACGCCAGCACCCTGTATTCATCATCCCTACTACTGGTTCGGGGTACTACTCGCCGTACGGGTGCGCGTGGGATTTCAATTAATGGCACGGGTGCCTGGGATTTGCGCGCGGCATATGAAAGTTGGCGCGCTAAAGAAAGTACGCTGGCAATATGACATTGGCCTCAATCCTTCACGTTGATATGGATGCATTCTTTGCCTCCGTTGCAGAACGCGATAACCCCGAGCTCAAGGGCAAGGCCGTTGTCATCGGCACGGGAGTTCGGGCCGTAGTCTCGGCGGCAAATTATGAGGCGCGCAGATTTGGAATCCATTCAGCGATGCCTGTGAGTAAAGCTCGGCGGTTAGCACCACATGCGATTTTTTTGCCCGTCGATATGCCGCGATACCAAGAGGTCTCATCCCACGTTATGGAGATCTTTGAAAGTTTTACTCCATGGGTCGAACCTATTTCACTGGATGAGGCCTTCCTCGATGTCACGGGTGCTGAGCGCTTGCTTGGATCTGCCCGTGAAATCGCAGTGGCTATCCGCGCAAAGGTAGAGGCACAGGAGGCAATCACCTGTTCAATTGGAATCGCGCCATCAAAGTTTATTGCAAAGCTGGCATCCCAACACTGCAAACCAAATGGAATGTTAGAGATTACTAGCGATCGCATACTTACTTTTCTGCATCCACTACCGATTCAAGCGATGTGGGGAGTCGGAGTCAAAACCGCTGAAACCCTTCACCGACTAGGGCTTAGAACAATTGCAGATATTGCTTACCTGCCGCGTGCAACTTTAATTCGTGCACTAGGACAGGCTAGCGGGGCATCGCTGCATGAACTTGCATGGGGACGCGACTATCGTGATGTGGCTCCTCATGATGCGGCAAAGAGCATGAGCGCGGCCGAAACATTTGCCCAAGATTTAGATGATCCAACCGAGATTCTTACCGAGTTTTTGCGATTAACCGAACGTGCATCGGCAAGGCTTCGCGATAAAGATTTATTTGCCAAGACGATTTCAATTAAAGTTCGCTTTGCCGATTTTTCTACGATCAATAGATCTAAGACTCTGGCTCTACCACTCGATGGTAGCCATGAGATTTATGAGATTGTGAAGGGGCTCTATGAGGGGCTACATATTGAGCGGGCCCGCCTGCGTTTAGTCGGTATATCTTTTGAGAATCTAAGCTCAGGGGCTCCCGAGCAGATGGTTCTAGGTGCACGCCAGAGTGGTTGGCGCCAGGCCGAGAGCGCTATAGATCGTGCCAGGGCTCGCTTTGGGGCAGGTAGCGTGCGTCCGGCCCGCTTGATGAGAGACGGGCAGCGGGATGAAGATCACGTCGATGAATAAGTAGCACTAGTGCACAAAACCTTCTACTCTGCTCCTATGCCCCTATCCGATCATGAAAAGCGTATGCTCCAAGAGATGGAGGCCGCGCTCCTGACCGAGGATCCGCGGCTAGTCTCAGCCCTGAGCGGTAATGGTCGGCCTGTGCATCGCCGCACTCAACTCGTGGGATTGGGCCTGATAGTTTTTGGAATCGCAACGCTCTTTGCCGGTTTAATCGCCAAGGTGACACCCCTTGGATTGGTCGGCTTTCTCATAGCCCTGGTTGGAGTTATCACCCTGCTATCGACCCTTGGTGCTCGCAGCCAACGGGACAGGGGCGCTGGCAGAGCCGGCGGTATGAATATACGGCTGCAAAGACGATGGGATGAGCGCAATAATCAATAACTACTAGCTCCTAGCTTGGCTCGAGACCTCCACTTGGGGGTCTTTTTTTATCCCCTCAAGGAGGGGGAGGGTGGGGGGCAAGTGGGAAAAAATGGCTAAAAGTGGTGTAAAAAGGAGTAAAATGGAGTAAAGTGGGGAATAGAGCCGTTGAATCTAACGGCAGAGCGAACTCCGGGGAAGGGGGCGCAGAAATGTTTCTTGGCACCCACGAACCGCGCCTTGATGAAAAGGGCCGTCTGATTCTTCCTGCAAAGTTTCGCGAAGAGTTGGCATCGGGTTTAGTTATTACTAAAGGACAAGAACGTTGTCTTTATGTTTTTCCAACAAATGAATTCACTGTTATTACACAGGCGCTAAAACAAGCGCCAGTCACTGCAAAATCAGCACGCGATTACAGCCGTGTGATGTTTGCAGGTGCACACGATGAGATTCCAGATCGCCAAGGTCGTATCACAATTCCACAGGGACTTCGTACGTATGCAGGACTTGAAAAAGAGTGCATTGTCATTGGTGCAAATACTCGCGTTGAAATTTGGGATGCAACTTCTTGGAATGAGTATTTAGCAGATCGCGAAAAGAGCTTCGCCGATGTTTCAGAGGAGGTCTTTCCTGGCCTGTTCTAACTAACTCTCATCTGTGGCCACCGCCGACCCTTCGAACGTACCGGCGCCCCTTCCCCGGCGCCGCTACCAAACAGATCCGTCGGCCGGCGGTGACCAGAGATGAGAGCTAAAAAAATCGATAGCACTTCATTGATAGAGAGATAGATAGAAAGTTAGGGGGAGTAATGATTGATAGCAGTGAACATATATCGGTAATGCGAGATCGATGCGTTGATCTTCTTGCTCCTGCAATAAATGCTAGTACAAACCCATTAGTAGTCGATGCCACCCTAGGACTAGGTGGACATACCGAAGCTCTCCTTAAGAGATTTCCAACATTAAAAGTTTTAGGTATCGATCGTGATCTCCAAGCGTTAAAACGTGCAACGACCAGATTAGCTCCATTAGCAGATCGGCTTTTTACGCAGCATGCCAGCTTTGATTCAATTGCAGATATTGTGCAATCACTTGGTTACACAGAGATTACCGGGGCGCTCTTTGATCTAGGTGTCTCCTCGATCCAGTTGGATGAGTCAGAGCGTGGCTTTTCATACTCCCACGATGCTCCACTAGATATGCGAATGGACCGCACTCAATCTTTAACGGCGGCAGAAATCGTCAATACCTATGAACCTGCCCAGTTAGTTCGGATTTTGCGCACATACGGCGAAGAAAAATTTGCTACTCGCATCGTTGAATCGATTGTTAAAGCCCGAGCAGTTGCGCCACTGAACTCAACGACCGCCTTAGCAACTCTGGTTAAAAATGCCATCCCCGCCGCTACTAGGCGCACCGGTGGGAACCCTGCCAAGCGGACATTTCAAGCCCTTCGTATCGAAACTAATGACGAACTGGCCAAGATTACTAGAGCCCTTCCATCTGCTCTCAAGCTTCTCAGTATCGGTGGACGTTTGGTCGTTATGTCATTTCAATCCCTTGAAGATCGCATCGTTAAAGATCTATTTCTTGCAGCCACTACATCGGGCACGCCACGCAATCTTCCCTTCGAACTTCCAGAATTAGCTGCCAAGTTTTCATTGGTCATTCGAGGCAGCCAAACCCCGCAGACTCAAGAGCTTGAAGAAAATTCACGGTCAGCATCGGTCCGCCTACGTGCAATCGAAAGGGTGGCCGCATAATGGCAATGACAATGTTCACTCCAGCAATAACTCGTTCAAAAGAGATTTTGGCGCAGAAATCCTCACAGGTCGTCTTTAAATTAGTTCCTGATATTTCAGCGGGCAAGCAGGCCGATCGTAAGTTTTTTGCCACATTTGTTTCGGCCGTAGGAATCGCTGGATTACTATTTCTCCTTTTTATTAATACATTACTTGCACAAGATGCATTTGAATTGACTCACCTTAATTTTGAAGCCAAAATGGTCAGCGATCAGCGCGAGGCTATTGCCCGAGAGATTGACAGGCAGGCATCACCAGAGGCCCTTGCCCGCACAGCCCTAGCCCTAGGCATGAAGCCATCGCAGACTCCAACTTTTCTTAATCTAGATCAGATAGCCCTATCTCAGGGGAGCTTAAGTAATGGGTAATTTCGCACTTGCTCACAATCGCATCAGGCTCTTGGTATTAGTGATTGCAGTTGCAATGTTGCTATTTGGAGTTCGCTTAGTACAAATTCAGGCCGTCCAAGCTGGTGATTATCGTTTGCGCACCCTCAATGAAATGGAAAATACCCGCTCTCTACCAGCCCCGCGTGGTGCTATCACAGATATCAATGGCCTCCCATTTGCCCGTAGCGTGGCGGCAACAAGCATTGTCGTAGATCAAACTCAGATTACCAATCCAGCACTGGTTGCAAACTTAGTAGCACCAATTCTTGGATTAACGGTTTCAGAGATGAGCGCTAGTATTACTGGAACACGTATGTGGAATATGGTCTATCAAAATGCAAAGCCAGCGCTGTGGCAAAAACTCAATGCCACACTTACAACCTACAATGCGAAGTTTCCGCCCATGAGCCCTGATCGCATCATCGGCTTTTATCCAGAGCGGGGCTATATCCGCGAATATCCATCGGGAAGTTTAATCGCATCATTAGTTGGCTTCGTCAATCGTGATGGCAAGGGTGCAACCGGTCTTGAATCCAGTATGAACTCGGCGATTGCTGGAATCGATGGAAAATATTCGTACGCCAATGGCTATGGGGCCGAGATTCCAGGCTCTCAATCTGAAATTATTCCAGCCAAAGCTGGGACTTCAGTTCGTTTGACTATCGACCGTGATATTCAATGGGTTGCATCGAAGGCGATCTCCACTGTTGTTAAATCCTCAAAGGCTATAAGCGGCACAGTTATTGTCATGGATCCCAAGACGGGTCAGATTCTTGCACATGCAACTGCGCCAACTTTTGATCCGAACAACACCTCGAAGGTTGCACTTATTGCGATGCGCAATCCATCAGTGCAAGATGTTTATGAACCAGGTTCAACTGGAAAAGTTATGACAATTGCCGCCGCCCTTGAAGAGAAAAAAGTTACCTCAGAGACCGTATTTACCATCCCATATGCACTCAAGCGTTCAACAAAAACCTTTCATGATCATGATAGACATCCGACACAACGTTTAACAACCTCTGGAATTTTGGCGGTCTCAAGCAACACAGGCGCCATTCAGGTTGGAGAGCTCTTATCGAACCAAACGCTCTATGACTATCTTTGGAAGTTTGGTATTGGCAGTAAGACCGGTTCGGGACTACCTGGTGAATCACGAGGAATTCTGCCAAAGGTATCCGAATGGTCCGGAACTACGGCTCCGACAGTTGCATTTGGTCAGGGTTATGCACTCACTGCGATGCAGGCAACTAGCGTCTTTGCAACGATTGCAAATAATGGAGTGCGTGTATCACCAACGGTCATTGCAGGCACAAGTGATCCAAGTGGAAACTTCACCCCAGCAGCCGGTCGCACAAGCCAACGTGTGATTAGTGAGCAGACCGCCCAAGCTATGCGCATTATGATGGAGAGCGTTGTCTCAACATCAGGCACTGCTCCGACTGCAGCGATCGCTGGCTATCGTGTTGCAGGAAAGACCGGCACTGCGATGCGCATCGATGATACGTGCGGCTGCTATCGCGGATATACCGCTTCATTTATCGGCTTTGCACCAGCTGATAATCCCGCTTATGTGATTAGTGTGACTATTCAAGATCCAAAGGGAATGCACTGGGGCGGGGTACTTGGTGGACCTGTGTTCAAAGAGGTTATGTCATTTGTTTTGCAGAGTCGCCACATCGCTCCAACCGGGACAACCGTTGTTCCCGTAGCACTTGATGAGAAGGCATTAAAGGCTAAGAAGGTTGCAGATGCAAAGACCAATAACTAACTCCTGCAAGAGCCTCGTTGCGATCTCTGCAGTTTTAGGCACGCAATACGTTGGCACTATTGAGGGTATAGAAGTATCTGGTATTTGCCAGTCAAGTAAAGATATCGTTGCGGGTGATTTATTTATCGCCCTTTCAGGAGAGAAGTTTCATGGCGCAGCCTTTGCCAAGGATGCAATAGCACAAGGAGCTGTAGCGGTTTTAACCGATCCCACTGGAGCGCAGATGATTACAGGCTTGCCAGTTCTTATCTCACAAAACCCACGACGTAGCGCCGGAATTGTAAGTGCATGGTTCTATGAAGAGCCCATGCGTGATCTCTATAGCGTTGGCGTAACGGGTACTAATGGCAAAACAACTGTCACAACACTTTTGCACCAGATTATGCAGCAGGCTGGTCGGGAAAGTGGACTCATCGGAACCGTTGAAACACGTATAGGCGATGATGTGCTTGTAAGTAAACGGACAACGCCAGAGAGCGCTGATTTACAAGCCCTTATCGCCACTATGCGCGAGCGGCATTTACGCAACCTCGTCATGGAGGTTTCAAGTCATGCAATTACCTTAGAGCGCATCCGTGGAAGTCACTTTGCAGTTGTTGGCTTCACAAATCTGACTCAAGATCATCTAGATTTTCATAAGTCGATGGAAGATTATTTTCTTACTAAATCAAAGTTGTTCACCTTCGAATACGCGGATTTAGCCGTGATAAATATCGATGACTCATATGGTGCACGTCTGGCCATGATGACCGAACTACCAGTCATGAGCCTGTCTCGTTGGGACACCAAGGCAACCTGGCACTATGCATCCATAACACCTGGTTATGTTGGTGCATCGATTGCTATCCGCGGCAGTGGAGGAGTTCTTATCGAAGGTAAGACAACTCTCTTTGGTGGATCTAATTTCGACAATCTCTTAATGGCCATAGCTATCGCAGTTGAAAGCGGAATCGATCCAATCGATATTGCAGCGATACTTCCTAAATTAACGGGAGCCCCTGGCCGTCTAGAAGCGGTAGGACTCGGTCAGAACTTCACAGCCTTTGTTGACTATGCCCACTCACCAGATGCCGTTACCCGAGTACTAGAGGTTGCCAATGAGATTACACAGGCCAGGGTTATTGCAGTTCTGGGATGTGGTGGTGATAGAGATGCATCTAAGCGATCTTTGATGGGATTAGCACTTCGCGATGGCGCAGATATTGCAATCTATACAAGTGATAATCCCCGTAGTGAAAAGCCGGAGGATATTCTTGTCCAAATGGTCTTAGATATCGAAGTGATTCCACCCAGTGAGGTCATCCTCGATCGTGCTCGTGCGATTAAGGTGGCAGTTAATCACGCCAAAGCCGGTGACCTAGTAATCGTATTGGGCAAAGGGCATGAACAAGGTCAAGAGATTGCAGGGGTGGTACACCCCTTTGATGACCGAATTGAATTGGCACGTGCGATTGAAGATAAGAAATGATTACATTAACCGCCGGTGAGATTGCACTGCTCGTCGGGGGAGAGTTGCACTGTGATCGGGATTTACTAGTCTCTAAAGCCCCAGTCTTTGATTCACGTTTGGTAACTCCAGATACATTTTTCTTAGCGCTACAAGGGGCTCATCACGATGGTCATGATTTCGTCGCCGATGCTTATCGATTAGGTTCTGTGTTTTCATTGACAACTCGGGTAATAGATGGACCATGCATCGTTGTCAAAGATGTCATTGAGGCGCTGGCCATCCTCGCCTCCTTCATTAGAAAACGTTTATCCACACTGACTGTCATCGCAATCACTGGCTCGCAAGGCAAGACAAGCACCAAGGATTTGCTCAGTCATATGTTAGGAGCCGTCGGGCCAACGGTTGCACCCGCCGAATCATTTAATAATGATCTGGGTCTACCCATTACTCTTCTTGCGTGTGATGAGCGCACACGTTTTTGCATTGTTGAAATGGGAGCACGGCAAAAGGGTGATATTGCACGCTTGTGCACAATCGCACAGCCAAATATCGGAGTTGTACTGGTCGTTGGCACCGCCCACATTGGTGAGTTTGGTTCACAACGTGCAATCGCTGAAACCAAGGGTGAGCTCATTGAATCTCTAGGAGAAAATGGAGTTGCAATTCTTGGTACATACGATGAATTCACTCCAGCGATGGCGGCTCTACACAAAGGCATAACGCTTACATTTGGTGAAAAAAACAGTGTCGATGTTCGAGCCGCCGATATTGAAATCCGTGAAGGACGTCCGCACTTTGATGTAGTAACTAAGGCTGGGCGCGATGCTGTAGGTATGCGTTTAGTCGGTGAACATCAAGTTTCAAATGCTCTTGCAGCCGCGGCGGTGGGAACGGCACTAGCTCTGCCGATAGAGCTCATAGCCAGCTCTTTATCGACGGCAGAGATCACAAGCAAATGGCGGATGGAGCTGTGCGAGGTCGATGAGGTATTGATTATTAATGACTCGTATAACGCTAATCCCGCCTCAATGGCCGCGGCCCTTCGTAGTTTGAGCCTCTTTGCCCAGGAGCGGGGTGGGCAGTCCTGGGCATTTATAGGAAAAATGCATGAACTCGGCGAGTCAGGGGCGATGGCCAGTTCAGATATTGGCACCCTTGCCTCTGAGATCGGAGTTGATCACTGTGTAGTTGTCAACGCACCTGAATATGGATCTGGAGTCGGCCCCATGCAGTTCCATCACGTTGCAACTATCGCCGATGCAGCCGCCTATGTAGAGCATTTCTCGCCAGGCGATGTTGTATTAGTGAAGGCTTCTCGTGCACAGAGATTTGAATTATTAGCAGATGAGATTAATGCGCGCTGGAGCAGTAGAGGCGGGGTGGAGCAGTGATACAGATTCTCATCTCTGGTGCGATGGCACTTCTATTTTCACTTTTTGGAACACGTGTTCTTATAAAGATTCTTTTAACTCGCGGCTATGGACAGATTATTCGCGATGATGGCCCAAGTAGCCACCATATAAAGCATGGAACACCGACCATGGGCGGTGCCATTCTTATCGCTGCAGCCCTTATTGGATATTTAAGTGCGCATGCATTAACACAAAACGCATTCACGGTTTCAGCGGTTTTAGTAATTGGATTAGTAATCGCCCTTGGACTGTTGGGATTTGTCGATGATTGGCTCAAAGTCGCCAAGCAAAATTCCTTAGGTTTAACTGGTAAACAAAAACTTTTGGGCCAGGCTGCAGTAGCTGCAATTTTTGGCGTACTCGGAGTTAGATTCGCCGATGCAACTTCTCTGACGCCTATTTCGTATTACCTATCTGGAGTACGTGAAACCACTCTCTATCTTGGCCCCGTGGTTGCCGTTGTATGGATAGTAATCATGGTGATGTCTGCAAGTAATGGCGTCAATCTCGCCGATGGTTTAGATGGCCTTGCAACGGGGGCGGCAGTTATGGTTTTTCTTGCGTTCATTTTGATTGGAGTTTGGGAGTTTGGTCAAGGATGTGCCATTAATGCCAGTCCTGGCTGTTATCAAGTACGAGATCCATTGGACTTAGCGGTACTTGCAGCGGCCTTGGCTGGATCGTGTACGGGTTTTCTATGGTGGAACGCCTCACCGGCCAAGATATTTATGGGCGATACAGGCTCGCTTGCACTGGGTGGGGCGTTAGCTGGATTAGCTGCAACACTGCGCGTAGAGCTTTTACTTATTCCACTCGGCGGGCTTTTTGTGATCATAACAATGTCGGTGGTTATTCAAACTCTCTACTTCAAAATCTCTGGCGGCAAACGCGTTTTCAAAATGGCGCCCCTACAACACCACTTCGAGCTTTTAGGTTGGGGAGAAGTTACTATCGTAATTCGCTTCTGGATTATTGGCGGTCTTTCAGTGGCCCTTGGATTGGGTCTCTTCTATGCCCAGTGGGTAGTTAAGTAAAGTCAATGTCCCGAAACTTTGCGGGCAAAAAAATTCTCGTTGCAGGTGGTGCGGTCACAGGTAGTTCGGTCGCCTCAGTGCTTAGTTCCTATGGTGCCACGATTACTATCGTCGATGAAAATCTCAACGTGCAGAGCTCATTTCCAGTTCTCACCCCAGATTCAGTATCTATCCGAGATTACTCTGTAGTTGTAGTTTCCCCTGGCTGGAAAAACAGCCATCCTTTATTGCGCTCTGCCGTTGCCGCAGGAATAGATATTCTCAATGAGATTGATATCGCATGGAATATCGCACAGGAGATTGCGCCACATCAAAAATGGTTGGCTTTAACGGGAACTAATGGAAAGACAACGACCGTTGAAATGGCTGCGATGATGCTCCAGAAGGCAGGGTTGAAGGCTATTGCCTGCGGAAATGTTGGCGATACGGTTATCGATGCCGTAACTCACACGGATGGATTTGATTATTTAATTCTCGAACTCTCATCCTTTCAACTTCACTGGATGCGCCAAGCGCAGTTTGTAACTGCTGCGCTCTTAAATATTGCCGAGGATCACTTAGATTGGCATGGCAGTTTTAAAGCCTACTGTGATGCCAAGCTATCGATTTTAGATCGCTGCGAAATTGCAATCCTCAACGGTGATGATGATGAAATTGTTAAAGGTGCAAACTCGTTTGATGTTCGAAAGGTTTTTTTCTCACTTGATACGCCAGCACCTGGTGAGCTTGGAGTAGTTGAAAACCTGCTCATCGATCGCGCCTTTGTAAATGACCCACAAGAGGCCTCGATGATCGCTGAAATTAAAGATATCACCCCTACTTTGCCGCATAGTGTTTCAAACGCCCTTGCCGCCGCTGGTCTTGCCCGCTCAGTCGGTGTCTCATATTTAGATATTCAAAGGGCGTTGATTGGGTTTCATCCAGGTCGCCACCGCATCAAAACTATTTATTGCGCCGATGGCATCTCATGGGTCGATGATTCAAAGGCAACGAATCCACATGCGGCTGCGGCCTCAATACTCTCTCACCAATCGGTAATTTGGATCGCTGGTGGTTTAGCTAAAGGCGCCGATATGAATGCTCTGGTCGAGCGAACAGCCCAGCGTATTAAAGCAGTGATTTTAATCGGTGCAGATCGGGATTTAATCGAAGCCGCCTTCAATAGGTACTCACCAGAGACTCCATTGATAAAAATTGATACCGACTCTATAAAAGGTGGTGCATCAAATGCATTAATGGAGAGTGTTGTGGCCACCGCACTAACTCTTGCCGAATCTGGAGATACGGTATTGATGGCACCTGCATGTGCATCCATGGATCAGTTTGTCTCATATGTCGATCGCGGAGATCGGTTTGCAGCGGCGATAGCAAAATTGGTGGCAGATGAAAAGTAATACTCGTACAAGTTTTTTTACAAAGCCCATAAATCTCTACTACTTGCTCTTAGTGAGCACTTTGAGTTTGAGCCTTCTTGGACTCATTATGGTCTTTTCTGCCTCATCGATTCACTCTCTTGAATCCAATGGGGCGACTTATGCAATTGTCCTGCGGCAGATTCTCTTTCTTGTTATCTCTATTCCCATGGCATGGGTTTTATCGAGATTCTCACTTGCCCGTTGGAAAGTCATCGCCCGCTCTGGGGCAGTGATTTCCATTGGCCTATTAATAGGAGTCCAAGTAGTGGGTAAGAGAGTTAACGGCAATCAAAACTGGATAGATCTTGGCATTATAGATATTCAACCCAGCGAGATTGCCAAGATTTTGATGATTCTATGGGCAGGCTACATGCTGGCAAGGCGCGAACGCGCTGGGGTAGTGCAAAGTAATGTCATTACTTTAATCTCTCCTGTATTTTTACTCTGCATCATTCTTATTTTGGCAGGCAGAGATGTAGGCTCGGCATCGGTCTTTGCCTTTATTTTGGCGGGCCTATTGTGGGTCTCTGGAGTTCGCTTAGGTCTCTTTGCTGGATTACTGGCATTGGGTTTTGCAGGTATGGCAGCTCTGATTGCCACTGCGCCATATCGTATGGCACGCTTTGCAGTTTTTCTCAATCCATTTGCCGAGGATCAGTATAAAAACTTTGGCTGGCAACCGGCGCATAGCTTGCTAGGTTTGGCAAGTGGCGGATTATTTGGTGTGGGACTCGGTGCCAGTCGCCAAAAATGGGGCAACCTGCCCCATGCACACACCGATTTTATTTTCTCGGTAATCGGTGAAGAGCTAGGCCTATTTGGAACACTATCAACTATCGCATTACTAACTATTTTACTGTTCTCTATCTTTAAAATAGCACTTCGTGCCAAAGATCCAATGGTTCGTTACGTAAGCTCGGGTATTGGTTGTTGGATAGGCATTCAAACTATCCTCAATATTGGTTCAACGCTGAGTCTGATTCCAGTTGTTGGAGTGACACTGCCACTTGTCTCCTATGGTGGATCTGCCCTGATCGCTACATACATAGGCATTGGTTTTGTCATCGGTGCTGCGCGTCGTGATCCTGCGATCTTTGAAGAGTTGAAAAAGAGCGAGTACAGATGGCTACGATAGTTTTAGCTGGTGGTGGAACCGCTGGCCATATTGAACCCGCCCTAGCTGTGGCACGAGCATGGAGAGCGGCGCATCCATCCGATGTCATCATCTTTATTGGAACTGCGGAGGGCCTTGAAAATACACTTGTTCCAATGGCTGGATTTACCCTGGCCCATATCCCAAAGGTTTCTATTGCGCGCAGGCCCTCACTCTCGTGGCTCAGGATTGGATTTGATCTCGCACGTGCAGTGCGAGCCTGCCGCATAATTCTGCGCGATGCCAATCTTTTAATCGGCTTTGGAGGATATGTCAGTGCTCCTGCATATCTAGCTGCGCGAATTGCCAGTGTTCCTATCCTTATTCATGAGGCAAATGCAAAACCTGGATGGGCAAATCGTCTCGGTGCTCTCACGACTACACACTTAGCCGTTGCCAACCCTGTTAACTCTGGCAAGTTCGCAGATGCGCTCATCACAGGATTACCGCTACGCAGCGATGTTGCCGCGGCCTTTACCGCCTCACGATCAGATTTTAAGACAGCACGCTTGGCGGCAAAGAAGCGTTTGGGCTTTGATCACAGCGCTCCACTCTTATTCGTTATGGGTGGATCCCAGGGTTCGATAGCCATCAATAAAGAGATTGCAGCTGCGCTTAATGCACTCTTATCTCAAGGGGTTTCAATCTTGCACTCTCTAGGCCGTGCTAACCCACTGCCGATTGCGCAAGGGGCTTATCACCCAGTGGCCTACGTCGATGCGATGGCCGATGCCTATTTAGCCAGTGATTTGATTATCGCTCGAAGCGGAGCGGTGACGTGTAGCGAGTTTAGGACTCTGGGCAGATACGCTCTTTTTGTGCCGTTACCGATTGGAAATGGTGAGCAGTTCTATAACGCAGCCGCACTCGTCAAAGAGCGGCGTGCGCAGATTATCGATCAGTCAGAGTTTAATGCGCAGTATTTAACTAGCCACATAGATGCACTGCTAGCTCAATCGGCCGAGGCGGCCATCGATGGCTCTGATGGCGATGTAGATGCAGCTGCAAAAATCCTGGCCCTGGGTGAGTTTGCTATGAGCCCATGACGAAACCTTCATTAAAATCCCTTACCGGAAAGCGTCTGCACTTCATCGGTATTGGTGGCGCTGGCATGAGTGGATTGGCCCGGATCGCACTCTCACACTCAATCAACGTCAGCGGCTCTGACTCCAAAGACTCTTCAGTTGTTGCCGCCCTCATCGCACTGGGTGCAACTGTTGCAACCTCGCACTCGGCCGATAACGTTGATGGTGCAGATCTGATTGTGTACTCAACGGCTATTTTAGCAAACAACCCTGAACTGATCAGAGCACGAGAGCTTGGATTACAAATTTTAACGCGCGCAGCTGCACTCGCGATTTTGATGTCAGAGTCCAAGAGCATCGCCGTTGCAGGAACCCATGGAAAAACTACAACCTCCTCGATGTTGGCCGTTGCACTCCAAAGCGCTAGCGCTGATCCATCCTTTGCAATTGGAGGAACGGTTACCGCCTCTGGCTCCAACGCGCATAGGGGTACAGGAGAGGTATTCGTTGCAGAGGCCGATGAATCAGATGGATCATTTATTGAATACCACCCATTTGCTGCGATAGTTACAAATATTGAGCATGATCACGTCGACTTTTTTTCAACACCTGCAGCAGTTGAAGAGGCGTTTAAAGATTTTGCCGCAACTATTAATAGTGATGGATTTCTAACGTACTGCGCAGATGATAGCGGCGCAGTAGCACTTGCTGGCCAGATGAAGGGATTAACCACGATCTCATATGGTGTTGCCAAAGGTAGCGACTTAACCCTTGATCAGATAGAGCTTCTTGCGTTGGGTTCTCATGCACGTGCTATCTGGCACGGTAAAAACATTGGTTTCATTGAACTTTCCGTACCTGGCCATCACAACTTACTTAACTCAGCGGCCGTTCTTGCAACTGGATTACAACTTGGATTTAGTGCCTCTGATTTACTAGCAGGCTTAGCGCTCTTTGGCGGGACGGGTAGGAGATTTGAGATTAAGGGAACGGTCCATGGTATACGGGTCGTAGATGATTATGGACACCACCCCACCGAAATCGAAGTGACACTGGCAGCTGCCCGCCGCTATGGCGGCGATGGCCGTTTAATCGTCATCTTTCAACCTCACCGTTATTCGCGTACTGCTGCATTTGCGCCAGGCTTTGCACGCGCTTTAGCAGTGGCAGATCGTGCGATTATCTTAGAAATCTATGCCGCGAGCGAAAAGGCGATTGAAGGGGTTACATCGAAGATGATTACTGATTTGATGGCTAATGGCGAGTACATCCCTAATTTTATGGAGGTAGCAGATAGCGTCATTGACTCGGCCAAACCTGGCGATGTCATTATCACTTTAGGTGCTGGTGATGTGAGCTCCTTAGCGCCCATTATTGTCGATGGCTTGATTCGACGTTTCGGTTAGATGAAACAGCGCTCATTAGCTCTCGCACTCACCATTGCACTATTTGCAGGTGCGGCCTATGCATTGGGATGGTCAACCCTTTTCACTGTTAGTTCGGTAGAGATAAAGGGAACAAAGGCCGTCATGGCATCAACGATAAAAATTGGTCAAAAGCTAGCTCGCGTCGAACCCCGCGCAGTTGCTGCAGAGTTTGAAAAGTTTGATTGGATTAAGAGAGCCGATCTCTCTCGCAATTGGGTGAGCGGAAAAGTCACGATCTCCTTGACCGAACGCATACCGATAGCCATGTATAACGATCGTGCAATCGATAGCGATGGAGTTGACTTTGCAGTTACGACGCAAGAGGTTAAAGGCCTGCCGCGAATTCAAGGGATTAGCATCGAGTCGGCCGTTGCCGCCTCGGCGTTTTTCATGGGATTGCCTCCAGAGATAGCCGATAGCGTGAGCCTAATTAAGATTCGTGGCGCCCAAAGCTATCTATTAGAGATAGTTACGGGTAGGCAATCAATTGAAGTTTTGTGGGGACAAGATGAAGAAAATGCCTTAAAAACCAAGGTTTATAAGGCATTAATCGCTCAACCAGAGAATAAAACAATTCGACGCATTGATCTTTCTGCCCCACATGCACCGATCGTTAAATAATCCATCGACACAGAACGAAAATAATCCGAGTCGGTGTTTGCTATCGCTGCGCGAGCACTTTAAGTTCGCCTTATCGAATAACATTGAATTATAAGGCTCAAGTTGAGGTTTATAGTTCACAAGGAGGAGAAACGTGGCTTCACCGCAGAATTATTTAGCTGTCATCAAAGTCGTAGGTATTGGTGGCGGTGGAGTAAACGCTATTAATCGCATGATTGATGTAGGACTTAAAGGCGTTGAGTTCATTGCAATTAATACCGATGCACAACACTTACTGATGAGTGATGCCGATGTGAAATTAGATATTGGTCGTAAAACCACTCGCGGTTTGGGTGCAGGAATGGATCCTGAAAAAGGACGCGCTGCAGTGCTCGATCACGTCGATGATATTGAAGAGATTTTGCGCGGCGCAGATATGGTTTTTATAACCGCTGGAGAGGGTGGCGGTACAGGTACAGGTGCCGCACCAATTGTTGCAAAGATTGCACGTGATATCGGTGCACTCACAATTGGCGTTGTCACTCGACCATTCTCATTTGAAGCAAAGTTACGTTCTGCTCAAGCAGATGTCGGCATCGAAGCACTTCGCGGTGAGGTAGATACTCTTATTGTCATTCCAAATGATCGTTTATTAGCAATCTCAGATCGTACTATTACATTGGCCGATGCATTCAAGAGCGCTGACCAAGTTCTACTCTCTGGCGTACAGGGTATAACCGAGATTATTACTCAGCCGGGTTTGATCAATCTTGACTTTGCAGATGTGCAGGCAGTGATGTCTGGTGCAGGCTCTGCTCTTATGGGTATTGGCTCTGCTCGCGGAGAAAACCGCGCACTGCGTGCAGCTGAACTTGCAATCTCCTCACCACTTCTTGAAGCATCCATCGATGGCGCTATGGGTGTTTTGCTCTCAATCTCAGGTGGCTCAGATCTAGGCCTGTTTGAAGTTAATGAGGCCTGCGAACTTGTCCGATCAGCGGTGCACCCGAATGCCAAGTTCATCTTTGGTACCACTATCGATGATGCCCTGGGAGATGAAGTTCGCATTACAGTCGTAGCCGCTGGCTTTGAGGGCGGCGAGCCTAAGCGGGTTTCAACACCAGTAATCGATGCATCGACATTGAACGGTCATGCAGATCCCATCGCATCCAATGACCCAATTTTAGTTGCACTCGAACTGGGTGATACTCCAACGCCTCGGCGCCGTGTGACTTTTGAAGAGCTCGTAGCTGAGGATGATGAGATCGACGTTCCTGACTTCATGAAGTAAGGCGTTGTGCCAGCGATCTTTACCGATCGGCGCGGTGGTTCAAGCCTTGCGCCATACGAGTCATTTAATTTAGCTCTGCACGTAGGCGATGACCCGGTTCGAGTTTTAGATAATCGCGCATCTCTCTCAAAGCTGAGCCCTCCAGTTGTATTCATGAATCAACTCCATGGAGACTTAATAACCGTTGTTAATGATCAAAGGGATGGTGCTCCAACGTGCGATGCATTAGTAACTAATACACCAGGATTGGCCGTTGCAGTCTTAGTCGCCGATTGCATTCCATTATTACTCTCTTCATCCACCGTCGTAGCTGCCGTGCATGTTGGTCGTAAGGGTCTGGTGAATTCAATCGCTCTTAAAGCAGTTGAGCAGATGCGCAGATTAGGTGCAAGTTCCATACATGCCCAATTAGGCCCCTCCATATGCGGAGCCTGTTATGAAATTCCAGAGGCAATGGCCGATGAAGTTGTGCGCACCCATCCCAACGCCTTTGCCCTCACCCGTCTTGGTACTCCTGCCTTAGATTTACCTAAGGCTCTGATCGCCGATTTAGTGAGCCAGGGTATTACCTATGAGGCCAGCGCGATCTGCACGCTTGAAGATAACAATTATTTTTCATTTCGACGTCACAATATTACTGGACGCAGCGCTGGAGTAATCTGGTTATGACACGTCGGAGCGAAATCTCAGAGCGCTTAAGCGATATAAAAAAGCGTATCGAAACGGCGGCTAAGAAGGCTGGGCGAAACCCCGATGAAATAAGCTTGATTGTAGTTACTAAGAACTTTCCAATCAGTGATATCCAAATACTTGCAGAGCTTGGTGTTAATGACTTTGGCGAAAACCGCGATAGTGATGGCGCGGTAAAGGCTCTCGCTGTTGCCGGAAGGTGGCATTTCCAGGGTCAGATTCAGAGCAATAAGTTGAAATCAATCTGTTCATGGGCACAGGTAATTCACTCTCTGGATGAGTTAGGCCACTTTAAAATTATCGCCAGAGCTGCCACGCATCCATTGGATATCTTTCTTCAACTCAATCTCGATGGAGTAAGAACTCGTGGGGGAGCATTAATTCAATCCCTCTACCCGATCGCTGCAGCAGTTGCCGCTGATCCAGTTCATAGACTGGCAGGCCTGATGGTCGTGGCGCCTCTTGCTCTTGCACCCGAAAAAGCCTTTGAGCAACTACACGCCATCGCCACTAAATTTATTCAAGATTTTCCCCAGGCCACTGCTCTCTCGGCCGGCATGAGTGGCGACTTTGAAACTGCAATCGCCTTTGGTGCGACACATCTGCGCATAGGCAGCCAAATCATGGGTTCTAGGTAGTGCGACAGGTACCGTTTACCTATGGCCAATCCACTTAGTAGTGTCGCAAAATATTTAGGGTTGATGGATGATCCAAAGTTTGATACCTCTACAAACGCTCTGGCAGAACCAGCCTCTGGTGATGTTCGCATCAAGCCTGGCCGCGCCCGAACAGTCTCATCTGTGGCGACATCAATCAAGGGAGTTGCACCACAGTTAGATCTGCCCGTGTTAGATCGCATTATCACGTTGCACCCACGTTTCTATAATGAAGCTCGCACAATCGGTGAACACTTTCGCCAAGGTAATCCAGTAATCATTAACTTAACCGATATGGATGAATCTGAACATAAACGCCTTGTCGATTTTGCAAGTGGACTGGCATTTGGTCTGCATGGAACTATCGAGCGCGTTACTAAAAAAGTTTTCTTAATCTCTCCAGCAAATCTTCAAGTAAGCACTGAAGATAAATCCGCTGCAGCGCAAGCAAGCTTTTTCAACCAGAGCTGATTTTTTGTGCAGTTAGGCGGAATTCTTGCTGGATTTCTTCAACTTTTTTTATTTGCATTATTAGGAAGACTCATCCTTGATTACGCACGCATGTTTGCCCGTAACTGGAGACCTAGTGGCATATCACTCTATATAGTAGAAGCTATTTACGCGATCACTGATCAACCAATGCGCTTTGTAGGTCGCTTCATTCCACCACTTCGCTTGGGAGCAGTCAGCTTGGATATGAGTTTTATAGTTCTCTTTTTTGGTGTGCAGTTATTGATGGGCCTAGTTAGAGGGATTTAGTCAGTACCAGGGCTAGAGCAAACTCACTCTCATCCACACCCAACTTTTCATCTCGCATCATTGATAAGGCCAAGACCTCATCTTGTATATGGTGCATGTGGCCTTGGATCGCATCGGCAATCTCGGTCGTTGCATTCCACACCACATGGATACGATCAGATATATCAAAGCCATCACTCTTTCGACGCTCCTGAATGCAGCGGATAACTTCGCGGGCATGACCTGCCAGGATAAGAGTCGGCGTGAGCTCTAAATCAAGGGCCACGCTCTGGCCATCATGGGATGCGACCATCCATCCGCTCTTTGGTACCTCGGTGATTACTAAATCCTCAAGGGTGATCTCCCACTGGCCAATCCTTACGCTGCCCGCGGCTCGCGCTCTCTTTACTAGTGCACTCGCATCGCTTGCGGCAATAGCTTTGGCGATCTCCTGAACTGCGCCACCAAATTTTGCGCCGAGAGTTTTAAAGTTGGCCTTGATTGAGATATCGACTAAATCTCCATCGGCGTTAGCGATATCTTCCAGAGCGATAACGTTGAGCTCCTCTGCGATTTGTTCGCGCATCGCTTGTGGCAGCCCAGCCCACCCGCTAGCGGCAATGAGTGCGCGTTGCAAAGGCTGTCGGATTTTGATTCCAGATTCGGCGCGGGAGGCACGACCGAGTTCGACAATACGACGGGTAAGTAAGACTTGCTGGCTTAACTCGGTATGTATCGCAGATTTATCAGCGATTGGAAAATCCGATAAGTGCACTGATGCAACGGCGTTAGGATCTGTGGCTCGCACAAGCTCTTGCCACACCTGTTCAGTTATAAATGGAACCATCGGCGCAAGTAACTGCGTAAGTGTCACTAAACACTCGTGCAAGGTGGCCATAGCGGCAACATCGCCATCCCAAAAACGGCGACGAGAGCGGCGCACATACCAGTTAGATAGATCATCGATAAAGCGTGCCAGTGATCGGCCTGCGACCTGCGAATCAAAATCGGCTAGAGCCTGATCGACTTCGATGATCAAAGCGTTAAGCTCGGAGATAATCCATCGATCCATCAAAGAGCGCTCGGAGGGTGCCGGGCTCTGGCTTAACGTAAAGTTTGATGCCTGTGCGTAGAGGGCGTGAAATGAGACTGTGTTCCAATACGTCAGAAGAGTCTTACGTACAACCTCATTAATAACATCATGTCCTACACGACGAGCAGCCCATGGAGAGCCCGCTGCCAACATGTACCAACGCACGGCATCCGCACCGTGTTGATCCATCAGAGCGATAGGCTCCAAAACATTTCCAAGGTGTTTACTCATTTTGCGGCCATCTTTGTCCAAGATATGGCCAAGACAGAGAACGGTCTTAAATGAGGATTTATCAAAGATCAACGTACCAATTGTCATTAATGTATAGAACCAACCACGTGTTTGATCTATCGCCTCACAGATAAAATCGGCAGGGAATGCCGTTTCAAACTTCTGGACCGAGCCCTCTTTGTGAGGGTAGCCCCACTGGGCAAATGGCATTGCACCAGAGTCATACCAACAGTCAATAACCTCAGGTACACGGGTCATTACAGATGCACAGTGAGCACAGTCAATTTTAATCTCATCGACAAAGGGACGATGCGGATCTAAATTCGATAAATCTTGCCCAGCTAGTGCACCGAGCTCTGCGAGTGAATCTACGCAGATCTCATGTTTGTTCTCACAACGCCAAATAGGAAGTGGAGTACCCCAATAGCGATTACGGGATAGCGCCCAGTCAATATTGTTATTGAGCCAATCACCAAAGCGTCCCTCTCTAATCGTTTTGGGATGCCAATCCGTTGCTGCATTTTCGCGAAGGAGTGCATCTTTTATTGCAGTTGTGCGGATATACCAAGAGGGCTGTGCGTAATACATTAGCGGTGTATGACAGCGCCAGCAGTGTGGGTATGAGTGCTCGTATGATTGGTGCAGATATAAATCACCACTGGCCTTTAACTCTTTTACCAAAACCTTGTCGGCATCTTTGAAAAATACTCCGCCAATGACAGGTACGTCGGGTAGAAATCTTCCATCGGGTGCAATTGGATTGACAACGGGCAGAGAGTATGCCCGACATACAGCTAAGTCATCAGCGCCAAAGGCGGGGGATTGGTGGACTAATCCAGTTCCATCCACTGTAGTGACATAAGTTGCAAGGACAACGAAATGAGCGTCAGGGATTTCGACATAATCAAATGGGCGCTTATATGTAGTGCGCTCTAAATCTTTGCCACGTAGCTTCTTAAGAAGCTTTTTTTCGCCTTTAATACTCTCAATGAACGGTTCGGCAACGACTAAAACCTCACTCTTTTCATCGAGAGTAGTTTCCACTACTACGTAATCGACATCGGGGTGCACGGCAATTGCAGTATTTGAGACCAGAGTCCATGGAGTAGTTGTCCAGACAAGGAGAGAGGCGTTCAACTGTGCAAGTTCCCCAGATGTAACGCGAAAGCGAACAAATACAGATGGATCAACGATGTTGACATATCCCTGTGCTAGCTCGTGATCAGATAATCCAGTTTCACAGCGGGGACAGTAGGGAGCTACGCGATGATCTTGAACGAGCAGACCCTTCTTCCAGATTTCCTTAAGCGACCACCAAACACTCTCAACGTACTCGGATGACATCGTCCAGTAGGCCTGATCGAAATCGACCCAAAATCCCATGCGATCGGTCATCTCACTAAAGGCGCTAACATGGCGTTGAACAGATTCGCGACACTTCTCGTTAAAGGCTGCGACTCCAAATTTCTCGATATCTCCTTTTGTCTTAAACCCCAACTCTTTTTCTACTGCAATCTCAACAGGTAATCCGTGACAGTCCCATCCAGCCTTACGTGTAACCAATCGCCCCTTCATAGTTTGATAGCGCGGAAATACATCTTTAAATACACGGGCTTCAATGTGATGGGTGCCTGGCATTCCATTGGCCGTCGGTGGACCTTCATAGAAACTCCATGGAGTACTACCGATGCGAGCGGCTACGGTTGCGTGAAAAATCTCGTTATCGCGCCAGAACGCTAAAATCTCGTGTTCGAGAGCAGGCAGGTCAACGGCTGCCGAGATAGCACGAAATGACATAAAAAGAAAACCCCCACAAGGAATAAAAACTTTGGAGGGACGATCTGCGCAGATGCACAGCTCGCGGTACCACCCACCTTGCGCCTTATCTAGCGCCACTTAAGGTACTAACCAGGCCAGTTCTACATGAGCTTGCGCTCACTTCTTCCGGCGAGCTCGTGAGGTGATATCCCCGTCGGCGCCCGTATTGGTTAGTGGCCTGAGTCTAGGCCATCATCGCTGCCAAATTTACTCGTGGCGCAGTTGGTATAGCTAGGACAATCGGATTAAGGTTCGCCCCATGCCTAAGAAGCGAGCGAAAAAAGCCGTTGCAAGGAAGGCCGCGCCCAAGAAGGCTAAGAAAAAGCCGGTTAAAAAAGCCGCGCCAAATAAGGCGCAAGCAAAAAAATCTGCAGCCAAAAAAACCGCCGTAAAGAAAACCGCCGTAAAGAAAACTGGCGCAAAAAAGAGTGCCGTAAAATCCATTCCGGTGAAGAAGTCAGGGAGCAGGGCATCTGCGGGCAAGACCACCCTGACCGTTGATGAGAAATCACAGACAGTTTCGGTCTCAACCGTGATTGCACCGATCTTAGCTCCGCTCGTTCAAGAGCGTCGACTTGTCATGCCACCACCTCCACGCCCGGCGAAGAGTAATAGGAAAATCCCGCCATTAAAACCGATTAAGAGCCCACCAGCCCCGATCGTTGTCAGTGATTCGGAGGCACCATGGACTCCTTTAGAGTTAAAAGCAATCCGTACTGAGGTCGCTAACGAGCTAAAGCGTCTGCGCCGTGAACTAGCAGTTGTTGAACTCGAAATGGATTCACTGATTCAAGAGTCGGGAGAAGGCGCCGGAGATGATCAGGCAGATGCTGGAACAAAGACATTCGAGCGCGAACATGAGATGTCACTAGTTATTAATGCCCGAGATATGGTTTTGCAGACAGAGCGGGCTCTCAATCGCATCGACTCAAAGCGCTATGGCTCCTGCGAAGAGTGCGGTAACCCAATTGGTAAGGCCCGCCTGCAAGTATTTCCACGCGCAACTCTCTGCATGCTCTGCAAGCAGAAGGAAGAACGGCGTTAGCTGTGCACAAGTGGCGCACACTCTTAAGTGTTGCCTGGTTTATCTGGATCCTCGATTTAGCAACTAAGGCCTGGGCAGTAAACCAACTTGGTAATCGCGAACCGGTAGCGATCTTTGGTAAGTTCTTTCAACTCACGCTCGTTCGGAACCCTGGAGCTGCTTTTTCACTTGCAACCAACGCCACACTCTATCTCTCCCTTTTTTCAATAATCGTTTTTGTCGGCATCATTTACTATGCCCCACAGATTACTTCCAAAGGCTGGTCAATCGTTCTAGGTCTAACTATGGGTGGAATTTTGGGCAATCTCATGGATCGCATCTTCCGTGAACCTGGTTTTCTACGGGGGCATGTCATCGATTGGATGCAACTGCCGCGTTGGCCAGTATTTAATATCGCAGATTGCGCAATTGTCTGCGCCGGCGGACTGGCAATCATTTTGACTGTGTGCAATATTTTTCCGATCACTAAAAGGGATGTAGCCAAATGAGCCAGCGAGAGTTACGCACGCTTTCAGTGCCAGAGGGCGTTGCTGGAGAGCGCATCGATAGTGCACTCACACGTGTATTAGGGCTATCCCGCACGGCAGTAGTCAAACTTCTTGAAGATGGTGACATCACAACTTCGCGGCGCAGGATGGTTAAATCTGAACGGGTGAGCACGGGGCAGGTAATTGAGGTTCTACTGCCAGAGCCAATCAACACAGGTGCCATTGCACTCACACCTATCGAAGGATTAGAGATTGTCTTTGATGATCAAGACATTGTTGTCATCAGTAAGCCAGTTGGCGCTGCCGCTCATCCAACTCCAGGCTGGACTGGCCCAACTGTTGTCGGTGCTCTTAGTGCTGCCGGCTTCGTTGTCTCAACAAGTGGTGCACCTGAGCGTCAAGGGATTGTTCATCGATTAGATGTTGGTACAAGTGGATTAATGATCGTTGCAAAGAGTGATCGTGCATTTACGGTAATGAAAGATGCGTTTCGCACTCGTAGAGTTAAAAAGATATATCACGCCCTGATTCAGGGACATATGGATCCAACGAGCGGCACTATCGATGCACCAATTGATCGCCATCCCAAAGAGAATCATCGCTTTGCAGTTGTGGGCACCGGTAAAGAATCAATCACACATTACGAAGTAATCGAGTTTTATCGCGCTGTCTCCCTTGTCAAGGTTGAGTTAGAGACCGGGCGCACCCACCAGATTCGCGTACATTTTTCCGCGCTCAATCATCCACTAGTTGGGGATATGACCTATGGCGCCGATCCAGCACTTGCCAAGAGTCTTGGGATGTCGCGTCCGTGGCTTCACGCCAAAGAACTGCGCTTTGAGCACCCGATTACTGGTGCAAAACTTAACTTCACCGCCCCCTATCCAGCCGATCTCATAGCCTCGATCGCGTTGCTATCTGATGCAGTCCTTCCATAAGTAATAGCCTTAGATTATCTATGTCATCAGATAACTTCGTTCACCTCCACGTTCATACAGAGTATTCGATGCTCGATGGTGCCGCGCGCATAGACGATCTCATGAGTGAAGTGGTACGCGTGGGCATGCCTGCGATTGCGATGACCGATCATGGAAACGTCTTCGGAGCATTTGATTTTTATAAGAGCGCAAAGAAAGCTGGCGTGAAACCGATTATTGGAATCGAAGCATATGTTGCACCAGAGTCTCGTTTTGAAAAAAAGCGAATTAAGTGGGCCCAGGGTGGCGATGATGATGTCTCAGGTGGCGGCGCATATACGCACATGACGATTCTGGCCGAAAATAATCAAGGCCTCGCTAATCTATTTCGTCTTTCATCTCTGGCATCTCTTGAGGGCTATTACTACAAACCTCGAATGGATCGTGAAATTCTGGCGCAATATTCACAGGGACTTATCGCAACTACAGGCTGTCCAGGCGGTGAGGTACAGACCCGCCTTCGCATGGGTGCTTACAAGGAAGCGCTGGCGGCGGCAAGTGATTTTAGAGATATTTTCGGTCCTGAAAATTTTTATCTAGAGCTTATGGATCATGGGATCCAGATCGAATCACGTGTTAAGGCCGACCTGCTCAAGCTCGGTAAAGAGTTAGGACTTCCTTTACTTGCAACTAATGATCTTCACTATACCTTACAGTCAGATGCACCGGCCCATGAGGCGTTGCTCTGTGTTCAATCGGGATCAACCTTGGCCGACCCTAAGCGATTTAAATTCGATAACGATAGTTTCTACGTCAAGACTCCTGCCCAAATGCGCGAACTCTTTAAGGAGTTACCGCAAAGCTGTGACAACACATTGCTTATTGCCGAGCGCTGCAAGGTTACGCTTCGAGAGGGTGAAAATCTTCTGCCACAATTTGCAGTACCAGCCGATGAGACCGAGAATTCGTGGCTTAAAAAGGAGGCTGAGCGGGGTTTAATCTCACGTATGGGTACGCGCGTAACACCCGAGCACACCGCCCGTCTTGCCTATGAACTTGGCATCATGGAGAGAATGGGTTTTCCAGGCTACTTTTTAGTCGTTGCCGATTTAGTTGCTCATGCAAAGGCTGTTGGTATCCGAGTAGGACCAGGTCGTGGATCGGCTGCAGGTTCACTCGTAGCTTTCGCACTCGGTATTACAGGTCTAGATCCACTTGAGCATGGACTTCTATTTGAGCGTTTCTTAAATCCAGAGCGCATATCTATGCCCGATATTGATTTAGATTTCGATGAGCGCAGGCGCAGCGAAATGATTCGCTATGCAACGAGTAAGTATGGAGAAGATCGTGTAGCACAGATTATTACCTATGGAACAATTAAATCTAAGCAGGCGATTAAGGATTCAACACGTGTTTTAGGGTATCCATATGTGGTGGGTGAAAAACTCACGAAGGCATTGCCTCCATCAGTTATGGGTAAGGATATTTCCCTTGGCGGCGTATTTAATCCAAAGGATGAACGGTACGCAGAAGCTGAAGAGTTTCGCTCACTCTATGAGTCAGATGCAGATTCAAAGCGAGTAGTTGACACTGCGCGCGGACTAGAGGGTTTAAAGCGCCAATGGGGTGTGCACGCCGCCGGTGTCATTCTCTCGCGTGAGCCATTGTTAGATGTAATTCCAATTCATCGTCGCGAAGCCGATGGTGCAATTATCACTCAGTTCGATATGGGTGCATGTGAGGCCACAGGACTTCTTAAAATGGATTTTCTGGGGCTTCGAAATCTATCGGTCTTAGATGATGCTTTGAACAATATTGAATCTAATCTAGGCAAAACTGTTGTCTTGGAGAATTTGACTCTAGATGATAAAAAAACCTACGAGCTTTTATCGCGCGGTGACACTCTTGGAGTCTTCCAACTAGACGGTGGTCCAATGCGGGCTCTGCTTCGTGCAATGGCACCTGATTTATTTGCCGACATATCAGCTGTAATCGCGCTCTATCGCCCAGGACCAATGGGAGAAAACGCACACAATAACTATGCCGATCGTAAAAATCGACGTAAGCCAGTAGAGGCGATTCATCCCGAACTCATCGATGCACTTAAAGAGATTCTCGGTGATACATATGGTCTCATCGTCTATCAAGAGCAAGTAATGGCTATAGCGCAAAAAGTCGCAGGCTTCTCGTTAGGGCGTGCGGATTTACTTCGCAAGGCAATGGGTAAGAAAGATAAGAAGATTTTGGATAAGGAGTACATACCATTTGAGGCCGGTATGAAGGCCCATGGTTATTCAACTGGAGCAATAAAGCGTTTATGGGATGTATTGATTCCCTTCTCTGACTACGCATTTAACCGTGCGCACTCGGCTGGTTATGGCCTTGTCTCTTATTGGACTGCATATCTGAAAGCTAATTATCCAACCGAGTACATGGCCGCCTTACTTACCAGCGTGCGCGACGACAAAGATAAATCCGCACTCTATTTGAATGAGTGTCGCCGCATGGGAATTAAAGTACTCGAGCCTGATATTAATGAATCCGATGCAGAGTACACACCGCGCGGGAGAGATATTCGCTTTGGCTTAACTGCGATTCGTAACGTAGGTGAGGGAGTAGTCGCTTCAATTAAAGCTGCACGCCAATCAAAGAGCCGCTTTACGTCATTTGGCGATTTCTTAGCAAAGGTCGATGCACAGGTATGTAACAAGAAGACTATTGAATCTTTGATCAAAGCCGGTGCCTTTGGTTCTATGGGGGTTACGCGAAAAGGCTTGATGGCTATTTATCTCGAAGCCATCGATTCGGTTATTGAGACAAAGCGTGCGGAGGCGATTGGTCAGTTCGATTTATTCGGCGGCGAATCCATGAGCCAAATTGCATCGATAGATTTAGAGGTTCCTAAAGGAGAATGGGATAAATCTATGCTTCTTAGTTATGAGCGCGAGATGCTAGGACTCTACGTTTCAGATCATCCACTACTGGGTGTAGAACATGTTCTTCGGTCAAATACCGATATGACAATCAGCGAGCTCGTCGACGATGGAGCTGCGAGTGAATCGATTGTGACGATTGGCGGATTAATCACGAGTATTACGCGAAAAGTCTCTAGAGCGGGTGCTTCATGGGCAGTTGTAACAGTTGAAGATCTCGGGGGATCACTGGAGGTTCTCTTTTTTTCAAATACCTATAATCAATACTCAATCTCACTTACCGAGGATCGCATCGTAACGGTACGAGGTCGAGTAGATAGACGTGAAGATGCCTTGCGCTTTACGGCACTGGAAATGTCGATGCCCGATATCTCTATGGCACCGACTGGTCCACTCATCATTTCACTGCCGATTTCACAGTGCACGCCACCGATAGTCGATCGTGTTAAAGAGATTTTACGTTCACACCCCGGTAAGCGTGAAGTGCATCTGCAAGTTCTTGATAATGGCCGCAGTACATTTATGAAGATCGAAGCCCTCATTACGGCATCACCAAGCCTAAGCGCAGATTTAAAATCAATATTGGGTCCTAACTGCTTGATATAGGCACATCTGGTAATCGTGCTCCGGCCTGATAACTGGGCCGATACAATTGCTCAATGATTCGCACGCTAGATCTTCGTGGAATGGCGCTGACAAAGGCTGGTTATCAGAGCCAGCTCCCGCGTGCGGCATTAAATGTTGATGAAGTGATGCACTTGATTGCACCCATTTTAGCCCGTGTAAAAAACGGTAACGAAGCAGATCTGATTGAGTTGGCGCAAGAGTTCGATGGAGTCAGGCCCCCAAGCATTCGCGTACCGGTATCGGCGCTCGAATCGGCCCTTGCCTCTTTAGATCCTGCAGTTCGCGCCGCGCTCGAACTATCAATTTCACGGGTGAGAAAAGTGCACAATGATCAAATCCGAACTCAAACTACGACCACCGTTGTAACCAATGGCGTAGTGAGTGAAAAATGGATACCAGTTGATCGCGTAGGTTTATATGTGCCAGGTGGGCGTGCTGTTTATCCCAGCAGTGTCATGATGAACGCCATACCAGCACAAATCGCCAAGGTTGCTTCAATTGCCGTTGCATCTCCTGCGCAAAAAGATTTCGGCGGACTTCCGCACCCAACTATTTTGGCAACGTGTGCACTCCTTGGAATCACTGAGGTGTATGCAGTTGGGGGAGCCCAAGCAATCGCACTCTTTGCTTATGGCATGGAGGGTCTGATTGAAAAATGTGATTTGGTCGCAGGCCCAGGGAATATCTATGTTGCCGCCGCTAAACGTGCATTGCGCGCAGTCATTGGAATCGATTCAGAGGCAGGCCCAACTGAGATTGCAATCTTGGCCGATAAGAGCGCTCTACCAGCCGATGTGGCCGCAGATTTAATTAGTCAAGCCGAACACGATGTTATCGCCGCGGCAGTTTTAGTAACAGATAGCCCTTCATTGGCCAAAGCAGTTATTTCGCAGTTACATCTGCGCGTGAGAAAAGCTAAGCATGCAGATCGAATCGGTCAGGCTCTGTCTGGAATTCAATCGGCGATTGTACTTGTTGATTCCATTGAACAGGGGATAGATGTAATTAACGCATATGCTCCCGAGCATTTAGAGATACACACAGTCAACGCCCGTAACGATGCAGCTGTGATTCGAAATGCTGGTGCGGTATTCATTGGACGTTTTTCTCCAGTATCACTCGGTGATTACTCGGCTGGCTCTAACCATGTTCTACCAACGGGAGGATGCGCATCTCACTCCAGTGGATTATCGGTTCAAACTTTTCTGCGTGGAGTACATTTTATTGAGTATGACAAAGCTGCATTCTTAGAGAGCGTACCAACCGTTATCACATTAGCTACGGCAGAGGATTTGCCGGCTCATGGTCAGGCGATGTCTGTGCGTTTGGATGAGCTCTCATGAGCTGGGCTAAATGGCTTCCCTTACGCGCCGATCTGCAAAAACTATCTCCATATGGTGCACCCCAAGTCAGGGCCACGGCTACTTTGAATACAAATGAGAATCCATATCCTCCATCTCCACAATTGCAATCAGCCATTACCGATGCTGTGCAAGAAACAGTAGGCACACTCAATCGCTATCCAGATCGTGATGCAACACAACTGCGCGCTGCATTAGCTGGGTATATCAACGAGGCAAGTAAAACTCATCTGACTGCGAACAATCTCTGGGCGGCAAATGGCAGTAACGAGATTATTCAATCTCTGTTTTTAGCCTTCGGTGGTCAGAGCGCAGTTGGATTTATACCCTCTTACTCCATGCATCCTTTAATTGCCAAGGTTGCAGGTACATCATGGATTAATGGAGGCCGCAATCTGGATTTCACATTTAATCTAGATATGGCCATAGCCCAGATTAATCTGCACAAGCCGGTACTTACATTTATTACCACACCAAATAATCCAACGGGTGATTCCATAGCTTTGTCTGATATCGAAGTACTGGCTAAAACCGTAGGCTTACATGGTGGCCTACTGATAGTTGATGAGGCGTACGCCGAATTTTCATCACAAGAATCGGCGGTGACATTGATAGATGCCCATCCACATCTAATGCTCATCCGCACTATGAGTAAGGCCTTTGCCTTTGCTGGTGCTCGGGTTGGATATCTCATCGCCGATCCTCTCGTTATCGATTCGATGATGCTGGTTAGATTGCCGTATCACTTGAGCGCGATAACTCAGGCGATAGCGGTAGTGGCCTTGGATCATCGCACCGAGCTTTTGAATAATGTAAAGACTCTTATCCAAGCGCGAGAAGGATTGGTGAAGGCGTTAAATACCTTGGGTCTGACGACTCTGCCAAGTGAGGCTAACTTCATTCTATTCACTGGCTTTAGTGCAACTTCGCCCGAGCTGTGGGGCCAACTACTTGAAAAGGGTATTTTGATTAGAGATGTGGGATTATCGTCCTATCTTCGCGTCACTGTCGGCACTGAGGCCGAGAACAAAGCATTTATTAAGGCCTTAACCGAACTCCTCTAGAAAGGCAAAAACCTCATGAGAACTGCACACATCGAACGTAAGACAAAAGAGTCACATGTTGTCGTCGAGCTTAATATAGATGGAGCGGGTGTAATCGATGTCTCTACAGGTGTTCCATTCTTTGATCACATGATGTCTGCCTTAGGCAAACACTCAGGCTTTGATTTAATGATTAAGACAACAGGAGATGTCGATGTCGATTCACACCATAGTGTTGAAGATACTTCTTTAGCCTTCGGTGCAGCGTTGCGCCAGGCATTGGGGGATAAGGCTGGGATTCGCCGCTTTGGTGATTCGATGGTCCCACTCGATGAAGTTCTTGTCCAGGCCGCCGTCGATCTATCTGGGCGAGCATATCTTGTGCACCGCCAACCTGAAATCGTTGAACTCATCGGAACATTCGATACAACACTTGGCAAACACATCTGGGAGTCAATTGTCGCCGAGGCTCATATCGCACTGCACATTCGAGTTCTCGAAGGACGTAACGCTCACCATGTACTCGAAGCGCAGTTTAAAGCCGTTGCACGCGCACTGCGCGATGCCGTATCACTTGATGGGCGAGTTGCTGGGATTCCTTCCACGAAGGGCTCTCTTTGATTGCAATTCTTGACTATGGTTCTGGCAACCTGCGATCTGCCGAACGTGCATTTGCAACAAGTGGATTAGATGTAGTTCTAACATCGGATGCGCGCACGGCCATAGAGGCAGATGGTTTAGTTGTTCCAGGTGTTGGTGCCTTTGCCGCATGCATGCAGGGATTGAACTCTGTAGATGGCGGGCGAATAATTAGAGAACGTATAAAAGCCGAGCGTCCAACTCTTGGAATATGTATCGGGATGCAGATTCTCTTTGCATCAGGAGATGAACATGCACAGGCTCGCCCGCATGATGGCGTTGGAATTTGGCCAGGGAGTGTGAGTGCATTAGCTGCGCCGATTCTGCCTCATATGGGATGGAACACGGTAGATACTCCCAAGGGGTCTAGCCTTTTTGCCGGAGTTGAGAATGAGTCCTTTTACTTTGTTCATTCATATGCCGCTAAAGAGGCATCAGTAAATTTGAAGAGCTGGAGTACATATGGTGAGAGATTTCTATCGGCTATCGAAGATGGTTACGTCAGCGCAACGCAGTTTCACCCTGAAAAATCAGGTCAAGCTGGACTTGCGCTCATTAAGAACTGGGTTCGATCGCTATGAAGTACTTGCAGCTGCTGCCGGCAGTGGATGTAAAAGATGGTCGGGCAGTTCGTTTAGTACAAGGTGAATTATCGCGCGAGAGTATTTATGGCGAGCCTCTTGAAGTTGCACGTGAGTTTGAAAAGGCTGGCGCGCAATGGATTCACTTAGTCGATTTAGATGCAGCCTTTGGGCGGGGAGATAATGCCCGACTCTTAGCAGAAGTTGTAGCCTGCCTCAATATTAAGGTAGAGCTCTCGGGCGGAATACGCGATGATCAATCCCTTGCACGTGCACTTACAACTGGCTGTGCACGTATCAACTTAGGTACAGCCGCCCTTGAAAACCCCGAGTGGACTGCGCGCGTAATTGCACAGCATGCAGATCTAATCGCTGTTGGCTTAGATGTGCGTGGAACTACATTGGCTGCACGCGGCTGGACGAGCGAAGGTGGAGATCTCTTTGAAACTATCGAGCGTCTTGATCGTGATGGTTGTGCGCGCTATGTAGTCACCGATGTTAGAAAAGATGGCACGCTGACAGGACCTAATCTAGAGTTATTGAAATCGGTCTGTTCAGCCACATCCAAACCAGTAATTGCAAGTGGTGGAATCTCTAGTCTGGGCGATATTGCAGATCTTGCAGCGTTGACCTCAATTGGCATTGAGGGAGCAATTGTTGGTAAGGCGCTATACACAGGTGCATTCACTATGCAAGAGGCGTTGGAAGTTGCATCACAATGACACTCTCGGTGCGCATTATTCCATGTCTAGATGTTACAGATGGTCGCGTTGTTAAGGGCGTTAACTTTACAAATCTCGTCGATGCAGGTGACCCAGTTGAGATGGCTAATTTATACAGCGCAGAGGGTGCCGATGAGCTTACATTTCTAGATATCTCAGCAAGTAGTAGCGGACAAGAGACAACCTTAGATGTTGTTCGACGCACAGCCGAGCAGGTATTCATTCCACTGACAGTTGGTGGTGGAATCCGAACAGTTGAGGATGTCGATCGTCTTTTGCGTGCAGGTGCTGACAAGGTTTCAATTAACACTGCGGCAATTGCGCGACCTGAATTAATCGCCCAGATCGCCGATCGTTTTGGATCTCAAGTTTTAGTCCTTTCGGTAGATGCGCGACGGGCACGTACTAAATCTGGTTTTGAAGTCACAACACATGGCGGAGAAAAAGGCACAGATATCGATGCCCTTGCATGGGTCGAAAAAGCCTGCCTCCTTGGTGTTGGTGAGATTTTATTGAATTCGATGGATGCCGATGGCACTCGCGCCGGTTATGACATCGGCATGATTACCGCCATACGCGCCGTCTCAAAGGTGCCATTGATTGCTAGTGGTGGGGCAGGAGCCCTCTCAGATTTTGCCGCCGCCTTAGATGCCGGCGCAGATGCCCTACTTGCCGCATCTGTTTTCCACTTTGGAATCCACCGAATCAGAGATGTTAAGTCATATTTGGATGCGCAGAGTTATCCCGTGCGCACCATCTCTACCGTGTGAGGCAGAATTAGCCCATGACAACTCTAGATCCTGCGGTCCAATCACTGCTTAAGGATCCAACGGCGCTCATTCCAACTATTGTGCAGGATTTCACAAGCAATGAGGTTTTAATGCTGGCCTATATGACGGCCGAATCTTTGGCCTTGACTTTATCCAGTGGTAAGGCGACATATTGGAGTCGTAGCAGGAATGAACTCTGGATTAAAGGTGCGACCTCAGGCCACTTTCAAAAAGTGCACAGCATCGCAGTTGATTGTGATGGCGATGCACTGCTAATTATGGTTACACAAATTGGCGTGGCCTGTCATACAGGTAATGCAACATGTTTTCACAGGCCAGTTGCTATGGGTGGCCAATGAATCTAGAGGAGTTTCGTAGCGATTGTGAAAACCTTAGATGAACAACATGGGCGCAATATTTCTGAGCACTCTCATTATCCTCGCAGTTGTGCTACTTCTAGGGCGAAAGATGAAGCTATCATCAAGGTACGAACGCTCTCCAAAAAAGTTAAACTCGTGGAGCGCCCTGGATCAGGGAATCGATCCAAGTGATGAGCCTGTGCAATGAGCGCTCTTGATTCGATTATTGAAGGCGTTCGAGAGGATTTAGCGGCTAGACTCTTACTCAATATCAAGGACGAAGAGAGTGCACTGATGCAAGTATCGGCGCTGGCTAAAGAGTTAGCGGCAGGAGTTCGGCAGGGGCGATGAAGCGATTACATGAGAAGTATCAAGGGCACATAACTCTGCTTGCCCGTTTAGTTCTTGGCGCAGTGCTCATCGTTGCCGGGGGATTAAAGGCCTTTGTTCCCGCCGAGGCCGCTAGCGCAGTTGCCGCCTATAAAATCCTTCCGACGCCTCTGGCCCATATCGCGGGCTATGCCCTTCCATGGCTTGAAATTGCAATCGGTCTTCTCCTTATTATTGGTATCTCGGTGCGCATGTCGGCCATCGTCTCTGGCACAATCATGCTCCTATTTATAGGTGCGATCAGTAGCGTATGGGCGCGCGGTATCCTTATCGATTGCGGATGCTTTGGCGGTGGCGGTGAGATCGATCCCACTAAGGCGGCCGAGGTTCATAGGGCCTATGCCATAGAAATCGCGCGAGATGTTGGATTGGCGCTATCAGCGCTCTATCTATACTTTTTCCCATATGGATTATTCTCAGTTGAGAAGTTAGCCAATACAGGCAAGGAGATTTAAATGTCTAAAGCGGCAAAGAGCGGTGGCGATCACTTCACTCGCTGGTTAGTAATTGGAATGGTCTCACTGGTAGTTCTCACCGGCGTCGTATTCTCCATGATGAGCTCTTCGACTAAGGCAAATGAGTCATTTGCCGCCCTGAAGGGTTATACATTGGCCGAACCAGTCAGTGCGACATTAGATACCGCCGCTGGCTCGGGCTTAGTACTAAATCCTGGTGGCGCTGTGCGCATTGATCTTTGGGAAGATCCGCAGTGTCCTGTATGTCGTACCTTTGAAAGCTCACTCGGTGAATACATCGACACCTTGGTGCGCGCCAAGAAAGCAACCGTTGTCTACCACATCGCTTCATTTCTTGGCTCCGAATCAATTCGTGCGGCAAATGCAATGATGTGCGCCGCCGATGAGGGCCACTATCTAGATTTCCATCAATCAATATATCTTGTGCAGCCAGCTCTTGAGAACTCTGGCTTTTTTTCTAATGAAAACCTAGTCAAGATAGGGGACATGATTGGTCTTAAGTCAGAGAAATTCACTAATTGTGTTACCTCTGGCTCAAAACTCGAACTGGTAAAAACACATGCCGCCTCGTTGCCAACATATAAAGTTCAAGGAACACCAACGGTATTTATTAATGGCAAGCTCTGGCAGCGTGCATCAAATGGCTTTGACTTAAGTGAGTTCCGTCTTGCTGTAGAGGCTGGATAAAACTTGCTACGTTCGATTCCATCGCCAACATCTTCGGCCTTGGAGATCGGGCCACTAACGATTCACTACTATGCCCTATGCATCATTACTGGAATCGCCGTTGCAATTTGGTTAGGTGATAAACGCTTCCGTGCCGTTGCCCCACAGGCTCTATCAGTAGTCTCAGAAGTTGCAATTACAGCCGCTCCCATAGGCATTATCGGAGGCCGGATTTACCATGTGATCTCATCTCCAGATTCTTACTTTGGTAAAGAAGGCAACCCCCTGGATGCATTCAAAATTTGGCAGGGTGGACTCGGCATCTGGGGAGCGATCGCTCTTGGAACTTTTGGAGCTTGGCTGCGCTATCGAATGCTCGCTAAAAAAATAGAACTACCCTCCTTTGCATATTTCATGGATGCACTTGCACCAGGAGTTCTCTTGGCTCAAGGGATCGGGCGATTTGGGAACTGGTTTAATATCGAACTCTTTGGTCGCCCACTTCAAGGGCCATGGGCCTTAGAAGTGCCATTAGTAAATCGACCACATGGATTTACGGAGTTTTCAACCTTTCATCCCACTTTTCTCTATGAGGCGATTTGGAGCACAGTCCTAGCTTTTCTCTTGATTAAATTCGGTACGAGCTTTCGCCCGGGGCAGGTATTTGCCCTCTATGTCTTTGGATACTGCATAGGCCGTATCCCTATTGAAATGATCAGAATCGATCAGGCACATCTCATATTAGGAGCACGACTCAATGTCTGGGTCGGGATTATTGTTGCAACAGGCGCACTCATAATCTTTCGTAGGCTAAATAAAGAAAGTGGAGATACTCTCAGGTAGGCTAGCGATTATGGGCCTAGATGATTTGCATATCCGCAACCTCCACCACCGCACCCATCGTGCAGGCTGGTTACGTGCAACCGTATTAGGTGCTAACGATGGATTGATTTCAAGCGCATCGTTAATGATTGGTGTTGTGGCAGCTGGAAAAAATGAATTTCTAGTTACGGTTGGGCTTGCCGGTATTACCGCTGGTGCGATGTCGATGGCAGTTGGCGAATACGTTTCAGTGCGGTCGCAAAATGATATTGAGCAGTCCGATAGAGAGTTGGAGATGCAACATCTTGCTAGCCATCCAGAGGATGAACTTACAGAGCTTCAACAAATCTACATTGAACGGGGATTAACTCCCGAACTTGCACGTGAAGTTGCAAAGCAGATGCATGCAAAAGATCCACTTGAAGCGCACCTGCGCGATGAGTTAGGCCAGAATCCATATACAAGGGCCCGTCCAGTTCAGGCCGCGATTGCATCTGCGAGCGCATTTACCGCTGGTGGCCTTATTCCATTTGCTGGAGCCTTTGCCCCATCTCTAGAGGCTAAAACCTGGAGCATCATCGCTTTCACCGCCATTGGTCTGCTACTGACAGGTGTCATTAGTGCACGGACTGCCGGATCTAAACTGCTCCCAACAACTTCTCGCATACTTCTTGGAGGCGCGCTCGGTATGCTCATTACCGCTGGAATCGGGCGCTTCGCTCAGATTGCTGGCCTTTAAACTCTCGCTCTGAGCTAATTTCTTGCTACTCTTTGCACACCTGTAGCGTTATCGCTACTAACAAGGGCCAAGGTTGTCCCGCAACAGATTCGACAATCGGAGCTCTACTACCATGGCTTTAACCTCTAACTATCCACATGCACAGGGGCTCTACAACCCTGCTCAAGAGCATGATGCATGCGGAGTTGCAATGGTGGCGACTTTGAATAAAACCCCTACACATGAGATTGTTGAAAAGGCCCTGACCGCCTTACGCAATTTAGAACACCGCGGCGCATCGGGGGCCGAACCAGATAGTGGTGATGGCGCAGGAATTTTAATATGTATTCCCGATCTCTTCTACCGGGCAGTTACAGATTTTGATTTACCTGTTGCAGGTTCATATGCAACAGGTATCGCCTTCGTGGAAAATGGTGCAGATGTACATGATGCGATTGCGTCCATCGCCAAGGAAGAAGGGTTAGACGTTCTTGGTTGGCGCAAACTCCCTATTAACTCCACCGGTCTAGGTAAGACGGCTTTATTAGTGATGCCACAGTTCGAGCAGGTATTTGTAAGTGGCCTTAAGAATGAGAGCGCTATGGAGTTAGAGCGAATGGCTTTTTGTCTACGCAAGCGCGCCGAGCACACGCTACCTCTCTATTTTCCATCACTTTCGGCTAAGACAATTGTCTATAAGGGAATGCTTACGACTGGGCAACTCGAAGAGTTTTTCCCAGATTTAAGTGATGAGCGAGTTATTTCGCCATTAGCTCTCGTACACTCTCGTTTTTCCACAAATACTTTTCCTTCCTGGCCCTTAGCCCATCCATATCGCTTTATTGCTCACAATGGTGAGATCAATACAGTTAAAGGCAATCGCAACTGGATGCGCGCGCGCGAAACACTCCTTGCAAGTGATTTGATTTCTGGGGATCTAGAGCGATTATTTCCAATTGTTCAGATGTCAGGCAGTGATTCGGCATCCTTTGATGAGGTCTTGGAACTGCTTTATCTGGGCGGGCGCTCACTTGCCCATGCAGTGTTGATGATGATTCCTGAAGCTTGGGAAAATCACAGCTCGATGTCGCAAACTCGACGAGATTTCTACGCCTTTCATGCAGCTTTGATGGAGCCATGGGATGGGCCCGCATGTGTAACTTTTACCGATGGCCATCACGTTGGCGCAGTGCTAGATCGCAACGGTCTGCGTCCATCGCGTTTCTGGGTTACAGATGATGGTCTCGTAGTTTTAGCATCTGAAGTCGGTGTCTTAGATATCGCCCCTGAAAGCATCGTTCGCAAAGGCCGCTTGCAGCCGGGCAAGATGTTCTTAGTCGATATCCAAGCCGGTCGAATCATTGAAGATGAAGAGATTAAGAATTCATTGGCACAGGCCGCCCCATATGGTGATTGGCTGCATGCAGGAATGGTGAAATTAAGTGATCTTCCCGCCCGAGAACACATTGTCTATCCGCACTCTTCGGTTCTTCGTCGCCAGCGCGCATTTGGATATACCGAAGAAGAGCTACGTATATTGATAACTCCTATGGCAAAAAATGGTGCCGAGGCGTTGGGCTCGATGGGTACTGATACACCGATAGCAGCACTGTCAAATAAGCCCCGTTTGCTCTTTGATTATTTTTCACAACTTTTTGCTCAAGTTACTAACCCGCCACTAGATGCGATCCGCGAAGAGCTAGTAACAAGTTTGGGCTCAGCTATGGGACCCGAATACAATCTCCTAGATCCAGGACCATTCTCGTGTCGTCACATCTCTCTTGCATTTCCAGTCATTGATAATGATGAGCTTGCGAAAATTATTCACGTAAATGCCGATGGCGATTATCCAGGTCTGAGTGCACACGTTGTTCGTGGCCTCTTCTTTGTTGCAGATGGTGGAGATGCACTTCGCGCACGGCTTAATGAGATTAAGGCCGAAGTGTCACAGGCCATTGCCGATGGCGCGCGCATCATCGTTTTATCTGATCGAGATGGGGATACTGAAGAGGCACCAATCCCATCCCTCTTATTAACTTCTGCCGTCCACCATCATTTAATTCGCGAAAAGACTCGTACCAAAGTTGGACTAGTTGTTGAGGCAGGAGATGTCCGCGAAGTTCATCACGTCGCACTTCTTATCGGATATGGCGCTGCCGCAATTAATCCATATCTTGCGATGGAGAGTGCTGAAGATTTAGTTCTACAAGGTGTCATTACTGGAATCACTCCTGAGAAAGCCGTGCGCAATCTCATTAAATCCCTTGGTAAGGGCGTACTTAAAGTGATGTCGAAGATGGGCATTAGTACTATCGCCTCATACACAGGAGCCCAAGTCTTTGAAGCTATCGGTTTGAGCACCGAAGTTGTCGATGAGTTTTTCGCTGGTACAACATCTCGTCTCGGTGGTGTTTCACTCGATGTTATTGCTCAAGAGACGATTGCGCGTCACCACATCGCATATCCACCTGGTGGAGAAGTACCTGGAACCAAGCGACTTCCGATTGGGGGTGAATATCAGTGGCGACGTGAGGGTGAGCCACATTTATTTGATCCAGAGACGGTCTTTGCACTGCAACACTCAACTCGCACAAAGCGATATGACATCTTCAGGCGCTACACAAATCGTGTCAATGATCAGAGCGCTCATTTAATGACATTGCGAGGGTTATTTACATTTAAAGAGCAGCGCGCAATTTCAATAGATGAAGTCGAACCAGCAAGTGCGATCATCGCCCGTTTTTCAACTGGCGCGATGTCCTATGGCTCAGTTTCGCAAGAGACCCATGAGACTCTAGCTATTGCCATGAATCGCTTAGGCGCTAAATCAAATACAGGCGAAGGCGGAGAAGATCCAGCACGCTTTGTAAATATGGATAATGGCGATTCAAAACGTTCGGCTATTAAGCAGGTCGCATCAGGTCGATTCGGAGTTACGAGTGAGTACCTAGTAAACGCTGATGATATTCAAATAAAGATTGCACAGGGTGCAAAGCCTGGTGAGGGCGGACAACTACCCGGCAACAAGGTCTATCCATGGATTGCAAAGGTTCGTTACTCAACCCCTGGAGTTGGATTAATCTCACCTCCTCCTCATCATGATATTTATTCAATTGAGGATTTAGCCCAACTTATTCACGATCTTAAGAATGCTAATAAAAATGCTCGCATACATGTAAAGCTCGTTGCCCAAGTTGGAGTCGGTACCGTAGCAGCTGGCGTTAGCAAAGCACATGCCGATGTTGTTTTGATCTCTGGTCATGACGGAGGAACTGGCGCATCACCATTAACATCACTCAAACATTCTGGTGCCCCGTGGGAGCTGGGTCTGGCTGAAACACAACAGACTTTGCTGTTGAATAATCTTCGCGATCGAATCGTTGTTCAAACCGATGGCCAGTTAAAGACTGGACGCGATGTTGTCATTGCCGCGCTCCTTGGCGCTGAAGAGTTTGGTTTTGCAACCGCGCCCCTTGTTGTATTGGGCTGCGTAATGATGCGCGTATGCCATTTAGATACGTGTCCAGTTGGAGTTGCAACACAAAACCCCGAACTGCGTGCGCACTTTAGTGGAAAACCCGAGTTTGTTGAAACTTTCTTTGAATACATCGCCGAAGAGGTCCGAGAAATCCTAGCTAGCCTTGGTTTTAGAACGCTAGAGCAGGCTATTGGTCATGTTGAGTATTTGGAAACTAAGCGGGCGGTAGATCACTGGAAGGCTAGCGGTTTAGATCTATCACCTCTCCTAGTGCGCCCAGAAGTTGCCAGCCCTCTGCACAACACCTCTGCTCAAGACCATGGCTTAGATGGAGCACTGGATAATCAACTTATCACTCTCTCACAACCTGCGCTCACTAAAAAAGAGTTAGTCCGAATAGATTTACCGATCCGAAATGTTAATCGAACAGTTGGAACCATGTTGGGGGCGCAAATTACACGAACCTTCGGAGCATCTGGACTGCCGGATGGCACCATTGATATCACGTTGCGCGGATCTGCTGGCCAATCACTGGGTGCATTTATTCCTACTGGCTTAACACTGCGCTTATTCGGTGATTCAAATGACTACGTTGGAAAGGGAGTCTCGGGGGGTCGCATAATCCTGCGCCCAGATATTAATTCCAAATTTAAATCACATGAAAATGTTATCGCTGGGAATGTTATTGGATATGGAGCGACATCGGGCGAGATCATGATACGAGGAGTTGTGGGAGAGCGCTTCTGCGTGCGAAACTCTGGTGCGACTGCGATCGTTGAAGGTATTGGTGATCATGGCTGCGAATACATGACCGGAGGCATGGTCGTTGTATTAGGACGTACAGGGCGAAACTTTGCCGCTGGTATGTCAGGTGGTCGTGCCTTTGTTTTAGATTTAGATCCAGCTAATATCAATGCAGATATGGTCGATATACTTGCAGTTCCAGATGATAAGCGCGAAATCTTAAAAAATCTGCTCTCGCACTTTGTAGAGGAGACAGAATCAATTATCGCTACAGAGCTTTTATCTGATTGGGATGTAGCTATCAATCGCATCTCACTTGTTATGCCACGTGACTATGCGCGTGTATTGGATGCCATGGCACGTGCCACACGCGAGGGTTTACCAGCTGATACCCATGTTATGGAGGTGGCAGCTCTTGGCTGATCCAAAGGGTTTTATAACAACACCGCGCCAAACTCCTACACGGCGCCCGGTAGATGTGCGCATCCAAGATTGGCGCGAAGTCTATGAGCCACAGAGCTTTGAGCATCTACAAAAGCAGGCTGGCCGTTGCATGGATTGCGGCATTCCCTTCTGTCACTCTGGTTGCCCGCTTGGAAATCTGATCCCTGAATGGAATGACTTAATCTGGCATGGGGATACGCACGAGGCGATTGATCGTTTACATGCAACCAATAATTTTCCTGAGTTCACGGGCCGTCTATGTCCTGCGCCATGTGAAAGCGCATGTGTAGTTGCCATAAATCAAGACGCAGTGACAATTAAGCAAGTCGAGCTTCGTATCGTGGAAGAGGCATTTGCCACTGGAGATGTAAAGCCACTCATACCCGATCGTCTTACTGGAAAGACTATTGCCGTTATTGGTTCAGGTCCGGCGGGATTGGCTGCTGCTCAACAGTTAACACGCGCTGGTCATACCGTGGCCGTTTATGAGCGCGCAGCGAAAATCGGTGGATTGCTTCGCTATGGAATCCCAGAGTTTAAAATGGAGAAACATATTTTAGATCGCAGACTCGAACAGATGGAGCGAGAGGGAACACGTTTTCGTCCAGGGGTAGATGTCGGGGGAGAACTCACCGGATCTGCGTTACGTAAAAAATTCGATGCGATTATTTTAGCCATTGGTGCAACTGCATGGCGCGATCTTACTATCCCCGGACGCGAACTTGTTGGCGTTTACCAAGCGATGGAGTACTTGCCGTGGGGAAATGCTCAGGCGTTAGGTGAAGTAGAAACACCACTGATTAACGTTGTAGGAAAGCACGTCGTGATCTTAGGTGGGGGAGATACTGGTGCGGACTGTCTCGGTACAGTGATTCGACAAGGCGCAGCGAGTGTTACGCAGTTAGAGATCATGCCACGACCAAGTGATGAACGACCAGTATCACAACCGTGGCCAACGTATCCGATGATTTATCGTGTTTCAAGTGCTCATGAAGAAAAAGACAATCGGATTTTCTCTGTAAGTACGGAAGAGTTCTTGGGTGATAGAAATGGAAATCTTCGTGCCATCAAAATTGTAGAGACCGAGTTTATTGATGGAAAATTCGAACCTATTCCAGGAAGTCACAGAGAGATTCCAGCAGATTTTGTATTTCTTGCAATGGGTTTTACCGGTCCAGAGCGCTCTCCATTACTAGATCAACTAGGAGTAGGGCTAGATGAGCAAGGAAATATTCTGCGAGATGCAAACTTTGCGGCAAATGACGATGGAGTATTTGTTGCAGGCGATGCTGGCCGTGGGCAATCACTGATTGTTTGGGCTATCGCAGAGGGTCGCAGTACTGCATCTGCAGTCGATAGATATCTCACTGGAGATACTCAGCTGCCATTTCCGATTGAACCCACCACTCGTCAGTTGATAGTTTAAGGTCGCCGTATGCGTAGAGCGAAAATAGTCTGCACAATGGGCCCTGCAGTTGCATCGACGGAGAAGATTAGAGAGCTCATTGATGCAGGAATGAATATGGCACGTCTGAATCTCTCCCATGGCTCAAATCAAGAGCATCAAATGTTCTTTGAACAAATTCGTGCCGCTGCCAAATCTGCCGGACGTCCCGTTGCAATTCTCGTGGATTTGCAGGGCCCGAAGATTCGTCTGACGCGATTTATTGCAGGCCCTCACGATTTAGACCGCGGGGATATATTCACTATTACCACAGATGAAGTTGAAGGCACAAAAGATCGGGTTGGTACAACCTACAAAGGTCTTCCCAGTGATTGCAAAGTTGGAGATCATATCCTGATTGATGACGGAAGAGTAAGCGTGCAGGTTATCGAAGTTACGGGTAACGATGTTGTTACCAAGGTCATCGAACCAGGCACGGTGAGCAATAACAAAGGTCTAAATCTTCCAGGTGTAAATGTATCAGTGCCTGCCATGTCTGCAAAAGATATTGAAGATCTGCGGTGGGGACTTCGCGCAGGTGCTGATTTCATTGCGCTTTCATTTGTTCGAGATGCAGCCGATATTAAAGACGTTCACAAGATCATGGGTGAAGAGGGTATTCAAATACCGGTAATTGCCAAGATAGAAAAGCCTCAAGCAGTTGCAAATATCGTCCAAATTGTGGATGCATTTGATGGCATCATGGTCGCCCGAGGGGATTTAGGTGTTGAACTACCAATTGAGGATGTCCCATTAGTGCAAAAACTCTGTGTTGAACAGGCCCGTGATATGGCTAAACCCGTCATCGTTGCAACCCAGATGTTGGATTCAATGATTTCCAATTCACGCCCTACTCGTGCCGAAGCTACAGATTGCGCAAACGCTGTTCTAGATGGCGCAGATGCTTTAATGCTCTCGGGTGAAACTAGTATCGGCGAGTTTGCAATTGAAGTGGTGCAGACGATGGCACGGATTATTAAGAAAACTGAAGAGGGTGGTCTCGATCGAATTCCCCCGATAAAAACCTCTCCTCGGACCAAGGGTGGCGCTATCACAAAAGCGGCAACTGAAGTCGGTGCCATCGTCGATGCTAAATATTTAGTCGCCTTCACCCAAAGTGGTGACTCTGCTCGGCGGATGTCACGTCTTCGCTCTCCGATTCCAATTCTTGCAATGACTCCTGAAGTTGGAACATTTAATCGTTTAGCACTTTCCTGGGGAGTCGAATCGATATTAACTCCAGTCGTAGGTGCAACTGATGAGATGGTAAAAATCGTTGACTCGGTTCTCATCCAATCAGGTCGCGCAGAGATCGGTGATAACGTGATGATTGTCGCTGGATCACCTCCAGGCATTCCTGGCTCTACTAATGCGATGCGTGTTCACCGAGTGGGCGATGCCGTCGGTGGTGCAGCTCCTGCCTACCGCTAAGATTGATTTGTAGCGCCTCGGTACTCCAACGGTAGAGAGGGCAGTCTCAAACACTGCATAGTGTCGGTTCGAATCCGACTCGGGGCACGCTAGCAACATGTACATCATGAAAGGATCAATTGTAGTGATTCGTATTCTCGTTGCCGAAGATGAGGCTCTCATCCGCATGGATTTAGTGGAGATGTTAACCGAGGCTGGTTATGAGATCGTTGCACAAGCTAGCAATGGGCAAGAGGCCGTTGATCTGAGCAATCTGCACAAACCAGATATTGCAATCTTGGATGTGAAGATGCCGATTATAGATGGAATCTCTGCAGCAGAGAAAATAATTAAAGTAGCGCCAGTTTTGATGCTCACCGCATTTTCGCAAAAAGAGCTTATCGATCGTGCGCGCGATGCAGGAGTCATGGCTTACGTTGTTAAACCATTTACAATCGGTGATTTAATTCCAGCGATTGAGATTGCAATGAGTAGGCATCTGCAGATGCGATCACTAGCCGATGAAGTTAGTGATTTACATGAAAGACTTGAGAGTAGAAAGTTAATTGATCGAGCCAAAGGAATTTTGATGCAAGCCCTCAACCTCTCAGAGCCTGAGGCCTTCTCCTGGATTCAGCGGGCTGCGATGGACCGTCGTATTCCGATGAAAGATGTAGCCAAGGCAGTAATTGATCCCTCAGTTGCCCCCAATAAGTAAGTCAGCGGGCATTTTCAGGCGGAAGTAATCATGTTGTAATTATTTTCAAGGCTACTGCGGGCTGCTCATAGAAGAGTTTATAGGCTAATCTTTACTACTCCCTGTCCCAAGGGACATGATCATGAATGAAAGGTACTCAATGAAAAAGCGTGGATTAATTTCGGTTGCTGCAGCGGCCGCATTGGCAGTTGCTTCACTGGTTGCTTATGCACCAGCGTCTAGTGCAGCAGCTAAGACAATCACCCTCGCGTTTCAGGGTCCACTAACTGGCGAAGAAGCTTCAGTTGGTCAGGACGAATTGGCTGGCATGCGATATGCCATCAAACGCTTTAACGCAAAGAACAAAGGTAAGTATGTTGTAAAGGTAGTGCAGGCAGATGACCAGGGTGATCCAGCGCAAGCTGCAAAGGTTGCGCCAGGAATCGCATCAAACAAGAAGATCATTGGTCTTGTTGGAGCTGCATACTCAGGTGCAACAATCGCATCACTTCCTTATTACAAGCAGCGTGGTCTTGCAATGGTTTCGCCATCTGCAACTCGTGTGTCAATC
>JAQBVO010000032.1 GCA_027728065.1 Actinomycetota bacterium
AAGGGCGGCCTGAGCATCGGCTAACGCCTGCTTTGCACTAGCTAGCGCACTAGCTAGCGCACTAGCTAGTGAGTCGTTAGTTGTTGTGTCAGTAGAGGTTGTACCTCCCGAAGATGAACTTGTTCCGGAGTTACCACCGAATACTTGATCAAGTGCGCCCTTTAAAGTGTCGTTGTAACCGATTTGATCACCGAATGAAACGAGCACTTTTTGTAGCAATGGATATGCCGCGGTATTTGATGTCGCGCGCACATAGACGGGTTGTACATAAAGTAAACCACCACCGACAGGGAGTGTGAGTAAGTTACCTAGAACTACATCCGAGCCTCCTCGACGAAGCAGAGAAAGAGAGTTTGCAACTTCAGGCTTCGCCTCGAAGTTAGATGCGACCTGCGAAGGTCCTGCGATATTTGTACTCCGAGGTAACTGCAGAACTCTAATCTTGCCGTAGTCAGGGCCAGGATCAGAGTTGACTGCAGCAAATGCAGATAAGTTTTCACGGCCACCACGTGGAACAAATGGCGTGGTGAGTGAAAACGCTGGCTTTTCATCCCCTGGCATCTGCAGAGTTAAGTAGTAAGGAGGCTGTGCCCCGGCATTTGCTCCAAAGGTTGATGGATCACGAGGAACGCGCCAGAAATCCTGTCCGCTATAGAAAGCTGCAGCGGTTTTAACGTGATAGGCCGAGAGGACTTCACGTTGCACGCGGAATATATCCTCTGGATAGCGAATATGTGACATCAAATCCTTTGAGATCTTTGACTTTGCCACAACAGTGCCTGGAAATGCCTTACTCCAGGTAGCTAGAACTGGATCTTTTTCATCCCATTGGTAGAGAGTGACTGTTCCATCATAGGCATCGACGGTGGCCTTAACCGAGTTACGGATGTAGTTAATGCTTTGATTTCCTTGAGCCGTAATCGCCGAAGAGTTAGCCGTTAATGCATCAGATGTTGCACTCGATAATGTGGTCTGTTGTGAGTATGGGTATCCAGCACTAGTTGTATAGCCATCGATAATCCATATCACTTTGCCATCGACCAGAGCCGGATATGGATCTCCATCCAGAGTTAACCACGGTGCTACCTTTGCCACGCGATCGCGAGGGTTGCGCTCAAAGAGAATCTTTGAATCTTTATTTATTAAAGAGGAGAGAAGAATTCGCTGCTCTTGATACTTAAGGGCGAAGACGATTTTATTGACAAGAGATCCAACTGGAACACCACCGGTTCCCGTATAGGTGTAGTTCTTCTGACCATTAGCCGATGCATCATCGGGATAATCAAACTCAACAGGTGAATCGGTTTTGACTCCACCGATAATTGAGTAGTCAGGCATATTTTCACCAAAGTAGATACGTGGCTCAAAACTTCCAAGCCCCTTTGTAGGTGGAAGATCACCGACGGCAAAAGATGGCTTACCATCGCTATCGCGAGCATTTGCTAAGGCGGCGATAAAGCCAAAGCCATGTGTGTAAACAAGGTGATCATTAATCCAGTTACGGGATGGATTACCGGGGATATTGAGTTCGCGCACTGCAACAACGACATCACGCTTTACCCCATCGATGGTGTATCGATCAAAATCAAGTGACTCTGGGAAGGCGTAGTAAGGCTTAATCTGCTGAAGTTGGCGAAAAGTCGCTGAAAGAACGTTGGGGTCCATTAAACGAATATTTGCGATAGTCGCTGCATCTTTAGATAACTGACCGGCCGATGTGGCGATCGTTGCTTGATAATCGGTAACGGTGACATCATCTAAGCCATAAGCAGAGCGGGTTGCATCGATATTTAACTGAATAAAAGGAGCTTCTTTAGATGACTCACTTGGTTTTACCTGGAACTGTTGAATCGCACCAGGATAGAGACCGGCGATTAAGACCGATGAGATAACAAGTAGGGCAGTACCTGCAGCAGGTAGCACCCATGAGCGGCGAATAATATTTGTAAAAAATAGTAGGGCGCAGACAACTGCGATCGCCGTCAAAATCGCCTTAGCCGGTAGAACTGCATTCACATCGGTATATGTAAGACCAGTAATCAACTTGCCCTCTTTTAATGCCAGTCCATAGCGATCAAACCAGTATGCAACTGCCTTGAGTAGCACAACTGCTCCGAGTAAAACAGAGAGTTGAACACGTGCTGCGACTGTCGTGCGATCCTCTTGAACTTGTAGACGAATTCCGCCGTATAAGTAGTGCACAATTGTTGCGGCAATAACTGAAAGCACGAGAGTTGAGATACCCCATGCGATGAGCGTCTGCCAAAATGGAAGACGAAAAGCGAAGAACGAGATATCCATATTGAACTGAGGGTCAGTAACGCCAAATGGAGTTGAGTTCTTAAACAGTAGCCATGTTGACCACATAAGCGAACCTGAAGTTCCAGCGAAATAAAAGAGTACAAGTGCTAAGCCGAGCACGACCCAACGCTTGATTGGCTCAATCTGTCCGCGATAGCGCTCGAGATTGTCGCTCTCTACAGCCACCGGTACATAGAGTGGCCGTCGCTTATAAGCGATGATGATGTTAAGAAGAATTAGAGATGTAGTTACAACTCCAGCGACGATAAAGAGCGTAGCTTTTGTCACCAATATCGTTGACCAGACCGATGTGAAGCTCACGGATTTAAACCACAGCCAGTCGCTGTAGAACCCGCTGAGAGAGAGTATTACCAGGCCAAAGGCAAAGAGTGCTCCAATAGTTATTGGAAGTGGGCCGGGACGACGTTTGAAGTTGAACTGTGGGGCTGCATTAGTCATGGGAGAACGCTAGCGTACTATTAGCCAGCGCATCTCTTGGGCTAGGCCTGTGTATCCAGGGCCTTAAGGGCCTCGGCCAGTGTGGCAACGAAGATGACTGTGATGTCTGGATCGAGGTTACTTATCTCACCTCGGTTTTTAGCCGGCGCTAAGAATATCTTCGCACCGGCTTTGCTGGCGGCGATGATCTTTTCATTAATTCCACCTATGGGCCCGACTTTGCCATCGATAGTTATCGTGCCGGTACCCGAGATGTGACGACCCATTAAAATATCGCGAGGTGTGAGAAGTTCAATGACACCGATTGCAAAAATCATTCCGCCGCTCGGTCCACCGGTGCGCTTGGCATCGAAGGTGATATTTTTTTCAACGAGCTGGTCTGTCCCAACACCAAAATCTGGGTTGGCTTTAAGGAGTTCAAATGCAGCACCCATCGCTTTGCTCTGAGAAGTTCTCATCTGAGCCGTGGCTACTTTCTTCTCTGACTTATTTGTCGTTCCATGTGGGTAAAAGGCGGCACGTGGATAGACTGCCTGGTCACTTCGTAGCCATGAATAGATAATCTGTGGTCCGATAATCCAGTTATCGGGATTTGTAACTCGAATCGATATTAAATCCAGACGCCCAGTGGCTGGATATGATTTTTGATTTTTAATAGTAATAATATTTTTAAAGATGTTTTCTGCACTACCGGGCATTACGACTGCAAAGGGAAGTGGAGCAAGCAGAGAGAGCGTGAAGAAAAGCGCGAGTAGGGCTTGAGCAAGGCGGGGAAGCGGTGAAAAACGCATGTTGCGTGCGAAGTTATTTAAGGAGCTCTGGATCAGAGATTGAAGTGGTAGGTGGATTTACTTTTTTTGCATCGCTATCGCGCGCCTGTGAATCGCGTAGTGAACCTTGGAAGCGCTGGAACTGACCGACTGAGCGTTGAGTCTCTTGCCGATATTTGGCTTGAAATTTAGAGACCCATAGGACATATCCAAGGCCTCCGATTAAGCCCACAAGGGGGACGATCCACCAGATTAAGGCGGTAGCTGCACTAGACATATGCCGAGCCTATCGCCTGCGGGAAGAAATCCAATGGATATCTGGTTACATGGCTGAGAGGATTCACACATGGTGCCATTAGGTTTTACATCCGATAGTTCTGATGAGCCTGAAAAAAACAATGGTGATGGTTCGCCAGATTTTGCTGCAATGATGGCACAGATGCAGCAACAGATACAGGAACAGTTTTCAAAGTTAGGAATGAGTGGGCCAAACTTTGCAGCATCGAGTGAGGCGATTCCTAAAAATATTGTTCGCGATACCGCTAAGAAATTTGTGACCGCTAAAGGCTCGGCACCAATGGGTGCAAACGATGTATCAAAGGTTGTTGACGCACTTTTAATCGCAGAGCTCTGGCTCAATGAAGCTACATTTTTCCCACAATCAAGTGTTGCCGCTAACTCCACTCTCTCACGAAGTGATTGGGTAGATGCAACTCTGGCTGGATGGCGCACCAACGTCGAGCCACTTGCACATGGTTTATCGAGTGCGATCTCAAAACTACTTGCAGACTCTTCCCTTGAAGATGGCCAGAGTTCGCCCGAGGGTGCGGTAGCGATACCGGCAGGGATGATCTCCACACTGTTGAGCTCATTTATCGGCTCACTGATGGCCACTCAACTCGGACAGTCCATCGGAGGCCTAGCTGGCACAGTCACTGGTATCCACGATGTAGCTCTACCGCTCGTTGATCCTGTCTACCCAGCCCTTGTCCCTGAAAATATCGATGAGTGGGCCCGGGATTTAGATATTCCGATCAATGAGATACGAATCTTTCATGCACTTCGCGAGAGCGCCGGTGCTCGGTTATTTGCACACAACCCATGGCTAGTCACATATATTCGTACTGCGATTAGCGATTATGCACGCGGCATTCACATCGATATCGATGCAATTCAACGTCAAGCCCAAGAGATTTTCGATGCATCTGCTAACAGCCAGAGCGATTTCAATCCAACAAATCCGCAGAGTTTTCCGATGGCTTTGAATCAGGGGATTTTTACACCGGAGGAGACTCCAGCCCAGCGTGATGCCTTAGTAAAACTTGAAACCGTTCTTGCACTCGTTGATGGGTGGAGTGAGTGCGTTGTAGCGCTGGCAACTGGTGATCGTTTACCTAATATCTTGGCGCTGCAGGAGACACTGCGCCGTCGTCGTGCAACATCGGCACCGACGCAACAGCTCTTTGCAAATCTCTTTGGTCTACAAGTCTCACCACGGTTAGCACGTGAAGCTAGCGCCTTTTGGAGCCGCGTTACCGCAGTTCGAGATCTTCAATCCCGTGATCAGATTTGGAGTGGCATCTTGCCAACTGCCTCGGATTTATTAACTCCAGATGCATATTTACAGAGTATTGAGATTCCTGATGATTTATCCTCGCTCTAGAGATTCTTACAATCTCTAGATTGACTCTTAACCTAAGAATTCAGTTCACTCGCAACCTAAGAATTCAGTTCACTCGCAACCTAAGAAGAGAAAATGAAAAGCGAACTCCCCGGGCGCTCACTCTGTATCAGCCTTCCCCTTGCTGATAAAGAACGGTTATCCGAGGAGTTCGTAGTTGTAAAGTAAATGCAATCGGCTCCATAATCAAATAAAAACCACGTTGACAGAGGCGTTTTTTATCCTGTATTGAGTAATCTCATCACCTGCCCATGCATAAAATCTCTCAACACGTGGTTGAGGTTCGCTCAAAGTGAGATGATGGCAGATACCTTCAGAGAGTGAGCTTTGATAGTTTTCTAGATGACCTAGCCCCCGATATGGGAGGGGATTTGGATCTTGATGCGACCCTTCCCGGAGTAAATGAGGGGGAGATCGTGGTGATCCGTTCGAAGCGGCGGAAAAAGAATATCTCTGCCTATCGCGCCGGTGGCCGCATAGTCGTTTCAATCCCTGCACGGATGAGTAAGGCCGATGAGAGGGCGATGGTGCCAGAGATGGTGGCTAAAATCCGTAGCCAAGAGGCCGCAAGTACGATGAGTGAAGCGGCCTTAGCGGCTCGAACCGATGAACTTCTGAGTGAACTGGCCCCAGAGATTACGACCCGCCCCAAGGATGTCACCTGGCGCGGCATGCGCGAGCGTTGGGGCTCATGCACAAGCATCGATGGCACGATTCGAATCTCAGATCGCCTCAAAGACGCACCGGCCTTTGCTCTGGATTACGTCCTCTTCCATGAGGCGATACATCTAGAGGTTAGCGACCATGGCGAGGGCTTTAAGCAGATTTTGGCTAGATTTGCCAAGGCCGAGATCGCCAGCGCCTATCTAGATGGCTATGAGGCGGCAGAAACAGCGCTAGCTATGCCGCAGGAGCTTAAAAAACTTCTCAACAAGTGATGCTAGGTAGGCGTGATTGCGCGGCCTCGGGGGTATCGTCATACATAAGAACGCCTACCCCGTATGGGCAGCGCCCTGACGGGTCGCTGGCGTGGAGTGGAGGAAAGTAAATGGCAGAGAGTTATAAGGGAACTGCTTACTGCGTCAAGTGCAAAGAGAAGCACGAATTTGTAGGGGAGATCATCGTTAAAGATTCAGGTCGTCGCACGGCTAAAGGCAAATGCCCAGTCTGTGGCACCTCGATTAGTACTTTCCTCAAAAAGGCCTAGTAATTAAATTTGGCTCGCCCTTGCAACCCTTGGTTGAGAGCGCGCAGCCTCTAGCAGTAGGGATTAGCCCTGACTCCAATGCGGGTCGGGGCTTTTCTCTTAGCCCTGCAGATGTTAGGTGCTGCCTGGCCCAGTTTGTTCATGGTTGGCTAACTTAAGTTGTAACGGAAAATTCGGTGGCCGAATTTACGTTCGCCAACCCAGAGATATCCATTTTCAACCCAGAGTGAAGCTGGCCAACGAAACTCAGTTTTACTCTGTCCCGGGTTAGTATCAGAAGTACTGCTTCCGGTACCAAGGAATGCATCAGGGGCAGATCCGCTCATTGCGGCAGAGACAGAGCTCCAGTAAAGAACTCGATGGAAACCTGTATCGGCAACATAGAGGGCGTCATTAATAGTTAGAGCATCTTGTGGCAAGTTCATAGTGTATGCAACTTTTCCAGTTGGCTCAGCGCCCGACTTCAGAGTAGAGACGCTCCAAATCAAAATATGCGGTGAGTTGTAAAGACTGGCTGCAACTAAGTACTTGCCATCTGAACGAATACGATTGGCATCGGCCGAGAGAGTAAAATCTGGGCTATCTGTTTTACCAGAAGGCAAACCTAACCAGATATAAATCTTTTTTGCGCCGCCATCAAGAATGTAGAAGTACTTGTCATCTACTGCAACTCTAAGATGCATATTAAAGGTCACGTTTCCAATCGAGTCATTAATAATTAAAATTGGGACTGAAGTTGTGGATGTTGGAATACCTTCCCAAACCACAAAGGTTTTCTCACCTGCAGCTGCATAAATTGATTTACCATCAAGTTTGCCTGTATCAGATGAATCTGGCTGAAAATCCATAGCCCAAAGAGGATTGGAAGCATTTTGATTTCCAGTTGTCCAGACTAAATCCGGCTTTGCCCCACTCGTTGCTGGAATCTTCTTCCAAACGTAAATAGCGCGCTCAAGGTCTGAGTTAATTGCCATTGCCCCATCGAGTGTTGCAATCTGAGGATTGGTAATCAGATAGTTAGTGAGTAGTGGATTTTCAACTGGTTTTGTAATAGTTGTTGAGGTTAAGCCAAGATAGAAATCAGGAGCTGCAGTCGCTGAAGGAATGCCTTTATAGACCGAGACGCGATTACCGTTGTATTCGGTGACATACATATATCCATTTACAACCTCAACGTCCCCACCATCGCCACCTTCAAATTCGCTACTTGAGGCTAATTGTTTACCCACTGGTTTTGTCGCAGGAAAACTTGAAAACTCTTCTAATGTTCTTGAGAGTAAATAAGCCTTACCAGTAATTCGATCAAAACTCCCCATGGGCCATGCATAGTTAGCATCACCTGGAACAATCATGTAATTAGGTTTAGTTGAAGCTGAAGTTGGAAATGTTGTGTACACATGTATTCCCTTCTCTTGGCCACACTTTCCATTGTGATCACCGGTCATAAGGACTGTGCCATTACTTACTAAGCCGCGAGGAGTTCCAATACATGTAGATGCACTGCCTTTAATTGAAAAGGATGGAGATTCAGAGCCTGTTGTTGGAAAGGTATTCCAGAATGACAATTTGCTTCCTTCTGCCATAGAGGCAACAACTCGAACTCCATCGGACCAAATTCCCCACGGCCATGCATCTGCACCTAAATCAATTGCATAGCTTGCGCTTGTACCAGTAGTTGTTGGCATGGTTGACCACACTAGGATTCGATCGTTATCGGTATCTGCAACTAGGAGTTTTCCATTTGATGTAATAATCGCATCACTTGGCCAATTGCACTGGCTGAGTGAATTCCCACTAGTAGTGCTCGTTGTATTCTCTTGACAGAGCACAAAGTCTGGTGCAGTTGTTGGACTAGTCGGTGCACTCTTCCAAACAAGAAGTCTATTATTCCCACGATCAACCAGAACTAAATTACTTCCATCGCTGGTTAATCCGCTGGGATGATCAAATAATGAGGTACCCGAAGTACTTGCATAACCCATAGCCGCCAAATAACTCGATGGAGAAGTACTCGAAGAGATCCTCGTACCCGAACTTGCAGTTAGTGCGGTGTATGAAGAGCTAACTTCGGTAACTGAACTCTTGGGGCAGCCGCCCGTTCCCAGGCCACCCACCACACAAGCAGTAGTCGATGTTGCATTATTGTTATTGGTATTTCCTGGCGGATTCGTCTGTTGTGGCTGTGGCGGATTCGTCTGTTGTGGCTGTGGCGGATTCGTCTGTTGTGGCTGTGGCGGATTCGTCTGTTGTGGCTGTGGCG
>JAQBVO010000002.1 GCA_027728065.1 Actinomycetota bacterium
ATTGACCAAAATTATGAAGAATGGATTCGTTCGCATCAACCCTTTCATTGGTTTATAGAGTTTCCAGAGGTTCATTTCTCTGGCGGATTTGATGCAGTCATTGGCAATCCTCCTTATGTTCAAAAAAGCAAAGTCACCTCCTACACTTTTAGCGGATTTAAAACCGATAGAGCACCGGATATTTTCGCGCCTGTGATGGAGCGCGCTGTAAAACTCACCAAAAAGGATGGAAGATTGAGCATGATCGTGCCACTAAAACTTTCTTGGGGTTCGAAATTCGCGGATATTCGGGAAATTTTAAGTGCAAATTTTCAAAATATATGGGTATCAACCTATGGAATTATACCGGCTCGACTATTCCCTGGACTTGAAATTAGAAATACTATTTTTCTGGGCTCACATTCTGAAGGTAATGCGGGAATTTATGCAAGTGTTTACAACAAGTGGAATGCTGAATTCCGTCCACATCTGTTTAATACACTTAAGTATGGAAAGTACATTGATAGACCTACAGATCGATGGCCAAAAGTTGGCCATGAATCACTCATGCCATTTGCTTTCCAATCAGGACAAACGCTCTTCTATTCCTGCAGAACATCGGTAACATCACATAGAGTTGGATTCAAGGAGATTAGTGGCTATTGGCTCAGTGTTTTCAGAGAAGATCCACCTGCATTAGACGGAAAAAGGAAACCAGCCGTTCAGACAAAAGTCGGGAGCCTTTATTTCTCATCAGAAGAAGATGCATTTGCGGCAATGGCGGTAATGTCAGGCAGAATTATGTTTATGTGGTGGGTATTGCACGGCGACGAATTTGATAGTCCCGCTTCTACATTCACGAGCTTTCCATTATGTTTAGACCAAATTGCTTTGGATGATCGAAAAGCCCTTTCAAAGATTGGCAAAAAACTTCACAATGCAATTATGAAACCAGGGAATCATCTACTATGGACGCCCTATGCGGGACTTTGGATGGGGAACTACGATATGAACCAATTGCGAGTCATCACGGATGAAGCGGATTCAGTAATCCGAAAATATGTTCATTTAGATGATGAAAGTACTTGGATCGATTTTAATGTGGAACTTGCACATTTTATGAAAATTGGAAGGGAGAGACCAGGCACCGTGCGAGGTCCCCACCCGACCCGTGATAGATAATTCACGCTCCCTTAATCATGCTTTTTATAAGGTCAGCTGCACCTTTTAATTGTCGTGCTGAGTGGTGTACATAAGTTTTTGAAGTTAGTAATACTGATGAGTGACCCATAAATCGACGGATTACTTCGATATCTAGACCTTGATCAAATAGAAGGGTTGCAGCAGTATGGCGAGCATCATGAAGACGTTTGATTGGTAGACCAGCATTTGCCAGCGCACGATGCCAATGACGATAGTCAGTTTTACAATCAATCGGTTTTCCAGTCGAAGTCGTGAAGACTAGGTCATGATCTTCCCATTTATCACCCATGGCTAAGCGATCCGTATTCTGTTGAACTTTATGAGCCTTAAGCGCAGCCAAGGTTTCATCGTCGATCTCTAGAGTTCGACTGGAATCCTCACTCTTAAGCTTGACAAATTCATAGGCACCCTCGATCTTCTGAACTTGTTGCCAGATGAAGACAGTCTTTTTATTGAAGTCGACATCCTTCCATTGCAGACCAAGAGCCTCACCTTGGCGCATTGCATAAAGAACTGCCATGCGTACACGCGCTTGCATCTGTACTCCCGTGGTTTTAGCGAGGAGAGTTTGAACTTCTGTAAGTGAAAGCGGGTGAATCTGGGCGCTGTCTAAGGAAATTGTTCGAGATTTAGCGACTGGATTGGACGCCACTAGATCATCTTCAATGGCAGATTCAAATGCCGCCGACAGCACTGCACGTGCTTGCTGTTGTGAGCGAGCGCTTTGACCTTTCTCGCGCATCTGAAGCATCAGCGCATTTACATGATTCTTAGTAACGGCCTGCAACTTGATTGTTCCCAGTGCGGGAATGATGTGGATGTTAATGAGTGAGGCATAGCGGCGGTAGGTAGTTGCTGCAATAGAAGTCTTATGTTTCTTGGTAATCCAATTAGTTAAGAATTCACCAGTTGTCAGCTTTGCAGCAGCTGGGACTAATGAACCATCGTAAATAGGAAGCGCTTTGATCTTTTCTTTGCTAGTCGACGAGACTCCTGCTCTGAGCGGCCCATAGCTGTGACCGTGTGACCCTTATGTGAGATCACAGTGCGCCATCCATTCTTGTGGCGATAGGTGTTTCCATCCCCATTACGGCGGCGTGACTTCTTACGATTAGTTTGTGTTGGTTCTGACATGTGCTTATCCATTTCGTCTAGTAACACACTGATTTAGTGCGTATTACGAAAGGGTCTCAATAATTACAAAAAACGCCGGGGGACTGTCGAAAACCGACGGACCACCAAGGTTTGTTTTACAACTCATACACTTTCTATACACCAGCTTGAACGTATGCTCTTGGGAATTACCCAAAACCTCATTCCTGAGGTACTTTTACGTTCGTTCTGATGGCTAAATCAACCTGGCGGGTTGCCCGAGCGGCCAATGGGAGGGGACTGTAAATCCCCCGGCTTATGCCTTCGAAGGTTCAAATCCTTCACCCGCCACCATGTAGTTGATCTCTATATCAAGCGTATTGTGAGCCATGAAGTTGTAGGACAACTATTTAGGAGCCCGGCGTAAATGTCAACACTTTTCATGGCTATCGAGTGGAAAGAAAATAGAATTTTTCTTCTCGATCAAACCGCGCTTCCCATTGCTGAAAACTATATTTCCTATGATTCGATAAATGATTTGATTATTGCTATTCAAAAATTGGTAGTTCGCGGTGCGCCCGCCTTAGGCGTGACTGGCGCATATGGAGTTGTACTAGCAATGGACGAGGCGGCACGAAAAGGTTTATCTGCCGAGCAACTTGAGAAGAACATTGATAACTTACGTGATGCTCGTCCAACTGCGGTCAATTTAGCTTTGGCAGTTGAGAAAGCGCGTAAGCAAGTTATAAATGGTCGTGACTCTGTTCTGGCTCTCGCGCAAGAATTGGCAAACAAAGATAAACAATCAAGCACCGATATGAGAAATATTGGCGCCCATTGGTTAATCCAAACGTTAGGGGAACGACCGCTTACTTTGCTCACTCATTGCAATACAGGTTCGCTTGCGACTACGGGAACTGGTACGGCACTAGGTGTAATTAAAGAGATGCATAGACGTGGATTTGTTAAAGAAATTTATGCCGATGAAACTCGTCCATTGCTCCAAGGTTCGCGATTAACAGCTTGGGAATTAATGAAGTCCGAGATTCCATACCGAATCGAAGCCGATGGCGCTGCCGCAATGGCAATCCTAAGTGGCCGAATTGATGCTGTTTTGATTGGTGCCGATCGCATCGCAAAGAATGGTGATTCAGCCAACAAGATCGGATCTCTAGGAGTCGCGCTTGCTTGTCACGCTGCTGGCATTCCTTTTCTTGTTGTAGCTCCAGAATCTACAGTCGATCGCAGTATCGCAACCGGAAGTGAGATTCATATTGAAATTCGTGGAGATGAAGAGCTGACTCACTTTAAGGGATTGCAAGTCGCACCACTTGGTGCAAAGACTTTTAATCCTGCTTTCGATGTTACACCTGCAAAATATATCAGCGTAGTTATCACTGAATTAAAAGCATATGAAATTGCAAAGGGTGAAACTCTATGAGTGATTTCAAACCTTTAGAAGAATTAGTAGAGCGTTCCCAACGTATTGGTGGCAACCAGTCACTTGTTGTTTTTGGTGGCGGGAATACTTCCAGTAAGGGTGAGATTTCTGATCACTACGGCCGCCGCAAGAAAGTTCTTTGGGTAAAGGGTTCCGGCGCCGATATGCAATACGGCATCGATCGTGACTATCCCGGCCTTTATCTCGATGAGCTCTTGCAGATTCAAGATTTCACTGAAATGTCTGATGATCTAATGGTCGATTACGTAACAAGAGCTCTTGTAGATCCCACATCGCGACGTCCTTCAATCGAAACTCTTCTTCACGCCTTTCTTCCAGCAAAGCACATAGATCACGTGCACTCTGATGCAATTTGCGCACTAACCAATCATGCAAACGGGCAGAAAGCAGTCCGCGAAGCCCTTGGTGAGAATTTCGTATATGTCGAATGGAAACGCCCAGGGTTTGAACTGTCGAAGGTTGTTGGCCAGCTAGGTGATTATCAAGGTGTAGTACTTGCTCATCATGGATTAGTTGTTTGGGATGAGCTCAGCGATAACTGCTACCAGAAGACCCTAGACGCAGTTGCAAAGGCCGATCAATATCTTGACTCATTAACAAAGCGTCCAGATGCGAAGTTTGTACATCATGACTTGCCTGAATCCGAGCTAAAAGATTTGTTGCTTGCCCTACGCGGAAAGTTAGGCAAGAAGCAGGTATTGAAGATCGATACTCGTTTGGCTGAAGTTGCGTCCCGTAGCGATTTAAACCAAGTGCTTGCTGCTGGAGTCGCGAGTGCTGATCACATGATGCGGATCAGACCAAAATCAGCAGCTGTGGCCAAGTCTGATATTGAAACGGGAATCGAAAAATATCGAAGTGAGCACCAGAAATATTTCGAAAATAACAAACACCTGCTTCCCGAGGGGTATTCATCTCATGGAGATGATCCAAAGGTAATTTTGGTTCCTGAAGTCGGTGCAATTACAACAGCTTCTAATTTAAAAGATGCAGCGATGCTGGCTGATATCTCATTCCACACACACAGCGTAGCCGCGAGAGTCCGTGACTGCTTTGGTCAGGGTGTCAGTGTGGTCGAATCTGAAATATTTGGTGTTGATTATTGGCCACTAGAACTTTTTAAACTAAAGAACCGTCCGGCATCAGCGCAGTTTGATGGGAGTATTTTTATAGTCACAGGAGCAGGAAGTGGCATTGGTCGTGGGATCTCCTTAGAACTTGGCCGCAGAGGAGCACATGTCGTTCTAGCTGATATTGAAGCAGCTGGAGTTGAAGAAGTCGAGGGTGAATTTAAAGCCAATAAATACAATCCATCGTTGCTCTTTGTTGGTGACCAATCAAATGAAACAGATGTGATAGCAACTGTGACTAAAACAGTCATGCACTTTGGTGGGTTAGATGGCGTAATTCTTAACGCTGGCATTGGGGTATCTGATTCGTTAGAAGATTTAACAGTAGAAAAATGGCGTCGCGGATTGGAAATCAATCTAACTTCAGCCTTCATGCTCACCAAGGAAGCGATGAAAACTTTCCGTCGTCAAAATTTGGGCGGATCTTTGGTTTATGTCGCCAGCAAAAATGCATTTGCACCGGGAGCAGGATTTGGGGGCTATTCAGCGACAAAAGCTGGAATGTTGCAGTTGATGCGCATAGCCGCAATTGAAGGTGGAAAATTTGGAATGCGTGCAAACGCTGTAAATCCAGATGCGGTCTTTGATAACAGCAAACTTTGGGCCGGTGGTGTTCGCGAGCAAAGAGCAGCGGCACACGGAGTAAAGCCGGAAGAACTTGAAGATTTTTATGCTTCACGAAATATATTGAATGAGAGAGTGAGAAGTATTGACGTTGCAAGTAGCGTCGCTTACCTCCTTTCACCAGAGTCGTCACGTACTACAGGCAGCGTAATTGCTGTGGATGGAGGAGTGGCGGCAGCTTTCCCGCGGTGATGCGAGATTGCGCATGGATTCAATTGGTGAGTCCATATTTACTAGTTGGAAGCAAAAAAATGTCACAAACATACGAATTTATTAGCGCTGATAATATCAAGTCGTATTTGGCTTCTCACCGGGAGATTAGTTCCGTGATTGATCACGAATCCATTGTTGATTTAAAAGAAGTGGGCGATGGAAACCTAAATCTGGTTTTCATTATCAAAGATAAGAATGGCAAAGGCATCGTATTAAAACAGGCCCTGCCTTATGTTCGTTTAGTAGGTCCATCTTGGCCCATGTCGCCAGATCGCGCCCGAATTGAATACGAGACCACAATGGTTCATTCGAAGGCGGCGGCACATTTAGTTCCAGAAATTTATTTCTATGACCAGGATCGATACATTATCGCGATGGAAGATCTATCGGATCACAGAGTTTGGCGTACTGCACTTAATCAAGGTGATTTTGATAATGGAGCGGCAAAATCAGTTGGCGAATATATTGCTAAAGTTCTCTTCGCCACATCAATTTTCGGAGCGGGTGCATATGAACATTACAAAAGTATGGCCCGAGCAATCAATCCGGAGCTTTGTCTAATTACAGAAGACTTGGTTTTCACTGAACCTTATTTCCCCGCGGATCGAAATTCTTACCTCCCAGAGAATGAAGTCGATGCCAAGGCGATTGAGAACGATAAGCAAATGGTTTTAGAGATGGGCGAACTAAAATATAAGTTCATGACCCAAGCTGAAGCTTTATTGCACGGTGATTTACATACTGGTTCGGTGATGGTCAAATCTGATGAAAATGGAAATGAGATTTCAACTCGTGCCTTCGACTCAGAGTTCTCGTTCTATGGGCCGATCGGCTTTGATATTGGGGCTTGCTTTGCCAATTTCTACCTAGCCCTTGCTAGATCTATCGCTCTTGGTAGAGACGAACATGCCGAGTACATCTCGCGATTACCAGAAGAACTCTGGGCTTCTTTCGAAGCAAATATGAGGGCTCTTTGGCCATCTCGAGTCGATAAACGAGTTTTCACCGACGAATTTTTTGAGAAGTTAATTAAGCAATGGAAAGTCGATGCTATTGGTTTTGCCGCTGCCAAGATGACTCGCAGAATCGTGGGACTCGCTAAGGCAAGTGATATTCAAACTCTTGATCCGAGCCATCGAGTCGGTGCAGCTAGAGGAGTGCTGCAAAGCGCTCAAAAACTCATCCGCGAACGCCACATCAATTCAGATATTTCATACCTCACCCTTCAGGTTAAGAAGATCATGACCGATACAAAGACTGGCCGAAACTAGTTATGAAAACTCCTAGAGAAATTGCTGGTTCTTTTGCTAACAAACTGCTAACAGAAGCCCTGAAACCCCCTGAACCAAGGAGGGAGTCGGGGGACACGACCCACCCCAGCCCACGCTCAAGTTGGGGAAGCAAGAGGTTAGATGGAACCACAGAAAAGCCCATCCTTAGAGTGTAAATCCCCCGGCTTATGCCTTCGAATCTTCAAATCCTTCACCCGCCACCATGTATTACGCTTCTGGGGTACCCACCTAAAAGGAGCAAATGTGAAGAAACGCTTTGGAATTTTCGCCGCTGTTGTTATTGCAGCGGGATTAACACTTACAGGATGTTCATCATCAGATTCTTCAACCTCTGAAAGCGCATCATGCGAAAAGGCAGATCTTGCAACAGTAACTGAAGGCAAGCTAACAATCGCAACGGGCGAACCTGCTTACTACCCATGGATTATTGATGATGCACCAGAGACCGGAAATGGTTTTGAAGGTGCAGTTGCATATGCAGTTGCTACGCAACTTGGATTTACAAATGAGGAAGTTGTATGGGTTCGTACAACATTTGATTCAGCTGTAACACCAGGAGAAAAGAGCTTCGACTTCAACTTGCAGCAGTTCTCAATTACTGAGGAGCGTAAGGCGGCAGTTGATTTCTCATCTCCTTACTACACAGCCCCACAAGCAATCGTTTCATTCAAGGGAAGCAAGATCGATGGAAAGACAACCCTTGCAGAACTTAAAGATGCAAAGCTTGGAGCAGCCGTTGGAACAACATCACTCGATGCCATTGCAGAACAAATCGGTGCAACACCGGAGGTTTTCAATGACAATGCCGCCGGCGTATCAGCACTTAAGAACAAGCAGATTGATGGTCTAGTTGTAGATCTACCAACAGCCTTCTATCTAGCTGGCGTTGAGGTTGAAAATGGCATCATCGTTGGTCAACTCCCTTCAACAGGTTCAGGAGATCAGTTCGGACTCTTGCTATCAAAGGCAAGCCCACTAACCTCATGTGTATCTGCCGCAGTTGATGCAATCACAGCTGATGGATCACTTGCTGCAATTACAGATAAGTGGCTAGCAACCGCTGCTGGCGCACCTGCATTGAAGCCTTAATAGGAAGTAAGAAGTAAACACGGTAGTTTGGCGGCCATGACAGAGCGAATTAACTCTGCGTGGTCGCCAAGCTCACGTGAGATAGAGCGCCGTATATCTCGGCGTGCAGTAAGCCGCAAGCAAGCAAGTATTGCTGCCGCCTCTTCCATTCTTGTACTTGGAACCCTGGCGATCATCTTTGTAACAAGCCCTGGTTGGGAGAGCGTAAAGGCAACGTTTTTTGATATTGATTACGGCCGTGAGGTCTTTCCAACTGTTATTAAGGGACTTTGGATCAATATCCAATTGACCTTTATCGGGGGAGCGGCAATCGGTGTTATCGCACTCGGCCTTGCTCTTGTACGCACTACAAAATCACCAGCGTTGACCCCTTTTAGATTTCTAGCAACTGCATACGTTGATATTTTCCGCGGTGCACCACTTATTTTGATCATCTTATTAGTTGGCTTTGGCGTGCCAGCGCTGCGCCTTAATGGAATCCCAAGCAATGTAATCTTTCTTGGCACTACGGCCGTTGTCCTTACATATTCAGCATATGTGGCAGAGGTAATCCGAAGCGGAATTCTCTCTATCCATCCAAGTCAGCGCGCTGCCGCTAGGTCGTTAGGTTTAACATCTGGGCAGACCATGCGCTTTGTTGTGCTGCCACAGGCGATACGCCGCGTTGTTCCACCGCTATTAAATGATTTTGTCTCTCTATTGAAAGACACTGGTTTGGTCTCAATTCTTGGCGTGACTGATGCGGTGCGCGCTGCTCAAATAAATGCTAGCCGGAGCTTTAATTACACCCCTTATGTTGTCGCGGCGATTTTGTTCCTACTTATTACTATTCCAATGACTCGTTACACCGATAGAGCGATTAGACGGCGCACCAGTGCTCAAAACTCAGAGGGTGCAGTCTGATGTCTAATGTATTAGAGCTTGTTGATATCCGTAAATCCTTTGGCGCTGAGCTTGTACTCAACCATCTGCATCTGCAAGTACCCGAACACACGGCAACGGTTTTAATCGGCGCATCAGGCTCGGGCAAATCTACACTTCTTCGCTGCATCAACTTATTGGAGACAATTGATGACGGTAAGATTTATTTAGATGGAGAAGAGATCTCTGATCCACTTATTAGCGTCGATGAAGTACGTCGTAAACTTGGAATGGTCTTTCAATCCTTTAATCTATTTCCACACAAAACTGTTTTAGAAAACATCACACTCTCTCCCATGAAGGTTTATGGCAAGAGCAAAGATGAGGCCAACACCGATGCGATGCACTTACTTAAACGCTTTGATTTATCCGATAAGGCCGATCAATACCCAGATCGACTCAGTGGAGGACAGCAACAGCGAGTAGCGATCATCCGCTCTTTAGCAGTTAATCCACGGTTATTAATGCTAGATGAGGTCACCTCTGCACTCGACCCGGTATTAGTCAATGAGGTTTTGTCGGCTGTTAGAGATTTAAAGAGTGATGGAATGACAATGGTTTTAGCAACACATGAAATGGGCTTTGCAACGCAGGTTGCCGACGAGGTCTGCTTTTTAGAGTCGGGAAATATCCTCGAACGGGGAACGGCTGAACAGGTCCTGCACAATCCCCAGAATCCAAAGACTCAAGAGTTTTTAAAGCGCGTGCATCAGGCTGGTCGGCTTTAAAGTGATTAAAACTCTTCCAGGTCTGGGTTTAATCGCAGTCATAGTCGCCGCTGCTTTTCAAATCCATAATTTTCAGCCAGCAATTAGCCCTCTAGCGCTGTGTGTGGCACTTGGGTTTCTGATTGCCAATCTAGGCTCCTGGCCAGCCTTTGCAAATGATGGAACAACGTTGGCTGGCAAAAAACTAATGCGCATTGGCGTTGCTCTTTTAGGTGCACAGGTCAGCGTGGTTTCACTCCAAGCTATTGGCATTAAAGGTGTCATTACCGTCATACTAGTTGTAAGTTTTACTATATTTGGAGTTCTTGGTCTGTCCAAATTATTTAAGATGAGCGGTGATTTAGCTCTGTTGATTGGTGTTGGCTTTGGAGTCTGTGGTGCAACTGCAGTTGCCGCGATTCGACCCCAGACACGTGCCACCCAGGAAGAGACCTCATATGCAATAGCCTTGATCTCTTTGTGTGGCACTCTTTCAATATTCCTGCTTCCATTTCTCGGGCATTTAATGGGATTGAGTGATCAGACATTTGGTGCTTGGGCGGGGGCGGCCGTTCATGATGTCGGTCAAGTTATTGCAACGGCATCTGTTTGGAGCGATGACGCGGTTAAATCAGCCGTTGTTGTAAAATTAGCGCGAGTTTGTTTATTAGCACCCATAGTTTTGATTCTCTCGATTCGCCACCGTCGCTATCTAACGGTGCAGGGAAAGAACGCAGTAGCATCGGCCAAAGTTCCCCTGATTCCATTCTTCGTTCTGGGCTTTATATCTGTTGCAATTCTGCAGAACACAGTAGTCATTCCGGTTGGTGTGCACGACAACATTGTTTTATTAAGCAAAATTCTGCTGGGTGCCGGCTTAGTCGCCCTAGGTTCCGGGGTGCGATGGGGAGCTATACGCGCGATAGGTCCGCGCCCCATGCTGATGGGCATGATCGCCTGGCTCCTTGTTGCTGGAATTGCACTCACCGCGGTCACAATTACAGGGATTTAATTTGTTACCGATTACAATCTCTTAGCTGCAGGTGCTATGTTTGCCGCTCTTCCAACTCTGATTGTCTTTTTCCTTCTACGTAAGCAGTTTGTTTCAGGCTTAACTCTCGGCTCCACTAAGGGATAAAAATGAGAGCAATACAGATCACGGCCTTTGGTGGTCCAGAGTCTATGAAACTCGTAGAACTACCCGATCCAGTCGCTGGCCCTGGCTTTGAACTCATCGATGTGAGCGCTATTGGAATCAACTATGCCGATACACATCAGACCGAAAACTCATATCTATCTCCCCAAAAACTCCCATTAGTTCCAGGGATAGAAGTTGTGGGAACAACCTCGAGCGGACGACGTGTTCTAACCCCCGTTGCAAGCGGGGGATATGCACAGAAAGCTCTGGCCTACTCCGGTGCGATGATTGATATTCCAGAAGGCGTTAGTGATTCTCAAGCGCTCTGCATGCTAGTTCAAGGATCAACTGCATGGCATATTTTAAAAACTGTAGGCCATGTCAAAGCTGGAGAAAGTGTAGTAATACATGCAGCAGCCGGCGGTGTTGGGACAATTGCAATTCAATTAGCAAAGATGTGGGGTGCAAAGGTAATCGCCGTTGTTTCAACGCAAGAGAAGAGAGATTTGACAAAGTCATTAGGTGCCGATAGCGCCATCGATGCAGATCAAGAGAATCTAGGTGCAGCTATTCTGGAAGCAAACAATGGCAAGCCAGTTGATTTAGTTTTAGAGATGGTTGGCGGTAAAACATTTGATGTAAGCCTTGAAGTGCTTGCACCCTTTGGTCGATTAATTACATTTGGAATGGCATCGCGAACTCCTCCGACAGCAATTCATCCAGGATCATTGCTGCGTGGCTCTAAAACAATTACCGGTTTCTGGCTCTCTCACTGCTTCGGAAGTAAAGAGTTACTCAATGATGTAATCATCCAGCTTTTTGAGTTAGTAAAGAGCGGAAAACTCAAACCAGTTATTGGCGCGACCTTCCCATTGAGCCAAGCAACTCGTGCACATCAGGCGATGTTGGGCCGCGAGACCACTGGCAAAATCACGCTAAACCCCAATGAATAAGCGATGGGATTTTTAGAAAGTAAGCCGCTGCCTGTACGCTAAGGCCTCCAGTAAATACCGACAAAGAAAATGCGCCCCCCTAGCTCAGTTGGTAGAGCGTTTCCATGGTAAGGAAGAGGTCACCGGTCCGATTCCGGTGGGGGGCTCGAGAAGAGCTTCTTGCCTAAAAGTGAGATCTTTTCAAAGCACACCCCTGGCGGGGTAGCTCAGCTTGGTAGAGCAAGCGGCTCATAATCGCTGTGTCGTGGGTTCAAATCCCGCCCCCGCTACTAGTTCTACATCTGCGAATTTCGCGCATTGATGGGCCTCGGGTAACCTTGGGCTTTGAATTAAGGGATGAAGGAGTAAGACCATGGCAAGTAAGAGCGCGGACGTTCGTCCGAAGATCACCATGGCATGCGTGGAGTGCAAAGAGCGCAACTACATCACTAAGAAGAACCGCCGCAACGATCCAGATCGCATGGAGCTTAAGAAGTTCTGTCCACGTTGCAAGTCATCAACTCTTCACCGCGAAACCCGCTAATGATCAATCCCGATTCGGTCGGGCGTACCTTTAAAGGTGCAGAGTCAATAACTATTACCCAGTCACAGATCGATGCCTTTGCCGCAGCTATAGGCGAATCCGAAAGATCGGTGGCACCCCCAACTTTTTCAATCCGCATCACACTGCCTGAATTTGAATCGATTTTGACCCAGCCCGATATCGGAGTTGATTGGAGGCGCGTAGTTCATGGAGATCAAAGCTTTGAAATCTACCGTCCGATTGTAGCTGGAGATATTTTCACTTGTTCTGCAACTATCGAAAGCCTACGCGTTGTATCGGGCAATGAGATTATCTCGGTACGCAATGATTTACATAATAGGTCAGAACTTGTCGTCTCATCATGGGCAACATTGGTGGTGCGCGGATGATCAAAGTCGGCGACATTATTCCGGAGAGAGTTTTCTACATAGATCGCGCACTATTAAAGGCCTATGCCGATGCTAGTGGGGATCAGAATCCAATCCACCAGAATGAAGAGTTTGCACTCTCCGTTGGACTTCCCAACGTTATTGCCCATGGAATGCTCACTATGGCCTTGGTCGCAAGATTCATCTCGGATTGGTCTGGTGGCAGTGCCAACGTGAAAGAGTTTTCAGCCCGTTTTATTAAGCCCGTTATTGTCCCAGCAGGCCAGAACGTTGATTTAACTGTAACGGCAATGGTTGTAGAGGTAGATGCAGATCGCGTGAAGTTAGATTGTGTAGCCAGATCAAACGGGGTCAAAGTCTTAGGAATGTCTCAAGCAGTCGTCATCAAATGAGCGCACCTGATTCGGTCATAGCCCTTGCCCAAGCACGCATGGCAGCGCGGGCCGAAAAGAATTTCGCACTCGCCGATACTTTGCGCAACACAATTGCAAAGGCTGGCTATGAAGTCGTAGATGTGGCTGGTGGATTTGAACTTCAGGAAAGAGCCGCTTTTATCACTCTGGCTCATGCGCGAGATATCCACAGAATAGATTTAGAGAAAGAAACTACCCTGGCATTAATCGTCGAAGGATTTACCGAAGATGCTCTCGAAGCGGTAGTAAGTATTAAAGCCAATAACGATTGTGGTCTTGTAATACTTTCAATCGGCGATCCTGGTCGGCTTGTGGCCGCCATGGATTCGCGCACATATCTATTTGCAGTTGCTCCGGGTGCGGGTTGGGGTGGGTGCGCAAATACTTTGCTGAAAAGAATAAAGAGTAAGTATGTAGTGATCATGGATCCCTCAACACGTCTTATTGGCGATGCAGTCACGCCAGTGATTGAGGAGCTGGAAAAAGGTGAATTTGTTGCCGTTGGTTGGCGCGGAGGATTGATTAATATCCAAGATGAGTGGCGTAGCGTTGAGGAGAAAGGCGATGGTGAAGTCGATGTGCTCTTCTCGTACTTTCTCGCCCTTAACCGTGAGGCGGTTTTAGAGGCTGGCGGCTTTAATCCTCGTGCTATTTATTATCGCAACGCCGATATTGAGTTTTCACTTAAACTCCGCCAGGCTGGAGGGCGGCTATTACAGATGAGCCTGCCACTAGAACAAGGACGTCATCACGGCTATCACGATGTTGACCCTGAATATCGCCAAGTGCAATCAAAGAAGAACTACGATCGCATTCTTGAGCGCTTTAGAGGCAAAAGCACAATTTTGTCTCCACGTCGCTAACCTTTAGCCATGACTGAACTATCCAAATACACCAGCCTGCGCGTAGGTGGTCCGGCCAGGGAGATTGTTCATGTTGCAAGCGAATCAGCGATTATTGCAGCCATTGAAGCTGCAGGGGATTCGCCGATATTAATTATGGGCGGTGGAACAAATGTTTTAATCGCCGATAATGGATTTGATGGGACCGTCATCCATATCGCTAATAACAGCGTTGAATCTGAAATCGATGCATGTAGTGGCGCAACACTAACTATTGGCGCTGGAGAAAACTGGGATAGCCTCGTTCAGTCATCTATAGATCACGGCTTTGCTGGACTCGAAACTCTCAGTGGCATTCCAGGTACTGTGGGCGCTGCGCCGATTCAAAACATCGGGGCGTATGGCCATGAAGTTAGCGAGTTTATTACCCGTGTTCGGACTTATGACCGTGAGAATAAGGCTATAAGAACATTTACAAACTCTGAGTGCGAATTTTCATATCGTAACTCATACTTTAAAGCACACCCTGGTCGCTATGTTGTTTTAAACGTTGTATTCCAACTGCGGATTGGCCAAATGAGCGCACCAATTACCTATCTTGAACTAGCAAAGAAGCTTCAGATTGAAATCGGTGACAAGGTAAGTATTCTTGATTGTCGCGCTGGAGTATTAGAACTTCGAGCAGGTAAAGGGATGTTGTTATCGGCTCAAGATCATGATTCGTGGTCGGCCGGATCTTTCTTTACTAATCCGATTATCTCCCAGCAAGCTGCAGATGAACTTCCAAATGCTGCGCCTAAATGGCCGCTACATGATGGCCGGGTGAAGGTATCGGCGGCATGGTTGATTGAAAACTCCGGAGTTCACAAGGGCGATGAGATTGGTGGCGCACGTATTTCCACTAAACATGTGTTGGCGGTAACAAATTCAGGTACTGCAACAGCTGCAGATATCGCAGCCTTAGCTAAGCGCGCACGTGATCATGTACAGAAAGCATTTGGAATAACCTTAATTGCCGAAGTAAAACTAATCGGAGTTGAGATTTAACTTTCTGTAAGCAGTTTCTTAATCCGTCCAATACCTTCGAGGATATCTGCATCACTTGTTGCATAGGAAAAGCGTAAGTATCCAGAGCGACCAAAGGCCTCGCCTGGAACGGCTGTGACCTCAACCTCTTCTAGCAAGATTGCTGCAAGCTCGGCCGATGTCTGTGGAGTTTTTCCGCGAATCTTTCTGCCGAGTACTCCTTTAACCGATGGGTAGACGTAAAAAGCGCCAGTTGGTGTCGGGCAGACAAAGCCAGGGATCTGATTGAGTAGGCCGACGATTAATTTACGTCGTCGATTAAAGGCCTCACCCATTGCATGAACTGCATGTAGGTCACCGGTAACAGCTGCGATTGCCGCGCGCTGTGAGACATTCGAGACGTTAGAGGTTAAATGTGACTGCAGATTAGTTGCCGCCTTAATTACATCCTTAGGTCCGATCATCCAACCTACCCGCCAACCTGTCATTGCATATGTCTTTGCAACGCCGTTCAAAATAATACATGTATCGGCAAGACCAGGAACGACCACAGGCATACTTGGCGCAGTAGCACCGTTGTATAGCAAGTGCTCGTAAATCTCATCTGAAATTACCCAGATATTATTAGCAAGGGCCCATTGACCAATAGCTTTAACTTGTGCAGGCGAGTACACAGCACCTGTTGGATTAGATGGTGAACAAAATAAAATCGCTTTTGTCTTTTGTGTACGCGCAGCCTCTAACTGCGCAACGCTTACTAAATAATCCTGCCTCTCATCGGCAAAGACTTCGATAGCAACGCCACCGGCTAACTTGATGCACTCTGGATAAGTTGTCCAAAATGGAGATGGTAATAAAACCTCATCACCATCATTGATGATCGCTGCGAAGGCTTGATACACCGCCTGCTTACCACCATTGGTAATCAAAACTTGATCAGAGGTAATCTCATAGTTTGAATCGCGTTTTGTCTTTACAACAATGGCTTCGCGCAGTTCGGGCAATCCAGCTGTTGGCGTATAACGGTGGTTTGATTCAACACGAGTCGCAGCGGCAGCGGCCTCGACGATGTAATCCGGCGTTGGAAAGTCAGGCTCACCTGCGCCAAATCCGATTACTGGACGGCCCTGCGCTTTGAGCGCTTTAGCTTTGGCATCAACGGCCAAGGTGGCAGACTCTGTAATCGCAGCGATTCGCGATGAAATTCGTGAACTCATACTCCCAATTCTGCCGTATTCTAGATGCGAGTTAGACCGCAACCCCTCCTAGCCTCTACACTTGCAGGCTCACGAGGGCTTGCTTTTCCCTATGGTTTTGCCATGCCCTCGTGCGAAGGGCAGTAGCTCAATTGGCTAGAGTTGCCGTCTCCAAAGCGGCCGGTTGGGGGTTCGAGTCCCTCCTGCCCTGCAAGTTGTACAGGTTAAGTAAATGGTTAGAAAAGGAGTAGCGATGACAGAGTCACCAGAAGACGTTGCCGACAAGCTCGGTCTATTTGGGCGCATCGGCCTTTTCTATCGCCAAATTGTCAATGAGCTCACCAAGGTTGTTTGGCCAACCCGTAATCAGTTAACGACCTACACGGCCGTTGTATTGGTCTTCGTGACTTTCATCATCGCAGTTGTCTCCCTTGTCGATCTTGTATTAACAAAGATCGTCTTCTGGGTATTTGGATAAGGACAAGAAATGACCGATGAGCTCAACGTAGAAACGCAGAAGACAGATGCCTTTGAGGCCGCCCTTGCTGCATCGGCTACGGCATTGGCTACGCCAGTGGTGGAAGAGGTCGAGAGTGCACCCGAGCCAGGTTATTCAATTGAGTCCGAGCTTGCGCTGGCATCGGATGAAGATGGTGATGTCGAATCCGATGAAAACGATCCAAACGCTGAGTTTCGACGCACGCTTCGTACAGCCCTTGGCGATTGGTATGTAGTTCACTCCTACGCCGGCTATGAGAAGAAAGTTAAGGGCAACCTTCAAACACGTATTCAATCTTTAAATATGGAGGATTACATCTTTCAGATTGAAGTTCCTGAAGAAGAGGTTAAAGAGCTCAAGAACGGCGCTTTCAAAATGGTTAAGCGCAATATCTATCCAGGCTATGTTTTAGTCCGTATGGATCTTACCGATGAATCTTGGTCGGCCGTTCGCAATACTCCAGGTGTTACTGGTTTTGTTGGTAACGCCCACCATCCAAGCCCGCTGACGATGGATGAAGTAGAAAAGATTTTGGCACCACGCCCAGTTAAGAAATCTGACAAGATTGATATTCGCCTTATTGATTTCGCTATCGGTGAATCAGTAACGGTAATGGATGGTCCATTTGCAACACTGCCAGCATCGATCTCAGAGATCATGCCAGAGCAGGCAAAGCTCAAGGTTCTCGTCTCTATTTTCGGACGTGAAACACCGGTCGAGCTCTCATTTGCACAGGTACAAAAGATTTAACTGCCCCAGTAAACGATAAGAAAAAAGAGGAAAAGAAATGGCACCAAAGAAGAAGGCAACAGGCTTTATTAAGTTGCAGATCCAGGCCGGCGCAGCCACACCTGCTCCACCAGTAGGTCCTGCCCTTGGTCAGCATGGTGTCAACATCATGGAGTTCGTTAAGGCCTACAACGCTGCAACAGAGTCTCAAAAGGGTCAGATTATTCCAGTGGAGATCACTGTCTATGAAGATCGCTCTTTTACCTTTATCACTAAGACTCCTCCCGCATCTCGCCTTATCTTGAAGGCTGCTGGCGTTGAAAAGGGATCGGCTATTCCTCACAAGACTAAGGTTGCAAATATCACCATGGCTCAAGTTACTGAGATCGCAAAGGTAAAGATGGCTGATCTAAATGCAAACGACATAGATGCAGCCTCAAAGATTATCGCTGGAACTGCACGTTCAATGGGAATCACAACTAATGGATAAGGTTGAATAAATAAAGAATTCTCTTTCTCACCGCGGGAAAGAGATGTGGGAGGAGCACGCTGCTCCGTCAACCACAACCACTAGCTCCTAATTAAGTTAGGAGAAATGAGGAAGAAATGAAGCGCTCAAAGAAGTACATCGAAGCAGCGGCAAAGGTAACTAAAGATCATCTTTATACCCCGCTGGAGGCAGTAACACTTGCCAAGGAGACTTCGACAGTTAAGTACAACGCATCTATTGAAGTTGCGTTGGTACTTGGTGTGGATCCAAAAAAGGCCGATCAAGCGATCCGTTCAACAGTTAACTTGCCACACGGCACAGGAAAGACTGCACGCGTATTAGTCTTTGCTAACGGTGATAAGGCCGATGCTGCACGGGCAGCAGGTGCTGACATAGTTGGTGGGGACGAACTCATTGAAGAGGTTTCAAAAGGTCGCCTAGATTACGACGCAGTTGTTTCAACCCCTGACCTTATGGGAAAGGTCGGTCGCCTAGGTAAGGTTCTAGGACCTCGAGGTCTGATGCCAAACCCAAAGACTGGAACGGTTACAACCGACGTCGCAAAGGCAGTTGAAGATATCAAGGGTGGAAAAATCGAGTTCCGGATTGATAAGAACTGCAATCTTCACTTCTTAATCGGCAAGGTCTCATTTACCGCCGAGCAGCTTGCAGATAACTACGCCGCTGCAATGGAGGAGATCATGCGTGCAAAGCCAAACTCTTCAAAGGGTCGCTACATTCAAAAGGCTGTCATCTCAACAACAATGGGACCTGGCATCCAAGTCGATCCCAACCTAATTCGCGAGTCTGCAGATAACTAACTCTTAAGAAAAGCGTTTTTACGCTCGATTTGACCAGCTAAGGCATCTCGCTTTAGCCTTATGCCATAACCAAAGACCGCAGGTTCAGATTAACCGCAAGGAAAATCTGAATAAATGAGAAGATCTCAGCCCGCGTAGGTGTTCACGTAAATCCGTGGCGCTTCTACGCGTTACGGATTTTTTTAATTTCCTGTGATCACTAAGTACCAGGAAAGGTGAACCGAATGGCTCGCCCAGATAAAGAATCAGCAGTTGCAGAGCTAACGGAGGATTTCCGTACAGCAACGGCAACGGTTCTCACCGAGTATCGCGGACTTTCCGTGGGCTCGATGAAGGCACTTCGCCGTGCACTTGGCAGCAAAACTAAGTACTCGGTAGTTAAGAACACTCTCACAAAGATTGCTGCAAAGAATGCCGGAGTTGATCTCTCACCAGATCTACTCGTTGGCCCATCTGCAGTCGCCTTCATTAAGGGAGATCCAATCGATGCGGCAAAAGGCCTGCGCGATTTCGCAAAAGAGAATCCATTCCTAGTAATCAAAGGTGGAATCTATGAGGGCAAGGCAGTTACCCCAGCAGAGCTTATGCAGCTTGCAAATCTTGAATCTCGTGAGGTTCTTCTTGCCAAGCTCGCCGGTGCTATGAGGGGATCCCTTGCTAAGGCAGCGCGTGTATTTGACGCACTTCGCATCAAAATGCTCTCCGAAGCAACAACGATCGATGCTCAGTCCGAGGTTCCAGCTCAAGCTGTAACTGCACAAGTAATTGAAGTAACTGCAACAACCGAAGAATTAACCCCAGAGACAGAAGAGAAGGAATAACGAATATGGCAAAGCTCAATACAGAAGATCTATTGGCCCAGTTCAAGGAGATGACATTGGTCGAGCTCTCAGAGTTCGTTAAGTCATTTGAAACTGAGTTCGATGTAACAGCGGCTGCTCCAGTAGCAGTAGCAGCGGCAGGCGGAGCGGCAGCGGCAGGCAGCGGCGCAGATGCAGCACAAGATGAGTTCACCGTCACACTCGAAGAGGCTGGCTCAGCAAAGATTGCAGTGATTAAGGAAGTTCGTGCACTGAACTCAAGCCTTGGCTTGAAAGAGGCGAAGGATCTTGTCGATGCATGCCCAGTAGTTCTCCTAGAGAAGGTAAATAAGCAAGTTGCAGATAAGGCAAAGGCGGCCCTTGAGGCAGCTGGTGCAAAGGTCTCAGTTAAGTAATCCTTAGAGGTACTAAAAACCCCGTTTGGCCTAAGGCCAGACGGGGTTTTTCTATGAGTGCTAGAGCCTGAGGCCGAGAAAATATCTGGGATCTAGCCTGCAACCCACAAATCTTCAGAAAAGAGGCTGACAAAACCAGGAGTTAGAGGTATAAGCGCTGGGTTGGACAGGTTTGGGGTGGGGGCGGTACCCTTAACCTTCGCATCTAAAACTTATGGTCAGGGCAAATAGCGGCTGAGACCTAATAGTTGTGCGTTCTACCGATTTTAAATCTGGAAGGACACCTATTGGCCGCGTCTAAAAAATCATCACTAGCACCACGCCGAATCTCTTTCGCAAAAATCCGTGAGCCCCTTGAAGTTCCAAACTTATTAGCGCTACAAGTTGAAAGCGTTGACTGGTTATTGGGTAACGATGCATGGCGCACGCGTATCGCAGCAATTGATTCTATGAATCGTGGAGAGATCCCAACAACTTCCGGTCTGGAAGAGATCTTCGAAGAGATTTCTCCAATTGAAGATTTCCAAGCAACTATGAGTCTTACATTCCGTGATCACCGCTTTGAGCCACCAAAGTACTCAATCGCTGATTGCAAAGAGCGCGATATGACATATTCGCAGCCATTATTCGTAACGGCAGAGTTTACTAACAATGTCACTGGCGAAATTAAATCTCAGACAGTATTTATGGGTGATTTCCCAGTCATGACAGCGCGCGGAACTTTTGTTATTAATGGAACTGAGCGCGTAGTTGTTTCACAGATTGTTCGCTCACCTGGCGTTTACTTTGAAAAGATTATTGAGAAGACATCTGACAAAGATGTTTTCACAGTGAAGATAATCCCAAGTCGCGGTGCTTGGCTTGAATTTGAAGTCGATAAAAAAGATCTAGTCGGCGTACGTATCGATCGCAAACGTAAGCAGTCAGTAACCGTTTTTCTAAAAGCGCTGGGCTGGAGCGAAGAGCAGATTCTGCAAGAGTTCGGTGATTTTGCATCAATCCGCGCAACTCTTGAAAAAGATACTGTCAAAACTCAGGACGAGGCTCTACTCGATATCTATCGTAAACTACGTCCAGGCGAGCCGCCAACTAAAGATGCGGCACAAAATCTCATTGAAAATCTCTACTTTAACGCCAAGCGTTACGACCTAGCTAAGGTCGGTCGCTTCAAGGTCAACAAGAAGCTCGGTTTAGATCTTGAACTCAAAGCCTCAATCCTAACTATCTCCGATATCGTTGCAACGTTACGCTACTTAGTAGCCCTTCACCGCGGCGATCTATTGATGAATTATGGCCGCGAAGTACGTGTAGAAAAGGACGATATCGATCACTTCGGTAACCGTCGTCTACGTACCGTTGGCGAACTGATTCAGAATCAGGTTCGCATCGGTCTGTCTCGTATGGAGCGCGTTGTTCGCGAACGTATGACAACACAAGATGTTGAGGCGATTACTCCTCAGACTCTGATCAACATTCGTCCAGTAGTTGCCTCAATTAAGGAGTTCTTCGGAACATCTCAGTTGTCACAGTTCATGGATCAAACAAATCCTTTGTCAGGTCTAACCCACAAGCGCCGTTTATCAGCGCTCGGACCTGGTGGTCTCTCACGTGATCGCGCAGGCTTTGAAGTTCGTGACGTCCACCCATCTCACTACGGACGTATGTGTCCAATTGAAACCCCTGAAGGACCAAACATTGGTCTTATCGGGTCTCTTGCTACATATGGCCGCGTAACTGCATTTGGATTTATCGAGACTCCTTACCGCAAGGTTGTTAAGGGTCGAATTACAGATCAAGTTGATTACCTAACTGCAGATGAAGAGGATGAACACATCATCGCTCAGGCAAATGCACCGTTGACCGATGACAATCACTTTGCAGAAGCACGTGTACTTGTACGCCGTCGCGGCGGTGAAGTTGAATACATCCCAGCTGAGGAAGTTGATTACATGGATGTTTCACCACGCCAAATGGTCTCTGTTGCAACTGCAATGATTCCATTTCTTGAGCACGACGATGCTAACCGTGCCTTGATGGGCTCTAACATGATGCGTCAGTCAGTTCCATTGATGCGCGCTGAAGCCCCACTTATCGGTACAGGTATGGAGTTCCGTGCAGCCGTTGATGCAGGCGATGTAGTTGTTGCAACCAAGGCCGGAGTTGTCGTGGAAGTATCTGCCGAAGAAGTCAAAGTCATGGCCGATGATTCCACGTATCAAACATATTCACTTCATAAATTCACTCGCTCTAACCAGGGAACTTCGTATAACCAAAAGGTTGTTGTTACAGAGGGAGAGCGTGTTGAGCTTGGCTCAGTAATCGCCGATGGCCCTTGCACCGATATGGGTGAAATGGCCCTTGGAAAGAACCTACTCGTGGCATTTATGTCATGGGAGGGACACAACTATGAAGATGCGATCATCTTGTCGCAGCGTTTGGTTCAAGACGATGTTTTGACATCGATTCATATCGAAGAGTATGAAGTAGATGCTCGCGATACCAAGCTTGGTGCAGAAGAAATCACTCGCGATATCCCGAACGTCTCCGAAGAGATTTTAGCCGATCTTGATGAGCGCGGAATTATCAGTGTTGGCGCCGATGTAGTTCCTGGCGACATTTTGGTTGGAAAAGTAACACCAAAGGGTGAAACCGAACTTACACCCGAAGAGCGTTTACTCCGTGCAATCTTTGGTGAAAAGGCCCGCGAAGTTCGCGATACATCACTTAAAGTTCCACACGGTGAATCTGGAAAAGTTATCGGCGTAAAGATGTTTGAATCTGAAGAGGGCTTTGAACTCGGTGCCGGTATTAACCAACTAGTTCGCGTCTACGTTGCACAAAAGCGCAAGATTCAAGATGGTGACAAGCTCGCTGGTCGCCACGGTAACAAGGGTGTTATCTCCAAGATTCTTCCAGTTGAAGATATGCCATTTCTTGAAGATGGAACTCCAATAGATGTTGTTCTCAACCCACTCGGTGTACCTGGTCGTATGAACGTCGGACAGGTTCTAGAGATGCACTTAGGGTGGGTCGCTAAAACAGGCTGGGATCTCTCAGGTATCGATGAAGCATGGCAGAACCACATACGCGCAATCGGTGCTGAAACAGGAGCCCCTGGAACAAAGTTTGCAACACCGGTATTCGATGGTGCACTAGAGGAGGAAATCTCAGGTCTTCTCTCAAGCACATTGCCCAACCGTGATGGCAATCAATTAATTGGTCGCTCTGGAAAGGCTAAGTTATTTGATGGCCGTTCAGGTGAGCCATACCCAACACCGATTTCAGTTGGATACATGTATATCTTGAAGCTTCACCACTTGGTCGATGACAAGATTCACGCGCGTTCAACGGGTCCATACTCAATGATTACGCAGCAGCCATTGGGCGGAAAAGCACAGTTCGGCGGTCAGCGATTTGGTGAGATGGAAGTGTGGGCACTCGAAGCCTATGGCGCCGCTTATACGCTCCAAGAGTTGCTCACTATTAAATCCGACGACGTTCTAGGCCGTGTAAAGGTCTACGAAGCGATCGTTAAAGGTGAAAACATTCCTGAGCCTGGTATCCCAGAGTCATTCAAGGTTCTTATTAAGGAGATGCAGTCGCTGTGTCTAAATGTGGAAGTGCTCTCCTCTGAAGGTGTCGCAATCGAACTTCGCGATACCGATGAAGAAGTATTCCGTGCCGCTGAAGAGCTAGGTATCAACTTGTCACGAGTTGAGCCAAGCAGCGTTGAAGAGATCTGAGAGGGAATATAACTATGTTAGATGTCAACTTCTTTGATGAACTACGTATCGGCCTTGCATCGGCTGAGAATATTCGCGATTGGTCTTTTGGTGAGGTAAAGAAACCAGAGACGATCAACTACCGCACACTCAAGCCAGAAAAAGATGGATTATTTGACGAGAAGATCTTCGGACCAACTCGTGACTGGGAATGTTACTGCGGTAAGTACAAGCGCGTTCGATTTAAGGGAATTATCTGTGAGCGTTGCGGTGTTGAAGTTACACGCGCAAAGGTTCGTCGCGAACGCATGGGTCATATCGAGTTGGCAGCTCCTGTAACTCACATCTGGTACTTCAAAGGTGTTCCATCACGCCTTGGTTATCTACTTGATCTTGCACCAAAGGATTTGGAAAAGGTTATTTACTTTGCTGCATACATGATCACTGAAGTCGATGCCGAAGCACGTGAAGAAGATATGCCACAGCTTGAGAAGAAGCTAGCTAACGATCGCAAGAAGATTGAAACACGTCGCGATCTTGATTTAGATACCCGCACCAAGAAGCTAGAAGATGACACAGCAGAGCTAGAAGCAGAAGAGGCTAAATCAGATGTAAAGCGCAAGGTACGCGAGGCGGCAGAGCGTGAACTCAAAGCTATTCGTGAGAAATCAGAGAGGGAGCTTGAGCGTTTAGAGAGTGTTTGGACTCGCTTTAAGAATTTGAAGGTTCAAGATCTTGAGGGTGATGAAAACCTTTACCGCGAAATGCGTGACCGTTATGGCATGTATTTCAAGGGAGATATGGGCGCTGCTGCGATTAAGCATCGCTTAGAGAGTTTTGATCTTGCAACCGAGCACAAAATGCTCACCAATCTCTCTGAAAACGGTAAAGGTGCAAAGAAGACTCGCGCAATCAAGCGCTTGAAGGTTGTTAATGCATTCCTTACAACAAGCAATAAGCCAGATTCAATGGTTCTAGATTGCGTTCCAGTTATTCCACCCGATCTACGTCCAATGGTTCAACTCGATGGTGGGCGCTTTGCAACATCAGATCTCAATGATTTATATCGTCGTGTTATCAACCGCAACAACCGTTTGAAGCGTCTTGCCGATCTTGGCGCGCCTGAGATTATCGTTAACAATGAAAAGCGTATGTTGCAGGAGGCCGTCGATGCCCTCTTTGATAACGGCCGTCGTGGTCGTCCAGTTACAGGTCCAGGTAACCGTGCACTTAAATCACTCTCTGACATGCTCAAGGGTAAGCAGGGACGCTTCCGCCAGAACCTGCTCGGAAAGCGCGTTGATTATTCAGGCCGTTCAGTAATCGTTGTTGGTCCACAGTTGAAGCTGCACCAGTGCGGTCTTCCAAAGCAGATGGCACTTGAACTCTTCAAACCATTTGTAATGAAGCGACTTGTAGATCTCAACCACGCGCAGAACATTAAATCTGCAAAGCGTATGGTTGAGCGCGCACGTCCAGTTGTTTGGGATGTTCTCGAAGAGGTTATCGCAGAGCATCCAGTTCTCCTTAACCGCGCACCAACCCTGCACCGTTTGGGTATCCAAGCTTTTGAACCCCAACTAGTTGAGGGTAAAGCGATTCAGATTCACCCCCTCGTTTGTACAGCATTTAACGCTGACTTCGACGGTGACCAGATGGCAGTTCACTTGCCACTATCTGCCGAAGCCCAGGCCGAAGCACGTATCTTGATGTTGTCATCAAATAACATTCTCTCTCCTGCAAATGGTCGCCCAATTACATCTCCGACCCAGGACATGGTTTTTGGTCTGTATCACTTAACGATGAGCCGCGATGGCGAACTCGGTGAAGGCCGTGCATTTACCTCGCTGGCAGAGGCGATTATGGCTCTAGATGAGCACTCAGTTGCGCTGCAGGCAAAGATCAAGATCCGTCTAAATAACTCACTTGAGACTACCCAGACAACAATTGGTCGCGCACTCTTTAATGAAGCACTTCCTGCGGACTTTCCATTTGTTGACGTTGATGTTACAAAGAAACAACTTGGCGCAATCGTTGATCGCTTAGCTGAGTTCTATCCAAAGGTGGCTGTTGCAGCCACTCTTGATGCTCTCAAGTCTCTTGGCTTTCATTGGGCAACTCGTGCCGGAATCACAATCGGTATAGAGGATGTCGTTACACCTCCACGCAAAAAGGAGATCCTTGAAAGCTACGAAACACAGGCTGATAAGGTTCAATCACAGTATGAAAACGGCCTCATCACCGATGACGAGCGTCGTCAAGAGCTGATTGAGATCTGGACAAAGGCAACGGCTGAAATTGGTAAGGTGATGGAAGAAAACTTCCCTCGCGTTAACCCTGTGTGGATGATGGTCTTCTCAGGTGCCCGTGGAAATATGATGCAAATCCGTCAGATCGCAGGTATGCGTGGACTTGTAGCAAATCCAAAGGGTGAAATTATCCCTCGTCCAATCAAATCTAACTTCCGTGAAGGGCTCTCAGTACTTGAGTACTTCATCTCTACTCACGGTGCCCGTAAAGGTCTAGCAGATACAGCCCTTCGTACCGCTGACTCTGGTTATCTAACACGTCGTCTGTGCGACGTTGCACAGGATGTCATTATCCGTGAAGAGGATTGCGGTACAGATCGTGGTCTTGATCTACAGATCGGTGTTCGCTCCGATGCAGGCAAGCTTGTTAAGTATGACCATGTTGAAACCTCGGTCTTTGGCCGTACTTTGGCAGAGGACATAGTCGTCGATGGCACCGTCATTCTGCCTGCAGGTACAGATCTTGGTGATCGCAATATCGATCAACTCATCACAGCAGGTATTGATGAGGTAAAGATTCGCTCAGTTTTAACCTGCGATAGCAAGGTTGGACAGTGCTCAATGTGTTACGGCCGATCACTTGCAGCAGGCCAACTTGTTGCAGTTGGTGAGGCCGTTGGAATCATTGCAGCACAGTCAATCGGTGAGCCTGGTACACAGTTAACAATGCGTACCTTCCACACCGGTGGTGTTGCCGGTGATGACATCACCCACGGTCTTCCACGTATCGTTGAGCTCTTCGAAGCACGTACACCTAAGGGTGTTGCACCAATTGCAGAGACTGCAGGTGTTGTCTCATTCCGCGAAGATGCAAAGGGCAAGAAGATCGTCGTTACTCCAGATGATGGAGGCGAAGAGGTTGCTTACCCAATTACTCGCCGACAGAAGCTACGGGTAGAAGAGGGTTTACGCGTTGAAGTTGGCCAGCAGATGGTCGAAGGCGCGATCGATCCAAAGCAGGTTCTTCGTATTCTTGGACCACGTGCAACTCAGATTCACTTGGTTAATGAGATCCAATCTGTCTATCGCTCACAGGGTGTAGGAATTCACGATAAGCACATCGAAGTTATCGTTCGTCAAATGTTAAAGCGCATTACTGTTCTTGAAGCAGGAGATGCCGATCTACTTCCAGGTGAGCTTGTAGAGCGTGGTCGCTTTGAAGCTGAAAACCGTCGTGTCGTGACAACTGGTGGAAAGGCTGCCTCAGGTCGCCCAGAGCTTATGGGTATCACTAAGGCATCTCTTGCAACCGAGTCATGGTTATCTGCCGCTTCATTCCAGGAGACAACTCGCGTACTAACCGACGCGGCGTTGTCTGAGAAGAGTGATCCATTGCTCGGCTTAAAAGAAAACGTCATCATCGGTAAGTTGATTCCAGCAGGTACTGGTCTTGCCCGTTATCGCAACATTCGCGTTGAGCCAACCGAGGAGGCAAAGGCCAGGGTTTATGCAGCCTACGATGAGTATGACTTCACACCATTTGACCAACAGGGCTCTGGTGAGGCTGTTCGTCTAGATGAGGTTGAAGTACCTCGTTAATCTTTACTTAAGGAAGGCTCAATCCCAGATGGGGTTGGGCCTTCCTTTGCTTTCCTAGGAATCACTACCAGATACAACTTTCGACTTGCTCCATAGTTTGCCTCAATTATGCAAGATAATTAGAAGATAATTATTTCTGAAAGTATCTGCGGTAAAGTTGGAAAATGAGTGAAGAATTAGTGATTCAAACCCAGGATCTAATGCTCTATACAGTGTTACCGGATGAGTATTTGTTGCTGGAAAAGGATTTTGCACATCCATCGCTATGGACTAAACGCGGATTTTCAGACCCAACCAAATATTTTTTGAATAATAAAAATCCAATTTCACATCGCTTAAAACTAATCAAAGATAATCCAGATTGGGCCAAGTACTTACTTAGGGTTGCGGTCCTCAACAAGAGTCAGGCAATTATTGGATCCGTTGGTTTTCACTCAGCGCCTGACCAAACCGGTATGATTGAAATTGGCTTTGGAGTTGATCATGGATATGAAAATAGAGGATATGGACAACAAATACTTCATGGAATGTGGAGTTGGGTAGTAAATGATCCCTTAGTTAAACTCTTGCGCTACACAGTTTCACCAAATAATTTAAAATCTCAACATATTATTAATAAACTCAATTTCAATTTAGTAGGAGAGCAGATAGATAAAGAGGATGGTTTAGAGCAGATTTATGAACTTACAGCTAGCGAATATAATGCAAATTTTCACTCTAATCTGAGCCCAAATCCAAATCCTATTTATTAAGTAAAGCTCAGGTGGGCTACTTCTTTAAGTTAGCTAATCGCTCAAGGATTGGTGGGTGCGAGTAATGCACCGCAACATAAAGCGGATGTGGATTTAAGTTGCTGAGTGACTCAACAGAAAGCTTTTTAAGGGCTGAATACATGTGTTCACGCGCACCTGGATATGTCTCGATTGAATATTGATCTGCTTGATACTCATTGTGGCGAGAAAATGAGTTATTAATCAGGCCGAGAATCGTTGAAACAGGTGTAAAGAGTAAGAAAAAGGCCAGCATTGAAAGATGAAAACTTGGAGTATCAGAGCCAAGTGCTCTAGATAGATTTGGATTTCCAAGAAGCCAGCCGAGTAATGAAAAAATCACAAGTGTTTGAACATTACTAAAGGCAAACATTGTGTAGACATGCCTGCGCTTGTAATGACCTACTTCGTGGGCTAATACTGCAAGGGTTTCTTTGGTACTAAGTTTTTCAATCAAGGTGTCATAAAGACCGATGATTTTGACCTTACCCATTCCTGAAAAGAATGCATTGAGTTTAGTTGAACGCTTTGATGCATCCATTTCATAGAGTTTTGAAAGTGGAAAACCTTGTGACTGGCAGTACGCCTCAACTTCAGAGCGCAGTTCGCCCTCGGGCAGAGGCTTTAACTTGTTAAACATCGGCAAAAAGATTCGAGTTCCAAAGATAAACATAAATAATGAGAATGCAGAGACTAGCAACCAACCAACGAGCCAGAATGAACTTTGCAGCTCTTGGTAAATTAAGGCGATGAGGAAAAGCAGCGGCAGACCAACACCCAGAGAGATCAAGAGCCCCTTGATTGCATCGGTAACAAATAACTTCCTTGTAGTTCTATTAAAACCAAAGTTTTCCTCAATAACAAAGGTGGAGTAATAGCCAACGGGCAGAGAGCCAACCATAGAGACAACGATGAGTACTCCAACAAATACCACGGTGATAAGTAGTTCATTACTCAATCTCTCTCGAATCACACCATCCAACCAAGCAAACCAACCCAAAATAATCGCCGAGAGAGTGACTACGGTGCTGACAACCGATGTGAGCATCTCAACCCGATACTTGGCACTGCCATATGCAAGGGATTTGGCATACTCCTCGGGGTTATAGATTTCGGCTGCGATCGGGCTTAGAGCTCGCTCTTTATTGGCCTCGTTGAGGTAGTCGATGACCATCCCGGCGCTAAAATCAATAAGGACAAATAGGACAATTCCCAAAAGCAGGAGCTCAGAGGTCGCCATGAGCGTGATTATGCACTAAATACTGCTTAATATTCCGCTCAACTACGAGGAACCCCTGCGATGATTGCCGGAGATCGCTGCCCTTGGACACGACACGCCCGAATGTAGAAAATAGGGGATCTGAGCCACTTAGCGGATGAGTAGGAGTATTGGGGCGGTTTTGACTCGCCCAGCTCGCCTGAGTTACCCTTCACGTCTGCTCTTTTGTAGAGCTTTATTGCTTGCGCTGTAAATAAGTTGAAAAACTATTTGCATCACCTATGCAAAGCGGGTGCAACACACCCGACCGCGTGGGTCGGCAATTGAGCGTGAATAAAGATCAGTAACGAAGATAGGAATGGAGATGAAGTGCCAACAATTCAACAGCTAGTTCGTCGTGGTCGCGCAGAAAAGATCACGAAGACAAGCACACCTGCACTTAAGGGTTCACCACAACGTCGCGGTGTATGTACGCGCGTTTATACAACGACCCCTAAGAAACCAAACTCTGCACTACGCAAAGTCGCACGTGTCCGTCTGACTAGTGGCATGGAAGTCACTGCATACATTCCAGGTGAAGGTCACAATCTGCAAGAGCACTCCATTGTTCTTGTACGTGGTGGTCGTGTAAAAGATTTGCCTGGTGTTCGTTACAAGATCATTCGCGGATCCCTTGATACACAAGGTGTCAAAAACCGTAAGCAATCTCGCTCTCGCTACGGTACTAAGAGAGAGAAAAAGGCCTCCTAATGCCACGCAAAGGTCCCGTTGTAAAAGAGGCAATTCTTGCAGATCCTGTTTACAACTCACCAGTTGTCACTGCCCTCATTAACCGCGTACTTCTTCATGGGAAGCGTTCAACTGCTGAGGCAATTGTTTATAACGCACTCGAGGGCTGCCGCAAAAAGACTCAAGTTGATCCAGTAATAACTTTGAAGCGCGCACTAGACAATATCAAGCCAACAGTTGAAGTTCGCTCACGCCGCGTTGGTGGAGCTACATATCAAGTTCCTGTTGAAGTTAAGGCCGGACGTTCAACGACTTTGGCCCTTCGTTGGTTAATTGACTACTCACGCTCACGTCGTGAAAAGTCAATGGCAGAGCGCCTAACAAATGAACTTATCGATGCAAGCAATGGTTTAGGGGCTGCGGTAAAGCGCCGCGAAGATACACACAAAATGGCAGAGGCAAATAAAGCCTTTGCTCACTATCGCTGGTAACTCGCTTACAGCGAGTCAGTAAAGCAGAAAGCGCCAAGAGTCTTAACGGAATCAAAGCGTCAGATACGCTCTAGAGAACGTCAGATACGACCTAAGAAACGAAGAGAAGAGGATTAAGTGTTAACAGTAGAGAAGATCGATCTAGCTACGGTTCGCAATATTGGAATCATGGCTCACATCGATGCGGGCAAAACCACGACTACTGAGCGCATCCTTTTCTATACGGGAATCAACTACAAAATCGGTGAGGTACATGAAGGTGCAGCAACGATGGACTGGATGGAGCAGGAGCAAGAGCGCGGTATCACTATTACCTCTGCTGCAACGACCTGTATGTGGGACCAACATCTCATTAACATTATCGATACTCCTGGTCACGTTGACTTTACCATCGAGGTAGAGCGTTCATTGCGCGTTCTAGATGGTGCAGTAGCAGTATTCGATGGCGTGGCAGGCGTAGAACCACAATCTGAAACAGTGTGGCGTCAAGCAGATCGTTACTCAGTTCCACGTATTTGTTTTGTTAACAAACTTGATCGCACAGGTGCATCTTTTGATAAGTGTGTAGCAATGATTAAGGATCGCCTTAATGCAGTTGCCTTAGTTCTACAGATTCCAATCGGTGCCGAAGGAGATTTCCTCGGAGTAGTTGATCTGATCGCAATGAAGGCGCTGACTTGGCGTGGAGAAACACAAAAGGGCGAAGATTACACAATCGAAGAGATTCCAGCAGATCTGCTTGATAAGGCAAAAGTGGCCCGCCATGACATGATCGAAACACTGTCAGAGAACGATGACTTGTGCATGGAGAAGTACCTCGAAGGCGTCGAACTTACAGAGTCTGAAATCATTGCTGGTATCCGCCGTGCAACTCTCGCTGCAAAACTGACTCCAGTAGTAACCGGTTCTGCATTTAAGAACAAGGGTGTTCAACCAATGCTCGATGCCGTTGTTCGCTACCTTCCAAGCCCACTCGATGTTGAATCAATCGTGGGTGTAAATATCAACGATGCAACAATCGAAGTTGTTCGCCACCCAGATAACAATGAGCCTTTCTCAGCACTTGCATTCAAGATTATGACCGATCCACACCTAGGAAAGCTCACATTTATTCGCGTGTACTCAGGCGTTCTAGAGACCGGTTCAACAATTCTTAACTCAACTAAGGATCGTAAAGAGCGCATCGGAAAGATTTATCAGATGCACGCTAACAAGCGAGAAGAGCGCGATAATGTTGGCGCGGGAATGATCGTCGCCGTTATGGGTCTTAAGGACACCACAACTGGGGAGACTCTCTGCGATCCTGCAATGCCGGTAATCCTTGAATCAATGGATTTCCCCGCCCCAGTTCTCTCAGTTGCTATCGAACCAAAGACAAAGGGTGACCAAGAAAAACTTGGTATCTCTATTCAACGTCTATCTGAAGAGGATCCAACCTTCCATGTTAATACTGACCAAGAGACTGGCCAGACAATTATCGCTGGTATGGGCGAGCTTCACCTTGAAGTTCTTGTTGAACGTATGCGTCGTGAATTTAAAGTTGAGGCAAATGTTGGAAAGCCTCAGGTTGCCTACCGCGAAACACTTCGCAAGTCTGTTGCACGCCATGACTACACACACAAAAAGCAGACAGGCGGCTCTGGACAGTTTGCAAAGATCCAGATTGCAATCGAGCCACTTCCAACTGGTGCTGTTGAGGGCGGATATGAATTCGTAAATAAAGTCACTGGTGGTCGCATTCCACGCGAGTACATCCCATCAGTTGATGCAGGTTGTAAGGAGGGCATGACATCAGGACCACTTGCTGGCTACCCACTTACAGATGTACGAGTAACTCTTCTTGATGGCGCCTATCACGATGTTGACTCATCGGAGCTCGCTTTCAAGATTGCTGGACTCGCAGCGTTTAAGGAGGCGGCAAAGCTTGCCGATCCTGCGATTCTCGAGCCAGTGATGCGCATCGAAGTTGTTACCCCTGAGGATTTCATGGGTGATGTCATCGGCGACATCAACAGTCGTCGTGGCCAAATCCAGGCCATGGACGAGCGGTCAGGTGCCCGCGTTGTTAGGGCGCTAGTTCCACTGTCAGAGATGTTCGGCTATGTCGGAGATCTCCGCTCTAGAACTCAAGGTCGCGCGAGCTATTCAATGGAGTTCGATTCGTATGCCGAAGTACCTGGCAATATCTCCAAGGAAATCATTGCAAAAGTTCGTGGCGAATAACATCCCTAACCTATTTAAGAAATTAAATAGAAAAGCACAATCCCTAATAACTAAGCACTAGAAAACGAAAGAGGAACCAAAATGGCAAAGGCGAAGTTCGAGCGGACCAAACCGCACGTAAATATCGGCACCATCGGACACATCGACCACGGTAAGACAACTCTTACCGCTGCGATCTCCAAGGTGCTTCATGACAAGTTTCCAACTCTCAATTCAGCGACAGCATTTGCTGATATTGACAAGGCGCCAGAAGAACGCCAACGTGGTATCACAATCTCTATCGCTCACGTCGAGTATCAGACAGAGAAGCGTCACTACGCACACGTTGACTGCCCAGGTCATGCCGACTACATCAAAAATATGATTACTGGAGCGGCTCAGATGGATGGAGCGATCCTCGTCGTAGCTGCAACAGATGGTCCAATGCCTCAGACAAAGGAGCACGTTCTCCTTGCCCGTCAGGTAGGCGTTCCATCAATCGTGGTTGCACTTAATAAGTCAGACATGGTTGATGACGAAGAGATTCTTCAGCTCGTTGAAATGGAAGTTCGCGAGCTTCTTACTAAGTACGAGTTCCCAGGAGATGACACTCCAATCGTTCGCATCTCAGCACTTAAGGCCCTCGAAGGAGATACTGCTTGGGGAGCGAAGATTACTGAGCTTATGGATGCAGTAGATACATTTATTCCGCAACCAGCTCGCGAAGTTGAAAAGCCATTCCTTATGCCAGTTGAAGATGTTTTCACAATCACAGGTCGTGGAACCGTTATCACTGGTCGTATTGAGCGCGGTGTCGTGAAGATCAACGAAGAAGTTGAAATCGTTGGAATCCGTAAAGATGCTCAGAAGACAACTGTTACAGGTGTCGAAATGTTCCGTAAACTGCTCGACGAAGGTCAAGCAGGCGAGAACGTTGGACTTCTTCTCCGTGGTCTAAAGCGCGAGGACGTTGAGCGTGGTCAGGTTGTCTGCAAGCCAGGTTCAATCACACCTCACACAGAGTTTGATGCATCTGCATACATCCTTTCAAAGGATGAGGGCGGACGCCACACTCCATTCTTTAACAACTACCGTCCACAGTTCTACTTCCGTACAACTGACGTAACTGGTGTTGTATCACTTCCTTCAGGTACCGAAATGGTTATGCCTGGCGATAACACTGAGATGACAGTAACGCTTATCCAGCCAATCGCTATGGAAGAAGGCTTGCGCTTTGCTATCCGCGAAGGTGGACGCACAGTAGGAGCAGGTCGCGTAACAAAGATCAAGAAGTAATTGTTTTGGGCCCGGCGGCTTAATAACCGCCGGGCGCTAACAAAGCTTTAAAAACTAAAATTAAATGAAGTGCTAAGTAGAACAAAGAAGAAGGAGAACGACATGGCGGGACAGAAGATCCGCATTCGACTCAAGGCCTACGACCATGAGGTGATTGACTCTTCAGCGAAGAAAATCGTTGAAACAGTTGAGCGCACTGGTGCAACGGTCGCGGGTCCAGTGCCGCTACCAACAGAGAAGAACACATACTGTGTTATTCGCTCTCCTCACAAATATAAGGACAGCCGCGAGCATTTCGAGATGCGCACACATAAGCGCCTCATCGACATCATCGACCCAACACCTAAGACTGTTGACTCATTGATGCGTCTTGACCTGCCAGCTGGCGTCGACATCGAGATCAAGCTCTAGAGAAAGGACGAGAAAATGACATATACAACTCAAGTTGCTGGCTCGTCCATCAAGGGCCTCCTCGGTAAGAAGCTCGGAATGACCCAGGTTTTTGATGCTAACAACAAGATGGTTCCAGTAACCGTTGTTGAGGCCGGTCCATGCGTCGTTACACAAATTCGCACACCTGAGAAAGATGGTTACTCAGCCGTGCAGATCGCATTCGGCGCGATTGACCCAAAGAAGGTTACAAAGCCACTTGCTGGCCACTTCGCTAAAGCCGGAGTGACACCACGTCGCTCTATTGCAGAGCTTCGCACTCTTGATACAACTGGTTACAGCGTTGGACAGGAAATCGGAGCAACGGTCTTTGCAGCCGGTGAACTAGTCGATGCAACTGGAACAAGTACAGGTAAAGGAACTTCCGGTGTTATGAAGCGCCACGGTTTCGGTGGTCTTGGTTCATCGCACGGTGTTGATCGTAAGCACCGTATGCCAGGTTCAATCGGTGCATGTTCAACACCAGGTCGCGTTTTCAAAGGAATGCGCATGGCCGGTGTTATGGGCGGGGTAAAAGTTACAACCCAGAATCTTGTTGTGCACTCAGTTGATGCAGAGCGCAATCTGCTTTTTATCAAGGGATCAGTTCCTGGTCCAGATGGACAGCTAGTCTTCCTCCGCTCTGCTGCTAAGCATGCGATCTTTGAAACCCTATCCTCAAAGGTAGGTGCATAATCATGGCGCTTACTATTGAAGTTAAGAATGCAGAGGGCGTAAAGGTTGGATCAGTTGATCTACCGACAGAGATCTTTGATGCCCAGACAAATGTTCCATTAATCCACCAAGTTGTGACGGCACAACTTGCCGCCGCTCGCCAAGGCACTCAGAAGTCTAAGAATCGTGGTGAAGTAAGTGGTGGCGGAAAGAAGCCTTTTAAGCAGAAGGGAACAGGTCGCGCCCGTCAGGGTTCTTCACGTTCACCTAACCAGAAGGGTGGCGGTACAGCTCACGCTGTTCGCCCTCGTACATACTTCCAGCGCACACCTAAGAAGATGATTGCCGCTGCACTTCGCGGGGTTCTCTCTGACCGTGCGCGCAACAATCGTATTCACGTTCTAGATTCAATTTCAGCTGCGCCTTCAACTAAGGCCGCTATTGCAGCGGTTCGTCAGTTCAGCACGCGCAAGAATCTTCTCGTAGTTGTATCTCGTACTGAGGATTTTGCATGGCGCTCACTTCGTAACGCCGATGATCTACACCTTCTAGTCCCAGATCAGCTCAATGCCTACAACATCTTAAAAAGTGATGATCTTGTCTTCTCGCAAGAAGCGATCAAGGATTTTCTAGCCGGCCCACGCAAAGTGGTAACGGCCGTTGCACGTGAGAGCGAGGTCAGCGCATGAAAGATTATCGCGAAGTTCTAGTGGTACCAGTTGTCTCTGAGAAGAGCTATTCAATGCTCGATCAGAACAAGTACACATTTATCGTTGCACCAGATGCTAATAAGACTGAGATCAAGATCGCAGTTGAAAAGGTCTTTGGAGTAAAGGTAGTCAGCGTAAACACCATGAATCGTCAGGGTAAGAACAAGAAGACCCGTTCCGGTGATGGAAAACGTAAAGACACAAAGCGCGCAATTGTGCAGATAGCAGCTGGCGACCGTATCGACATCTTCGGAGGACCAGTCTCCTAATCGGGACTGGACTTCTAAGAGAAAAGGATCATCATGGCACTTCGTAAATTAAAGCCAACGACCCCGGGTCAACGCGGCGCAAGCGTTCCAGATTTTGCTGAACTTACACGTTCAACACCTGAGAAATCACTTATCCGTCCAATCCATTCACGTGGTGGACGCAACAACGCAGGACGAATCACTGTTCGTCATCAAGGTGGCGGTCACAAGCGCGCCTACCGTCTTATTGATTTTATTCGCAATGACAAAGATGGTGTACCGGCACAGGTCGCTCACATTGAGTACGACCCAAACCGCACAGCACGCATCGCACTCTTGCACTATGCAGATGGAGAGAAGCGTTACATCATCGCGCCTAATAAATTAGAGCAGGGCGCAACGATTGAAAACGGCCCAAAGGCAGATATCAAACCTGGCAATAACCTGCCACTACGCAATATCCCCGTAGGTACGGTTATTCACGCCATTGAACTGCGTCCAGGCGGAGGAGCAAAGCTTGCTCGTTCAGCCGGTGCATCGGTTCAGTTGGTCGCTAAAGAGGGTGCATTTGCACAACTACGTATGCCATCTGGGGAGATCCGTAACGTCGATGTGCGTTGTCGCGCAACTATCGGTGAGGTCGGAAATGCCGAGCAGTCCAACATTAACTATGGAAAAGCTGGACGCATGCGTTGGAAGGGCAAGCGCCCATCTGTTCGCGGTGTTGTTATGAACCCAGTTGATCATCCACATGGTGGTGGTGAAGGTAAGACTTCTGGTGGACGTCACCCAGTAACTCCATGGGGTAAGCCTGAGGCGCGTACCCGTAAGAAGAAATCATCAGATTCAATGATCATCCGTCGTCGCAAATCGAATAAGAAGCGGTAGGTAGGAGTCCTTATGCCAAGAAGTCTGAAAAAGGGTCCATTCGTTGATGGACATCTACAAAAAAAGGTAGATGCACAAAACGATGCCAATACAAAGAACGTGATCAAGACCTGGTCACGCCGCTCAATGATCATTCCAGCAATGATTGGACATACCATCGCAGTACACGATGGCCGTAAGCACATTCCAGTTTTCATTACCGACGCGATGGTTGGACACAAACTTGGTGAGTTCTCACCAACACGTATCTTCCGTGGTCACTCCAGGGGCGAAGATCGGAGAGCAAAACTTGTCTAATACAACCGAGACTACTAATTCAATAAACACTGTTGAAACCAGCAGTGCTCCCTTGATTGCTCGCGCAATCTTGCGCGACATCCGCCACACGCCGCAGAAGGCTCGACGTATCGTCAATCTCATCCGTGGACAACGCGCCGATGAAGCTCTCTCAATCTTGAAGTTTGCCCCACAAGCTGCAGGTAGCGATGTGTACACACTTCTAAGTAGCGCCGTTGCCAATGCAAAGGCTAAGAACCCAGCTATCCGCGATGCTTCAGAGCTCTGGGTAGTTGAAGCACTTGTTGATGAAGGTCGCATAATGAAGCGCTTTCGTCCACGTGCTCAGGGTCGCGGGTTTCGCATCTTGAAGCGTTCATCACACATCTCGGTGGCAGTAAGCGATGTAAAAACCACAAACAAAACTAAGAGCAAGAAGGGAGCTACCAAATAATGGGTCAAAAAGTGAACCCTCACGGCTTCCGTCTCGGCATTACAACAGAGTTTAAGTCACGTTGGTATGCAGATAAGTTGTACAAGGATTACGTCAAGGAAGATGTCGAAATCCGTCGAATGATGCAGAAGGGCATGGAGCGCGCTGGCGTATCTCGAATTGAAATCGAGCGTACACGCGATCGCGTTCGTATCGACCTTTTCACTGCTCGCCCAGGAATTGTCATTGGTCGTCGCGGTCAAGAGGCAGATATTTTGCGTCAACGTCTTGAGAAGTTAACTGGTAAACAGGTTCAGTTAAATATTCTAGAAGTGAAGAACCCAGAGATCGATGCGCAACTTGTTGCACAGGCAATCGCCGAGCAGTTAGCCGCCCGTGTCTCTTTCCGTCGCGCAATGAAGAAGTCGATGCAGTCGGCGATGAAGGCCGGTGCAGAGGGTATTCGTGTTCAGTGCGGCGGACGCCTTGGTGGGGCTGAAATGTCTCGCTCAGAGTTCTACCGTGAAGGGCGTGTTCCATTGCACACACTTCGTGCAGATATCGATTATGGTTTCTACGAAGCGGCTACAACTTTTGGTCGCTTGGGTGTAAAGGTCTGGATCTATAAGGGCGAAATCATCGGGTCTCGTGCAGAGCGTGCAGCAACGGCGTTAGCGCAAGCACGTGCACCAAAGCCAGAGCGTCGCGGAGCACGTGCTCCACGTCCACCTCGTGGCGAAGTAACTATTACTAAGCCAGCAGCGGCAGTGGAAGGAGCTATCTAAGATGTTAATTCCACGTCGTGTTAAGCACCGCAAGCAGCACCACCCATCTCGTAGTGGTGCAACAAAGGGCGCAAGCGCAGTTGCATTTGGTGATTACGGTATTCAAGCTCTAGAGCCTGCATATGTAACTAACCGTCAGATTGAAGCGGCTCGTATCGCTATGACTCGTCACGTCAAACGTGGTGGAAAGGTTTGGATCAATATTTATCCAGATCGTCCAATCACAAAGAAGCCAGCTGAAACTCGTATGGGTTCAGGTAAGGGTTCACCGGAGTGGTGGATTGCAAACGTAAAGCCAGGTCGCGTGATGTTTGAGATTTCAGGCGTAACTGAAGCTATCGCTCATGAAGCGATCCGTCTTGCGATACACAAACTTCCAATGAAATGTCGTGTTGTTAAGCGTGAGGAGGCATAAGTGGCTACTACAACTATTACTACTGAGGAGTTACGCCAATTATCAGATGAGGAGTTAACTAACAAGGTGCGTGAGATGAAGGAAGAGCTATTCAACCTTCGTTTCCAAGCAGCTACAGGTCAACTTGAAAGCCATGGTCGACTCAGCGCTGTACGCAAAGAGATTGCACGCGTCTACACAATTATTCGCGAGCGCGAATTAGGAATCGGGGGAGCTGCCTAATGGTTACAGCTAACGAAGATCGCGGATTCCGTAAGGTTCGTGAAGGCGTAGTCGTAAGTGACAAGATGGATAAGACCATCACTGTTGAGGTATTAGATCGTATAAAGCACGGGGTGTACTCAAAGGTTCTCTCACGTTCACGCAAACTAAAGGCACATGACGAGGCAAATACAGCTGGCATGGGCGATCGTGTACTCATCATGGAAACTCGACCAATCTCAGCGACAAAACGCTGGCGTTTAGTTGAGATTCTCGAGAAGGCTAAGTAAGGGCTGGTGAATAAGAAATGATTCAACAAGAGTCGCGCCTACGCGTGGCAGATAACACCGGAGCCAAAGAGCTCCTGTGTATCCGCGTGCTCGGTGGAACCAAGCGCCGTTATGCCGGTATCGGAGACATCATCGTATGTTCAGTCAAGGATGCAATCCCTGGCGGACAGGTCAAGAAGGGTGAGGTCGTAAAGGCTGTCATCGTTCGTACAGTTAAAGAGCGTCGTCGTCCAGATGGCTCTTACATTAAATTTGATGAGAATGCTGCAGTGATCTTAACAGCCGATGGTGAACCACGTGGAACCCGTATCTTCGGACCAGTTGCACGTGAACTTCGCGATAAGAAGTTTATGAAGATCATCTCGCTAGCTCCGGAGGTGTTATAAAAAATGGCAAAGATTAAAAAAGACGACACTGTTTTGGTTATCGCCGGTAAAGATAAGGGCGTATCTGGGAAAGTGCTCTCCGTTGATGGAAATCGTATTCTTATCGAAGGTGTGAATCGCCAAAAGCGCCACACTAAAGAGTCAACTGGAGATCGCGGCGTGAAAGTAGGCGGAATTATCACCGTTGAAGCCGCCATTCATATCTCAAATGTCATGGTCGCAGATAGCGATGGCAACGCCTCACGCCTTGGTGTCCGCAAAAATGATGAGGGCAAAAATGTTCGCATCTCACGTCGCACCGGAAAGGACATCTAATGTCAACCGATTTAGACGTACGCTTAAAGGCTAAGTACAAGAGCACAATCGCTCCTGAGCTTAAAACAAAGTTCGGATACAAGAACGTGATGCAGATTCCAACCCTGACCAAGATTGTGGTCAATATGGGTGTTGGCGATGCCGCTCGCGATTCAAAGCTCATTGAAGGTGCAATCCGTGACTTAGCAACTATCACTGGTCAAAAGCCACAGGTTACTAAGTCACGTAAATCAATTGCGCAGTTCAAACTCCGTGAAGGTCAGCCAATTGGTGCACACGTAACGATTCGTGGAGATCGTATGTGGGAGTTTGCAGATCGCTTACTCTCAATCTCGCTTCCACGTATTCGTGACTTCCGCGGACTATCTCCAAAGCAGTTCGATGGAAAAGGAAACTACACATTCGGTTTAACTGAGCAAGTGGTCTTTCCAGAGATCGAACAGGACAAGATCGATCGTCCACGCGGCATGGATATCACCTTCGTTACTACAGCTAAAAACGATGCAGAAGGCCATGCGCTATTAAAAGCCCTTGGTTTTCCATTTAAGGAGGCATAAGAGATGGCAAAAACATCACTGGTCGTCAAAGCAGCTCGCAAGCCAAAGTTCAAGGTTCGCGGCTATACCCGTTGCCAACGTTGTGGTCGCTCACACGCTGTCTATCAAAAGTTTGGAATTTGCCGCATCTGCTTCCGTGAAATGGCGCACCGTGGTGAACTCCCTGGCATTACAAAAGCATCCTGGTAAACCAACTAACTACAACGAAATAGGTCCCACAAGGAAACCAGTTCGAGAAAGGCCACGAGGCCACGTATGACAATGACAGATCCGATCGCAGACATGTTGACTCGTCTGCGCAATGCGAACTCTGCCTACCATGATTCGGTTTCAATGCCGTCATCATCGGTCAAGGTACGAATTGCAGCGATTCTCACGCAAGAGGGATACATCGCTACATATCGCGTTGAAGATGCAGAAAATGGAGTAGGTAAGAATTTAGTTCTTGACCTTAAGTTTGGCGCAAACCGTGAGCGTTCAATCGCCGGTCTGCGTCGTGTAAGCAAGCCAGGACTTCGCGTATATGCAAAGTCCACATCTTTGCCAAAAGTACTTGGCGGATTAGGCGTTGCAATCATTTCAACCTCATCTGGGCTGCTTACTGATAAGCAGGCCAACAAGCAGGGCGTAGGCGGAGAAGTTCTCGCCTACGTATGGTGATCGCTAATGTCGCGTATCGGTCGTATGCCAATCGCCGTCCCAACCGGTGTCGAAATCACAATCACAGGCCAGAACGTCGCTGTGAAAGGTCCTAAGGGATCACTTTCGGTTAATGTTGCAGAGCCAATTAAAGTCTCACAGACAGAGGGTGTCATCACCGTTGTTCGTCCTGATGAAGAGCGCTTAACTCGTTCACTTCATGGCCTCTCTCGCACATTAGTTGCGAATATGGTTGAAGGCGTTACAACTGGCTATTCAACATCGATCGAGATCGTTGGTGTTGGTTACGGTGTTGCTGAGAAGGGTAAGAACCTTGAGTTCCAACTTGGATATAGCCACAACATTGATTTTCCTGCACCAGAGGGAATCTCTTTTAAGGTCGAGTCACCAACTAAGTTCCACATCTTTGGAATCGACAAGCAGTTGGTTGGCGAAGTCGCCGCCAAGGTAAAGAAGCTTCGTAAGGCCGACCCATACAAGGGCAAGGGCTTACGTATCTCAGGTGAAGTTGTCCGCCGCAAGCAAGGAAAGACAGGTAAGAAGTAATGGCTATTGGAGTAAAGGTCCGCAAAGGCTCGGCAACAAATGCCCGCGCCCGTCGTGCTTTCCGAGTTCGTAAAAGGGTCTCGGGAACCCCAGCACGCCCACGTTTAGTCGTATCACGCTCGTCGCGTCACCTATTCGTACAGGTTATCGACGACACACAAGGCAAGACGCTTGTCTCGGCTTCAACAATGGAGACAGATGTGCGTAAGGATAACTCCGACAAGAGCGCTAAGGCAAAGGCGGTCGGTGCATTGATTGCAGAGCGCGCTAAGAACGCCGGAATCTCTGCCGTCGTCTTTGATCGCGCCGGCAATAAGTACCACGGTCGCATTGCAGCAGTTGCACAGAGTGCACGAGAGAATGGATTGGAGTTCTAATGGCCGCTAATTCAACTACTGCAGCCCCTGCAGGAAATGATCGCGCAGGTGCTGGCAAGGCCCGTGGCGAACGCCGCGAACGCCGTGATGATCGCGAAAAAGAGAAGAACCCATTTATGGAGCGCGTTGTATTCATTAACCGCGTATCTAAAGTTGTAAAGGGTGGACGTCGTTTCTCATTCACCGCGCTAGTTGTTGTCGGTGACGGCAATGGTCAGGTCGGTGTTGGTTACGGAAAGTCTAAGGAAGTCCCACAGGCGATCTCAAAGGCCGTTGAAGAGGCAAAAAAATCCTTCTTTACCGTCTCACGTATCCAGGGAACTATTCCTCACTCAGTACAGGGTGAAACTGCAGCAGGCGTAGTCCTTTTACGTCCAGCAAGTCCAGGTACCGGAGTAATCGCCGGTGGCCCAGTGCGCGCAGTACTTGAGTGTGCAGGCATTACAGATGTATTGACTAAGTCACTTGGATCTAACAATGCAATCAATATGGTTCATGCGACCGTTGCTGCATTGAAGATGCTTGAGAGTCCAGCACAAATCGCAGCCAGGCGTGGTCTTGCTCTAGAAGATGTTGCACCCGCAGCAGTTATCCGCGCTTCACAGATTAAGGTAGGTGTCTAATGCGACGTTTAAAGGTAACCCAGATCCGCTCTAAGGTTGGAAACAAACCAGAGCAACGCCACACACTTCGTTCATTGGGCCTCAAGCGCATTAACGATGTCGTTGTTCAAGAAGATCGCCCAGAGATTCGTGGAATGGTTTACGCAGTTCGTCACTTGGTTCGTGTTGAGGAGGTTGAATAAGAATGACGTTAAAACTTCATCATCTTCGTCCAGCCCCTGGTGCTAAGAAAGCTAAGACTCGTAAGGGTCGCGGTGATGCATCAAAGGGAAAGACGGCAGGTCGTGGTGGCAAAGGAACTCGTGCCCGTAACCAGGTTCGTGCAGGCTTTGAAGGTGGTCAGTTACCTCTAGTTATGCGCTTGCCTAAGCTTCGTGGTTTCAAAAACCCAGAGCGTGTTGAGTACCAAGTAGTTAACATCTCAACAATTAACGCGCTATTTCCTAAGGGTGGCGATGTAAGCGTTGCAGATCTAATTGCAAAGGGCGCTGTTCGTGACTCCCTACCTGTAAAGGTACTTGGCAACGGCGAAATCGATGTTAAGGTAAATATCACAGTCCACGCATTTTCATCAACGGCAGTTGATAAGATCACTGCCGCCGGCGGAAAAACTAACGTTCTCTAATCGAGCCGACATTTAATTAGAATGAAATAGAGGAGAAGATCAATGCTTTCAGCGTTCGCGATGGCCTTTAGAACACCTGATTTACGTAAGAAGATCTTCTTTACCCTCTCTATTATGGCTTTATTCCGCTTTGGCTCGGTTGTGCCAACTCCTGGCGTTTCCTATGGAAACGTTCAGCAGTGCCTAAAGGGCCAGGAAACTGGCGGCCTCTTTGGCTTAATTAATCTCTTTAGCGGTGGAGCGTTGATTCAACTCTCTGTCTTTGCACTCGGCATCATGCCCTACATCACCAGCTCAATCATTATTCAGCTTTTAACAGTAGTTATTCCTCGCTTTGAGACTCTCAAAAAAGAGGGACAATCTGGTACTGCAAAGTTAACTCAGTACACACGTTACTTAACTATTGGACTTGCAGTCTTGCAGTCAACTGGTTTGATCGCAGTTGCTCGTACTCCTGGTCGATTAATTCCAGGCTGTGATCTTGCAATAGTTCCAGATACATCATGGCCACGAATTATCACAATGATTTTCGTAATGACCGCTGGAACATCGGTAATCATGTGGCTCGGTGAGCTCATCACTGATCGCGGCATAGGTAACGGTATGTCAATCTTGATCTTCACATCTATCGCTGCAGGTTTCCCAAGCCAGCTCTGGTCTATCAAACTTCAAAAGGGTTGGTTTGCATTTTTATTCGTTATGGCAGTGGGCATATTAGTCGTTGCCGCTGTTGTCTTCGTTGAGCAGGCTCAGCGACGTATCCCGGTTCAATATGCAAAGCGTATGGTCGGACGCCAGGCATATGGTGGAACGAGTACATATATTCCAATTAAAGTTAACCAGGCCGGTGTTATCCCAGTGATTTTCGCTTCATCACTTCTCTATATTCCTTCGCTTATCGTCAACTTCACAAATAGTCAGGCGGCATGGGCGGTCTGGATTAGCCGTAACTTTGTAAATGGAGACAACATCATTTACGTAACGGCATATGCAGCGCTCATTATCTTCTTTACCTATTTTTATGTTGCAATTACTTTCAACCCGGATGAGGTTGCAGATAATATGAAGAAATACGGTGGATTTATCCCTGGTATTCGTGCAGGACGCCCAACATCTGAGTATCTGCAGTATGTGCTCTCACGTATTACAGCCCCTGGCTCTCTATACCTGGCATTAGTTGCCGTGATTCCAATCGGTGCACTCGTGATATTTGGTGCAACACAGAACTTCCCATTTGGTGGAACTGCAATCTTGATCGTTGTCGGTGTAGGACTTGATACTGCAAAGCAGATTGAGTCACAGTTGCAGCAGCGTTCCTATGAGGGATTCCTGCGCTAATGCGTCTTGTCCTGGTAGGTCCGCCAGGGGCTGGTAAGGGAACGCAGGCACAGTTTCTAGCCGTGCACTTTTCAATTCCTCATATCGCTACCGGGGATATCTTCCGCAGCAATTTAAAGGCCGGTACACCCCTAGGTCTGCAAGCCAAAGCCTTTATGGATAGTGGCGAACTTGTGCCAGATTCAGTGACCAATGAGATGGTGAAGGATCGCTTGAATCAAAGCGATGTCGCGGCCGGGTTTCTCTTGGATGGCTTTCCACGCAACGTGCTTCAGGCCGAGGTTTTGCGCGCCAACTTAGCGCAAAAACAGACTCCACTAACTGCTGTACTAGAGCTCTCAATTAAGAACTCGGAGATTATCGCGCGCCTATCAAGTCGACGCACATGTAGAGAGTGTGGTTTGCCAAGCGCCGGTGATGGAAAATGTTTACATTGTGGTGGAGCTCTTTACCAACGCGAAGATGATAAGGCTGAAGTTGTCGCACGACGCCTTAAAGTCTACGAAGAGCAGACTGCTCCCATCATCTCTTTCTATCGCAGTGAGGGTTTACTAATAATAGTTAGTGCCATTGGAAGCGTTGAAGAGATTACCCAACGTGCTATTTTGGCACTAGACCCTGGCTCACACTAGACCCTGGCTCATAGAGGTATAGATAATGGCGATTGAGTTAAAAACCCTTGATGAACTTAAGGTAATGCGTCGCGCCGGATTAATCGTTGCACAGATGCACCAGGCAATCCGTGAAGTAATTAAACCCGGGATGAGAACGGATGCACTTGATGTAGTTGCTGCAGCCGTTATCAAGCGCGCTGGGGCAACATCAAACTTTTTAAATTACCACGGCTTTCCTGCTGTAATCTGTGTTTCAATCAATGATGAAATCGTGCATGGAATTCCCGGCTCTCGTATCATCAATGGGGGCGATGTTGTATCTATTGATTGTGGTGCAATCATTGAGGGCTGGCATGGGGATGCGGCGTTTTCAATCGGAGTTGGCACAGTCAGCCCCGAGGATCAAAAACTTATGGCAGTTTGTGAAGAGTCAATGTGGCGCGGAATAGCTGCCGGTAAAAACGGTGCGCGGCTTAGCGATATTGGTTTTGCAATCGAGCAGTACACAAACTCACAAGGTTCATATGGAATCCTGCGTGATTACGGTGGACATGGAATCGGTTCCCAGATGCACCAAGAGCCACATATTTTAAACTTTGGCAAAGCAGGTCAGGGGCCAGTAATTACCCCTGGCTTCGTTTTAGCGATCGAGCCCATGATTACTCGTGGCTCAGCGCGCACCAAACTCCTTGGCGATGATTGGACCGTGGTCTCTGTCGATGGCACGCGCGGGGCTCACTTTGAACACTCGTACTGCATCGCCCCCGATGCAAGACCTTTTGTCTTAACGGCCCCAGATGGCGGCAAGGCCGAACTCGGTCGTTTAGGCGTAGAAATCTCTGATTTACTCTAAAAAGTTACTACTTTGTAATAGATTTTAAACTATCCACATCTTATAAACCCGAGTAGGTTTCTCTTACAGACCCACTCTCGTGGGCCATGATGGTAGGAGAGATTGATGAAGAGTTTTGCACGTATCGGAGTCGGCGCAGCAGTTGCCATACTTCTTGTAAGTAGCGCAGGTATGTCACAAGCTGCGCCCAAGCCAGCGGCTAAGGCAACGGTAGGAGATGACTGCACTCAGGCATCCATTGGGAAAACCGCTGCAGGCCGTGGTGTAGATAAAACAGATTTAACCTGTTTAGTAGTTACAACTGGCTCCTATAAGGGTCAGAACAAATGATGGTATAAAGATGTAAAGCCATTGAAAAAGATTGATTGGACAGTTCCGGCAAACCCAGGCGGATATTCATTAACGAGCAACGCAATCAGTGAGACACTCAAGGCCGAAGGACTTCTCGGCGAGTACACATCTGCATTTAAGCCAGGTGCTGGTGGCTCTGTAGGATTAGCCGCTTTCCAAGAGATTAAAGGAAAGCCAGATGCTGCATTAATCGTTGGTATCGCACTTACCGGTGGTATGTACTCCAACAAGTCACCATTAAACCTCTTATCATCAACTCCAATCGCTAAGGTCTTGCGCGAGTACACTGCAATCGTTGTTCCTGCAGCATCTAAGTACCGCACCCTTAACCAGTTAATGGATGATTTAAAGGCCAAGCCAAACGGTGTTGCAATCGCAGGCGGTAGCAAGGGCGGAATCGATCATCAAGTAATCGGTCTGCTCGCACAAAAGGCGGGCATTGTTCCAACTGCCTTGAACTACGTGGTCTTCTCCGGTGGGCCAGAGGTTATTACCTCAGTGCTCAGCGGCTCTACACAGATTGGTATCTCAGGTTCATCTGAGTTTGCAGCCTTTGTCGCCTCTGGAAAGCTACGAGTTCTCGGTGTCTCATCGGCAAAAGCACTCAAAGGATTTAGAGGTAAGACCTTTGTTTCTCAGGGCTACGACCTTGTCTACGGCAACTGGCGCGGAGTAATGGCATCTGCCGATATCTCTGCCGCTGATCGCCTTAACTTCGTCAAGGTTATAGACATCATGCACGTCTCTCCATCCTGGAAAGAGCAGCTGGTAAAGAACAACTGGGATAACGAGTTTGCAGCAGGTAATGATTTCAAGGCATTCCTTGAAAAGCATATCCCAGAGATTAATGCAGTAATGAAGGGTCTTGGAATCTAGTTTGACTCTTTTGAAGATCTCTAAGCAAGCAAAGAGAGAGCTCGCATTTGCGGGCTCTCTCTTCTTGCTTGGAGTTTTCGTTGCATGGGATACATCAAAGATGCAGATTCCACAGGGCAATTCAATAGTTAGCCCTCAAACATTTCCTTACATGGTTGCAGCCTTTACATCTTTAGTTGCTCTGGGATTAATCTTTAATCTATTACGTGGAAATCACGGAACCCCTGATGGCGACTCTCCAGGTGATCCATTCACGCCACTCAACCTCAAAACTATGCTCATCGTTGCCAGCGCAATTATACTCCATGTTATCTTGCTTGAAATCGCCGGATACGTTGTTGCTGCCGCACTCTGTTTCTGGGGCGTGGCATATGGCTTTGGATCACGCAAATATTTAAAGGATGCAGGAATTAGTGTTGTATTTGCAGTTATCGTTTACTTTGCATTTTCCAAGGGCTTAAATATCAATCTGCCTTCAGGATTCTTTGAAGGGATCCTTGCAAATGGGTAGTAATTTTTCGATGTTAATGGATGGCTTCCAAATCGCCTTTACACCGACAAATTTAATGTTTGGTCTACTTGGAACTTTCCTGGGCACACTTGTGGGAGTTTTACCAGGAATTGGACCAGCCCTTGCCATCGGTCTTTTGCTTCCTATTACTTTGACTGTAAACCCCACATCGGCATTGATTATGTTTGCAGCCGTTTTCTATGGTGCGATGTATGGCGGTTCGACTACCTCCATTTTGCTCAATACTCCAGGTGAGAGCGGCTCTGTCATCACCGCCCTTGAAGGCAACAAGATGGCTAAGGCAGGGCGGGCAGGGGCAGCTCTTGCAACGGCAGCTTTTGGCTCATTTGTTGCCGGTACGATCGCAACGTTACTACTTGCCTTTGGCGCACCAGCTATGGCCGAGCTGGCATTAACTATTCAACCAGCCGGATATCTAGCGCTCATAATTCTTGCATTTGCAACGGTTGGCACACTCCTTGGTACATCACGGATCAGAGGCCTGGTTGCATTATCTGTTGGCCTAGTAATTGGACTCATCGGCGCAGATTTACAGTCAGGTGCATTACGCCTGACCTTTGGAAACTTAAATGCCATCGATGGAATTGAGACCGTGACCGTCATTGTTGCAATCTTTGCACTGGGTGAGGCTTTATATCTTGCAAGCCGTCATCAACTTCAAGTAGCCACCGTTTTAACAATCAACGGAAGAGCATGGATGACCCGGAGCGATTTTAAGAGATCCTGGAAACCCTGGCTGCGCGGTACTGCGATTGGATTTCCCTTAGGAGTAATTCCTGCAGGTGGATCTGAGGTCCCAACATTTTTAAGTTACGGTGTTGAAAAAGCTCTCGCTAAGAATAAGGATGAGTTTGGTAAGGGTGCGATCGAAGGCGTGGCAGGGCCAGAGGCTGCAAATAATGCAAATGCTGCAGGCGTATTGGTTCCAATGCTCGCCCTAGGTCTACCAACGTCTGCAACGGCCGCTGTTGTTTTAGTCGCCTTTCAATCGTTTAATATTCAGCCCGGACCTATGTTGTTTCAGACTAACCCTGAAATAGTCTGGGGATTGATTGCATCTTTATTTATTGGAAATTTCCTGTTATTGGTGCTCAATCTCCCGCTCATCCGTTTCTGGGTCATGCTGCTTAAGATTCCACGTCAATATCTCTATGCTGGAATCACAACCTTTGCATTGCTGGGTGCCTATGCGCTCAACAACTCCACCTTTGACCTTCAAGTCGCACTTGCCATAGGCGTAATTGGCTTTCTGTTCAGGCGTTTTGGAGTTCCAATCACCCCTTTAATTATCGGGGTAATCCTTGGACCTTTAGCTGAACTATATTTCAAGAGAGCGTTACAGATCAGCCAAGGTGATTGGAATATCTTGATTGCAGGTGGATTCCCTAAGGTTATTTATGTGATTTTGATTCTCGTAATTATTGGTCCACTCGTTTGGAACCTTAAGAAAAAGTTTGCAGTAGATAAGTAGATGGCATCAGATAAATTACTTCCCTGGGCTAAGCCACTTCTGTTTTGCTCGACGCTCACGCAGGCCACTATTTATGTCCTGCGCCCCATGATTACCTATCGCGCACTTGAGTTAGATGCCAACGCTGCCCAAGTCGGATTAGTCGCAGCTATATATGCCCTCTTTCCAGTTTTACTTGCACTGCAATTTGGCCGCTTAGTGGGCAGATTGGGCGAAGGAAAGTTCGTTATCACCGGCACCCTCTTAATGATCCTAACCTCTATTCTTTTAGTTTTTGCTAACTCACTCATTTTTCTTGCTCTGGCTACGGCTCTATCTGGCATCGCACATTTAGCCTGCATGATTGGTGGTCAGACTATGGTTGCTCTGCGCACGCCGCAAGAGAACTATGATCGCTACTTTGGCTACTACACTTTTAGTGCATCGCTCGGCCACTTAGCCGGGCCACTTCTTGCAACATTAGTCGCCGGCTCCGATGGCGTATTACCTCAGTCAACCTCGAGCGCATTTCTACTCGGTGCACTCTTATCGATTGCAGCCCTAGTCCCAGTCATTAGTTGGCGTCGAGAAAAGCCAACTGTTACCGCAAAAACACAGGAGTTGGGTACTTACTCAACTGCCATGAACATAGTACGAAAGCCCGGCATATTGGCCGCGATTTATATCTCACTTGCGATATCTGCAACGGCCGATGTACTCGTTGTCTTCTTACCTTTATATGGAAGTGAAAATAACTTCTCTTCATATGCAGTGGGAGTCATCTTGGCGCTGCGTGCAGCTACAACGATGTTATCGCGCCTGTTTTTAGGCCGCCTCAACCAACGCTTCACGACCTATCAATTACTACTCTGGAGCACTTTAATCTCTGTCGCGGCATGCACGGCGATGGCATTTGCCAAGGACGCAATCTCACTTGCTGCAATTGTTTTTATCGCAGGGTTTTCACTAGGAATTGGACAACCACTGACAATGTCACTGGTCTCTCAAAAAACCCAGGCCGATGAACGAGCGATCGCTGTCTCTGCTCGTTTAATGGGCAATCGCTTAGGCCAGTTCATGGTCCCTGCAGCAGCAGGTCTAGTAGCGGCTACATCGGGGGCGGGGGGCGTTTTTATCGGACTTGCGATTCTGCTCGCCAGCTCGGTTTTCAGCGTGAGAAAAAACTAGATTCGAGCCTTTGGCTCCTCAGCCCTCATTTCACAGGCGGTCGCGGCGCGAATTCGGGGCCTATAGGTGGTTACCTTCCCCCTTGGTGCTCTGAGTTACAGCGATGTAGTTCAAAGCCATCGATTTCCCTTATCTGAGCCCGCCCTCTAAACTATGACCTCGCTTGTTTCAGGCTTAAACAGAGATGTGGGTACAGATTGGCTAGTAAAGATGGTGCCATCGAGATGGAAGGCACCGTTTCAGAGGCTCTACCTAACGCGATGTTTCGTGTGGAACTAACAAATGGACATAAAGTCCTCGCTCATATCAGCGGAAAGATGCGCAAGAACTACATCCGCATCTTGACGGCTGACCGTGTGATCGTGGAGATGAGTCCATACGACCTTACCAAGGGTCGAATTATTTATCGTTATAAGTAACGAAGGAGTACAAAGAGATGAAGGTCAATCCAAGCGTTAAGAAGATTTGCGATAAGTGCAAAGTCATTCGCCGCAAGGGTCGCGTCATGGTCATTTGTGACAACCTTCGTCACAAGCAACGTCAAGGTTAAACAAGCTCTAATCAACTCGTTGTACGACTTCTAGGAGACTAGAAGACCTTTGGACTGGTAGGCCAGAGAAGAGTACAGCGGAGGACCTCCAGATACAGATAGGTAGATACATGGCACGTCTTGTTGGTGTGGATCTTCCGCGCGAAAAACGCGTTGAAGTCGCACTCACTTATATCTTTGGAATGGGTATTACCCGTTCTCAAAAGACATTAGCTGCAACTGGGATCAGCCCAGATACACGCGTTAAGGATTTGCAGGAGCCAGAGCTGGCAAAACTTCGCGAATATATCGAAGCAAACTTCAAGATCGAAGGCGATCTTCGCCGTGAGATCTCTGGCGACATCCGTCGTAAAGTTGAAATTCAAAGCTACCAAGGCATTCGTCACCGCAAGGGACTTCCCGTTCGTGGTCAGCGCACACATACAAATGCGCGCACACGTAAAGGTCCTCGTAAGGCAATTGCAGGTAAGAAAATGGTGACTAAGTAATGGCCGCTCCTAAGACAAAGACCGCCCCTGTAGTTAAGGGCAAGGTCAAGACACGTAAAAAAGAGAAGAAGAATGTCGCCGTTGGTAAGGCTTTTATTAAGAGCACTTTCAACAACACGATCATCTCGATTACAGATCCATCTGGAGCTGTTATCTCATGGTCTTCATCTGGCCAAGTTGGCTTCAAGGGCTCACGTAAGTCGACTCCATTCGCAGCACAGCTTGCAGCAGAGGCTGCAGCCCGTCGCGCGCAGGAGCATGGCTTAAAGAAAGTAGATGTTTTCGTTAAGGGCCCTGGCTCTGGACGTGAAACAGCGATCCGTTCACTGCAAGCAGCTGGTTTGGAAGTTGGTGCCATCTCTGATGTAACACCTGCTCCACACAATGGTTGCCGTCCATGCAAACCTCGTCGAGTTTAAGGAAGGGAGAGAGAAAATGGCTCGTTATACCGGAGCAGACTGCAAGCGTTGCCGTCGCGAAAAAGTAAAGCTCTTCCTTAAGGGCTCAAAGTGCGATGGACCAAAGTGTCCAATCGAATCTCGTCCATATCCACCCGGCCAACATGGTCGTGGACGTGCCAAGGAATCTGAGTATTTACTACAGATGCGTGAGAAGCAGAAATGCGCACGTATCTACGGAGTTCTAGAGCGACAGTTTCGTGGTTATTACGAAGAGGCAAACCGCAAGAGCGGTAAGACTGGTGAAAACCTTCTTGTCCTTCTTGAGACACGTCTGGATAACGTTGTATTCCGTGCAGGCTTTGCAAAGAGCCGTGACATGGCACGCCAGTTGGTGCGTCATGGTCACTTCCTAGTCAATGGTAAGAAGGTAAACATTCCTTCATACCGTGTCAGCGCAATGGACATCATCGATGTTCTACCAAAGTCATTGGATCTAACACCCTTTATCGTGGCAAGTGCAGAGCTTGGCGAGAAGGCAGTACCGGCATGGATGGAGGTCGTTGGTTCGCAGATGCGCATCATCGTTCACGGTATCCCTGCGCGTGCAGTCATCGACACCCAGGTTCAAGAGCAGTTAATCGTCGAGCTTTATTCGAAGTAGTTTTTAAAAGCCTCTCGCTCAAGGGCCAAACCAATGAGCAAGAGGCATGCGGGCAGTACAAGCAGTACCCCTTGAAAAAGGAAAACAGCGGAGATCAAATAGTGGATCTCCCTTAAAAGGAAGAAGAGCAGCAGTGCTAATTGCACAACGTCCCACCCTCAGTGAAGAAGTAGTATCGGAAAACCGCTCACGGTTCATCATCGAACCGCTAGAGCCTGGCTTTGGATACACACTTGGCAACAGCATGCGTCGTACATTGCTTTCATCTATTCCAGGTGCGGCAGTGACCAGCATTCGCGTAGCCGGTGTACTCCATGAGTTCACAACCCTTGAAGGCGTCAAAGAGGATCTGACCGATATCGTTTTGAACATCAAAAACCTGGTGCTCTCATCCGATAACGATGAGCCTAGCGTCGTCTATATCCGTAAATCTGGTGCAGGCCCAGTTACTGGCGCCGATATCGCCGTTCCAACTGGTGTTGAAGTACATAACCCATCACTTCACTTAGCAACACTCAATGGCAAAGGATCTCTTGAGATCGAGCTTACCGTTGAGCGTGGCCGTGGATATGTCACCGCTGTACAGAACAAGCAGGTAGGCGCTGAAATCGGACGTATCCCTGTCGACTCAATCTATTCACCGGTTTTAAAGGTTACATATAAGGTTGAAGCGACCCGTGTTGAACAGCGCACAGATTTCGATCGCCTTGTTGTAGATGTTGAGACAAAGCCATCAATGAAGCCACGCGATGCAGTTGCATCTGCCGGTCGTACATTAATTGAGCTCTTTGGTCTTGCTCGCGAACTTAACATGAACGCAGAGGGCATTGAGATGGGGCCATCGGTCATGGATACCGCTCTTGCCGCCGATCTAGCACTTCCCGTTGAAGAGCTAGATTTGACAGTTCGTTCATATAACTGTTTAAAGCGTGAAGGTATTCACACAGTAGGCGAACTCATTAACCGTTCAGAGGCCGACCTACTAGATATCCGTAACTTTGGTTCAAAATCAATCGATGAGGTCAAGGCAAAGCTTGTCTCAATGGGCATGAGCTTAAAGGACAGTCCAGTGGGATTTGATCCAACTCAGCACCAGAACTACAACGCAGCGCTAGAAGATGACTTGGCCGAATCAGAGCAGGCTTAGGAGAAGAAGACATGCCAAAACCAAGTAAAGGTCCGCGTCTGGGTTCAGGCCCATCACATGAGCGCTTACTTCTACGCACTCTTGCAGAGCAGTTGTTCGAGCACGGCAAGATCACAACAACCGAGGCAAAGGCTAAGCGTCTGCGCCCATTAGCTGAAAAACTCATCACATTTGCTAAAAAGGGTGATCTTCCATCTCGCCGCCAAGTAATGGCTCAGATTTCAAATAAGGGTGTAGTCCATACACTCTTTACTGTTATCGGGCCACGCTTTGCTACTCGCGAAGGTGGATATACACGCATTACAAAGATTGGACCACGCAAGGGTGATAACGCACCAATGGCAGTGATCGAAGTTTTAACTGAGAAAGATAACTAAGCCTTAACAACTTAGAGAATTATTCTTATGTCGGAGCCCACTCTCTACCCAGAGAGTGGGTTTCTTCGTTTGCGCATTGATCTGGCCTATGACGGAACTAATTATTCGGGCTGGGCAAAACAGCCAGATCGACGCACAATTCAAGAGGAGATTGAAAAGGCGCTCGCAACTATTACTCGCTGCCCAGTTGCAACTATCGTTGCTGGGCGTACCGATGCGGGCGTGCATGCTAGCGGGCAGGTTATTCACGTTGATGTGCCTGAAACTACCGATACAACAGGAGTTCTCTTTAGATTAAATCAACTACTCGATGAAGATATCCGTATCTTAAAAGTGATATCTCTAGACACGGCCTTTAATGCCAGATTCTCTGCAATTTCTCGTAGCTACATCTATAAGATTTTAGATGCTAATCAAGTTCTCTCACCACTACATCGCTTGGATGTTGCACCGTGGTATCGCCAACTAGATGTCGATATCTTAAATACGGCGAGTGCTCTTTTGATTGGCCAACATGATTTTGCCGCCTTCTGTAAGTTCAGTGACGGTACAACAACGGTGCGAAACCTTCTGCGCTTTGACTGGATTCGCGATAGGGATGGTTATCTCATCGCACAGATCGCCGCCGATGCATTTTGTTATTCAATGGTGCGCAACTTAGTGGGCGCAGTTGTATGTGTGGCCGAAGGGCGCTATAGCCTTGACTGGATCGCTGCGATGTTGGCCAACAAAGAGCGAGTTCCCGACTCTCTGGTCTTTGAAGGACGTGGCCTCACCCTTGTCCATGTTCAATACCCAGAGCAGGCTTGATTTAGGAGCTAGATATAGCTGGTTTTGACCCGTGCCCCGCGCACGGGTACCCTTACTCCTCTGCGCTCTTTAAGGGCGCTTGAAGAAATAACTCGAAAAAGAAGGTAGGCAAGAGCGTGCGTACATATAGTCCAAAGGCCGGTGATGCGCTCCGTGAGTGGCATCTTATCGATGCCCAGGATGTAGTTCTGGGCCGTGTTGCAACGCATGCCGCCATTCTTCTTCGTGGAAAGCACAAGCCAACATTTGCCCCACACATGGACATGGGCGACTTCGTCGTCATCATCAACGCAGAGAAGATCGCATTGTCAGGTAAGAAGGCAAAGCAGAAGTGGTCACACCAACACTCAGGTTTTCCAGGCGGTTTAACATCAACTATCTACGGCGAGCTTATTGAAAAGTTCCCAACACGCGCCGTTGAGAGGGCGATTAAGGGAATGATTCCTAAGAATCGTCTTGGTCGCGATATCACCTCAAAGTTAAAAGTTTATGCTGGACCAGATCATCCACATGCAGCACAAGCCCCAAAGCCATATGTCTTCGAACAAGTTTCACAAATCGTGAAGTAAGGGATGCAAATGTCAGAGAACACTACTTTTACAGATCTAGATGAGGATGAGCTCCCTACTTCATTTACATCTGCTACTCCAGCGGCTGCAACCAACCGCCCGGCGATTAAAGCCCCAGGTGGTGGCACAGGTCGTCGTAAAGAGGCTGTTGCACGTGTTCGCCTAACTCCAGGAACCGGCAAATGGATCATTAACGGTAAAACTCTTGAGAACTACTTTCCTAATAAGGTTCACCAACATTCAGTCTCCGAACCCTTTCGCACAGTAGGTGCTGAACACCAGTACGATGTCTTTGCACGTATTAACGGTGGCGGAGTATCTGGCCAAGCCGGCGCTCTGCGCCTTGGTGTTGCACGCTCTTTGAATCAAATCGATGAAGAGGCAAACCGTCCAGCGCTCAAGAAGGCTGGATTCTTATCACGTGATGCACGTGTTATCGAGCGCAAGAAGTACGGCCTTAAGAAGGCGCGCAAGCGTTCTCAATACAGCAAGCGCTAATCCATATTGAAGTAGAGGAGTTCCAATGGCACTCTTTGGTACCGATGGAATCCGTGGCGTAGCCAACTCTGATCTCACCGCTGAAATTGCACTCGATGTATGCGTGGCAGCTGCACATGTCCTAGTCGAAAGCTCATCTAATAAGGATCATCAGCCAACTGCAATCGTTGGACAGGATTCACGGGCATCGGGGGAGTTCTTAGAAGCTGCCGTTGTCGCAGGCTTAACAAGTGCTGGAATTAATGTTTATCGCGTTGGTGTGTTACCAACCCCTGCTATTGCATATTTAGTCGCTGAATCACGTGCTGATCTTGGCGTAATGATTAGCGCATCACATAATCCAATGCCCGATAATGGAATCAAATTGTTTGCACGCGGTGGCGGCAAGTTAGATGATGCAATCGAAGCCCGTATTGAAGCGCGCATGGGTGAGGAGTGGAAGCGGCCAACCGGGCGTGGAGTTGGTAGAGCAATTGACGATAAGAGTGCAACGCAGCGCTATCTAAAGCATCTTTTAGCCTCGGTTCAAACCCCGATTAAAGGCTTGAAAGTAGTTGTTGACTGCGCAAATGGCGCATCATCCTTCGTAGCTCCGCAGGTCTACCGCCAGGCAGGTGCAGAAGTTGTCGCAATCTTTAATCATCCAGATGGCTGGAATATCAATCAGGAGTGCGGATCAACGCATCTTCACCAACTGCGTGCAGCGGTTATCAAAGAGGGCGCAGATGTTGGTATCGCCCATGATGGAGATGCAGATCGTTGCTTAGCTATTGATGCTGCAGGAAATGAGATCGATGGCGACCATATCCTCACGATTCTAGCTAGAGGTTTCAAAGCTAGAGGTAAGTTAAAGGCGAACACCGTTGTCGCAACAGTCATGAGTAATTTGGGGTTCATGCATGCGATGAGAGATGCGGGTATCAAGGTTGTAACTACCTCGGTCGGAGATCGCTATGTATTAGAAAATATGATTGCCAATGATTTCTCATTAGGTGGGGAGCAATCAGGTCATGTCATCATGCGCGATATAGCAAATACTGGCGATGGGATTTTAACTGCTCTGCAGTTACTACAAGAGATTGTGCGTACAGGAAAGAGCCTGCAAGAGTTAGCGGCAACGATGGTGCGCTTCCCCCAGGTGCTCATCAATGTTAAAGATGTAGATAGAAGCAGACTCGATTCATCGACGGTAATTTCTGCTGCAGTACTCGATGCCCAAGAGCGACTAGGAGATAGTGGACGAGTACTTCTTAGAGCATCTGGAACCGAAGCCCTTGTTAGAGTCATGGTTGAGGCGGCCAGTGATAGCCTTGCCGAAGATATTGCTAGATCACTTGCAGATGTAGTCAAGGGCGAACTGGGGTAATTAGATATGTGCGGAATTGTGGGTTATAGCGGACCACAATCTGCAGCGCTTCCTTTAATTCAGGGGCTTCGCCGGCTGGAATACCGGGGTTACGACTCTGCCGGAATCGCACTTGGAACGCCAGGGACCCTCTTCATTGAGAAGAAGGCTGGAAAGCTTTCAAATCTTGAAAACGCATTAGATGCATCGCTTCCAACTGTGCACTCTGGAATCGGTCATACCCGATGGGCTACACATGGTGGGCCTACCGATCGCAATGCTCATCCCCACGTTGATAATGATGGCAAGTTAGCGGTGATTCACAATGGAATTATTGAGAACTATTCAGAGCTACGAGCAACACTGCAGGCACGCGGTCATAAGTTTTCATCAGAGACAGATACCGAATCAGTTGCACACCTATTGAGCGATCTTCGTAAAGAGCACAAAGGTGATTTAGCCGGCGCGATGTGCGATGCGGTTAAGCTGCTTCGCGGCTCATTTACTTTGGTTGCAATTCATGCCGATAATCCAGATGTAGTCGTAGGTGTTCGCCGCAACTCACCATTGGTTGTTGGCCTTGGTAAGGGCGAAAACTTCATGGCCTCAGATGTTGCAGCCTTTATCGATTACACCAAGCGCGCCATTGAGCTTGGACAAGATGAGGTAGTAACAATGACACCGACATCTGTTGTCATTACCAATCTAAAAGGTGCGGTAATCGTTCCAAAAGAGTATGAGATCTCATGGGATGCAACGGCAGCGCAAAAGGGCGGGTTCAACCATTTTATGCTCAAGGAGATATTTGAACAGCCTAAGGCCGTTGCCGATACCTTAATTGGCCGCTTGAGTGATAACAAGCAGATAGTTTTAGATGAGCTACACATGAGTATCGAGGAGATCCGTGCATTAAAGAAGATAACGGTGATTGCATGCGGTACTGCATACCACGCGGGAATGCTTGCAAAATATGCGATCGAAAAATGGGCTAAGATTCCAGTAGAGGTCGAAATTGCTAGTGAGTATCGCTATCGCGACCCGATTGTAGATCCCCAGACATTAGTAATTGCAATCTCTCAATCAGGTGAAACGATGGATACGTTGATGGCCCTTCGCCATGCAAAGTCGGCGGGGGCTCGAGTTTTTGCAATCTGTAACACACACTCTTCAACTATCCCACGCGAATCTGACGCGGTTTTATACACCCACGCCGGGCCTGAGATAGCCGTTGCCTCAACTAAAGCCTTTTTAACTCAGATAATCGCCGTCTATTTAATCGGCCTGCATCTGGCACAAATAAATGGAGCACTTAAAGATGTGCAGGTTGAAGAGTTATACAACGAACTTTTAGAGCTTCCAGGAAAGATTGAACAGATACTTCAGACCGCTGAACCACTGCGAGCGTTGACCCGAACTTTTGCTCACAACAACATCGTTCTATTCCTGGGTAGAAATATTGGATATCCCGTAGCGCTAGAGGGCGCACTTAAACTAAAAGAGCTTGCATATATTCACGCCGAAGGCTTTGCCGGTGGTGAGCTCAAGCATGGCCCAATCGCTTTAATCGATAGCGGGACACCCGTGATTGCAATCCTGCCTGTAGGAGATGAACATGGACTCAATGAAAAAATGTTAAGCAACATCCAAGAGGTCAAAGCCCGTGGTGCACGGGTTATTGTGATCACCGAAGAGGGCGCAAATATTGAAGGAGCTGAACACATTATTCGCATTCCAGTTGTGCCCGCACTCTTACAGCCCATACTTGCAACGGTTCCATTACAGCTCTTTGCCTATGAAATGGCGCTTGCACGTGGTAACGATGTTGATCAGCCTAGAAACTTGGCTAAATCCGTCACGGTTGAATAATGCAAAGACTCTTAGAAAACCGCCATGCGCAGATGAATCGCGCACTACGTTGGTCGATTTTACTGCTCGTTGGATTTCTCTTTATTACTCAACAAGTGATGACTAATGGTCCACTGGTGGCCTATGACGAAGAGATCAACAGTCAATCCAAGCCACAGTTTGCTGGTTTTGCGGGTTTTATCCTGCGTCGCCTTGATGATTTAGGTCTGCGTGGATTAACTGCAACCACTCTTTTATTATCGGCGGTTTTTATCGCCTATAGATTCAAAACTTGGCGCCCCCTCAATCTCGCCCTGCTTTCACTCTTAGCTCTAAATCTAGTTGTCGGAACGGCTAAATTATTTTTGGGGCGTACAAAACCCCGTGATGGTTTTGATTTATTGCATGCAGGCGGTATGTCCTATCCAAGCGGACATGCATCTAACGCCGTTTTATCATGGGGGATCTTGGCCTATTTAATTTATCGATATGCCCATGTAAACAGGTTTCAGGGACGTCTTGCAACTGCAGGAGTAGTTACTATTTCTCTGACTATTTGTATCGTTTCACTCATTCGTCATACACATTGGTTCACAGATTTATTGGGCGGCCTTTTTATTGGAAGCGCATTATTGGTAGCAGTCATTGCGCTAGATCGCTACGTTCCCTCAAAGAGCCAACTGCACTAGACTCATCGCCATGATTGATGGAATCGGCATCGATGTCGTAGATATTGAGCGCTTCAAATCCTCACTCGATCGCACGCCAGGCCTTGTTGAAAAACTCTTTACTCCGGCAGAGCGCACCAAACCTGTTGCATCCCTTGCCGCCCGATTTGCCGCCAAAGAGGCGCTAGTCAAAGCTTTAAGTGCTCAAAAGGGTTTAGCGTGGCATGATGCCGAGATTTTAAATTTAGAAAATGGAAAGCCAGTTTTTTTATTTCGGGGGGCTATCGCCGATTTAATCGATGGCGCAGATGTGCATCTATCACTCTCACACGATGCCGGCATTGCATCTGCTGTGGTAATCATTCAGAGGCGCTAATGGAGCATCGGGCAGAGGCACGCATTGACGCCAGCGCGATCGCATCTAATATCGCTCTGCTCAAAACCCTTAGTGGAGTTGATTTATTGGCCGTAGTCAAAGCCGATGCTTATGGACATGGTTTAGTTGAAACTGGATTAATTGCCGAGAAATCTGGCGCTGATTGGCTAGGTGTGGCTCTCCTGGAAGAGGCTATTGCACTTCGTACCCATGGCATACAGATTCCTATTCTGGCCTGGCTACTTCCCCCAGGATCTGATTTTCGATCTGCACGCAGCCACGATATAGATGTAGCCGTCTCATCCATCGCCGCCTTTAAAGAGATAAGTGGATTAAAGTCAAAGATGCGCATCCATATCGAGCTCGATACCGGTATGACTCGCGGTGGTTTTTTGGATGAATGGGATGAGTTGTTAGAGTTGGATTTCTCACAAGTTGAAGTAGTTGGAGTTTTTTCACATTTTGCCCGAGCAGATGAGCCCACTCAGAGACAGAATAGTGATCAACTTGCGCGCTTTAATACAATGATTGCCGACTTAGCGGCAATCGGTATTAACCCGCCTCTTAAACACCTTTCTAACTCTGCAGCAATATTGAAAAACCACAGCGCAGCATTTACTATGGTGCGAGCCGGCATTGCCATGTATGGATTATCACCAGATATAAAGATGTTAGGAGATAGCAAGAGCCTAGGATTAAAACCTGCAATGCAGCTGCGCGCAAAGCTACATCTTGTTAAAGAAGTATCTAAAGGATTACCAGTTGGCTATGGTGCAACGGCAGTTACTACCTCGCAAACACTTCTTGGCGTTGTTGCAATGGGATATGCCGATGGAATTCCACGCATCGCACAGGGCGCTGGAGTATTTATTGATGGTCAGAGAGCAGCGATAATCGGGCGAGTATCGATGGATCAATTTGTTGTTGATTTAGGTCCAGATTCAAAGGCGGCCAGCGGGGACTGGGTCATAGTCTTTGGCGATGGCTCGCATGGTGAGTACACGGCCGATGATTGGGGCGCGGCCTCTGGCAGTATCAACTATGAGATAGTGACACGAATTGGCCCTCGGGTCTCTAGAATCTACGCACCTCATGTCTACTAATACCTCAGCGCTGCGAGTCGAAGAAGTATCCATCTCTTTTGGCGGACTACGCGCCCTGAGTAATGTCTATCTTGAAATAGCTAAGAACGAGGTTGTTGGACTCATAGGTCCAAATGGCGCGGGTAAGACAACTTTATTTAACGCACTCTGTGGATTAGTAAAGCCAGATACAGGTAGTTTTTTTCTCGAGGGAGAAAAGCGAGATTTTCCGCGCACCGATAATTTAGTAGATCTAAATATTGCCCGCACATTACAAGGCGTTGGATTATTTCCAGAGCTTACAGTTTTAGAAAACGTCATGGTTGGCGCCCAACATTTAGCACAAACAGGTTTAATTTCTGCTGCTCTTGGGCGTAATACGAAAGATGAAAATAGAATTCGTGATAGAGCACGAGTAGCACTCGACCGTGTTTATGCCGGAACCTTAGCTAATCGCCGTGCCAATACACTCTCGTATCCAGATACTAAACGTGTAGCAATTGCACGCGCCCTTGTCAGCGAACCTAAGATTCTTATGCTCGATGAACCTGCAGGCGGACTTGGCACACACGATATAGAGTGGTTGAACTCACTGATCCACAATTTAAGTTCGCAGATGTCTGTACTTTTAGTCGAACACCACATGGATGTTGTAATGAACGTATGCAGCAAACTATATGTTCTTAACTTCGGCGAAGTGATTGCAAGTGGTAGCGCTGAGAGTGTTCGCCGAGACCCAGCTGTAATCGCTGCATATTTAGGAACGGGTGCCTAAATGTCGCTCAATATCTCCAACCTAACAATTCATCACGGCGCAATCTGTGCCATCAACTCAGTATCTCTAGCAGTTCCTACTGGAAAGTTAGCAGCGATTATTGGATCGAACGGTGCGGGTAAAACTACTTTGCTAAGAGCCATCTCTGGTTTGAATAAACCCAGCCATGGAAAGATGAGCTGGATGGGTGAATCTATCCTGGATGAAAAACCTGAAAACTTAGTCCGCCGCGGGATTTCACATGTATCTGAGGGAAAATCGGTGATTCCAGAGTTAACCGTCAAAGAGAATCTCGAGTTAGGCGCAATCTGGCGTCGAAATAAAAATGAGTTAAGTAGTTCGCTAGAGCAGGTCGTTACGACTTTTCCTCGCTTAGGCGAGAGATTGAGCCAGAGAGCCGATACCTTATCGGGCGGAGAGCGCCAGATGTTGGCTATTGGCCGTGCATTAATGTCAAAACCCCAATTATTATTGCTTGATGAGCCATCTCTAGGGTTGGCACCTTTAGTCGTCGAACAGATCTTTCAGAAGATACATGACCTATCGACTTCCATGCGAATAACCATTGTATTAGTTGAACAAAATGCGGTCGGTGCACTTAAGATCGCAGATTTAGGAATAGTCTTAAACCTTGGAAAAGTTGTCGCCGTCGATCACGCCGATGCACTCATGGTCAACCCTGCTGTGCGCGCAGCGTATTTGGGGTATTAATCATGCAACTACTAAACACTATTTTAATTGGCATAACGGCAGGATCTATTTATTCACTGATGGCAATCGCATTTGTTTTAGTTTGGCGCAGCACTCGAGTTGTTAACTTTGCACAAGCAGGCATGGCACTACTTTCAACATATATAGGTTATGAAGCAGTTACTCGGTTCGGTTCATTCTGGATTGCTCTTCCGGTTGCAATGCTAGGGGGAGCACTTTTCGCCGCACTGGTAGAAGTAATTTTAATGCGCTTATTGGTTAAACATGCATCCACTGGCCCCATCGCAGCCGTCGCACCGATAATTGCAACCCTTGGATTATTGGGATTAATTCGCTCAGTTATTGCAATGATTTGGGGCGGTCAAGATTTAAGAATTCTTCCACCAGTTTCTAATATGGGTTTTACCCTCAATGGAGAAACACTTGTCTTTTCCCCATTAAAACTTTTGATTTTAATTATAACACTTGTTTTGATGGCACTTCTGAGCCTGCTCTTTCAGCGCACTAATTTGGGTTTGTCTTTACGTGCTTCGGCCTATGCCCCTGAAATTTCAAGGCTTTCAGGGGTCCATGTTGATCTAATTCGAACCCTTGGTTGGGCTCTTGCTGGGGCCGCAGGTGCAGTTGCAGGCATCTTTCAGACGGTCAATGGAAATGGAAACTTCTCTCCCGATTCAATTGAATTTGCACTGCTCTTAGTCTCTGGTTTTATTGCTGCAGTTATTGGTGGTCTTGACAGCTTGCTTGGTGCAGTGATTGGCGGAATGTTTTTAGGCATTGTTATTGCATTTGTTCTTATATATGTCAATACAAGTCTTTTTTTCATCGTACCATTCATTATTCTCTTAATCGTATTATTTATTCGCCCTCAAGGAATTATTGGAGCAAGGGCGGGACGCCGTGCATAAATCTAAGAATTCAAAACACATAGGCTTATTCATATTCTTTGGCTTTTTATTATTCTTACTCGGTAATCAAGTTGATGAACTACGCGTATATCAAGGTGCTTCTGTTGCAGTATATGTAATCGCTATCTCTTCACTTATTTTATTGACTGGATACTCAGGTCAAGTCTCTCTAGGTCATGGCGCTCTCATGGCAGTCGGTGCCTATAGTGCCGCCGTTGCACGTAACGAACTGCACATGCCAATTGTTCTTACTTTTTTTGTTGCAGTTATCACCACGGCAATCGCCGGTGCACTTTTAGGTAGCGCCGCTGCCCGGTTATCGGGTCCCTACTTAGCCGGTACTACACTGGCTCTTGCTATTGGGTTACCATCTCTAGCAAACCAATTTGAGGTTTTAGGTGGAGAGCAGGGCATCTCATTTGATGTTGGCTACCCACCGCAACGCCTAGGTGATGATTTCACTCAATATAAATGGTTCTTCTGGATCGCCGCCCTGACCGCCCTCATCTCTATGTGGCTTCTGAGCAATATTTTGCGATCTCGTTATGGACGTAACTGGCGTGCCGGTCGTAGCAATGAGGTTGCCGCTCAGTTATCTGGAATTAACACAGCTCGCTCTAAAATTCTAGCCTTCACACTGAGTGCCGGCATAGCTGGCCTTGCTGGAGCCCTACTTTCTATGACAATTGGCACCGTTTCACCCAGCGCCTTCCCTCTCGCCCTGTCTTTTTCACTCCTTGCTGGGGCGGTTCTCTCTGGTGTAAGCACCCTCTCAGGGGTCATGATTGGGGCAGTGACGCTGGTGGCGATCCCAGAGATTGCCGATGTGGTGGCCCATCGCATCGGTAGCTCTGAGAATGTCACGACGAATTTGCCGGGCTTGATAGTGAGTGTACTGTTGATTCTAACTGTTCTATTTGTACCAAATGGACCTGTTGAACAACATCATGCACGCGCTGCCAAGCGGGCGGTGAATAAAAAGAGTTAAAGTACTCTCCAAACCCTCAATGGAAGGAAACACATGAAAGCAATGAATCGTCAGAAACTTATCTCAGTTTCTACGGTGCTTGCCGTGGCAAGCCTGGTAGCAACTGCAATCCCGGCGCATGCGGCCCACGTTGGCGTGAGCCGATCCCAGATTAAGCTGGGTATGACCCTGCCGATGACTGGGGCAGCATCCCTTGGTTACAACAAGATCCCAGGCGCAGCGAAGGCATACTTCGATTATCTGAATGCAAATGGCGGAGTAAATGGTCGCAAAATCACCTTGATTGTTAAAGATGATCGCTACGTGCCGACCGAAGCAGTTGCAAGGACCAATGAACTTATTTTAAAGGATAAGGTCATGGCACTTCTAGCACCTCTCGGAACTGCAAATGTAAAGGCCGTTGCCTCTTCAGTCAATCCAGCTAGGCGCGGGGTACCAGTGCTCTTTATTAACACGGGATTTAGTGGATTTGCAGATATTAAGAAGTATCCAACGACCTACACAATCCTACCTTCTTATGTAATGGAAGCAAAGATTATGGGCGAGTACATTAAAGAAAACTTCGCAGGCAAGAAGATTGGTCTGCTCTATCAAGATGATGACTTTGGTATTGATGCTCTCGCAGGCTTTAAAACTGCGGGCGTAAACTTCGCAGTCACGGTTGGTTATGCATCTGGCTCACAGAGTGCAGCGGCAGCGGCAGGCTGGATTACTAAGTTCAAGGCAGCCAAGGCCGATGTTGTTATCCTCTTTGCGGTATCAAGTGCAACCTCAGCGATGCTTGGAACTGCGGCCGTGTTGAAATACGCACCACAGTGGATGCTTGGCTCAGTCGGTGGAGATGCGACAACAATTAAGTTAACTGGAGTACCTGCCGGTGTGCTTTACAACGCAATCGGATTCTCATCAGTTCCAGCAACAACAGATCTAAACGATGAGTACATCAAACTCTTCTCAGATCTCTATGCAAAGGCAGTTCCTGGATCACCCTTTGATCTCAACGTTCTACTGGGAATGAATAGCGCTTTCATGACGGCACAAGCCCTTAAGGCAGCCGGGGCTAATCCAAAACGTAAATCTCTGATGGCAGCAATCGATAGCAAAGGTGCAACGTTTGCAAGTTCTGCATTGGTTCCAACTGGTTACTCAAAGACAAGCCATGTTGGTCTCACCGGTTACTGGGTTGGAAAGTACTCACCAACAGGTGATCTTGCTCCAATCGGCGGAACCTATGTCACATACACAACTGATTCAGGAACAGGCGCCGTTGTTAAATCAACATACAAGCGCCCTGCAATGCCAGCGAAGGGATTACCAAACTAATGAGAAAACAACGTTTAGTTGCACTTCTTAGCGCAACCGCACTCGTAACAGGAGTTATTGTTTCTATCCCAGTTGCAGCAAATGCTGCCCCTGCGTGTGATGGCAAAGTTCCGATTCAATCCTGCGTCGGTGTTACATCTGATGGCGCACCGTATGCAATGTCGGTTCCTGCAAACTTCAATGGAACCGTCGCTTTGTACTCACATGGATATCGTTACAACATCGATATTCCAGCGGGAGTACCACTAGTTGGAGGGTATAAAATCACCAATACTCCAGAGCCAGTCCCTGGAGGAAATGTCGCTGTAGCTACATACTTCTTTAGTCAAGGAATCGCAATCATGGGTTCGGGCTTTGCTCGTCAAGGCTGGAATGCTGATTCGGCGATAAAGACAAATGTTGAGTTAATCGATACTTTTAAGAAGCAGTTCCCAAACACAAAGAAAGTAATTGCGTGGGGAAGTTCTCTGGGTGGATTTATCACTCAGGCCCTCAATGAGAAGCACCCAGAGCTTATTAGCGCAGCTGCTCCTCTGTGCATGGCAGACTCTTTGGCCGCTGAATTAACAATGGCTGGAGATTTCCTATGGGGTCTTAAGACTCTCTTTGATCCATCGATTAAAGGTAGTGACTACGCAGCAGGTGCTGCAGGAAATGCTCAATCCGTTGGAGATATCATCAAAGTCTTGACTGTTATGAGCAAACTGAGCGCAGGAATTTCAACTGGTGCTTGGCCAGATACATCATCTGCAACAGGTAAATCACTTGCAGCTGCCGGTATACCTGTGCGAAGCGCACTCTTGCTACTTGGCTTAATGGCTGGCGTTCCAACACAATCTGCCCACTTTGATTCAGTCTCTGGCCCAGAGGGTGCTTTGAAGCTCACATTCCCATTGGCAGTTAGCCCTGCGCTTGCAATCCTTGAGAATGGAACAAATGCTGCAATTCTTGCAATTCTTGCAACACAGGATGTTGAACTTCAAACCGGCGGTGTTAGCTTTGATAATACAAAGACAGATTACGCCGCTCGCGTCGAAGATGAACGCATTATCTTTAACGCTGCGCTCTCTGGTAACGCAGTAATCAATGCAATGCTAGGCGCATTATCACCGGCTAATCCAGGAGCACCACGGATTGTTGGAAACGCTGGAGCAATTGCGAAGTTGAACGCACTTCATGTCAACACGGGAAAGATCAACGTCCCAACCGTATTGTTGACTGGTGTGGCCGATCCAATTACACCAGCGGGCGCTGTACAACGCATTGTTGATATTTATGCAGAGCAGTTTGCTAATGAAAAGTTAGCTGCCATTGCTAAGTATAAGTCAACCAGAAGTTATGTTGCCCCGGTTAAAAAGCTGGTAACTTTTTGGTCCATCACGCCTTCTAAGGGCTACACAACCTTTAGCAGTGCAGGTTCTCCAATAACAACCACACCTGCGGCACCGGGTACAAACCACTGTAACTTCACCACGGCACAGTTTTTACTGGTGGCAAAGACTTTGGTACATGCTTCCAAAACTGGAAAGCTTCCGCTGCACTCGGCTATTACAAAGGCGGGGAATATCTATCTCGATTCCCAATTTCGTGCTCCATGGCTTAAGTACCACAACCAGTAAGGATGTAGTTCGAGCTTACGTGAAAGCGGGGCCAGAGAAATCTGGTCCCGCTTTTACTTGTAAGAATGTAATTATTGAGCCGTCCATCCACCATCGACTGGAATTGCAGCCCCAGTAATGTTATGAGCTGCCGTTGAGCAGAGGAATACGGCAATCGCGCCAATTTCAGAGGGTGTCGACATGCGACGTGATGGCTGTTTTTCTGCGAGTAAGTCCGCAATGCCTGCTTGTCGATCTCCGTCGTGTAGATCTGCCTTTGCCTGAATTTGAGGCTCAATCAAAGCCGTTTCTACCCATCCAGGGCAGATCGCATTTACTGTTACGCCACCAGTTTCTGCCGTTCCAAGGGCTGCACATTCAAGTGCTGCAACCTTTGTTAAACCTATAACTCCATACTTTGTAGAAACATATGGGGCTTTTTCCATTGATGCAACCAATCCATGCACAGATGCGGTGTTAATAACGCGACCGTAACCTCGCTGCTTCATCTGTGGAAGCAATAGCCGCATGGTGTCAAAGAAAGATGAGAGATTGACGGCGATAATCTCATTCCACTTTTCACGTGGTATGTTTTCAATAGTTGCAGTGTGTTGAATACCTGCGTTATTGCACAAAATATCTACAGGACCATTAGCCAAAATCTTTGCAATTAAGTTTTCAGTGGCTGTGACATCTCGCAAATCAGAGAGGTAGGATTCGACCTTTGCAGCACCTGCATCAAGAACTGCTTTTTCGGCCTTGGCGATAGTGGCCTCATCGGCTAAGCCGTGTAAAACAATCGCTGTGCCCTCCGCGGCAAGAGAGGTGGCAATTCCTAGGCCGATTCCTTGAAATGAACCGGTGATAAGTGCACGTTTTCCTTTAAGACTCATGAGCGATCTCCATAGATGATTGTGGCAACCTTTTCAGCACCAGATTCCTTAAAGAACATGTCGTAGTGGTTGCAATCGGCGAGGATTTCAAGTTTTAGCTTTGGGTACTGCGGTAGAACCATGTCAAGCACTGCCATCGGGTAGAGACTATTCTCCTCATTTGGTAAGCCACGTTCTGCCTTGATGAAAAGAGATTTCTTCTTCAACCTTTGAAGCGAAGGAACAATCAGATCATCTCCAAATAAATCCCGCGAATCATCTTTAACTGTTTGCGGATTGGTTGCCACCTTCATATGTGGTGCTTCTCTGTGAAGATCGTAATCAACATACTCATCTAAACCTGTTTCCACCCTTTAGCAAAAGCAGGTTGTGCTTTCCCGTATTCACGGTATGCCTCTTTATTCTCAAAAGTCACCATCAACCGGTATTTCAAACTTCTCGGTAGGCAGCGACATGAGAGCAAGTCTGCCCTTGCTTTCCTGCAAATCCAAACTTTTATGAGTTCAGGTACCCAAGTTCACTGGCCAGAGGTAAAAGTAATCAAAACGAAACTAGAGCCACTTTCCCATTTGAGCTCCAAACCTATAGATTTAGGGTTAAGAGGGCTTGTCCCTCGCTAGCCCGACAACTCGATCAGGAGCAGTACTAGATGGAGTCTTCTATGCATTTGCCTCAACTCGTATGCAGGATTTAACTCAACAGGAGTCTTTTAACTCAATTCCATACTGGATCGGTGGACCAATCGCCGAGCTGGCCTTACTGCTCGGGTTAATCTTCATCTTTATCGTTATGTTCTCACCTGGTGGGCTATCGGGTGCTTACTATCGGCTCCGCCTGAAAGCGATTTCTCGCAAATAGTGATGAGTCAAAAACTCTGGGAACCTACACTTACAGGGGTTAGCGCGCTTGAAAGATTACAGAGAGCGAAGGGATTTGATTCTTACTCGCAGTTACATTCGTGGTCAATCAAGAATCCAGGGCAGTTTTGGTCTCAAGCCTGGGATGATCTAGGAGTTATTGGGAACAAGGGCTCAGATTTCTATTCCCCAGGTGTGGACTTCATATCTAGTACGTTCTTTAGCGATGCGCGCCTGAATGTGGCAGAGAATCTACTTTCAAAAGGTAAGCCTGAAGATATCGCCATAGTTTCAATTTTAGAAAATGGTTCACGCAGCGAGATAACGTGGAGAGAGTTACGACTTAAAGTTGCGGCAACGGCTGCAGCGATGCGGGCCGAAGGTCTAGGTGTAGGCGATCGAGCCGTTGCTTGGGTTCCCAATGTAATTGAAACAGTTATTTACAGCCTCGGTGCACTAAGTATTGGAGCCATTGTCTCTACCGCTTCCCCTGATTTTGCTCCACATGCAGTGCAGGATCGATTCGGACAGATTGAGCCAAAGATTTTATTGGCTACCGATGAATACCAATACAATGGAAAACTCTTTGATTGCGTAGAGAAATCTAAGAAGATTGGAAAACTTCTTCCGACTGTAATGAAAACTGTATATACAAAAGAGTTTGATCGATGGATTGAGCCATTTATTGGCGCTGTGAGCCATTTTGAACAGTTGCCATTTGATCATCCAGGTTTCGTGCTCTTCTCATCGGGAACAACTGGAAAGCCAAAGTGCATTACGCACAGCGGTGCCGGCGTTATGCTCAAGGCACAAACTGAGATGTTGTATCAGCTCAATATATCTGCAGGAAATAAAATCTTCTTCTTTACTACCTGTGGCTGGATGATGTGGAACTGGCTAACTATGGCCCTTGGTCGCGGGGTAACCATCGTTTTATTTGATGGAGCACCAATGTCACCAACTCCAACACGGCTCTTTGATTTAGCACGCGATGAAAAACTTGATTTCTTGGGAGTTTCTGCCAAGTTCATCGACTCGGCACACAAAGAGGGTTTAGTGCCAGCAAAGAGCCACAATCTTTCAACGATTAGAACAATTGCCTCTACAGGATCGGTTCTCTCACCGGAGAGCTTTGATTATGTCTACTCATCTATTAAATCTGATGTACACCTCGCTTCAATCTCTGGCGGAACCGATATCTGCGGTTCTTTTTTGGCAGGAGTTCCTACACAGCCTGTATACCGTGGAGAACTACAGGGCCCATGTCTTGGAATGGCTACCGATGTTTTTAATGCTAACGGTCAAAGTGCTGCGATAGATGAAAAAGGCGAACTTGTCTGTACGGTCGCATTCCCATCAAAGCCGATTGGATTTTGGGGGGATTCAAATCATGCCCAGTACCGAGCCGCATACTTTCAAGGTTTTCCAGGCGTCTGGAAACAAGGAGACTTTGCTTCCAAATCGCACACTGGTGGATTTATCTTGCACGGCCGTAGTGATGCGACCCTTAACTCCAAAGGTGTTCGTATAGGGACGTCGGAGATTTATAGAGTAGTGGAGAGTTTTGGGCAGATCCAAGAATCTATGGCTGTTTCTCAAGACTGGGAAAATGACACCCGCGTAATTTTATTTGTAGTTATAAGGGCTGGCCAAGAGTTTAATAAAGAGCTCGAGGGCGAGATCAGATCAGCTTTACGTACGCAAGCAAGCCCACGGCATGTACCCGACTTGATAATTGTTGCTCCAGATCTGCCACGTACAAAATCAAATAAATTAGTTGAGCTTGCAGTCACAGATATTATTAATGGCCGCGAGGTGAGAAATCGTGACTCTCTTGCTAACCCTGATTCACTGGATTGGTTCAAGAGTTTGGCCTAATCTGCCTTACTCTTAGACGGTGATTACCGTTGCCAGTGCCCAAGAGATGCACCAGTTGGGTGTGCAACTATCGGCTCATTTAATCGCTGGTGATCTTCTGCTTGTAAATGGCCCACTGGGTGCAGGTAAAACCCTCTTGGCCCAGGGGGTTGGTGCAGGACTTGGGATTACAGGAGTCACATCGCCTACCTTTGTTATTTCGCGGGTTCACAAAGCTGCAACGCCATTTATTCATGTCGATCTATACCGCCTTATAGATACAGAAAACCCCAGCCTCTACCTCGAGGATTTAGATCTAGATATCGCCGACTCCATTACCTTGATCGAGTGGGGTGGCGCTGAATCTGCAAGGTTGAGCAAGGATCGACTTGAGATAGTAATTGATCGAAGTGAAGATGTGCGAAAAGTCGAAATCACACCAGTTGGCCCACGCTGGGCAGGTTTTTCTCTATGAGCACGGTGTTAGCTATCGATACATCCACATTGCGCACATCTGTCGCCCTCATTGAAAACGGAGCTTTGATTTGGAAGGCTCATCGCGATGGTGCAACGGGGCATGGGCCGGCGTTGCCTGCATTAGTGCAGGAAGGCATTATCGGGCGCAGCGTTGATGAGGTAGTTGTTGGCATGGGACCTGGGCCATTTACTGGCCTACGTATCGGCATCGCCTTTGCGCGCAGCTTTGCACTAGCCCGAAATATTCCAGTTCGCGGTCTGTGTTCATTAGATGCAATCGCTGCACAGATTGATGAGGCTGACTTTATTGTCACCATAGATGCACGTCGCAAAGAGGTTTATTGGGCTAGATATAAAGATGGTGTTCGCATGGGTGAGCCGGCCGTTAATTTTCCGGCAGTTGTTAGTTCTCATGGTGCACGAGTGCACGCCGATCTTTTTCCAGATATGAAATCATTCGTTAACTTACCCGGAAATATCACTGAGCCAATCTATCTACGCCATCCAGATGCAGTAGCAACGGTGGATCGATGATCATCTATCGCGATGCAACGGCATTAGATCTTCCAGTTTTAACCTCTATGGAAAAGCAGCTCTTTGCCGATGCGCCATGGTCGATAGGTCAGTTTAAAGAGGAGTTCAAAGGGGTTCCGCGTACACATTTTTTTATAGTCGCGCTCAATAGCGATAACGAGATTATTGGTTACGCCGCCGTCATGGCGCCAGCCCCTGGCGTCGAGGCCGATGTCTTAACCGTGGGGGTTCTGCCCGAGCACCGCAAGGCCGGTATCGGCGAAGCCTTTATGGAACGGTTAGAGAACTGGGCGATTGCCAAAGAGTCCAACGCCATGATGCTAGAGGTCGGGGTTGATAACGCTGCCGCTATCGCTCTTTACCAATCTCTGGGCTATTCCACAGTCTCTACACGTAAGGATTACTACGGGGCTGGGCTTGATGCATTAGTGATGCGCAAGGAGATTTCATGAGCGATCCAATCGTTTTAGGTATTGAAACATCCTGCGATGAAACGGCAGTGGGCATCGTGCGCGGCCGCACATTGTTAGCAAATACCATTGCATCCAGCGTACAAGAGCATGCGCGCTTTGGCGGAGTTGTTCCAGAGATTGCAAGTCGGGCGCATTTAGAGGCGATGGGGCCAACGCTTGCCCAAGCATTAAAGGATGCCAAAATTTCACTCAGTGATGTCGATGCGATCGCAGTTACTGCCGGTCCAGGTTTAGTTGGCGCTCTCTTAGTTGGTATCGGCTCGGGCGCAGGATTGGCCCTTGGTTTAAACAAACCAATATTTGCAGTTAATCATTTAGCAGCCCATGTCAGCGTTGATTCGCTAACACATTCAAATCCTTTAGATCCAACGATTGCACTACTTGTAAGCGGTGGTCACTCATCACTGCTACAAGTTGATGAGATCACCGGTTCAATTACAAAACTCGGTGCAACGATGGATGATGCAGCAGGTGAGGCCTTCGATAAAATCGCGCGTCTTATGAAGTTAGGTTTTCCAGGTGGACCTGCAATCGATGCCTTAGCTACAAGCGGTGGGGCAGAGGCAATCGATTTTCCGCGGGGGTTAACAACTTCGCATGATTGGCAGATACGACCTTTTGATTTCTCCTTCTCAGGATTAAAGACTGCAGTTGCTCGATATATAGAGGCCACACCCAATTACGCGCGGGCCGATGTTGCAGCCTCTTTCCAAGAGGCGGTCGTAGATGTCTTACTTCTTAAATCACTCACCGCGTGTAAGCGCTCTGGGATTAACTCGCTCATCATCGCCGGTGGGGTAGCGGCCAACTCACGACTTCGAGCCGTAGCCGAGCAGCGCTGCGATAAGGCGGGCATCAACCTTCGAATCCCAGCCCCGGCCCTGTGTACCGATAACGGGGCGATGGTCGCCGCCCTCGGCGCTCTGATGCTCTCTGCCGGTCGCAGCCCGAGCCCGATCGCCTTTGATGGCCTTTCTGGCCTACCTGTTGAGGTTGTGAGCCTGCTCTAGCCGATTTGCCGTGGGGAATATGCCCTAATACCCTTGCGTTAGCACTCACGGGCCCACACTGCTAACCCGGGCCCGCACGAGGAAAACAACGCACAAAAGGAGCTATGTATATGGCAATTAAGCCACTAGAAGATCGCATCGTTATTAAGACAAATGAGGCCGAGACAACGACGGCATCGGGTCTTGTAATCCCAGATACAGCAAAAGAGAAGCCACAGGAGGGCGTCGTTATCGCCGTCGGACCAGGTCGCTTTGATGATGGCGTGCGCGTTCCAATGGATGTCAAAGTCGGTGACGTTGTTTTGTATAGCAAGTACGGCGGAACTGAAATCAAGTATGGCGGAGATGATCTTTTGGTGCTCTCAGCTCGCGACATTCTCGCTGTAATCGAGAAGTAAGTGGGAAAGTCTCTTCAATTCGACGATCACGCACGTCGTGCGATGGAGCGTGGCGTCAACATTCTCGCCGACACAGTCAAGGTAACACTTGGACCTAAGGGCCGTAACGTGGTTATCGCTAAATCATTCGGCGCCCCAGTCATTACAAATGATGGTGTAACAATTGCTAAAGAGATTGAACTCTCTGATCCAGTTGAAAACATGGGCGCCCAGTTAGTCAAAGAGGTTGCAACTAAGACCAACGATGTTGCCGGTGATGGAACAACGACGGCAACGGTTCTTGCTCAAGCAATGGTCAAAGAGGGTATCCGTAACTTAGCCGCGGGTGCACGGCCAATGGAGATTAAAGCTGGAATTGAAGCGGCAGTTGCTGCAGTCTCTGAAAAACTGCGCGAATTAGCAACTGCAGTCAACGGCAAAGCACAGATTGCAGATGTTGCAACGATCTCAGCCCAAGATCGCGCCATTGGAGAGTTAATCTCTGAGGCTTTTGAGAGAGTTGGCAAAGATGGAGTTATTACCGTTGAGGAAGCATCTACAACGGGACTTGATTTAGAGTTCACCGAAGGAATGCAGTTCGATAAGGGCTACATCTCTCCATACTTTGTAACCGACCAAGATCGCATGGAGGCGATTCTAGAAGATGCCTACGTGCTCATCAGCGCCGGCAAGATCTCAGCGCTAGCTGACCTACTTCCCATCCTTGAAAAGGTCTCGGCATCATCCAAGCCACTCTTGATCATCGCTGAAGATATTGAGGGTGAGGCCCTGTCTACCTTGGTCGTTAACCGCATGCGGGGAGTCTTTGCATCGGCCGGTGTAAAAGCCCCAGGCTTTGGAGATCGTCGTAAGGCGATGTTGCAGGATATTGCAACGCTCACAGGCGGCCAGGTTATCTCTGCCGAGGTTGGTATGAAACTCGATGCAGCTACTTTGGAAGATCTCGGACGTGCACGTCGAATCGTGGTCTCAAAGGATGCAACAACGATCGTTGAAGGTGCTGGAGATAAGCTAGCCGTTGCTGCACGCGTTAATGAACTGCGCAAAGAGATTGAAAACTCTGACTCTTCATGGGACAAAGAAAAACTACAGGAGCGAGTTGCAAAACTAGCCGGTGGTGTCTGCGTTATTAAAGTTGGTGCACACACTGAGGTCGAACTCAATGAAAAGAAGCACCGTTTAGAAGATGCGATCTCAGCAACGCGCGCCGCAGTTGAAGAGGGAATAGTTGTAGGCGGAGGCGCAGCCCTTGTGCATTCAGCCGATGTCCTAGAGGGCGATCTCGGCTTTGCCGGCGACAAGGCAGTTGGTGTTCGTTTAGTGCGTAAGGCATGTGATGAACCACTTCGCTGGATCGCAGAGAATGCAGGGTTAGAGGGCTACGTAGTAGTTGCAAAGGTCCGTGCCATGAAGGCGAACGAGGGCTTTAACGCTGCAACCGATAGCTATGGCGATCTTGCAAAAGATGGCGTCATCGACCCAGTAAAGGTAACGCGTGCGGCGTTAGCAAACGCTGCATCGATCGCTGCAATGTTTATTACAACAGAGGCAGTCGTATTTGAAAAGCCAGCTGAAGCCCCTGCCGATAGCGCTGGCAGTGGACACGCACATGGTCCAGGCGGACACTCTCACTAATAAAACTAGATAAGAAACCCCACAGATTTTCCCTGTGGGGTTTCTTCTTTAACTCAGGAGGAGAGTTAAATCTATGATGCCTCAGGGATATCTGAATTGTGAATCTTCTCGATAATTGTTAGGCGATCATCTTCAGATAGACCACCCCAAATCCCATACGGCTCGTGTACTGCAAGGGCGTGTGTCCGGCAGGCGGCAATTACAGGACAGGTTGCACATACTGCTTTTGCGCTATTTTCTCGGTTACGCCTACGAGGACCACGCTCTCCATCTGGATGAAAAAACATCTCTGATGGCAGATCGCGGCATGAACCTTGGTACTGCCACTCCCATTCATCTGCAACGGGACGGGGTAATCGTGATAGTTCAGCCATGGCGATAATCTACAACCGCGCCATAGATTGTTCAAGTACCTTCGCGCCAAAACTTGTTCAAATGGCGTTTTCAGGTGGTGAGATGGCTCACTTGGCGCAAAGATAGGGCCATGCCCGCCCCAGAGGAGCCCTTAACGGTAGCCGCCACCGCCCGACGCGTGGGCGTTGCCCCTGCCACCCTTCGTACCTGGGACCGCCGTTATGGCTTAGGACCATCTGAGCACCAGGCGGGGGCTCATCGACGTTACTGTGCACTGGATGTGGCGCGATTGATGATGATGCGCCGTTTGATCTCAACAGGGGTTGCACCATGCCAAGCCGCTGAAATAGCTAAGAGCGATAACGGTAAAACTCCCCTTGCGAAAATTAAACATAGTTTTCAATCGCGCGATGAGCTTGTTAGCGCAGTATTTAAAGCGGTTCAAATCTGCGATAGCGCCTTTACCGAAAGCGAATTGAAAAAAGATGTAACTGCACATGGAGTTGTCTCGTCATGGTCGGAAGTCATTGCCCCACTGCTTATTTTAGTAGGAAAGACCTGGGAAGAGACCGATAAGGGAATTGCAGCAGAGCATCTCCTTACAGAGATTATCAAGAATGTATTAAGAGATAGCATTAAGGAGATCAAGATAGCCCACAATGCACAGCCCGTACTTCTTGCCGCAGTTGGCCAAGAGATTCACTGCCTTGCACTCCACGCACTTGTGGCAGCACTTGCAGAGCGCAGAATTAAAACTCACTACTTAGGCGCACGCACCCCCATGGCAGCGCTATCGACAATGGTCTCTCGCTCGGCTCCACCTGCAGTCTTTCTCTGGGCACAGTTGAAAGAGAACGCTCAACCTGAATTCTTCCGTGGCTTACCTGACGTACGCCCCGCCCCTCGGATCGTGCTAGGTGGACCGGGCTGGGATCGCAATGAGTGCAGCGATGTCGCCTTTGTTGAGGATTTAGAGCAGGCCTGTCAAGAGATTGGGCGTGCCGTAGGGCTTTAAAAGCCCCGATAGACTTCCCGCCTGTGAAGGGGGCCCATAGTGAGTGATAGCGAGAAGATAGCGATGCTTGGCCTTACCTATGACGATGTCCTTCTGCTTCCCGATGCTTCCGATGTGGTGCCATCTGAGGTCGATACGGCTACGCAGTTAACTCGCAATATCTCACTGGCAGTTCCGTTGGTTTCATCTGCCATGGATACAGTTACAGAATCAGAGATGGCGATCGCTATGGCTAAGGCTGGCGGGATTGGAATCATCCACCGCAACCTGCCGATTGATGAGCAGGTGAGTCATGTGAAGTTAGTTAAAAACGTAGGTTTAGCAGGAGCTGCAGTTGGTGTGGGCGATGATGGCTTTGCCCGCGCGCAGGCTTTGATCGAAGCCGGTGTTGATGTTGTAGTTGTCGATACCGCCCATGGTCATCACCGAGCAGTGCTAGATGCGATTTCACGGATAAAGAAGTTTTCGCCCTCAACTGAAGTTATTGGGGGCAATGTTGCAAGCCGCTCTGGTGCACAGGCGTTGATTAACGCTGGTGCAGATGCTGTAAAGGTGGGTGTTGGACCGGGATCAATCTGCACAACACGGGTAGTTGCAGGTGTTGGCGTTCCACAGATTACTGCGATCATGGAAGCGGCCAAAGCCTGCGGCAAAGCCGGTATTCCATTAATCGCCGATGGCGGACTTCAATACTCAGGTGACATCGTTAAAGCCATCGTCGCCGGTGCAAACTCGGTCATGCTTGGCTCGTTGCTTGCAGGCTGTCAAGAGTCACCTGGCGAACTTATCGAGATTGATGGTGTTAAGTACAAGAGCTATCGAGGTATGGGCTCATTAGCTGCAATGCAGTCGCGTGGTGAGAAGAAGTCTTACTCAAAGGATCGCTATTTGCAGGATGATGTTTTATCAGAAGACAAACTCGTTCCTGAAGGTATTGAGGGCAAGGTTATTTTCCGCGGAGAGGTTGCAGATGTTGTACATCAACTAGTTGGTGGTCTTCGATCTGGGATGGGATATGCAGGAGCACCTGATATTCAAACTCTGCGCCGTGAGGGTCGATTAATCCAGATTACATTGGCGGGATTACAAGAGAGCCATCCACATGATGTGGCACATGTGGCCGATGCACCTAACTATCAGGGACGGAGTCGCTCATGAGCGAGATCGAGATATCACCCGGTAAGCGTGCCCGCACCGCTTACTCTTTTGATGACATCGCTATCGTCCCAAGTCGGCGTACGCGCGATCCCGAAGAGGTCTCAACCTCATGGCAGATAGATGCCTACAAATTTGATCTACCGATGATGGCAGCTCCCATGGACTCAGTTGTCTCTCCGCAGACGGCCATAGAGATCGGGCATCTGGGAGGTTTAGGTGTTCTCAACCTTGAGGGCCTGTGGACACGGTATGAAGATCCACGTATTCCGCTCGGTGAAATCGCATCGATGCCAGATAAGCATGCAACTAAGCGTATGCAGGAGATTTACTCCGAACCAATAAAGCCAGAGTTAATTAAGGCACGTATCGCGCAGATTCGCGAAGCTGGTGTCACAGTCGCCGCATCACTTTCTCCAGCGCGAACGGCCAAACTTCACGAGGCAGTTATCGATGCCGGTGTAGATATATTTGTAATTCGTGGAACAACGGTAAGTGCCGAACACGTCGCCTCCAAAACAGAGGCGCTTAATTTGAAGAAGTTTATCTACGAACTCGATGTACCAGTCATCGTTGGTGGCGTTGCAACTGCAACTGCAGCCCTTCACTTAATGCGTGCCGGAGCTGCCGGTGTTCTAGTTGGCTTTGGTGGCGGGGCAACACATACAACGCGCAAAGTCTTAGGAATCGAAGTTCCGATGGCATCGGCAGTTGCCGAAGTTGCATCTGCACGCCGAGAGTATTTAGATGAATCTGGCGGACGATACGTTCATGTAATCGCAGATGGCGCAGTTGGTCGAAGCGGTGATATCGCAAAGGCGATTGCATGCGGAGCAGATGCGGTAATGATGGGCTCACCACTTGCTAAAGCCACACAAGCGCCAGGCTTAGGTTGGCACTGGGGCTCAGAGGCTCACCACCAAGTACTACCCCGTGGAGAGCGCGTTGCAGTCGGTACCGTCGGCACGTTAGAAGAGATCTTGCTGGGACCATCACATACATCAGATGGATCGATGAACCTATTTGGTGCACTTCGCCGCGCAATGGCAACATGTGGCTACTTAGATGTTAAAGAGTTCCAGCGCGTAGAGGTACTTATTCACCGTGCCTGATGATCGCTCCGTACTTGTAGTCGATTTCGGGGCGCAGTATGCCCAGTTGATTGCACGGCGCGTGCGTGAGGCAGATGTTTTTTCAGAGATTGTTCCATCGACAATTACCGCAGCGCAAATACGGTCAAAAAACCCTTCAGCAATGATCTTATCTGGCGGACCATCGAGTGTCTATGCCGAGAATGCACCGGATTTCGATGCAGAGATTCTCACTCTTGGTATTCCAACCTTTGGTATCTGTTATGGATTTCAAGTTATGGCTGCAGCCCTTGGTGGCCTAGTGAGCCAGACAGGCAAGTCAGAGTTTGGCCGTACTGATATAACGGCGCAAACACAGTCAAAACTCTTTACCGGTTTACCGGCCCAGCAAAAGACCTGGATGTCACATGGTGATGCCGTTACGCAAGCCCCTTTAGGATTTAACGTCTGTGCAACAACTGTCGATACACCTATCGCTGCATTTGAAAATGTAACTGGTCAATTAGCGGGAGTGCAGTTTCACCCGGAGGTTTTACAGAGCGAACATGGCCAAGTGATTTTGAAGAACTGGTTAGTCAATATCGCTAAATGTGGGACTACGTGGACAACATCTAATATTGTAGAAAGTGAAGTTGCAAAGGCCAAACAGGTAATCGGAAACAAGAAGGTAATTTGCGGGATTTCGGGTGGTGTTGATTCGGCCGTTGCCGCAGCGATTATTCAACGCGCAGTCGGAGATCAGCTGACCTGTGTCTTTGTTGATCATGGTCTATTGCGCCAAGGTGAGGCCGAACAAGTCGAACGTGACTTTGTTGCATCTACTGGCGTTAACCTAGTTGTAATCGATGCCAAAGAGGTTTTCTTATTAGCGCTCAAAGGTGTGATTGACCCAGAGGAAAAGCGCAAGATAATTGGGCGCGAGTTCATCTTTGCCTTTGAAAAGGCGGCGCGTGATATTGCATCTGGCGGCGAAGTCGAATTCTTAGTACAGGGTACGTTATATCCAGATGTCGTTGAATCCGGTGGCGGAACCGGAACTGCCAATATCAAATCACACCATAACGTCGGGGGGTTACCCGATGATTTAAAGTTCACATTGGTCGAACCATTGCGCACATTATTTAAGGATGAAGTACGTCAGGTTGGAATCGAGTTAGGGCTGCCAGAAGAGATTGTTTGGCGCCAACCATTTCCCGGCCCTGGCTTTGGCATTCGCATTATCGGTGAGGTCACACAAGAGCGCTTAGATCTGCTGCGCCAAGCAGATGCGATTGCCCGTTTTGAGCTCAAAGCGGCAGGTCTTGATCGCGATATTTGGCAATGTCCCGTCGTACTTCTAGCCGATGTTCGCTCAGTAGGTGTTCAAGGCGATGGACGCACCTACGGTCATCCAATAGTTCTGCGTCCCGTTTCAAGTGAAGATGCAATGACTGCAGATTGGGCGCGCCTGCCAAATGAGGTTCTCGAAAGGATTTCTACACGCATTACCAACGAAGTACGTGAAGTCAATCGAGTTGTCTTAGATCTAACAAGTAAACCGCCAGGAACAATTGAATGGGAATAGAATTGAAAAACCCATTATTAATAACAACGCTGTTACTCTTAATTCTTGCCCCAACGAACCCCGCTCCCGCTGCGCAAAAAGCGCCGGCGGTTAAATGTGTAGCCACTAAAGCCGTTGGACACACAGTAAAGAAGGTCAAACCTGCGGCTAAACCATTTACAAAACTTCCTAAGAGTTTCATCCTTACAACCAACTGCGGAACGATTGTTATTGCAACGGTGGGCAATAAGGCACCTTGGACGCTTACAGCGATCTCTACACTTGCCAGAGCCGGTTACTTTGATGGCTCACTATGTCATCGCTTAACAACTGCTAGAATCTATGTTTTGCAGTGCGGAGATCCAACTGCAACAGGCCGAGGCGGTCCTGGCTTTTCATATCCCGATGAAAACCTCCCATCGCCGGTAGCCAACAACTACCCAGCGGGCACAGTAGCTATGGCTAACTCAGGGCCAGGCACTAACGGCAGTCAATTCTTCTTAGTATTTGCCGATACAACCCTTGGTCCCGACTACACAATTTGGGGAAAGATAACTAAGGGCTTAGAGATTGTCCAAGCGATAGCTAAAGATGGAGTTAAGGGCGGCGGCGCAGATGGCCCACCTAAGACAGCGATCGCACTTACAAAGCTACGTGTTGGTTAATTCGTATTAACGATTTTGAAGGCTTCGGCGATTCGACCTTCGGTGAATCCAGCAAGGCCGGCGTTTCGTTGACCCCACTCACGCACCATCGTCTCTAGATTCTCATTATGTGCAGTCTGTGATGAGTGTTCACGCAACGCCTTAATCTTCAAATCAAATGTCTCGGTAATATCTACAAAGTGATCGGGTTGAGCAAAGGCAGTAACCCATATCTCTTTAACTCGCCATGGTTGTAAACCCTCAATCTCTAACAATTCGGTAAAGGCAAAGGGATTTCGCGCATCGGGGTAGACGGCTTGAATCGCAGCTTCACCGGCAGCCAAGTGATCTGGATGGCTTGCGCCTATGCGATCCCAATTACGCTCTGGTGATTGGCAGACCAAACGATCTGGCTTCCAGATTCGGATTTGGCGCACTAAATCTTTTCGCAGATCTAGAGTTGCCTGAAGGTGGCCATCGACATAGTTGAGAAAAGTAATATTGTGAACACCAAGGACAGCACCCGCTGCACGTTGTTCACGTTGACGGACTGCAGGTATCTGCTCTCTGGTGAACTCAGACTCTTCACCGCCTTGATCGCCATTGGTGCAAAAGACATATGAGAGCTCAATACCTTTTTTAACCCAGTGGGCGATTGTTCCCGATGCTCCAAAATCTGAATCATCAGGGTGGGCACTTATGACTAAAACCCGTTCGATCTCACTATCGGGGATCGGCTCCATCGTATTAGCCTAATAGACTTGCGCACATGATGAGTACCGAGAATTTACTTTTCGAACTCAACCCCGCACAAAAGGTGGCCGTTACACATACGGGTGGCGCGCTATTAGTAGTAGCTGGTGCTGGATCTGGAAAAACTCGCGTTCTCACCCGGCGTATTGCCTATTTAATGTCGGCGCGCAAAGTCGCCCCGTATCAAATACTCGCCATCACATTTACAAATAAAGCCGCTGGAGAGATGAAAGCGCGCGTTGGCGAACTCGTCGGCCCGATTGCGCAATCTATGTGGGTATCTACCTTCCACTCGGCCTGCGTGCGGATTTTGCGACAAGAGGCGATGCGTTTAGGTTATAGCAACTCTTTTTCGATCTATGACTCAGCAGATTCACTTCGCTTAGTAACGGTTGTTGCCAAAGAACTCAACTTAGATTCAAAACGTTATCCAGCCCGTCAGTTTCAAGCGATGATTTCAAATGCAAAGAACGAACTTATGGGGCCTCAGGATTATATTAACGCTTCAAGTAATCATTTTGAACAGGTCGTGGGTGATGTCTATAGCCTCTATCAACAACGATTAACGCGGGCAAACGCGATGGATTTTGATGATTTAATTCTTAAGAGCGTTGAACTCCTTCAACGCTTTCCCGAAGCCAAAGCCCGCTATCGATCTCGCTTTAGCCATGTACTTGTCGATGAGTACCAAGATACAAACCATGCCCAGTACGTTCTTGTTAAAGAGTTAGTTGGTACTATCGGTGAGGTTTTGCCACCAGCAGAGCTATGTGTCGTTGGTGATGCCGATCAATCTATCTACGGCTTTCGCGGGGCAACAATTCGCAATATCTTGCAGTTCGAACTCGATTATCCCAACGCAACGACCGTTCTTTTAGAGCAAAACTATCGATCGACCCAGAATATTCTCAGCGCAGCCAACGCGGTAATTACTAAGAACGAGGGGCGCAAAGAGAAAAACCTATGGACCGATTCAGGTTCGGGCGCGCTACTAACCGGTTATGTTGCTGAAAATGAACATGATGAAGCCAGGTTTATCGCCGAAGAGATTGGTGCGCTTGCACGAGCTGGAAAAACAGAGCCGGGCGAAACCGCGATTTTTTACCGCACAAACGCCCAATCTCGCGTCTTTGAAGAGGTATTTATGCGCAGTGCGCTGCCATATAAAGTCGTTGGCGGAGTGCGCTTTTATGAGCGCCGCGAGGTGAGAGATCTACTGGCCTACCTACGGGTCTTGGCTAATCTGGAGGATGAGATTTCACTTCGCCGAATCATCAATGTACCTAAGCGTGGCATCGGTGATACCTCACTTGACTGCGTTGATCTCTTTGCGCGAGAGCAAGGGATATCTTTTTGGGCCGCGCTACTGCGTGCCTCAGAGGTTGCTGGGTTAGCCAATCGAGCAGCGGTTGCAATAGCAGAGTTCACATCGATGATGAGTGCGCTCTATGTATTAGTTGAGGCAAAGACACGACCATCTCTTATCGTAGAGGCAGCGCTGGAACAATCTGGTCTGTTAAAAGAGTTAGCTGATAGCAGCGATCCGCAAGATGAAGTTCGAGTAGAAAACTTAAAAGAGCTCGTAGCGGTTTCTATGGAGTATGAAGAGCGGGATTTCGAGGAGCTGCTTGAGGATGAAGAGATTTCACTGGCTGGATTCTTAGAAAAGGTCTCTCTCGTCGCCGATGCCGATCAGATTCCTGATGGCGAAAATCATGGTGGGGTCGTAACGATGATGACGCTTCATACCGCTAAGGGTCTTGAGTTTCCGACTGTCTTTTTAACTGGCATGGAAGATGGAATCTTTCCGCACTCGCGCACTTTAGGTGAAAAAGAGGAGCTAGAAGAGGAGCGCCGACTTGCATATGTGGGCCTGACTCGGGCTCGCAAGCATCTATATATTTCTCGCGCGCAGTATCGCTCGACATGGGGTGCACCAAATTACAATCCGCCATCTCGATTTTTAGATGAGATTCCAGAAGAGGTCATCCAGTGGCGTAATGAATCATCAACATCGGTATCACCCTCACTACTGAAGAGATCGCGGACTACACCACCACCACGGGCTACTGGCAAGAAGATCACAACGATCAATCTGAACGTGGGAGAGCGTGTATCACATGACACATTTGGTCTAGGCACCGTTATCGCCATAGCCGGGGATGGAGATAAGGCTGAGGCCACGATTGAATTTGGAGAGTACGGGCAAAAGCGATTACTGCTGCGCTATGCACCCGTTGAGAAGCTCTAGGATTGCCACCTAATCACGTTGTGGAGTAGCAGTGGATCTCTTTGAATATCAGGCCCGAGAGTTGTTTGAAAAGCATGGCGTACCTGTTTTAGCGGCAGAGATTGCAACAACGCTAGATGAGGCCGAGGCCGCGGCGAAAAAAATCGGTGGGAAAGTAGTTGTTAAGGCACAAGTAAAAGTTGGCGGTCGCGGAAAGGCTGGCGGTGTAAAGCTAGCCGAAGACGCTGTCGATGCCCGCGAAAAAGCCAGTGCAATTCTTGGGATGGATATAAAGGGTCACACTGTTCGTACGGTAATGATTGCCGCAGCCGCACCTATCGAATCCGAGTACTACTTATCGATTCTCCTTGATCGCTCTAACCGAAATTTTCTCGTCATGGCATCGGTCTCAGGCGGAATGGATATCGAGGAGGTTGCACATACCGCTCCAGAGAAATTAGTAAAGATTCCAGTATCGGCCGTTGATGGAATTAATGCGCTAAAGGCCAGAGAGATCGTTGCCGCAGCAAAGTTTCCAGAAGATGTTGCCGAACAAGTCGCGCAAACCTTATTGCGACTCTGGGAGGTTTTCCAATCAGAGGATGCAACTTTAGTTGAAGTTAATCCACTTATTAAGAGTAAAGAGGGTAAAATAATCGCCCTCGATGGAAAGATTACTATCGATGACAACGCCCTCTTCCGCCAACCAGATCACAGCGCACTCGTAGATCACGCCTCGACAAACGCCCTAGAGGCAGCGGCGAAGGAGAGGGATTTAAACTATGTAAAATTAGATGGTCAGGTTGGAATCATTGGCAATGGTGCAGGTTTGGTCATGAGTACTCTGGATGTTGTTGCCGACGCAGGCAAAAAATATGGTGGAGTGCAACCAGCTAACTTTTTAGATATCGGTGGAGGTGCATCGGCGCAGGTAATGGCCGATGGGCTCTCAATTATTCTTGGCGACAGTGATGTCAAAAGCGTATTTGTTAATGTATTTGGCGGTATTACTTCCTGCGACGCTGTTGCAACTGGAATTGTCCAAGCCCTAGAACTTCTAGGTTCTAAGGCCACTAAACCTATCGTTGTGCGCTTAGAGGGCAATAACGTTGTTCAGGGCCGAGAAATCTTGGCTAAGGCGGCTCATCGCCTTGTCGAACAGGTCGAGACAATGGATGGAGCGGCAGATCGTGCTGCTCAGTTGGCGGCGAAGTAAATGGCTATCTTTCTCAATGAAGAGTCAATTCTCATCGTCCAAGGAATGACGGGATCTGAAGGCACAAAGCACACTCGCCGTATGTTGGCCTCTGGCACAAAGATTCTCGGTGGAGTAACTCCGGGCAAAGGGGGACAGCTCGTCGATATCGATGGCCACCAACTCCCAGTTTTTAACACGGTCGCTGAGGCGATGAGTGCGACGGGGGCAAATACCTCTGTGGTTTTTGTTCCACCCAAGTTTGCAAAAGCTGCCGTAATCGATGCAATCGATGCGTTGATGCCACTGGTAGTAGTTATTACCGAAGGTATTCCAGTACATGATGCTGCAAGTTTTTATGCATACTCAGTAAGCAAAGGGACTACACGAATTATCGGTCCTAACTGCCCAGGATTGATTAGTCCAGGAAAATCTAATGTTGGAATTATCCCGGCAAATATTACGGGTGCTGGTCCGATTGGATTGGTCTCAAAGTCTGGAACGCTTACTTATCAGATGATGTATGAGCTGCGCGAGATTGGTTTTACTACGGCAGTTGGAATCGGTGGAGATCCAGTAATCGGAACCACGCACATCGACGCTCTGCGTGCATTCCAAGATGATCCAGAGACAACTGCAATTGTCATGATTGGTGAAATCGGTGGAGATGCCGAAGAGCGTGCAGCTGCATTTATTGTGCAGTATGTAACAAAACCAGTCATTGCTTATGTCGCAGGATTTACCGCACCTGAAGGCAAGACGATGGGCCACGCTGGTGCAATCGTCTCAGGCTCATCAGGTACGGCGCAGGCAAAGAAAGATGCTCTCGAGGCTGCTGGTGTACAAGTGGGTCAAACTCCCAGTGAAACTGCGCAGTTATTGCGCGATATTTTAGGGCGCTAGCGACAATGTTCGGGCGCGTACTTGGGGTCACATTGACCCAAGTGCTGCGCAGTGTTGCAACGATTCTGCTCCCAACATCCTTTATCGCTCTGCTGGCCTGGGCAACAGCTGGAAGTGCAACGGGAAACACGGGAGATCCACTGCGCGCAGCGTTATGGCTCTGGCTTGGCGCGCATCAGATTCCATTTTCCCTTGTACTGCCACCGACCGCGGCCGTTGGTCTTTTATCCTACCTACCGCTGGGTGCACTCATCTTTCCAATACTTGCTATTCGAAGCGCCCTGGCGCGGGTTATCGATCGCCTCGATGGTGATACTTCGCTCTTACCACTGGCGCGTATTTTATTCGCGGTTTTATATACAACTCTTGGAACGCTCCTAGCCTTCTTTAGTGCATCGGATGCGGTAAAACCAATCTGGTACCTAGCTCCAGTTTTTTTACTACCTATTACTTTTATCTGCGCCGCCACCGTGGGTCGCAGATTAGTTTTCGGTCAGGCAATCCTCTACAGCACAAGAATCATGGCCTTACTACTAGGCATCTCTTCTTTAATCTTTGGAGTATCCCTCTTTGTCAATCTCTCACGAGTTAAAGATCTCACCATAGTTCTAGAGCCTGGAATCTTTGGCGGTCTCCTGCTCTTAATTCTAAATATTCTCTATATTCCAAATGCAGTCGTTGCAACTCTTGGATACTTTTCAGGTACGGGCTTTGCAATCGGCTCAGATTCAATAGTCTCTGCCTTGAGTTTTGACCTGGATAAGATCCCTGCCTTTCCACTCCTTGGAGCACTGCCAACGGGTACGTGGCTACCTGCACTCTTCGGTATCGCAGTAGTTATCTTCTCAGGCGCGCTCTTAGCGAGTTGGACAGTTGCACTGAGTACGCGCGTTCTTATTCAATCCCTGGTTGCATCAATATTTATCATCGCAGCAGTTGGATATGCCGGCAGCGGGAGGTTAATTACCGATTCAATGTCGGCCATGGGTGTTTCACCCTGGAAGTTCACGCTCAGCTTAGGAAGTGAGTTGATAATCGGTGCTTTATTGGCCACCTATATCCCCCGCATTGGAAGGCGTTAATGGCTTATCGCGTTGTTATTTTGGCATCGGGAGCCGGGAGTTTAACGCAGGCGATTATCGATGCGCAGGATTTAGATATTGAAATCGTAGCCATCATTAGCGATCAAAGCCAAGCCCAGGTTTTAGATCGGGCGCGCACAGCTCGAATTCACTGCCAGATTGTTGCCTTAGAAAACTCACGTGAGCGATGGAATAGAGAGATTATAGAAATAGTTGCCGGGTACAGACCAGATTTAGTTGTCAGTGCAGGTTTCATGCGCATCTTGCCAGCTGAGTTTGTAGAGCGATTTCCAACAATCAATTGCCATCCATCCCTGTTGCCTGATTTTCCAGGGGCTCATGCCGTCGGTGATGCCCTTGCCGCCGGCGTAGGCATTACAGGGACAACAGTGCACTGGGTAGATGCTGGCGTTGATAGCGGCCCAATCATTACTCAGATGCAGGTTCCAGTGCTTGCAGGTGATGACAAAGCGGTTCTGCATGAGAGGATTAAGAAAGTAGAACGAGGTCTCATCGTTGCGACCATTGCCTTAATTCTTCCAACTCTGGAGCGCCATGTCTGATCGCAAATCTATCCGCCGCGCATTAGTAAGCGTCTATGACAAGAGCCGCTTGCTCGAAATTGGAGAGCTTTTAAGTGATGCTGGGGTTGAAATTCTATCGACAGGTTCAACTGCGACGCAGTTAGCTGCAGCCGGAGTGAGCCTAACGCAGGTAGACACTTACACGGGTTTTCCAGAGATTATGGATGGACGGGTTAAGACACTTCACCCCCGGATACATGCAGGGATATTGGCCGATCACAATAACCCTGATCACATGGCAACAATGGCCAACTTAGATATCGCTCCATTTGATTTAGTAATTATTAATCTCTATCCCTTTGCCGCAACTATTGCATCGGGTGCAGATTTTGCCGAGTGCATCGAACAAATCGATATCGGTGGTCCATCGATGCTGCGCGGTGCGGGGAAAAATCACGGCTCCGTTGCAGTTATCAGCAATATAACCCAGTACGATGATTTAATTACTGCGATTAACGATGGCGGATTTACTTTGGCTCAGCGGCGCAGGTTGGCACTGGAAGCTTTTAGAACAACTGCCGAATACGATTTAGCGATTGCAACCTGGCTTGCTCAAGGCGATGAACTACCTGAGTGGTTTGGCCAAATTTGGCGGCGTGAAAGCGCGCTTCGATACGGTGAAAACCCTCATCAAAAGGCGGCGATTTATTCAACCGGCTCGGTTGGAATCGTTGGTGCAGTTCAACTACATGGCAAAGAGATGTCATTTAATAACTACACCGATGCCGATGCCGCTTGGCGCAGCGCACATGACCACAGCGATCCATGCGTGGCAGTAATTAAACATGCAAATCCATGCGGCATAGCCATCGCTGCAGATATTGCCACTGCACACTTAAGAGCACACGAGTGTGATCCAGTATCGGCCTTTGGTGGAGTTGTTGCCGCTAATCGCCAAGTCAGCGTTGCAATGGCTAAAGCTTTATCGCAGATCTTTACCGAAGTTGTTATCGCCCCTAGTTATGAAGTTGGCGCAGTTGAAATCCTTGCTAAGAAAGCATCGATTCGAATTCTTCAATGTGATGGAGTAAATATTTCACCTCTGGAGATGCGCCCAGTCTCTGGTGGAGTTTTATTGCAGGAGATGGATTTAATCGATGCCCCTGCAGACTCTCCCATGCAGTGGAAACAAGTCAGTGGCGGATCTGTCGATGCGCAAACCATGAAAGAGCTTGAGTTCGCTTGGAGATCTGTGCGCGCGGTTAAAAGCAATGCAATTTTGTTGAGTAGCAATGGTGCATCGGTTGGAATTGGAATGGGTCAAGTAAACCGTGTTGACTCTGCACGCTTGGCCGTGAGACGTGCAGGTGATCGTGTTAAGGGATCGGTTGCTGCTAGCGATGCGTTTTTCCCATTTGCAGATGGATTACAGATTCTGCTCGATGCAGGCGTGCTCGCCATTGTTCAACCCGGTGGAAGTGTGTGTGATGAAGAGGTAATCGCTGCCGCCCAAGCTGCCGGTGTTGCGATGTTTTTCACAGGAATACGGCATTTCTCACACGCGTAAGGCTGCAATAGGATGGCGCATATGAGCGCAGAGATATTAGATGGCAAGGCGTTAGCGGCAACGATTAAATCGCAATTGGCAAGCCGGGTTCTTGAACTTAAATCTCGCGGAATTACACCAGGTCTTGGAACGGTCTTAGTTGGCGATGACCCACGTTCACACTCATACGTTGGTGGAAAGCATCGCGACTGTGATGAAGTCGGCGTTAACTCTATTCGTGTTGATCTACCTAGCGATGCAACGCAGGCCGATGTTTTAGCGGCCATCGCCGATCTGAACGCATCACCTGAGTGCACGGGCTATATCGTGCAGTTGCCATTACCTAATGGGATAGATACCCAACGAGTATTAGAGGCTATTGATCCATCTAAAGATGCCGATGGCTTACATCCGATGAACTTGGGCCGTTTAGTCTCAGGCTATGGAGCACCTTTGCCATGTACTCCACATGGAATCGTTGAACTCCTTAGCCATTATGGAGTGAGCACTCAAGGCGCTGAAGTAACTATTATCGGCCGTGGATTAACCGTGGGACGCCCGCTTGGTTTATTACTCACACGAAAAACCGAGAATGCAACGGTAACGCTGACTCATACCGGTACGAAGGATTTATTAACCCATACAAAGAGAGCTGACATCATTGTTGCAGCGATCGGTCAGGCACATTTTCTTACGGCAGATATGATCAAAGCCGGCGCAGTCGTTATCGATGTTGGTATTTCACGTACCGACAAAGGCTTACTAGGAGATGTATCTCCATCTGTCATGGATGTTGCATCATGGGTTGCTCCAATGCCTGGTGGAGTAGGACCAATGACCCGCGCGATGTTAGTAAAGAATGTAGTTGATGCATGCAGCTAACAGATCGCTTGTTAGGCATCGTCAGTAGCGTTTCGATTCTTATCGGCATTGGCTTAGGCATGGGTGGGTTAGTGCGAGGTGGGTCGATTTTTATCGCAGTTGGCACAGTGGGTGTAGCTCTCAAAGCACGCAACTCTCGTAAGTTTGAGTTTTATCTACCCCTTGTTATCGCAATCGCCCTTTTTGCTCTGGCAGTTGCACTTCCTCGTGGGCGGTAGAGTTGCGGTAGTGCTTTATCGGGTAGGAACAAGGAGTAGGCCATGAGCGCAAAAGTCACCGTAGTCGGTGCAGGTTTTTATGGTTCCACAACGGCCCTTCGATTAGCGCAGTACGATATTTTTGACACGGTAGTTCTTACCGATATTCTCGAAGGTAGGCCCGAAGGTCTAGCTCTTGATATGAATCAATCGCGCCCCATCGAAGGCTTTGAAACAACAATAATCGGTGCGACAACTACGCCCGAGGGCGCTGGCTATGAAGCAACGGCTAACTCCGATGTTGTTGTGATAACTGCAGGCCTGCCACGCAAACCTGGCATGAGCCGAATGGATTTGATCGGTATCAACGCTGGAATCGTTCGTGGCGTTGCACACAATATTGCAAAGCACTCTCCTAATGCCGTAATCATCGTGGTTTCAAATCCACTCGATGAGATGACCTCTCTTGCTCAGATTGCAACGGGCTTTCCAAAAACCCGTGTCATGGGTCAGGCTGGCATGTTAGATACGGCCCGCTTTACAAACTTTGTTGCCGAGAAACTAGGAACGACAGTTGGGGCAGTTAAGACTCTGACCCTAGGTTCACATGGAGAGACGATGGTCCCAGTGCCTTCGCGTTGTAGCGTTAACGGCAAGGCCTTAAGTGAGCTTTTATCCCAGGCCGAAATCGATGAACTTATAGAGCGCACACGCAATGGAGGCGCCGAAGTTGTCGCGCTCCTTAAAACGGGCTCTGCCTATTACGCACCATCGGCTGCAGCTGCCCGCATGGCAAAGGCGGTTATTGAAGACTCTGGTGCGATTATGCCGGTCTGTGCATGGGTAGATGGTGAGTATGGAATTAGTGGCGTGTATTTAGGTGTTGAAGCTGAGATCGGTCGTGGCGGAGTTAAGAAAGTCATTGAAAGCGCGTTGACCGAAAGCGAAGTTGCAGCCCTTAAGGGCGCAGCCGAAGCTGTCCGTGCAAAACAGGCAGATGTTCTAACACTCTAAGAGGGAGTTCAACCTATGGTCAAGATTAAAGTAGAGGGAACGGTCGTCGAACTCGATGGCGATGAGATGACTCGTATTATCTGGCAGTTCATTAAGGAGTCATTAATTCTTCCTTATCTCGAGGTGAATCTAGATTATTACGACTTAGGTATGGAAAACCGCGATGCAACCGATGATCAGGTAACTATTGATAGCGCCCGTGCGATTCAAACCCATGGCGTTGGTATCAAGTGCGCAACGATTACACCAGATGAGGCCCGCGTTGAGGAGTTTGGCCTTAAAAAGATGTGGAAATCTCCCAATGGAACGGTGCGAAATATCTTGGGCGGGGTTATTTTTCGTGAACCAATCATTATTAGCAATGTGCCACGTTTAGTTCCACATTGGACGAAGCCGATTGTGATTGGTCGTCATGCATTTGGCGATCAGTACCGCGCAACAGATTTCTTAGTGCCAAGTGCCGGTAAGTTAACGATGACATTTGAGCCTAAGGATGGTTCAAAACCAATTGAATATAACATCTTTGATTTCCCATCATCAGGTATCGCTCTGGGTATGTACAACATGGATGATTCAATCCGCGACTTTGCACGTGCATCACTAAACTACGGACTCAACCGCAAGTACCCAGTTTATCTCTCAACGAAGAACACAATCCTGAAGGCCTACGATGGCCGTTTTAAAGATATCTTTGAAGAGATTTTCCAAGCAGAATTTAAGGCCGCCTTTGATGCCGCAGGAATCTGGTATGAGCACCGCTTAATCGATGACATGGTTGCAATCTCACTTCGTATGGAGGGTGGATACGTCTGGGCCTGTAAGAACTACGACGGCGATGTTCAATCCGATACCGTGGCCCAAGGCTATGGCTCACTTGGTCTGATGACATCGGTTCTGATGACACCCGATGGAAAGATTGTTGAGTCAGAGGCCGCGCATGGCACAGTTACGCGCCACTATCGCGATCACCAAAAAGGTAAAGCGACCTCTACAAATCCAATCGCATCGATCTTTGCATGGACGCGTGGCCTTGCACATCGTGCAAAGCTCGATAACAACCCAGAGCTTGCAGCTTTCTGTGCAACTCTTGAACGAGTATGTATTGAGACCGTGGAACAGGGCAAAATGACTAAGGATTTAGCCCTACTTATTTCAAAGCAAGCGCCTTGGCAAACGACCCAAGAGTTCTTGGCATCTATCGATGCCAATCTCAAAAAGGCGATGGCCTAAGCCTGTCAATAGAGATTTAGCGTAAAAAACCCCGCGAATGGATATGGTCCGCGGGGTTTTTAACAAAGAGATTAAATACGCTCTCCAGTAACTGAGTTAAACAAGTGCACTACAGATGTTTGCGCAGTTACTGCAATTGTTGAGCCCTCCTTTGGAGGATTCTTTGGATCCCAACGCACAATAATCTGTACGCCCTCATCGCTGGCGTTAGCAAACTTCACATTGCTATCGGCCGGTTTTCCATAGACAAAGGCATCTGAGCCAAGCTCTTCAACAACCTCGACAAGTACATGGAAGCCATCACTAGCTGGAGTTAAGCTCTCTGGACGAATACCAACGGTTACCTCCCTACCAGCAGATGCTGGAACAGAGATCGCTAGATTGCCGAGCATCGCTTTGCCACCACTAACTGGCGCAGTCAACAGGTTCATCGCTGGGGATCCGATAAATCCTGCAACGAAAGCATTTGCAGGGTTGTCATAGAGATTACGAGGCGTATCAACCTGCTGTAGCAAACCATCCTTCAACACTGCAACGCGATCACCCATAGTCATAGCTTCAACTTGGTCGTGTGTTACATAGACAGTTGTGATTCCTAGACGGCGCTGAAGTGCTGCGATCTGTGTACGAGTTGCAACACGCAGTTTTGCGTCAAGGTTTGATAGAGGCTCATCCATAAGAAATACCTGAGGCTCACGAACAATTGCGCGGCCCATAGCAACGCGCTGACGCTGTCCACCAGATAGAGTTTTTGGTTTGCGCTCTAAGTATGGCTCGAGATCAAGCAGTCTTGCCGCGTCAAGAACGCGGCGTTCGCGCTCTTCTTTTGCAGTTCCTGCGATTTTTAATGCAAAGCCCATATTCTCTGCAACGGTCATATGTGGGTACAGTGCATATGACTGGAAAACCATCGCGATATCGCGATCTTTTGGTGCAACATTTGTTACGTCGCGATCACCGATTAAGATTCTTCCGGTATCGACCTCTTCTAACCCTGCCAACATACGAAGTGACGTTGATTTTCCACACCCTGATGGGCCGACTAAAACCAAAAACTCACCGTCATTAACGGTGAGATTTAATTTATCGACTGCAGGTGAGGTTGATCCTGGATAGATACGTGATGCCGCTTCGAAAACGACTGATGCCATGAGATTTCTCTCCTTCTCCGGGCAGGTACGTGCCCGACGGTCCGAGGATGAAGGTGAAGGCCGGTTGGCCAACGTTGCAAATCGTAGGGGCAGCCGCGCTCATTGGGTAGTTGGCGCTGCGATAGGAGCCAGGGTGGGCCCTTGGCCTCTTGCCGTATAGTTGGGCCCCTGATGCAACCTCACTCGTTGGGCTCTTTGCTGGGCGATCTTGCAATAGTCACGGTTTTAATCCTGATGGCCGCCTTCTTTGTGGCCGCCGAAATCGCTCTGATCTCCCTGCGCGATGGCCAGGTACGCCAGTTAGCGGCTCGAGGAAAACGCGGCGCCCGCGTTGCCAAGTTAGCTTCAAACCCTAACCGCTTCTTAGCCGCGGTCCAAGTTGGTGTCACTCTCTGCGGGTTCCTATCGGCCGCCCTTGGCGCACAAAGGCTCGGCAGCTATGTAACTCCATGGCTAGAGGGCCTGGGCCTGTCTGCAGGGGCAAGCACGACGCTCTCTATTATCGGCCTCACTCTTGTTATCGCCTTTTTCTCACTTGTCTTTGGTGAGCTAGTGCCTAAGCGCCTTGCGATCTTTCGCTCAGAGGAGATCTCTTTGGCATCGGCCGGGTTCATCGATGCCGTTGCCACGATCTTTCGCCCAATAATCTGGCTACTCTCACACTCGACCGATTTAATTTTGCGCACATGTGGTATTAATCCTAAGGAACAAAGAAGTGCCATGAGTGAGGAAGAGTTACTAGATCTCGTAACTGGCCATGCTGCATTGACAACCGAAGAGCGCGATATTGTTGAAGAGGTCTTTAACGCATCGGAGCGACAAGTTCATGAGGTCATGATTCCGCGCACGGAAGTTGATTTCATGGATTCATCTTTATCTGTTGGCAAAGCTATCGAATTAGCCGTCGATAAGGCACACTCGCGTTATCCAGTTATCCGTGGCTCCTCTGATGAGGTTATTGGCTTTCTCCATGTCCGTGATTTATTAGATGCCTCATTAGCAAACAAGTCGACAAAGATTCTCGCACTTATACGCAGCATTATGTATTTACCCGGTACTAAGGGAGTCCTACCGGCGCTGACAGAGATGCGCGCGCAGCGTCAACACCTTGCAATCGTCTTAGATGAGTACGGTGGTACTGACGGCATTATTACATTAGAGGATTTAGTTGAGTGTTTAGTTGGCGACATTCACGATGAATATGATGAGGTAGAAGGTGATGTCACAATCGAAACCCGCACTGGTGATTTCGAGATCGATGGGTTGATATCGATTGAAGAGCTCACTGAGCAGACTCAACTTAAAATCCCTGACGGTCCCTATGAGACCGCTAGTGGATTTGTCATGCATTATTTAGGGCGAATCCCGCGCGAACATGATGTTGTAAATATCAATGGTCTGCGCATAACCGTGCTCTCCATAGAGGGCAAACGCGCTGGCCAGTTGCTAATCTCTCGTAGCCCATAATCTGTGAAAGAATCACGCCATGATCATCAAACGCGTCTTATCGGGCATCCAACCCACTAGCGACTCTTTTCATTTAGGCAATTACTTAGGTGCCGTAAAGCAGTGGGTAGCCTTGCAAGATGCCCATGATGCCTTTTATTGCATCGTCGATTTACATGCATTGACTATTGAGACCGAACCATCATTGCTTCGCAAGCGCACATTGGCATCGGCTGCCCAATTATTGGCTCTTGGAATCTCTCCAGATAAATCAACGTTATTTGTGCAGTCTCAAGTTTCACAACACAATCAACTCGGCTGGTTAATGGAGTGCATGGCAGGTTTTGGCGAAGCTAATCGCATGGTCCAGTTCAAAGATAAATCATCAAAGACGGGCGCCGACAGTGCACGTGTTGGCTTATTTACATATCCCATGTTGCAGGCGGCCGATATTTTGTTATATCAAGCAGATCTAGTCCCCGTCGGGGAGGATCAGCGTCAACATATCGAGTTAACCCGGGATTTAGCTGGCCGCTTTAATGCGCGCTACGGTCAAACATTCACAATCCCGCAGGGATATATTCTTAAAGCAGCTGCCAAGATTAATGATCTGCAAGAGCCAACGAGCAAGATGAGTAAATCTTCAGGCTCTGCCGCAGGTGTCATTGAGATCATGGATGCCCCCGAAGTAAATGCCAAGAAGATTAAGGGCTCGATCACCGATACCGGTAGTCAAGTGCGCTTTGATGAAAAGGAAAAGCCAGGGATCAGTAATTTATTAACGATTCATAGCGCTCTGTCGGGATCTACAATCTCGGCCCTTGAAAGCGAGTTTGCAGGCAAGGGTTATGGGGATTTTAAAGCCGCCGTTGCCGATCTGGTTGTGGAGTATCTGCGCCCTATCCGTAACAAAACCCTTGAACTTTTAAGCGATGAAGGGCATTTAATTGAGATCTTGCATCAGGGTGCGGCTAAGGCCCGTACCGTGGCTGCAACCACCCTTGAAACCGCCTATAAGAGGCTCGGAACTGTCGCTTAAAATAGCCAGTACCTTCAATGACAGGTTGAGGGTTGTCCAAAACGTTATATCAACGGTACTCAGAGAATGGCCTTCGGGTTGAGTTTAGGTGGCTGGGAAGACTAGGCTCTTTATTACACATTCAGTCTCTATGTAAGCCTATTTCGGGCCGGCGTAGACGGAGCCCTTGGAGGAAAATTGAAGAAAATATTTCGTCTTGTAGCAGTTATCGCTGCAACTATTATGGCTGCGACAGCTTTTGTTGCGCCAACGGCAACTGCAGCACCAAAGATAAAGGTTGGCCTTGCTTATGATATCGGTGGCCGTGGAGATAAGTCATTTAACGACTCTGCAGCAGCTGGTCTGGATGCAGCAAAGAAGAAGTTTGGTGTTACCGCTAAAGAGGTAACCGTTACAACAGGTTCAGATTCAGAGCGTGAAGACAAGCTTCGTTTGCTTGCCGCGGCTGGATACAACCCAATCATCGCCGTTGGATTCCTCTATGCAGGTCCAATTAAGGCTGTGGGAGCAGACTATCCAAATACTCAGTTTGGAATCATCGATGATGCATCGGTAGATCTTCTCAACGTTGCAGGTCTTGTATTCGCTGAAGAGCAGGGTTCATACCTTGCCGGTGTTGCAGCAGCACTTGCAACAAAGTCAAGAAAGATCGGTTACATCGGTGGAGTTCGTATTCCACTCCTACAGAAGTTTGAAGCAGGATTCGTTGCCGGCGTTAAGGCGACAAAAAAGAAAGCTTCAGTTAATGTTAAGTACGTTTCAGAGCCACCTGATTTCTCAGGATTCAATGACCCAGCCAAGGCAAAGGTTATTGCTAAGGGAATGATCGATAAAGGTGCCGATGTGATCTACTCAGCAGCAGGTGGTTCAGGTGCGGGTAACTTCGCAGCTGCAACAGATGCTGCAAAGGCAGGCAAGAAGGTCTGGACTATCGGAGTTGACTCTGATCAGTACCGGACAGCTTCAGCTGCTGAGAAGAAGAACATGCTCACATCGATGATTAAGCGCGTTGATCGCGCTGTATATGATGTTATTGCAACGGCTATTGTCGGCTCATCAGTTAACGACGTTCTAGATGAGTCAGGTATCTATGGTCGTACCTACAACTTGGCTCTTGACGGCGTTGGTGTCTCATACTCTGGTGGATACATCACTAAGTACAAGGCAAAAATCGATAAGGCTGCAGCTGCAATTAAGTCAGGCAAGATTAAGGTTCCAACAAAGCCATAATCAGCTATACGTAGTGGCGCTTGGCCCAACAATGGAGTTAAATCTCCTTGTTGGGCCAGATGCTTTTATAGAGATTTTTTATTTAAGGGAGAGAAATTAAGTGTCGATTGCGGTCGAACTGCGGCATATCTCCAAGCGCTTTCCAGGGGTCATCGCTAATAAAGATGTCTCCATGAGCGTAAAGAGCGGCACGGTCCATGCCCTTGTAGGTGAAAACGGGGCTGGAAAATCGACCGTTATGAAGATTCTCTACGGCATGCAACGCCCTGATAGTGGTGAGATTTTAGTCAATGGCCAGCCTGTACATTTTAAGAATCCCAACGATGCAATCAATGCAAGTATCGGAATGGTGCATCAGCACTTTATGTTGGCCGATAACTTCACCGTCTTAGAGAATATAATTTTGGGCTCTGAGCCAAAACGCGGCATAACTATCGATTTTGCCGCTGCCCGTGCCAAAGTTGTCGAGATGGCAGCACAGTACGGTCTAGATATAGATCCCGATGTCTTGGTTGAAGAGCTAGGTGTAGGACAGCGCCAACGTGTAGAGATTCTTAAAGTCTTATTTCGTGGGGCACGAATTTTAATCTTTGATGAACCGACTGCAGTACTTGTGCCGCAAGAAGTCGATGATCTCTTTAAGGCTCTAGAGGGTCTGCGCGCACAGGGAATGGCGATTATCTTTATCTCTCACAAGTTAGATGAGGTCTTGCGCGTGGCTGATGATGTCACCGTTATTCGCCAAGGCTCCACCGTTGCCGAGGTTAGATCAAAAGATGTGAGCGCTAGGCAGTTAGCCGAACTCATGGTCGGTAGCGAACTACCAAAACCTTCCACGTTGGGTCGTACACGTAGAGAGCAGATAACGCTGGCATTAAAGGCCGTTTCAATTCCAGGGAGCAAAGGTGGACGAGATTTAATCTCAAATATCTCATTTAATCTTCACGCTGGCGAGGTCATCGGTATCGCTGGCGTTGAGGGAAATGGTCAAGCCGAGTTAGTAGAGGTGATTATGGGGCTGCGTGATCACTCCGGCTCCGTTGAATTCAATGGCAGTGCAATCGATGGGTTAAGCGTCTCCGGCCGCCACCACCTTGGTATCGGATTGATTCCAGAGGATCGCCAACGTCAAGGGTTAATGATGAATTCGCCGTTATGGGAGAACCGAATTCTCGGCCACCAATATGGAAAACCAGTCATGCGTGGATTTGTCATAGATAAGAAATCTACGATTGAAAGCACTCGAAATATTATGGCCGAGTTTGATGTACGTGCACCTGGTCCAGAGGTTGCTGCAGCGGCATTATCTGGCGGTAATCAACAGAAATTTATCGTTGGTAGAGAGATGAGCAAGGCCCCCTCGTTATTAGTTGCATCCCATCCAACGCGTGGAGTAGATGTTGGCGCACAAGGGGCTATCTGGGAGCTCTTACGCAAGGCTCGCGAAGCGGGAATGGCAGTTGTATTGATTTCAGCAGATCTTGAAGAGCTCATTGGAATGTCTGATCGTCTGTTAGTGATGTTGCGCGGAAGCATTACGGCCGAGTTTGATCCTGCAAAGACAACTCCAGAGCAGTTGGGCTCTGCGATGACGGGTGCTGCATGAAAAAACTAACTCCATCAAAGGTTGTTTTAACCGTTGCAGCACCGGCCGCCGCCGCTGTTTTTTCAATAGTTATCTCAAGCCTTGCTGTAATTGCAACGAAGAAATCACCGAGGGATGCATTTACAACAATGTGGGAGTTTGGAACACAGAGTGGCTCTCTCATGGAGGTTCTCAATACGGCGACCCCTTATTACATTGCTGCGATTGCAATCGCCGTTACATTTAGAGCCGGCTTATTTAACATTGGAGTTGAGGGTCAACTACGGTTAGGTGCGCTATTTAGCTGTTATCTCGGTGCCATGTTCGTCTTGCCACCGGTATTGCATGTGGCCGCGGTCTTTCTGATTTCTATGACATTTGGTGGGTTGTGGGCAGCAATTGCCGCCTATCTCAAAGTTAAACGTGGCGTGAATGAAGTAATCTCGACAATCATGCTCAATAGTCTTGCAGGCGGACTTTCTGCCTATCTCTTATCCAAACATTTCGCTCTCATTGAAGAGGGCTCAAATAATCTTCAAACTAAAGAGCTCCCTGCATCGGCACAAATCCCAGACTTAATGCCACTTCTTCGCACTCTTGGCGTAGAAGATCAACCTGGCGGCGGAGTCTATGGAATGTTCTTCGTAGCCGTTGCTCTAGGTTTTATATTTTGGTTTGTAATAAATAGAACACGTTTTGGCTTTGAACTTCGAGCAACTGGATTAAATCCCATTGCAGCACGTATAGGTGGAGTGAACTCAAAGAGGATGACTGTGCTCGCACTTGCTATTTCAGGTGCCATCGCAGGTCTATCTGGTCTGCCAGAGGTCTTAGGTCAAACTCATTCGTATAATCTGGGCTTTAGAGCTGGTATTGGATTTACAGCGATCGCCGTCGCCTTATTAGGTCGAAATAGCGCTGGGGGAATGGCATTTAGCGCACTTCTCTTTGGATTTCTTGAAGTGAGCTCTCGTGCATTGGAGTTAATCGATATCGCTCCTGAAACCTACGTCATTATGCAGGGATCGATTCTGCTTAGCTCTGTCATCGCCTATGAAGTGGTACGTAGATTTGAATTAACCCTACAAAGCAAAGAGCTAGCAAAGGTGGTGGGGACATGAGCGCAATAAAGCTCTTGCGTTATGCCACGATGCTTGTCTTTGTTTTGGCATCGATTCGTGTAATTACTGGAGCATCAGATTTAACTAGTGTCGGAACTGCATCTGCAGCGTTGTTGCTTTCAGTTCCAATTGTTTTAGCTGCCCTGGGCGGTCTGTTCTCAGAAAGAGCGGGCGTTGTAAATATCGGCCTTGAAGGCATGATGATTATGGGTGCCTGGGCAGGTGGCTTCGTAGGCGCAAAGAGCGGACCCTGGCTTGGACTACTTGCAGCGGTTATTTTCGGCAGTGTTGGTGCTCTCGTCCATGCAATCGCAACCGTAGGTTTTGGTGTCGATCATGTTGTCTCTGGTGTTGCAATAAATATTATTGCAGCAGGGTTAGCGCGCTACCTTTCAACGATTTTGTATCAAAGTGGATCATGGCTTGGTCCTTCACAATCACCGGATGTAAATCCAATCTCACTCAATGGCTTACCTGTCTTATCGGGTGGTTATTATTTTGGTTGGAAGAGCCCAGATCTATTAGGTGATCTTGCGCAGAAGAACTGGTTCTTTATCTCAGATCTGGCCGGTATTTTAAGAGGATTAACTGGTGATTTATCCTATGTAACGATTATCGCTATCGCCTTTGTTCCACTTGCATATTTCATCTTATGGAAGAGCAGTTTTGGACTGCGTCTTCGAAGTGCAGGCGAAGCACCAATTGCCGCAGAATCGCTGGGTGTAAATGTATATGCGATGAAATATGCGGGCGTGCTTATCTCTGGTGGTTTTGCCGGTCTCGGTGGAGGCTTCTTGGCGATCGTTGCCGCCAATCATTATCAGGAGAACCAAGTCGCAGGTCGTGGATACATTGGGCTGGCAGCCTTGCTCTTTGGTAATTATCGCCCTGGTGGTTTATTAGCAGGAGCTGGATTATTTGGTTTTGCAGATGCGCTACAACTCCGTGACTCTGCAGCTATCCATGCACTCATCCTATTTATCGTACTTATTTTGTTATTCGTTGCTTTCCGCAGTTTCAAAAAGAGCAATATGCTCAGCGCAGTTCTGAGTATCGCTATTGCCGCTACCTCATTATGGACCTTTTTTGCATTCGATGAACTGCCAGGCCAGCTTGTAACAATGACTCCTTACATTGCAACAATTTTAGTCATGGCACTGGCATCACAGAGATTGCGAATGCCTGCAGCTGATGGAGTCCCATATCGAAGAGGTGGATTGCGATGAGCCGCATCGATTGGGAGAGACTTCATAGCGTGGCATTAATCGCGATGAAAAAAGCCTATGCACCTTACTCAAAGTTTCCAGTAGGTGTTGCCGCTCTAGTTGATAATGGTCGAATTATCTCTGGCTGTAACGTTGAAAATGCCAGCTATGGTTTGAGCTTATGCGCAGAGTGCGGATTAGTCTCTGATCTGATTGCAAGCGGCGGCGGACGTTTAATTGCAATCTCATGCGTTGATGGACAGGGAAATCAATTAGCACCATGCGGGCGCTGTCGTCAGCTTTTATTTGAGCATGGTGGTCCAACTGCACTGTTAATGACCGATGATGGTCCACAAACCATGGCGACGATGTTGCCGTGGGCCTTTGGCCCAGATGATTTAGACCGCAACGAGCGTTAAGTGATTGAAGCATTTTCTGCCGCAGAGATCATTGCGGCAAAGCGTGACCACCACGTATTAAGTGACCCCCAGATCGATTGGATAATCGATGCCTATACACGGGGCGCAGTTGCCGATGAACAGATGTCGGCCCTGTTAATGGCGATTTTGCTCAATGGAATGAATCTATATGAAATCTCACGCTGGACCGATGCAATGATTAGAAGCGGGGAACGGATGAACTGGTCGGGGCTCTCTCGCCCAACAGTTGATAAGCATTCAACGGGCGGAGTCGGCGATAAAATTACTCTACCCCTTGCACCACTTGTCGCTGCCTGCGGGGCGGCAGTTCCTCAACTCTCTGGTCGCGGCTTAGGCCATACCGGAGGCACGTTAGATAAGTTGGAGTCGATACCTGGTTGGCGTGCATCATTAACAAATGCAGAAATGCTTAAGGTTTTGCAGGATTGCGGTGCGGTAATTTGCGCCGCAGGTGCGGGTTTAGCACCGGCCGACAAGAAGCTATATGCACTACGCGATGTGACTGCAACGGTTGAGGCGATTCCCTTAATCGCTTCATCGATTATGAGCAAAAAAATTGCTGAAGGAACAAGTGCACTTGTCTTAGATGTGAAAACTGGTGTCGGTGCATTTATGAGTGATTCAAAAAAAGCTGCGGAGTTGGCACATGTAATGGTTGGACTGGGAAATAATGCAGGTGTAAAAACATTGGCCCTTATTACCGCAATGGATGTTCCACTTGGGTTGACTGCAGGTAACGCCCTTGAAGTCGGCGAATCTCTTGAAGTTCTAAGCGGTGGTGGACCCAGCGATGTCGTTGAGTTAACGGTTTTGCTTGCACAAGAGATGCTCGAACTTGCTGGAATTAGAGGCGCAGATCCTGCCGCCGCCCTAAAAAACGGTAAAGCTATGGATGTTTGGCGCCGAATGATCCGGGCTCAAGGTGGAGATCCCGATGCCAAGCTCCCCGTTGCAAAGGAAAATACGGTTATCACGGCGCTGCGAAGCGGAACCGTTCTCTCCATGGATGCGATGAAGGTAGGCATTGCTGCATGGCGCTTAGGTGCTGGCCGATTACGTCAAGGCCAGGCGATCCAGGCAGGTGCCGGTATTGAGATTCACGCTAAACCGGGCGATGTGATCTCTAGCGGTGCCCCTTTGTTTACTTTGCATAGCGATACACCTGCAGCCTTTGCAAGTGCGCAGGAGTCACTCATTGGTAGCGTCACGATCGGTGATTTAGCAGCTGGTGAAAAGATAGATAGATTGCCACTTATAATTGAACGAATTACTGATTAAGGGGCAACAAAATGGCGATGAATAGCCTTCCAACTGCCGATCAAATCCAGCGCGTTCCTAAGGCCATCTTGCATGATCATTTAGATGGCGGTCTGCGACCACAGACAATTATCGATATCGCTAATGAAATTGGATATAGCGCTCTCCCCACTAAGGATGCAAAGGAGCTTGCAACGTGGTTCCGTGAATCCTGTGATTCAGGATCATTAGTTCGATACCTTGAAACCTTCTCGCATACAATCGCCGTGATGCAGCGCCGCGAAGATATTATCCGTATTGCCCGCGAATGCGCGATCGATCTTGCACGTGATGGTGTTGTCTACGCTGAAGTGCGCGGAGCACCCGAACTATTTACGCAGCAAGGCTTAACAATGTCGCACGTTATTGAAGCAACACTCGAGGGCTATAAGCAGGGAATGGCAGAGGCCAAGGCGCAAGGGCATGAGATTGCCGTTTACTCGCTACTGTGTGGAATGCGACAGAACAATCGCTCTCAAGAGGTCGCCGAATTAGTAGTCCGCTATCGCAATCAGGGAGTTGTCGGCTTTGATATCGCTGGCCCCGAAGATGGTTTTCCTCCGAGTGATCAGAAGGCGACATTTGATTATCTACGAAAAGAGGATGCGCACTTTACGATTCATGCAGGTGAGGCATATGGTCTGCCATCGATCTGGGAGGCGATTCAACTCTGTGGGGCTGAGCGCTTAGGTCATGGTGTGCGCATTATCGATGACATTGATTTTTCTGCTCCCGAACCAAAGTTAGGACGCTTGGCCTCCTATGTTCGTGATCGACGGATTCCATTAGAGCTATGTCCTACTTCAAATCTTCAGACAGGGGCAGCCAAAAGTTATGCAGAGCACCCTATTGGGGCGCTCACCAAACTGCGTTTTCGTGTGACTATTAATACCGATAATCGATTAATGAGTCAGACATCGATGTCATTTGAAATGGGCGAGGCGGTTAAAGCCTTCGGCTGGAATCTAGCTGAACTCCAGCGCGTAACCATTAATGCGATGAAGAGCGCTTTTATTCCATATCCAGAGCGTTTAAAGATTATAGAGAACATCATAAAGCCTGGCTATCAGAAAATTGCATCGGAGCAATGATTGATTTTAACGATCCAGCTTTTGTTGCAGATCCATATGCTGGATTAAAAAAACTACGCGATATTGGAAAGCCACTCTGGCACGATGGATTAAATATGTTCTTAGCGGCCTGTCATGGTGATGCCAACGATGTTTTTCGTAATAAATCACTGGGGCGAATTTTCAAGGAGAAAACGCCAGAGTTTGAATGGGAGACCTTCAACTGGCTGCACTCTGATTCAATCTTAGATAGCGAGCCACCTAAGCACACACGCTTGCGCGCGCTTGTGGCTAAGGCATTTAATCGCAACAAGATTGAGGGGATGCGTCCTGCTATCGAGCGTATTACATCGCAACTTCTCGATGCTATCGAAGAAAAAGTTAAATCCGGTGAAAACTTTGATTTAATCGCAGATTATGCCGAACCGCTTCCAGTCAAGATTATCGCCGATCTCTTGGGCTTTCCTGAATTAGAGGAGCACTTACTGCGCCCATGGTCACAAGCTATTGTTAAGATGTATGAAGTTAATCCTACCGAGCAGTACCAATTTGATGCAAAGAAAGCCGCGGGTGAATTCGCCGAGTACGTACGCAATCTCGCCGAACATCGAAAGAGAAATCCAGGTCAGGATTTAATTACTGATTTAGCGATGGTTGAAGAAAATGGAGAAAAACTTAATTCGCATGAGTTAGTTGCAACATGCGTACTGCTGCTCAACGCCGGTCACGAGGCAAGTGTTAATGCCTTCGGCAATGGCATGGTCGCTGCATTAAAACGCCCCGATCAGATCGCGCTTTTGCGGCAGAATCCACGGGGGGTTACCGAGCGCGCGCTAGAGGAGTTCATGCGCTTTGATGCTCCACTGCAGTTATTTGAGCGTACCGCCACGGCCGATACTCACATCGGGGGAGTGGCGATCGCTAGAGGGCAGAAAATCGCCGCACTTATCGGTGCGGCAAACCGAGATGAGAGTGTATTTAACAATCCAGAGAGCATGGATCTAACACGTGATCCAAATCCCCATATCGGTTTTGGCGCGGGAATCCATTTTTGTTTAGGCGCACCGCTTGCCCGATTAGAGATGGGTGTTTCTCTGCCGGCCCTTTGGGAGAAGTTTCCGAATATGGAGTTAGCTGGCGAAGCGATTCGGCGTCCTACATTTGTATTGCGGGGTTATGAAAGCGTAGCTATCTGCTCGACAGTTGGATAAGAGGATTGAGCACCTTTTTTAGTCACACTCAAAGAGGCAACATGAACTCCAAGATTTAAGGAGTCTTGGGCGGTTAGTGCACTGGCTAAGCCATAGGCAAATGTTCCGACAAAGGCATCGCCAGCACCCGTTGTATCAACTGCACTAACAACTGGAGCGGCTACCCGAAAGATAGATCCATCTGCATGTATCAAAACGGCGCCACGGGAGCCAAGAGTTACGACTGAACTCTTGCCCGGTCTAAATCTCTTTAGAACCTGATCATTTGATGGTAACTCACCATGGAGTTGGCCGAACTCGGTCTCATTAGGAATTAACCAATCAGTAAGCTCTAAAAGTTCGGTGCCCAGTGTCTCAAAGGGCGCAGGATTTAAAATAGTTGTACAGCCACGTGCTTTGGCCGCACGAAAAGCGGCGAGTGTAACCTCTTGCTTAATTTCACACTGAGCAACTACTACCGATAGATCGTTGATGGAACTTACGGCAGCAACAGCCTTTGCACTTTCAATCTCACTATTTGCACCTGGAATAATAATGATGCGATTTTCACCGTCGCCATCGACCCAGATATGGGCAACACCAGTAGCCGTATCACTGCGCTCAATATGCACCGAGTTAATACCTAAGTTTTTAAAGTTTTGGGCGATTGAATCACCAAATAAGTCTCGCCCTAACTTACCTACAAAATGAACTTCGGCCCCACAGTGAGCGGCAATCACCGCTTGGTTAGCTCCTTTGCCGCCAAAGCCAGTGGTAAATAGATCACCGACCAGAGTCTGTCCTGGCTCTGGTAAGTGTTGGGCATATGCCGTTAGATCCATCATTGCGCTACCGACCACAGCGACAACTGCTTTACTCATAGCGCTAGGCTATCGCGTATGAATAAAACTTCAATGATTCTAGATGTCGATACCGGCGTTGATGATGCTTATGCAGTGCTATTTGCCGCGCTACATCCGGCTATCAATCTCTTGGGGATAACATGCGTTGATGGCAATACACATGTTGATCAAGTCGTGGCAAATACATTGAAGGTCTTAGATGCCGCTCAAGCTGGAGATATCCCTGTTGCACGCGGGGCTACAAGGCCCTTGCTTGGTCCATCACAGTATGCCGAATATGTCCATGGCGCCGATGGAATGGGCGATCTTGGAATCGCACCATCTACTCGGCAGGTAGATCCACGCTCGGCTATCGAGTTACTACGTGATCTTATTGAGGGCTCAAAGGATCTTGTGACACTAGTTCCTATTGCACCCCTTACTAACATTGCGATTTTCTTGCGCGCATTTCCAGAGACGGCTAAAAAAATCCATCGTATTGTTTTAATGGGGGGTTCGACATCTGCTGGAAATGCAACCCCTGTGGCTGAGTTCAATGTTTGGCATGATCCAGAGGCTGCCGCAATTGTCTTTTCTAGCGGTGTACCCATAACAATGTATGGCCTCGATGTTTTTATGCGCCCAGGTATTTCAAGTCAAGAGGCCTCAGTGTTGAAGAGTTCTAGTGAGCCATCTGCCCAGTTTGCAGGCCAATTAATTGAGGCCTTTATCGAACGCCTGCACATTTCTCCATTAACACTTGGTGATTATGGTGCTGTTGTAGCGGCGATTTATCCCGAACTATTTACTACACAGATGTTTGATGTTGTTGTAGATACCTCTTCAGGACCTGCGCGAGGTCAAACTATCTGTGATCGGCGCGATGACTTCTTGAAAGATTTAGAGCCACTAGGTCTTGAGAACCCTGCAAAGGTTCGAGTTGTCATGGATTTAGATGTTGAGGCCGTGCGCCAATTGTGGCTAAAAACGATCGATAAGGGCTGGTCTTAGAGCCCGATCGGATGCCAGACGGTCTTGTTCTCTAAGAAGGCAAGGATTCGTCCTGGATCAGCGGATTTGAAACTATAGATTCGCTTTAAGTTCTCAGTCCCGGCGATTCGAACTGCGCTATGTGATGTAGTAGCAAGTCCTGAGATATCAAGGCCATCGATATCCATATGTGATGCCATCCACGGTGCAATTTCATCTTGCTTTCCAGTCAAAATATTGATAACACCTGCAGGCACATCACTAGTGGCAAGGATCTCAGCAAAACTCATCGCAGATAATGGAGCCTTAGTGCTGGCCAATACAACGACTGTGTTTCCACCGACGATAATCGGTGCAACTGCATCTATGAGACCAAGAAGTGATGGTGACTCTGGTGCAATCGCAGCTATCACACCCATGCTCTCTGGCACAGTGAAGTTGTAGTACGGACCTGTTACTGGGTTAAGTGCCCCAGATAGTGATGAAAGCTTGTCAGACCAACCTGCATACCACACTAAACGATCAACTGAGTCTGTAACTTCCTTTTCAGCCTTAATCTTTGTAAGGCCAGTGACCGAAACAATCTCATCAACAAACTGTGCACGACGACCCTCTAACATTTCTGCAACACGATAGAGAATCTGCCCTTTGTTATATGCCGAAACCTTATTCCATCCTGCTTGCGCTGCATGTGCAGCAGTAACAGCATCTCTTAAATCTTTACGCGATGCTAAGGATGGATTGGCGATAAACACACCTTTTGCACTTTTAATCTCATATGTACGGCCTGATTCACTACGCGGGAAGCTACCGTTTATAAATAATTTGTATGTTTTTTTCACATAAATTCGATTACTCATGGCCAACGCCTTTCAGATATGTACTTAATCCGTGGCGTCCGCCTTCGCGACCCCAGCCAGATTCTTTATACCCACCAAATGGTGATGCTGGATCAAACTTGTTAAATGTATTTGCCCAGACAACTCCTGCACGAAGCTGTTGACTAGCCCACAAGATGCGTGATCCCTTTTCACTCCAGACACCGGCCGAGAGGCCAAAGGGAGTGTTATTAGCCTTGTCTATAGCCTCTTGGGGGGTTCTAAAAGTTAATATCGAAAGGACTGGGCCAAAGATCTCCTCGCGCGCTATGCGATGAGCCTGCGTTACACCAGTAAAGACCGTTGGCGCAAACCAGAAACCCTTCTTTGGGAATTCACATGGCGCACTCCAGCGTTGGCCCCCTTCGGCATCACCGATGGCTGAGAGATCTTGAATTTTCAAGAGTTGCTCTTTGCTATTGATTGCACCTAAATCAGTATTCTTATCCATTGGATCGCCCACTCGAATCTTTGCCATTCGTATTTTTAACTTTTCCAGAACTTCATCGGCAATACTCTCCTGAAGGAGCAGTCGTGAACCTGCGCAACATACATGGCCCTGATTAAAGAAGACTCCATTTACAATACCTTCGATGGCCTCATCGATAGCGGCATCTTCGAAGATAATATTGGCCGCCTTGCCACCAAGCTCCAGAGTCAGGCTCTTGTGGGTTGGCGCAACTGCGCGAGCGATTATCTTGCCGACCTCAGTAGATCCAGTAAATGCAATCTTGTCGATACCCGGGTGATTAACAATGAGTGCACCAGTTGAGCCATCACCAGTAACGATATTGACTACCCCTGCTGGGAGTTCAGCCTGCTGGCAGATTTCGGCAAATAAAAGTGCGCTCAGTGGTGTGCTTTCAGCGGGCTTAAGTACGACAGTGTTGCCTGCTGCAAGTGCTGGTGCAATTTTCCATGCCAACATCAACAATGGAAAGTTCCAGGGAATAATTTGACCTGCTACTCCATGCGGCTTAGTTGATGTGCCAAGAGCTGCAAACTCGAGTTTATCGGCCCAGCCTGCATGATAGAAAAAATGTGCAGCCGCTAGCGGAACATCAACATCGCGAGATTCCCGAATCGGCTTTCCATTATCTAAAGTTTCAAGGACTGCGAACTCACGTGATCTCTCTTGCATAATGCGCGCGATACGGAACAGGTATTTTCCGCGCTCTTTTCCGCTCATTTTCGACCAGATTTGCGTGTATGCCTTGCGCGCAGCTTTGACTGCAGCATCGATATCGGCCTTACCTGCCAAGGCGATCTGGCTTAAAACCTCTTCAGTTGCGGGGTTAATAGTTGGAAAGTGCTTACTACCAGAGACAAATTTTCCGCCGATAAAGTGGCCGTACTTAGCTTTAATCTTCACGATCGCCCTTGATTCAGGTGCTGGTGCGTAATCAAAGCTCACAGGGCTCTCCATTAATCGATCGTGACGTACTCAGGGCTAGCGTAGTAGCCATCATCGAGTTTCATGCGCTGCATTAATAAGTCATTGAGCAGGGAGCTGGCACCAATGCGAAAGAGTGCGGGTGTGAGCCACTCTGGCCCTGCAGTCTCATTAACTAGTACCAACTGTTTAATAGCATCCTTCGTCGTCCTGATTCCACCGGCTGGCTTTACCCCGATCCGAACTCGTGTCATCTGATAAAAATCTCGTACCGCCTCCAGCATTATTAAGACAACGGGGGCGGTGGCAGCTGGTGCGACCTTTCCCGTTGAAGTTTTAATAAAGTGCGCGCCCGCGGCCATGGCAAGAAATGAGGCTTTGCGAATATTGTCATATGTAACAAGTTCACCAGTTTCAAAGATTACTTTTAAGTGGGCACGGCTGCCACAGAGTTCGCGAATCTGCACAATTTGATTAAAGACACCGATGTAATCACCGCTTAAAAACGCTCCACGGTCAATCACCATATCAATCTCAGTGGCACCGCTATCGAGAGCATCTTGAGTATCTTGAATCTTTACGGGCATTGAGGCCCGGCCCGATGGAAAGGCCGTTGAAACTGCTGCGAGACCAACATGGCCACCACCGATTAAATCTAAGTGTTCTCGTGCAATGGCGACCATGTCGTTATAGACACAGACTGCGCCAACACTTGGCACCGATGAATCAGTGGGATCAGGGCGCACAGCTTTATTACATAACGCTTTAACTTTTCCTGGTGTATCAGCGCCCTCCAGAGTTGTTAGATCCACCATTGAAATCGCGGTATTTATCGCCCAGCGCTTTGAGGTTGTTTTAATGCTGCGTGTTGCCAACATAGCTGCACGTGCATCGGCGCCTACTTGATCTACGCCAGAAAGAGCGCCGAGGTACTTCGTGAGTGAGGCCTGCGAGCCATCAACTAAGCCGTAGAAACTCACGATAATAATTCCTTTAGTGGTGCTCGTAATTGATCTAAAATAATCTGCGCGCGCTTTGCATCTTTTTCAATAACCTCAATGTAACACTTCAGCGTTGTCTCGGTTCCACTGGGGCGAATAATGATGCGGGTTGTACCATCTAACCAGATGCGCAGACCATCAGTTGCTGGTAAATCATCGGTTGGATGTGATAAATCCTCGATAGCAGTAACAGCGTGGCCGGCGATTTCTTGTGGGGGATTAGTGCGCATATTGCCCATGATGATTCCAACCTGGGATAGATCAGTTAAGCGGATTGATATCTGTTCAGTTGCATGAAAGCCATCTCTGGCCCAGATCTCATCGAGCAAATCTAGAAGTGTTTTACCCGCAGCCGCTAAGTCAGTAGCGATCTGAGCAATTTTTATCGCTGCAGATATTCCATCTTTATCGTTGACAGTAATCGCATCAACGGCATAACCAAGTGCCTCTTCATAGCCAAAGGTCAATCCATCAATCTTTGTTAACCATTTAAAGCCGGTAAGTGTCTGTTTAAACTCTAAGTTATAGTGCGCCGCTATCTTGCTCAGAATCCTTGAAGAGACAATTGAATTTGCCAGAACTCCTTTTTTAGTAGTGCGCGCAATAGATTCGCCAAAGATTGCTCCTAATTCATCTCCGCGCAGTATTCGCCAACCAGTAATTGGGTCCTTGAGCGCTACGGCGCATCTATCGGCATCGGGATCATTGGCAATTACTAAATCTGCATTGCATGCACGTGCAGTTTCAAGAGCTAAATCGATCGCACCTGGCTCTTCAGGGTTAGGAAATGCCAGCGTTGGAAAATCTGGATCAGGTTGAGCCTGAGCATCTACTAAAATCGGTGCAGGAAAGCCCGCACGCTCAAAAACTTTCAAAAGAGTTTTAGTACCAACACCATGCATTGCGGTGTAGACAATCTTTAACTCTCCGGGTTTGCTGGCAATAGCAGCCGTAATATCCACATATTTCTCAATAATCGCCTCGTCAACAATGCTCCACTGCTCACCGCGTGGATAACTAGCAAGAGTTGTAATGGCATCAATGTGTGTGGCAATCCAGATATCGGTCGGAGAAACTATTTGAGATCCCCGATAGTAAATTCCATCGACAGTGCCGCCTAGATAAACTTTGTAACCATTATCTTCTCTTGGGTTATGGCTAGCCGTAATCATGATTCCAACATCGCACTTCAACTCATTGGTTGCAAAGGCTAAGATTGGCGTAGGAAGCGGCCGAGGTAGAACATAAACGCTCATTCCCGCACCACTCATAATCTGCGCGGTTTCGATGGTGAAATCCTCTGAGCCATAACGTGCATCGCGTCCAATAACGACTGATTTTAAACTGTGCTCTTTCATATATACAGCGATCGCAGCTGCTGTGCGACCGACAACTGCGCGATTCATGCCCGATGGGCCAGGCCGCACTGGCCCACGCAGACCTGCAGTACCAAAGGATAGGAACCCGCTGAAGGATCGCCGTAGCTCTACTTCGTTATCTGTATCAAGCCAGAGTTGTAACTGCGCCGCCGTTGATGGATCTGGATCATCGGCGATCCATGCTCGTACTTGGCTGTATAGATCCATGTTTTTAGAATAACTTTGGAATTACACCTTTAAGAAGTGCGCCCATACGATCAGCGGCAGCCTTACCTGCAGCGATAACCTCTTCATGGTTGAGTTTTTCACCAGTTACTCCGGCCGCTGCATTTGTCACTAATGAGATTCCTAAGATCTCTGCACCTAGTGCATGTGCTGCAATGGCCTCAGGCACGGTAGACATTCCAACTAAATCTGCGCCCATGGTGCGCATCATGTGAATCTCTGCAGGGGTCTCATAGGTTGGCCCGCGCCAGTGAACGTAGACACCTTCATCAAGAGTTGGGTCCTGTTGCTTAACAATGGCACGGATTCGCTTGCTGTAGAGATCGGTTAAGTCTAGGAAAGTTGCACCAGATAATGGAGAGACGGAGGTTAATGAGATGTGATCGCGGATTAAAACGGGCTGTCCGACCGAGAACTTAGGATTGATACCACCACAGGCATTTGTCAGGATGACAATTTTGCATCCAGCTTTAACTGCCGTGCGAACGCTATGGACAACGGGTTCGACACCCTTGCCTTCATATAAATGTGTACGTCCTAAAAATACAAGTGCATTAACTCTCTTTCCAGCCGCTTCAATAGCGTATGAACGGACTTTTCCTGAGTGCCCTTCAACTGTAGGTGGTTGGAATCCAGTTAACTCTGCCGCGTTACATTCGTATAAAGCTGTGCCAAGTGCATCAACTGCGCTAACCCAACCCGAACCCATAATTAGTGCGACATCGTGAGATGCAACGCCAGTGCGTTTGATAATTTCGGCGGCGGCTGCAGTTGCACACGCTAGTGGATCGCTATAGAGAAGTTCGCTCGATTTCATGCGTTAATAATCTCACAAAGTATGGTTCCGCTAGAAACCGTGGCACCAATTACTACGGTGAGATTAGATATAACTCCAGATTTATGGGCCATCAGTGGCTGCTCCATCTTCATCGCCTCAAGAATGATGATTAAATCGCCAACTTCAACGCTGGCACCGACTTCAACCGCTATTTTTACAACAGTGCCTTGCATCGGGCTAGTAAGAGCCGATTGCGCAGAGCCCCCGGCCATAGCGGCCTTAGCCCTATGGCGCTTAATAACGGGCTTTGGCGCATGCACCACAATCTCAAAGCGTTTTCCGTTTACCTCAGCGATTAAGTGCTCTGGTGCCATATGTGTTTGGAGCACTTGAGTTGTGGCAATAAATGCAGGTATGTTATTTATAAACTCGTTTTCAATGTAACTCGTATAAACTCTAAAATTCTCTGTAAATGCAGGGTCTTGCATAATGGCACGGTGGAAGGGCAGTGCAGTTGCTAAACCATCGACTGCAAACTCAGCCAGCGCTCGGCGTGAGCGTTCAATAGCCTGCTTGCGAGTTGCACCAGTGACGATTAACTTGGCCAAGAGCGAATCAAAGTTTTCACCAATGGTGTCACCAGTAGTAAATCCCGCATCTACTCGTATACCTGGTCCTGTTGGAATAACCCAGTTCGTGATTCGACCCGGGGAAGGTAAAAATGAGCGCCCTGGATCTTCGCTGTTGATGCGAAACTCAATGGAATGAGCTTTAATGATTGGATCATTGAATCCAAGTGGTTCACCCATTGCAATTCGAAACTGCTCGCGCACTAAATCGATACCAGTAACCTCTTCGCTCACTGGGTGTTCAACTTGTAGGCGCGTATTGACTTCAAGAAATGAGATTGTGCCATCGAGTCCAACTAGAAATTCGCAGGTTCCTGCACCGATATAGCCCGCCTCTTTCATAATCGCTTTGCTTGCGCGGTATAACTCTTTATTTTGCGCATCGGTTAAAAACGGTGCAGGTGCTTCCTCAACTAGTTTCTGATGACGACGCTGTAGCGAGCAGTCTCTTGTACTGACCACAACAGCGTGACCATCTTTATCAACTAGTACCTGTGTCTCAACGTGGCGGGGCTTATCTAAATAGCGCTCAACAAAACACTCACCGCGCCCAAACCCACTAATGGCTTCTCGCACTGCAGAGGCGAACAACTCTGGAATCTCCTGCATTGTTCGTGCAACCTTTAATCCGCGTCCACCGCCACCATGTACCGCTTTAATTGCAACTGGCAGACCATGCTCTTTAGCAAAAGCTGTGATCTGGCTATGACCTGCAACAGGTTCTAGAGTACCTGCAACTAAAGGCGCACCGACTTTTGCAGCGATTTTACGGGCTAAGACTTTATCTCCCAAGGCTCGAATTGCACTTGGCGGCGGTCCAATCCAAATCAATCCTGCATCGATTACAGATTGAGCAAAACCGGCGTTCTCCGATAAAAAGCCATAACCAGGATGAACGGCATCGGCACCTGATTCCAGGGCAATGGCAATAAGTTTTTCACCATTTAAATAAGTTTGAGTAGCCGTAGTGCCAGATAATGAATACGCCGCATCGGCCATACCTGTATGAATCGCGGTGCGATCCTCTTGTGAATAAACTGCAACACTTTCTAATCCATGGTCTCTGCATGCGCGGATTACACGAACTGCAATTTCTCCACGATTGGCAATCAGTACGCGCTTCATTTCATCGCCTTTACTTCTGGCCATGAATAACCGAGCTGGGCAAATGTCTTTCGAATAAGTGGCATCGAAATTCCAACAACGTTGGTGTAATCGCCCTCAATCGTGGGGATGAATGGCGAGCTAAAACCATCAAGAGTAAAACCACCGGCGACATGAAGGGGCTCGCCACTGGCTACATAGTCACTAATTTCATCATCGCTCATCACATCAAAACTTACTTTCGTCGTCACAATACTAGAAATCTCTCGATCTTTAACGGTATCAATAATGCAGTGGCCCGTATGCAGTAAACCGCTATGCCCGGCAACGCGCTTTGCACGCTCGAATGCAATTTCGGGAGAGGCAGGTTTACCGAAGGATTCTCCCTGGAATTCAAAGGTGGAGTCGCAACCGATGATAATCGCTGGAAAATCTACCTGTTTACAGATCGTGTGCGCCTTCATAATTGCAAGTGCAATGACCATATCTGATGGTGAGAGCGCATTGAAAAATAGGCTCTCTTCATCGACATGACTGACCATAATTATCGGTGTTAAACCAGCCGATTCGAGTAAGGTTCGGCGCGATGACGATGCAGAAGCAAGGATAATCTTTGGCATCGAGGATTTAATTGGCTTTACGGCCAAAGCGCAGGTTATTGCTCAATGGTTTACGTAACTGCGCAAGCCCGAACTTGCTTTTTCGTATTACTGGTACCAACTCTTCACGTTTGTGCAGCGCCATTGCATGCTCGATTGCAATTAACTCTTCGGGGGTGGCTTCACCCTTTACAATTAAAAACTCCATTACAGCGGAATATTTCCATGCTTGCGCGCTGGCAAAGTATCACGCTTAGTTTTCAACGTTCTAAATGCCTTTGTTATGTAGGCACGTGATTGATTTGGTTCGATAACCGTATCAATCGTTCCTCGTTCTGAAGCTAAATAAGGATTGGCTAATGATTCGTTATATTCATTAATGAGGTCGGCACGCTTACCAACAGGATCTTTAGTATCGGCCAACTCTTTACGGTAGAGGATATTGACAGCGCCCGCAGCGCCCATGACTGCAATCTCTGCACTTGGCCATGCAAAGTTAATATCACTGCCTAGATACTTAGAGCCCATAACGATAAACGCACCACCGTAAGCTTTGCGAGTAATAAGGGTGACAAGCGGCACAGATGCTTCGGCATAGGCATAAAGCAGCTTTGCACCACGGCGGATAATGCCATCCCACTCCTGTTCGGTACCAGGTAAGAATCCAGGTACATCTACGAGGGTAAGAATTGGAATACCAAATGCATCGCAGAAGCGCAGGAAGCGCGCCGCTTTTTCACTTGAGTTAATATCTAAAGTGCCAGCTAGTTGTAATGGTTGATTAGCAATGATTCCAATGGATTCGCCCTCAATACGCGCAAAGCCAACGATGATATTTGGTGCATAAAGAGCATGAACTTCAAGGAACTCACTCTCGTCAACTAGTGCTTGAATTAGAACCTTCATGTCATATGGCTGATTTGTATTATCGGGAATCAAAGTATCGAGTAAGACATCTGAAGCCTTTTGATCTAGAGACTGCGTGGGTGGCAGGTGTGGGGTGCTGTCCATATTGTTCGATGGTAGATATGAGAGCAGCGCTTTAACATAATCAATCGCATCAGCCTCATTCTCAGCCAAGTAGTGCGAGTTGCCTGTCTTAGTGTTGTGTGTGCGCGCACCACCGAGGGCTTCCATATCTACTTCTTCGCCAGTGACTGTTTTAATAACATCGGGACCGGTAATAAACATATGTGATGTCTCATTTACCATCACGATAAAGTCAGTAAGTGCTGGTGAGTATGCAGAGCCACCAGCGCAGGGGCCTAGGATCAATGAAATCTGAGGGATAACACCAGATGAACGAGCATTAAGGCGAAAGATTTTGCCGTAACCAGATAGAGATGCAACACCCTCCTGGATTCTGGCACCACCTGAGTCGTTGATTCCGATAAGCGGGATTCCACTCTTTAGTGCAAAGGCTGCGATCTTGACGATTTTCTCTGCATGCACCTCACCGAGTGAGCCGCCCATGATTGTAAAGTCCTGTGAGTACAAAGCTATTGGGCGAGCATCCACGGTAGCCGTTCCGATGACAACACCATCACCGTAGGGGCGGTTCTTTTCCATGCCGAACTGAGTTGAACGATGGCGGGCAAACTCATCGATCTCGGTAAATGAACCCTCATCGACGAGCATCTCAATGCGCTCGCGTGCAGTCTTCTTTCCCTTGGCATGTTGCTTGTCGACGGCACGCGCTGAACCGGCATGAATTGCCTCTTCGACTCGTGCGCGTAGATCTTGGATTTTTCCAGCAGTTGTATTCAGATCACGGCTCATGCCCCTACGGTACTAGGCGTGGAGATAGAAATGCTAAGCAGGCCCCTTGATGCTTGCATCATCAATGCGGCGCTGACCCGGTACTGGCGAGTAAGCGTGGTTGAACTCACGGTATCAACTCAGAGCGATTTAGTGGAGTTAGCACGTCAGGGCAGTGCACGCGTAGGAGATGTAATAGCCGCTGAATATCAAAGTGGCGGACGTGGTCGCTTAATGCGAAGCTTTAGCGCACCGCCATCTAGCGCTCTTTTGTTTTCTCTCTATATTCAACCGCAGCGAAGCCGTAATGATTGGGGATGGATTCCGCTCATTGCCGGCGTAAGCGTTGCTCAATCTTTATCAGAATTTAAGGCAGAATTAAAATGGCCTAATGATATTTTAATAAAAGATAAAAAAGTATCGGGGCTTATTGTAGAAGCCGTTGGCGATGGAATTGTCATCGGAATTGGAATTAATGCTGCTATGAGGCCATCCCAACTTCCAGTACCAAGTGCGACATCTCTCTTCATTGAAGGTGCAAAAAATGTAACCCGTAACAAGTTATTAACTGATCTCCTAAGAATATTTGAAAACAACTTTACAAAGTGGGATAGTGGCAGTGATGATATAAGTCAGAGCTATCTAGATCTCAGCGCCACAATTGGGCGTCGGGTTCAAGTGCAATACCCAGATGGGCGTATCGAAAGCGATATAGCTGCAGCCATTAGTAGTGCAGGTGAGTTAGTGCTGGCCAACGGCTCTCATGTTCAAGCCGCTAACATAGTTCATCTACGATAATCCCGTGAGCGATTTTTTCCCTACCGTTGGCATCATCGGTGCCGGTCAACTCGCCCGAATGAGTGTCTCACCTGCGGCAGAGCTCGGAATAAATCTTCTTCTGTTAGCACAGCATTCCAACGATAGCGGGGCACAGGTCGCAAACTATATCGTTGGTGATTGTTCAGACATCGATACTGTTCTTGCATTCGCTAAGAAATGTGATGTCATCACATTTGAGCACGAGCTAATTCCATTAACCGTCATTAAGGCCCTTGAATCTGCAGGCGTAGTAGTTAGGCCAAGCTCTGGTGCATTTATATATTCCCAAGATAAGGCTAAAATGCGCCAGCGCTTAAGTAAATTCCCAGCGCCAAAATCAACTGTTGTTACGAGTAGCAAAGGGGTAATTCAATATCCATTGATTGCTAAGGCTATTTGCGGGGGATATGACGGTCGTGGAGTATGGAGAATTGATTCGGAAAAAGCGCTCAGTGATCTTATTGCTAAGTTAGGGAAAGTTCTCATTGAAGAGCTCATTGAATTTGATTACGAGATTGCAGTAATGGTGGCACGTTCGCCCCATGGCCAAGCCAGCACGTGGGCACCAACACAGACAGTACAGACAGATGGAATTTGTACAATGACAGTTACACCTGCGCCAGAGTTAAGCCAAGAGTTAAGTGCAAAAGCGCAGAAGTTAGCATTAGATATCGCACAAGAGGTTGGCGTTGTTGGTGTGATGGCAGTTGAGATATTTGTAAAAGGTGAGCAATTATTTATCAATGAACTTGCCATGCGCCCTCACAACTCGGCCCACTGGACGATTGAAGGCGCGCTTACATCTCAGTTTGAGCAGCACCTACGTGCAGTTTTAGATTTACCACTTGGTGATCCATCTATGATGGCGCCGGTAGTGGTTATGGGCAATATTCTTGGATCGAGCAAAGTAGATATGTATCGACCATATCTGCACCTTATGGCGCGCAACCCAGCCTTAAAATTCCACCACTATAAGAAAGATGTGCGTCCAGGTCGCAAGATAGGCCATGTCAATCTCTTAGGCGATGAGGTCGTAGAATTGACCCGCGAAGTCCAGCACGCCCTAGATTACATGAGTGGAGAAGTCGATGAGTGATGTTTCAATAATCATGGGATCAGACTCTGATTGGCCCATCATGGAAGAGGCCGCTAAAACTTTGGAGCAGTTAGGAATCTCCTATGATGCCGATGTTGTTTCAGCCCATCGAATGCCGCTTGAAATGGTGGAGTTTGCACAAAAGGCGCTAGCTAACGGCTACAAAGTAATAATCGCTGGCGCAGGTGGTGCCGCACATTTACCAGGCATGATTGCATCCCTGACAACACTGCCCGTCATAGGTGTCCCGATTGCGCTGGAAAACTTTGATGGAATGGATTCATTACTTTCAATTGTGCAGATGCCGGCAGGAGTTCCCGTTGCAACGGTAGGTGTTGGAAATGCTAAAAACGCTGCCCTCTTGGCTGTAAGGATTTTAGGAATCGCCGACTCTGCCATATCGGCAAAGGTAAGTAAGGGCTTAGAGGAGATTAACGCCGAAGCAAAGGCAAAGGGTGCGAACTTAATATCTCGCCGAAACCAAAAGACTGGCTTCTAATTAGCGAGTTCGATATTCAATAGCTGGACAACGATTCATTACCGTCATCAGACCAGCGGCTTGGGCTCTAGAAACTGCAGCTTCATCGATCACATCCAGTTGTAGCCATACCGCTTTAGCACCGATTGCAATGGCCTCATCGACGACCTTTCCAACTAAGGACGAGTTTACAAAACAGTCAACGACATCGACTTGTATAGGTATCTCACCCAGGCTCTTATAGCCAATCTGCCCATGCACAACTTCGGCGCGGGGATAGACGGGGATAATGTGGTGGCCCTTATCCTGCAATAACTTTGCTACACCAAATGCCGCGCGATCGGGATTATTACCAAGGCCCACAACTGCCCACACCTTCATAGCAAGGAGGGTATCGATTACTTCGCTCTGGTTAATTAGTGCGCCCCAATGCATGGAACTTCCAACCCGCGTCGCGCCATAGCTCTCGATCCAGGGCATTGCGTCCATCAATAATCATCTTATTTTTGACTAAATTGCCAATTACTAAAGGATCAAGGGCTCGATACTCTTTCCACTCAGTCAAGTGCAGAATTAAATCGGCATCTTTTACACAATCGGTAACCGAGTGAGCAAAGTTAAGATCGGGAAAACGCTTACGGGCAGGCTCGATTCCTTTAGGGTCGTGGACAACAACGTTGGCACCGGCGGCGTGAAGTTGCATGGCGATATCTAGTGCAGGGGAGTCGCGCACATCATCGCTATCTGGTTTGAAGGTTGCGCCAAGTACTGCGATTTTGTAGGCAGTTAAATCCTCTGATAAATCTGTACGCACTACATCGATTACGCGCTGGCGTGCGCGCAGGTTAATTGCATCGATCTCACGCAAAAACTCAACTGCCTGCTGAGCGCCGAGTTCTTCGGCGCGGGCCATAAATGCCCGGATATCTTTTGGTAGACAGCCGCCACCGAAGCCGATACCAGCTTGCAAGAAACGGCTACCGATGCGTGGGTCATAACCGATTGCCTTTGCAAGAACCGTGATATCTCCACCAGCGGCCTCGCATACTTCAGCCATCGCATTAATAAATGAGATCTTTGTTGCAAGAAATGAGTTCGCTGCAACCTTTACAAGTTCGGCCGTTGCAAGATCGGCGCGGATCCAAGGTGTGCCGAGGGCGAGAATCGGTGCGTATACATCTTTTAAAATCTGCTCGGCGCGATCATTTACAACTCCAACGACAAGACGGTTAGGTGTCAATGTATCTTCAATGGCAAAGCCTTCACGTAGAAACTCTGGATTCCACGCAAGATCTGCCGCAGGTGCTAGTTGCATAAGTTGTTCGCGCAGAGATTGCGCAGTACCAACTGGAACTGTTGATTTTCCAACAACAAGAGCGCCCTCTTTTAGGAATGGTGCAATGGCAGAGACTGCCGATTTAACATATGTCAGATCGGCAGCTAAACCATCCTTGCTCTGAGGTGTGCCCACACAGACAAAGTGAACGTCGGCATCGGCAACTGTTGAAAAATCACTGGTAAAAGTTAGACGACCAGTGGCAATCTCTTGGGCCAATAATGCCTCTAGACCCGGCTCATAGAAAGGGAGCTCGCCTCGTGAGAGCATCGCAACTTTTTTGGGATCGGTATCAACGCCAATGACGCTAAAGCCCAGGGAGGACATACAGGCCGCATGTGTTGCACCTAAATATCCGCAGCCAATTACTGAGAGCGTGGAGTTCATAGCCATGAGTTTACTTCAACGCTCCACATGGATTTTCATCGGCTGTCCGAGTCTTAAACTTATCGAGGATTATCGGTGTAGGAGAGGTGCTAGATGAGGCCGATGGTGAAGGTGTAACTTCATCGACGAGAGGTAAATCTTCACGTAGGCGATTAAAGAGATCAGGGGCTAGTACTTTGTCCCAGGTAACAACGGAGCCGACCCCTGCTACGCGGGCATTGGCGTTACCAAGTGGAATCGTAAGAGTACGGACGTTGCTAGCTGAAAGATTCTTTAACTGTTTAGCAAGAGTGATCAAATCACTTCTATCAAGCTGTGAATCGGTTTTCACCGTTGCAATTGCAGCATCAAAAAAATTCACTAACTTAACAGGATTTAGTAGCACACCAGTGCTCGTTACCTTTCGCAAGACTGCGCTCATGAACTGCTGCTGCCGCTGTATGCGTCCCAAATCGCCCATGCCATCAAAGTCACGGGTCCGTACATATTTAAGCGCTTCGATGCCATTAAGGGTGTGCACACCCGCACTCATTACTAAGTGACTATTTGGATCATCGATATCTTTCTTAGCACAGACTTCAATCCCACCGAGCGCATCGACCATACCGGCAAAGCCAGCGAAACCGATTTCGATATAGTGATCGATTCGAATCCCTGTTTCATTTTCAATTGTTTGAATGAGTAGCGGTGCACCGCCCCAAGCAAAGGCTGAGTTGATTTTGCCATTGGCCGCAGCGACGGTTTTGTCTTTATGAATCGATGATTTATGTTCTGGAATGATCACTAGTGAGTCACGCGGAATCGAAATAATCGTTGCCTTATCCCGTGCCTTACTGATATGTACCAAAAGCATTGTGTCCGAGCGTGCTCCAGCCGCTGATTTAGTGGTTCCAACACGTAGGAGTTTGGACTGCTCTTTAGTCAGACCTTCACGAGTGTCAGAGCCAACAAGCAAATAGTTAAGTGCACTGGAGGGTTTCTCTGGGCGTTTATCAATCCCGCCGAATACATCAATGCGCTCGATTGCGCCACTAATCTGACCTAAGCCCAGCCATGCAAAGGCCGAGACTGCGACGATAGCCAGTGAGAGAGAGGTAATAATTCGAATAGGTCGTGTTGCTCTCACAGGCGAAGACTACTTCAGCGATACGGTGGTGGGGTTATGGCGACATCAGCTAACGCGTTATATGGCTCACCGAAGCGTGAAATCTCAGTAATCCTTGCGGTGCGCAATGAGGCCTTGCACTTAGCCGAGTGCGTGAATGCGATTTTGTCACAGGATTTTGATGGTCTGCTCGAAGTAGTTTTAGCGCTGGCTCCATCAGATGATGAAACCGAAGCCGTCGCCCAGAGGTTGGCACAGGCAGATTCACGAGTAGTAATAGTTGAAAATCCCTCGGGTCGCACTGCAGTTGGATTAAATCTTGCCATTGAGAAATCGCAGTATGCACTCATTGTCCGCGTCGATGGCCATGCACAAATTCCACAGAACTACTTAACTTTGGTCGTTGAGATTCTTACCCAAAGCGGTGCAGCCAATGTCGGTGGTGTCATGGCTGCAGTGGGTGAGAGTTTATTTGAACGCTCGGTCGCACGTGCAATGCGTAGTCCACTTGGAGTTGGCAGCGCACGTTTTCATACGGGTGGGCGTGCAGCCGCCGTCGATACCGTTTATTTAGGAGCTTTTAGAAAAGAGGCGATACTTGCAGTTGGAGGTTTTGATGAGCGCTTTACTCGTGCTCAGGATTGGGAGTTGAATTTTCGTCTACGTGCTGCCGGTGGCATTATTTACTTTGATCCGCGTTTAGTAGTTACTTATCGACCTCGCTCAACTGTTAGCGCCTTGGCCCGCCAATATTTTGAATATGGTCGTTGGCGAAGAGTAGTTTCACGTCGGCACGAAGGCACAATTAACTACAGATATTTAGCACCACCATTTACAGTTCTAGTATCTGCACTCTCCATAATTCTCGGTGTTTTTATATCGACGATCTTTCTACTTCCAGTCCTTGTCTATGCACTCTTTATTCTGATGGCATCTTTTGTGATCGGAAAATCTTTAGGCGAAGTAGTCTCTTTGCCGCTGATTCTTCTCACTATGCATATGTGTTGGGGAACGGGCTTCCTTACTTCACCTAAGTCGCTTGCACCGTAAGGTAGCCTTACGACCGTGAGCGCACCATTACGGGTCTACGAGCCATTTAAGGCCGGTCTACCACCCCTAATTCCTTACTGGAAATCACTCTTCTCGCGCCGAACATTTATCTCTGAGTATTCGCGCTCAGAGCTTCGTGAACAACACTTTGACTCAGTCTTTGGCCAGTTATGGTTAGTTTTAAATCCCTTGCTGCTCTCCGGCGTCTATTTTCTGCTCATTGTCATCATTGGCGGTGCATCTGATGGCGCGCGTTATGCTCATTTAACTGCGACGCTTTTCCTCTTTTATCTTGTGGCAAACTCACTCACTGGTGGAGTTAAGTCGATTACGGCTGGGCAACGGCTAATTCTCAACACGGCATTCCCAAGAATTATGCTACCAATCTCGGCAGTAGTAATCGCAGTATTTAAGTTTTTTCCAACACTTATTATCTTTTTCATTATTCGTATCGTTCTTGGCCTTCCTTTTTCTTGGCAGATGCTCTGGGCTATTCCAATTTTTTTCATTACCCTGCTACTGGCCTTAGCTTTAGCAATCACAATTTCATGTATCAATGTCTACTTCCGCGATATCTCAAGCTTTCTTCCATACTTGACCCGAACGCTTTTATATCTCTCACCGATTCTCTACGAGGCATCGGCACTCAAGCCCCAGCTAAAGGCGTTAGAGGCTCTTAACCCACTTTTTCCAATTTTAGATAGTTGGTCTCAAGCACTAGTACATGGAATAGCCCCACAAAGCTCTAGCTTGTTGACGGGTTTAGCGTGGGCCTTCGGAGTATTTTTAATTGGCACTTACTTTTTCCTATCAAGGGAGCGTGAATTTGCCGTCCGCCTCTAATTCGCACAAGACCAACGAGATCGCAGTTTCTGTTCGCGGCTTAGGTCTTACGTACACAACTGTAATCGATCGCAGGCCAACATTCAAAGCGCGCGTTAAATCTTTAGGGCGTGGGTTAAAACAAACTCGTATTATTCGAGCGTTAGATGATGTAAATATAGATATTGAATACGGCCAGGTCTTAGGTGTAATCGGCGTAAATGGCGCTGGGAAATCCTCAATGATGCGCGTTATCGCCGGCATCATTCCGCCATCACAAGGGCGAATCGAAGTCTTTGGAAGCGTTAGTACATTGTTGGCACTTGGCGTCGGCTTTAATCCATCAATGTCAGGTCGTGATAACGTCTTTCTTGGCGGACTAGCTGCAGGCATGTCACGCCAAGAGATTGAGAGCCATTTTCAAGAGATCGCCGATTTCTCTGAACTAGGCGAGGCCATCGATGCACCTATGCGCACATATTCATCGGGTATGTTCTCTCGCCTTGCTTTCTCGGTAGCTGCAACAGTGCGCCCTGATATTTTGATTGTCGATGAGGCTCTAAGCACAGGGGATGCTAAGTTCAAGCAGAAATCACTCAATCGCATCAAAGAGTTGCGCAGCGATGATCGTGCCTTGATCCTTGTAAGTCATGCCATGGCAACCTTGCGCGATGTATGTAATGACATTGCCTGGTTGCATAAAGGTAAGTTGGTCCAACGTGGTGCTCCAGATGCGACGATCGATGCCTACCAAGAGTTTTTACAGCTCGGAAAGAGCGCAGCCATTGATGAGGATGTCTAGAAAACTTCTTGTCCTAACTCTTTTCTTATCCGCAGTTATCACCCCTGTATCGGCGGTAGAGATACCTAAAGATTTTTCATTGTCTGGATCAGGTTATGGCCATGGTGTGGGTATGTCCCAGATGGGGGCGAGATCAATGGCCCTGGCCGGCCAAACATCTGATCAGATTCTGCAGTATTTCTATAAAGATGTGCTTATCCAACCACTTGATGACTCAAAGATACTACGTGTAAATATCGGTCACTTGCTAACCAATACAAAGATTTCAACGGGTACAAAGGGTGGAGTTGTTCAACTATTCATTGGTGACATCGGTGATCAAGTTGACCTAACCCCACTAGCCGTCTTTACAACGAAGGCATCGCTTAATCTTTCGGTGCTAGGTGCCAGTGTTCTACCGAGTATAACTGTAAGGAAAAAAACAACGGCATTTGCCAAGAGCCGTAACTTCACTATTCGATGGAGCGGAACGCGTTATCTGCCGGGAGTCGATGCCGTGTTATCTGTCAATCACAACAGAGCTGCAAAGAAGTATCGCTACGGACAGATACAGGTGCGGGCCATAAAAGATGCGGTTCTGGGCTATCGACTTGAGCTCACTAACTCTGTGCGATTGGCCGATGAGTATTTATGGGGTATCAGTGAGGTGCCATCCTTTTGGCCTATTGAAGCGCTCAAAGCCCAATCAATCGCTTCGCGAAGCTACGCATTAAGTAAGGCCGGTATCTATCGCAGCGCGTGTGACTGCGAAATATATGCAAAGATATCAGATCAAATGTTTTTGGGTTATGCCAAGGAGATTGAATTTAAATATGGAGAAATCTGGAAAAAAACGGTAACAGAGAGTACAGGGCTAGTGATTACGCAGGCAGGCCTGCCCATCGCCGCCTATTTCTTCTCTTCATCGGGGGGGAGAACCGAACTCGCACTCAACGCCTGGGGTAGCGCCAAGGCCTATACCCAGATCGTTGATGACCCAGGCAGTTTAGATATCACTCTTAATCCACGTTTTGTTACTTGGAATCGCGTAATTACACAGGATGTAGTTGCTGGCGCATTTCTACTGCCTGATGTTGCAACACTAGAAATATTGTTTCGAAATGAGAGTGGAACAGTTGGTAAGATCCGTGCGACATCAAGTACTGGAGTTCAATTTACTATTCGCGGTGAAACATTTAGGAGTAGAACAAAGATCCCATCTGCCTATTTTGATTTAGTTAGCGTGCAGAATTGAATTAAGTCCACCCCATGTACCGGTACGACTTACTACTTCTAGTGCTCCATCTAAAGAGTTACGGCGAAATAAGAGATTACTCGCACCCGATAAAGTTGCAGCCTTAACAATTTCGCCATCAGGCAGGCGCAGCTTCGAGGCGGCAGTGATATAGGCGCCGGCTTCAATCACACAATTATCACCAAGTGAGATTCCACAGCCAGAGTTTGCACCCAGCAAAGTTTTTTCACCGATTGAAATAACCTGTTTCCCTCCGCCACTTAATGTGCCCATAATCGATGCCCCGCCACCAATATCGCTTCCATCGCCAACAACAACACCGGCAGAGATTCGCCCCTCAACCATGGATGTACCTAAAGTTCCGGCGTTAAAGTTTACGAAGCCTTCGTGCATGATGGTTGTACCTGGTGCAAGGTAAGCACCTAAACGCACTCGGTCAGCATCTGCGATACGCACGCCGGTTGGAACAATGTAATCAACCATTCGTGGAAACTTATCGATAGAAAAAACAGTGACGTGACCATAAGCGGCTTTAAGGCGCGCACGTGTGAGTTCGAAATCCTTAACGGCGCATGGGCCAGCCGAGGTCCAGACAACATTGCTCAGTAGCGCAAATATTCCATCAAGGTTTGCGCCATGTGGCTTTATCAATCTATGCGATAAGAGATGCAAACGCAGATATACATCGAGTGCCGATGTTGGAGGCGTTGAAATATCGATTTCAATACCTGCGATTTCGCGGCTAACTCCGCGCACCTGATCTAATCCTGCAAGTGCATCCAGTTCTGGCGGGAGTGTGGGGCTAAGAGCAGTTAAGGCTGGAGCCGGAAACCATGCATCAAGGAGCGTTCCGTCCGAGATAGTTGTCACTGCGTGGCCCGATGCAACTCTCTCCATGAGCTAAGCCTAACCCCTATCCTTGCGAGCATGCGTATCGGAGTCTTCTGCTCGTCATCACCGACAATTGACCCCAAATATGTTGATCTTGCCTACCAACTTGGCGAGGGAATTGGTCGCAACTCGTGGGAGCTGGTGACCGGAGGCGGACATATTTCTATGATGGGTGCGGTATCGCGCGGAGCACGCGCAGCCAATGGTCGAACCGTCGGAGTAATTCCACAAGCACTCATCGATATTGAGTTTGCAGATCACGACAACCACGAACTTCGTGTCGTTGAAACGATGGGCGAGCGCAAGGCGCTGATCACAGACATCTCCGATGCATTTATAACTCTGCCAGGTGGGGCGGGAACTCTTGAAGAGTTCTTTGAAATCTGGGTTGGACGTTATTTAAAGTTTCATAATAAGCCAGTCATCATTCTCGATCCATTTGGGATCTATGACCGACTTCATGAGTTAGTTATCCATTTAGAGGCAGAGAATTTCATTAAGCCAGGAATGCGAGATTTAATAACGTGGACGAGAACGGTTGAAGATTCACTCAGGGCAGTTGCCCAGCCCACCACCAACGACTAGTAGCCTTAGCCCTATGAGTGCGCCCATAACGCTGGCAGAGGCGATTGCATCCCTACCCGAGGAGGAGCGAATTATCTTGACGATGCGCTATCTGCGATCGATGTCCTCGGCCGAGATTGCAGCGCAGCTATCAGTGCCTGTGCGCGCCGTAGATGCCGTAATTGCCACCGCAAAGGCGCGACTTAGGGCGCTCTTCTAGGGCTATAACTTCGATTTCCGCCAGCACCTTAAATACGAGATACTTACCCCCTTGCAATTCCCGCCCGATCTTTTAGAGGAGTCTGTGCCATGGCAGCCATGAAACCCCGCACCGGTGATGGTCCGATGGAGGTTACTAAGGAGGCCCGCTCACTTGTTATGCGAATCCCTCTGGAGGGCGGAGGCCGGTTAGTAGTCGAGCTCAACCAAGAGGAAGCAAATAATCTCAGCGCCGCACTTCATGCCGCGGTGGCTTTAGTAAAGAAGTAAAGTGAGTAGAGGCGATAGCCTTGAACGCATGTCTTCAACACTTGCCAGTGCACCAGTAACTCTGGGCGCGGCTACTTCGGCCGATGCAATCGCCCTGGCATATGCAAGTGATGGAGAGTCGGGATTTGTATTCAAAGGCCCAGGCACAATTATCGAAGATATTCAGAGCCACTTTGGAATAGATCTCCTCGATGAACTCTCATTTTTCTCACCTAGCGGGAAAACCGGCGAAGTATTTGAAATCCCTGTCAGCGCTATCGATAGCACGACAGAACGGATTTACTTAACAGCCATTGGTGATGCAACGACACCATCTCTTCGTCTGGCCGGGGCAGCGATTGCTCGTAAAGTCCGAGGAAAAAAAACTACGCTCTACTCGGCATGTGCAGTTAATAAATACGATATTGGAGCACATGCAATCTCCCTTACGATGGGAGCTTACCTTTGGTCTCTAAAGAGTGAAAAACTGAGTGAATCTCCCAATTTTTTAGTTGCAAGTGATGATAAGGAGATAGTCAGTACCGCCCTTATTTTTGCGAAAGCTATTGCGCTCGCTCGCGACTTGGTCCATACGCCCTCTAACATTAAGACTCCTGCGTGGCTGGCCACACAAGCACAAGATTTAGCAAAATCAAATGGATTAAAGGTAAAAGTCCTCAGTGGAAGAGATCTTAAAGAGTTTGGTGGCCTGCGCGCAGTCGGTGGCTCCTCACCCAAGCCCGGACCACGCTTTATTGAGGTGAGCTACGCTCCTAAAAATAGAAAGAAAGCAGTTGGGGTACTGCCACACGTCGTCTTAGTAGGTAAGGGAATCACCTTTGATACAGGCGGAGTTTCATTAAAGCGTCCCTACGACTCCATGATTGCAATGAAGTCGGATATGGCAGGAGCGGCGGCGATACTTGCAACTCTTACCGCCATAGAAAAACTACAACCAAATGTGCGTGTTACAGCACTTATGATGTGTGCTGAAAACGCTATCTCTGCTACTGCCCAGCGCCCCAGTGATGTAATCAAACACTACGGAGGCACAACCGTTGAAGTAATCAACACCGATGCTGAGGGGCGTTTAGTACTAGCCGATGGCCTTGCATATGCCGATATCAATTTGGACCCTGACTATCTCATCGATATTGCGACATTGACAGGCTCGGCCACACTCGGACTCGGACGCCAGTTTGCCGCCATGTATACACGCGATGACACACTTGCGGCGCAGTTTGAAATAGCGGGAACGCATTCTGGTGATCGAGTTTGGCGTATGCCGCTCATTAATGATTATAAAGATTCACTGCGCAGCGATGTTGCTGATTTTAACCACGCTGCTGAAAAAGCAAACTACTCTGCAGGCTCTGTAACAGCGGCATTATTTCTTGAACACTTTGCAGGCAATAGACGATGGCTGCATTTAGATATAGCTGGCACGGGTCGTAGCGAAGTCGATGCGGGAGAAAACCCAAAGGGCGGTACGGGTTATGGCGTTCGCTTGCTAACCTCGTGGATCCTTTCACTCAAATGAAAACCGATCCACACTCCTACACCGAAAACTTTATCCCTGAAGATCACTTCAAAGCCCAAGCCCGTGCACGTGGGGTAGAACTCGGAACTGTAGATGTAACACCCAGTGCCGGTGCCTATCTTCGCCACTTAGCATTTACCTTATCGGCACAATCAGTTGTAGAAGTTGGTACAGGTTCAGGTGTTGGCAGCCTCTGGCTGCTCGATGGAATGCTCACTAGCGGAACTTTGACCTCCATCGATGATGAGATGGAGCACACTCGCATTGCAAAGATGGCCTTTAACGAGGCCGACATCGCCCAGACGCGATATCGCCTCATCACCAACTCTGTTTTAGAAGTCATTTCAAAGCTTACAGATTGCGCATATGACCTCGTTGTGCTGCGTCATAACCCCCAGGATTTAGGATTTGTTATCGGTGAGGCACACCGAGTTTTGCGAAGCGGCGGGGCGTTAGTAATCGATAACTTCTTCGGCGGATCTAAGGTCTGCGACCCAGCCCAACGTGACCCTAAGACGGTCTCACTGCGAGATGCCGGCAAAATCATTAAAAGTGATATAGAGCACTGGGTATGTACTTTGATTGCCTCGGGCGATGGTTTGTTAGTCGCGACAAAGTTGTAGCAGAATAAAACCATGATTTTTCCACGGGCAAAGAGTGCAAAAGCCGCGCCACCATGGTGGGAGAGCGGTAGCCGAAACAAAAGCTCGCGTACAAATATCGTTGTAATTGCCCTCTTTGCCAGCAGTATCGGTGGCGTATTAGGCGTCACCGCAACCGGTGGAGGCTTTTTCCAAGGCGCAAATTTAGTCTCATCATCGAGTGTTATTGAAAGAGCACCAGACTCTGTGGCAGGTATCGCTGCACGCGTTCTACCATCGGTTGTTTCAATTGCAACACGCGGCAACAGTGGTGGTGGTACTGGTTCAGGTTTTATTATCGACAGTTCCGGTTTTATTTTGACCAATAACCATGTAATCGCATCAGTGGCTAAATCTGGCGGCACATTACGAGTACGACTCAATAATGGCGATATCTATAATGCAAAGATTATAGGCCGTGATGCTTCATACGATCTAGCAGTCCTAAAGATTGTTGCTACAAATTTACCAGCACTTCAATTTGGTGATAGTGACAAAGTCGCAGTTGGTGATTCAGTGATTGCAATTGGATCACCGCTGGGTTTATCTGGCACAGTCACCCTCGGAATCATTAGCGCTAAAAACCGACCAGTTACTGCCAGCGGATCAGGCTCTGCAAACTCATTTATCAATGCGTTGCAAACCGATGCTGCGATTAATCCAGGAAACTCAGGTGGTCCATTGGTTGATGCAACTGGTGCGGTAATCGGAGTTAACTCTGCAATTGCATCTCTTGGTTCAACTTCTCAGACAGGTTCTATTGGTTTAGGTTTTGCAATTCCTATAAATCAAGCACGCAAGACCGCAGATCAACTCATTAAAGATGGCAAGGCGACATATCCAATTCTGGGTATTTCATTAGATATGGACTTCACTGGCTTGGGCGCACTTGTAGCCAAGTCTGCTACTGGAATTATGGCTGGGGGACCAGCGCAAAGGGCGGGACTAAAACCAGGCGACATTATTATTGAATTTCAAGATCGAGAGATAAATGCCGCTGAAGAGCTCATCGTGGCCGTTCGATCAAAGAATGTTGGAGATACTGTCACGCTTACATATGTGCGTGGTGGCAAAGAGATCTCAGTGGCAGTAACCTTAGTTGCAGCAAAAAACTAACGAAGCAGTTACAGATAGGCGCAGTATATGCTCTTTGATATCGGTGCGGGAGAACTCTTGGGCCTTGCCATTTTGGCGATGATTTTAGTTGGACCAGAGCGTCTGCCAAAGCTGGCCGTCGAGGCGGCCAAAATGATGAAGAAACTGCGTGCTCTGTCGCAAACGGCAACGGCTGACTTAAAAGAAAACCTAGGACCAGGATTTGAAAACCTGCAACCTAGCGATCTTCACCCAAAGAGATTTGTTAAGAAGCAGCTAAGTAATCTTATGGAGGAAAAACCTGTGGCAAAGACACAGCGCCCGCAGGCGCGGATTGATCCAGAGCTCATATGAGTTTGATCGATCAGATTGGCGATGCCTTAACGGCCGTACAGGATCCTGAGCTTCACCGATCCATTACCGATCTTGGAATGGTTGAAAATCTCAATGAAGACAATGGAAATGTTTCGGTATCCATCCTTTTAACGATTTCAGGATGTCCGATGCAAGATCGATTGCGTACCGATATTACTAGGGCGGTTTCAGCTGTGGCTGGAGTTAAGAGCGTGAATCTAACTTTCGGTGTGATGTCACAAGATCAACGCGATAACGTGAAGAAGATTTTGCGCAATGGCCGCGAAAAATTTATTCCATTTGCTCAACCTGATTCACTGACTAGGGTTATAGCAATTGCATCGGGTAAAGGCGGTGTTGGAAAGTCATCGGTCACAGTCAATCTTGCCGTTGCCGCGGCCCAAAGAGGCCTGCGCGTTGGAATTCTCGATGCCGATGTCTACGGCCACTCAATCCCGCGTTTAATGGGGTTAATGGGTCAGCGCCCAACGGCAATTGATCAGATGTTTATTCCCCTTGAAGCCTTTGGTGTTAAGACCGTATCAATGGAGATGTTTAAGCCAGAGCGCAGTGACGCCGTTGCCTATCGCGGCCCACTCTTACATCGAGTCCTAGAACAACTCTTATCCGATGCTTACTGGGGCGACCTAGATCTGCTCTTCATTGACTTACCACCTGGCACTGGCGATTTAGCAATCTCACTTGGCCAGTTGGTTCCAACCTCGGAGGTCATAGTCGTCACAACACCTCAAGTAGCCGCTGCCGAAGTCGCCGAGCGGGCAGGTCGAATAGCACATCAGATTCACCAACAAGTAATCGGCGTTGTTGAAAACATGTCCGAGTACACAGACCCAACAACCGGGGTAGTTGTTTCACTCTTTGGAAACGGCGGTGGAGAAGAAACCTCTAAGCGCCTATCTCAACTAGTTGGTAGCGATGTTGCATTACTCGGCAAGATTCCATTTAGCGTCGATCTTCGTTTGGGTGGAGATGCTGGTATCCCAGTTGTTATCTCTGACCCGCAATCACCAAGTGCGATCGCACTTTCGCAGATTACAGACAAACTTATCAAGCGAAGTAAGTCCCTAGTCGGTATCCGACTGGGTATCGCTACGTAGTTCGGCAATAACCTCTTTAGCTAAATCTGAGAGCGCACCGCGTACAAAGTTACGCGGGGCAACAAGATCTCGCACCTTTCCTACTAGATTACCATTTGGGTCAAAGACTGCGGTGGCCGCAAGACGGGTGAGAAATACTCGGTTTAGGAGATTGCCGCTCATGAGTTAAGGGTACCTTTGTCTTATGAGTGCAGACGAACAGATTCAGAGCCAACAACATTTTCGGGATAGACATACCGCTATACCTGCACGTCCCGATCTGATTCGCCTGGGTATAGGCACGATTGGAATCGGTACATCAGGCCCCCTGATTGCAATGAGTGCAATGCCGATTGCAACGCTCATTTTCTGGAGAAATCTAGGTGGATCATTATTAACACTGCCATTTGCCCTTCGTCACGGCGCTAATCGCAATGGTGTGAAATGGGCTGCGATCGCTGGATTTATCTTGGCGATGCACTTCATCGGATTTTTCTTGGCGATGCGATGGACAACGGTTGCAGCAGGTACAGCCCTTGTAGCACTACAACCGATATTTGCCGCCCTCTTTGTAACAATTAGCGGTGGCCATATACCCTCCAAAGCCTGGCTTGGAATGATTGTAAGTTTTGCTGGAGTATTATTGATATCTGGAGTTGACCTGCAGATTTCGTTGCGATCTTTCTTAGGTGATGTTGCAGCGTTAATTTCAGCAGCACTTGCCGCCCTTTATGTAATGGCAGGCTCTAGGGCGCAAAGAACTATCGAGACAAGCACATACACAACAATCTGCTATTTTGTGTGCGCA
>JAQBVO010000033.1 GCA_027728065.1 Actinomycetota bacterium
TCAATCATCGGTCTCAGATATTGAGTTTGATTTTTGGGAGTGGGGAATGTCTAAATACGATTTAGCGCGCAGTGAGTTTACGAGTGGATACTTTAAGAAAGCTCTGGTGGAGGTAACAGATAGCAAATAAGATTACAGGTAACCTTACAGTAACTGACTTAAGATAAGGAACTTGGAAAATGCTGATTAGAACTCCCTCTTTTAGGTACCGACTCTATTCCGCGATTTTTCTATTTCTTGTTTATGCCTTTGGAATCTTTATTAAAAGTGCATGGTCCGATGACTACTCATCCCTAATTGATCCGAGTGGGCATGCTTTGCACGCTACCAGAGACAGTCGCCCTGTTTATGGCTGGTCTCTCAATTTACTTTTTGGAGAATTTGATTCAATAATCGCTCTTGTTTTTATAAGAATTTTTGGTTTTATTGGACTGCTGCTTTTAAATGATCTAATATTAAAAAATCTATTAAAGTTCGAATGCTCATTACGTATAGTCGTAGCAGTAATGATTGCGTTTACGTTACCCTCATTCCAATTTTCAGCACACTGGGCAACCGCTTTTATGATGAGCTGGTCAGCCTATCTTGCGGTTCTGGGATTTGAATTACAAAAATCCCGCGAATTACTCTTAAAGATTGTTGGGGTTTTGACCTTAGTGGCCTCGCTTCTGTTCTATCCCCTATGGAGTTTCTTCCTCTTTGCATACATTTATGGGCTGTGGTTGGTTCAAAATCAATCTACAAAATCGTTAACTCGAAAGCTAGTAAAGGCGCTGTGCTTGCTGTTTGGATCTGCCGGCATTAGTTATCTGTTTGCCTATCTCTACTTAAGGGCTTTTGATTTGAGTTTTAACCCGCGCGTTGGTTTGGTTTCACTATCATCTCTCCCAGAGAAGATTCTCTTCTTCTTTTCGCGTCCATTTGCCCTAACCTACCGGCCATTCTTCACCGATAGCCCTTCACTCGTCGGTGTTATAGGAACCGTTAGTATATTTATTTCAATACTTCTCTTTCTATTTTGGTTCAGATATAGAAATCTCGGATTAGTTGTACAGCACTTTGCCCTCTTTAATCTTCTTATCATCTTTACGCTCATGCCTCTACTAGCAGTCTCTGATAATCAGATTGACCTTCGTTTTGTTGCGTCAAATACTTGGCTTTATGTGTTTGTCGTAATTTTCTTGGCCCTGCCCAAAAATACCCGCGGCGATAAAAGCTACGGACAGTTCTCTGAGAAAAAGAATGTGCTGGTGATTGCTTCGCTTTTAATAATCGGCCTAGTTAGCGTGAATACGAATTATTTTACGTTTTATAGAAACCCCTTTCTTCAAAAGCAGAAGTTCCTGGCCGGGCAATTGGCCGCGTGTTCAGAGCAAGATATTTTGAGGCAGGTAACTATCATTAAGAGATCGACGCCTTGGGGAAAGAAGAATGTGATAGGTGCATACTCACAACAAAGTGATCTTGAATCTGAATGGGTGCCTGTCGGGGCTGTGTATTACTACTTGAAAGATATCGGTTTAGAAACGAGATCTTTACCAGTAATGGTGGAAGAAAAGCCGAACGGGCCAGGCTGCTATGTAATTCTTGATGATTACCCCAAGCAGTGATTGTTTCATAGTAAGTCATCGCCACATAGAAATAAAAAGGCCCACCACATACGCGACGAGCCTTTTTGACTATCTCTTATTCGGCTACTACGTTAACTGTTGCCGAGGCAACTACGTTGTGTCCAAGAGCGATCTTTACTGTATGACTACCGATTGTCTTAATGTGTCCCTTTGTGGTGATTAAATGGCGATCAACATCTAAACCGATGGCGGCCTTAATAGCGCTGGCTACATCCTTATCGGTTACAGAGCCAAATAGAACGCCCTTTGCGCCAACCTTGACCTTAGTGGTAATAGTTGCAGCCTCTATCGTGGCCTTAACCTCTTTAGCGTGATCGATATCGCGAATCTCGCGGGTTGAGCGGGCACGTCGGATACTTTGGATCTGCTTTTCTCCACCTTGTGACCAAGCGATAGCATTTCCACGTGGCAACAAGTAGTTACGTGCAAAGCCATCTTTTACATTTACAACATCACCAGCTGCGCCTAAGCCTGCAACTTCACGGGTAAGGATGAGTTTCATAGTTGATTCACTCCTTATTTCGCAGATGATGTGTAAGGAAGTAGGGCTACTTCGCGGCTGTTTTTAACGGCAGTTGCGATCGAGCGTTGGTGCTGTGTGCATGCTCCCGTAACGCGGCGAGCGCGGATTTTGCCGCGATCAGAGATGTACTTGCGAAGGGTGGCAATATCTTTGTAATCGACATATGTGACCTTCTGCTGACAGAAGCTGCAAGGCTTCTTCTTAAATTTCTTATTCAGGGCAGCAGCCTTTGCGCCCTTGTTCTTCGGCTCGCGTAGAGCCTTGTTATTTCTTGCTCCCATTGTGGTGCTCCTTTTCGGGCCCTAGCTTTTCTGGTTTTTTATTACCTTATGGCTAGGAATGGATGGATAGGTTGGTTTAAAACGGAGGGTCTTCATTTGTTGAGCTTGCCCAACCACCACCGGCTGGTGATGGTGAGGCTGCTGCAGCCCATGGATCTCCAGTAAATGAATCGTTGGCAGCTGGTGCTGAAAATCCTCCACTTGTTCCGCCTGCGCGTTGGGTCTTGGTGACCTTTGCCGTTGCGTTACGTAGTGATGGACCAACTTCATCTACTTCTACCTCAAAGACTGTGCGTTTCTCGCCCTCTTTGGTCTCGTATGAGCGCTGCTTTAATCGACCAGAGAGGATCACACGCATTCCCTTTGTCAGTGACTCGGCAACATTTTCTGCTGCTTGACGCCAAATCTGACACTGTAGAAAAAGACTTTCGCCATCTTTCCACTCGTTAGTTTGCTTATCTAGATAGCGAGGTGTTGATGCAACGCGAAACTTTGCAACGGCCGCACCCGATGGTGTGAAACGTAGCTCTGGATCGTCAACTAAGTTGCCAATCATTGTGATTGTTGTATCTCCTGCTGCCATTTTATTGCCTCATCTCTCTGAATTATCTACTGGTGGAGTCCGTGCTTATTTTTCTAGGCGTATAACTTTGGTACGAAGAATCGCCTCATTCAAATTGAGTTGACGATCTAACTCTTTGATTGCAACTGGTTCGCAGTTCATATCGATAACTGCGTAGATACCTTCGCCCTTTTTCATAATCTCAAATGACATACGGCGACGGCCCCACAAGTCGAGCTTGTTGACTGTTCCGCCGGAGTCTTTAATAATCTTTAAATATGTCTCTAGGCTTGGTGTGACTGTACGTTCTTCAAGTTCTGGATCAAGGATGACCATAAGTTCGTAGTGACGCATGCGTTAACCCGACCTCCTCTGGACTAAGACGGCCACGGTATTTCCGTGACAGGAGGGTTAGTGCTTATCCTGTACCGACATCAGATGCTGGTTCAAGAGGGTTAAGGGTAGGCCTTTGAGGCCTCAAAGAGTAAATCCAGGGCCGAGCCCTGTGGATTTCGAGCCTGTAGCGCACGTTTAGCCAGCGTCCAGATGAGGTAGAGGCAGGTCGCAATTCTAAGGAGCGTTAGGCCGGCATAGGCCTGGGCCGGCAGTCCAAAGTTAGCGCCAGTGACAAGGGCGATGTGTTGCCAGATTGCGATGTGATAAATAATCTCACCGCCCTGCCAGATCCAAAATGCCGGTAAATCCTTAGCATTGGTTAATGCAATTATCGCAAGTGGTGTTAGCCATAAAACATACTGCGGTGAATAGACCTTGCTAGCCAGCATCACAGTTGCAAGAACTATGAAGGCTACAGATGTAAGGGTTGGGGTTGATTTAATCTTAAAGAAAAAGATAGCGATAGAGCTTATGCCGATAAGTAAGAGCAAGAGTGAGAGATAGTTGAGATTGGCAAGATCTAATCCTAATTGATTTAAAGCTAACCAGAGCGATCCCCAATCCGCACCGCGCTCTAGATTGAGTTTATAGAAGCGCAACCAACCAGTTGGAGTTGTCACGATAAATGCAAGATTAATTGCCAACCATATTCCAACGGTCGTTACTAGATACTTCACTAACTCTCGTATGTGATCGCCGCGCCAGAGAATAAAGGCGATAGGAAGTAGCAAGAAGATCGGTAAAAACTTGGTAGAGATTGAGATACCGATCGCTATAGCGCTATAGCTATATGCTTGTCGATCAAACCAAAAAATCGCCAGCATCATTGAAATGATTGCCCATAGATCCCAGTTAATAAATAACGATGCAATCATCGCAGGTGCGACAGGTAATAGATAAGAAAACTCAGGTTTAATTTTACTCGTTAAGAAAACAAGGAAAATAAATAGAAGTACAAGTAGCAGCACATTTATATTGAAGTAGGCGACAAAGGAGTCGGTGAATAAAGCCGTTACAAACATCACCATGCCTGTTATAACTGGATACTCCACGGCGTTTGTATCACTGGTATAGGGCCACTGGTTTTTATCTAAATCACGTTCGCCAAATAGGGCCGGAATATCGCTATAACAGGCGTGAATATATTGGTCGGGGCTAGCCCACGCTGTGCCTTCACAGTGAGAGAACTTTGTGAAAGATATCAGTGATGCTAAAACGGCTAGCGCTAATAAGACTCTAAAACGCAGCGCCATTAGGGAGTGCGAACCTGTGTGCCACCCGATGTCATAACAAGGGGATCTAGACCTCCGATATTTGATGGCGCTGGGAAATCCATTATCTCTTGGCCTTTTAGCGCGCCTTTCATAAAGGCGGTCCAGATTCTGGCTGGGAAACTTCCTCCAGTAACTGATGTAAGACCACCTATTCCATTGAGAGATTCAGATGCGCTATCTCGAAAGAGTGCAACCGATGCCGCTAGTTGTGGTGTATATGCACTAAACCATGCCGATGCATTTGATTGCGAGGTTCCGGTCTTACCGGCAGCTGGCCTGCCGAGTGCAAGGGCTGCGGCCCCTGTTCCTCCAATTATTGTTCCCTTTAATGCATAGGTTAAATCGGCCATGACCTCTTTAGAAAATACCTCTTGGCTCTGCGCTCTTGCCTCATAGAGAACGCCTTTGTTGGGGCCAAATACTTGAGTAACTAAATAAGGTTTTGACTTTATACCTTGAGCTGCAAATGTCGCATAAGCATTTGCTACATCTATAACGTGCGGACTTGCAACACCTAACACAACCGATGGTGTTGGCATCATCGCAACTGATTCTGGAATACCGGCGCGGCGTGCAACATCTACTACGGCCGTTGGGCCAACTTTAATTCCAAGTGGAACAAAAACGGTATTGATGGAGTGTTTTGTCGCATACATGAGATCGATTTGGCCCCAACCCTGATCGCCATAGTTTGAAACCTCATAAGGTTTTCCTAAATCATCGAATGTCTGCGGTGAGTCACCGTTCCACATAGATGTCAGTGGGATTCCCTGTTCAAGGGCTGCAATAATTGCAAAGGGTTTAAACGTTGAGCCGGCCAGCGCAATTGACTGTGTCGCATCACTTAACTGCCGCGCTAAATAATCTCGACCACCGTAGAGTGCAACGATCTCTCCGGTGCCGGGGCGAATGGCAACTAAACCGATATGTAAATTATCTGGCGCTTTTGTTGGGTAATACTTATTAACGGCATCGACGGCTGATTGTTGTGCCTGTTGATCTAACGTTGTTTTAATTACCAGGCCACCAACTAATAACTGCTCCTGACTAAATCCAAGTTTTGCTAACTCTTTCTGTACCGCCTCGATGATATGTCCCTTGGGACCGCTTAACTGTCCTGATGTCGATCGGGGGGCCACTGCTGGATACTTCATCTTTGCCGCGCGCTCTTCATCTAGCCAGCCAGCATCAATCATCCCCTTTTTTACATATTCAAAGCGGGCGATAACTCTGGCCTCATTACCCTCTTTAAATGCCGGGTCATACAAGCCGGGCGAGCGCAGAATCGATGCGATGACGGCCGCCTGAGAGTTTGTTAACTGATCGACATTACGATTGAAATACTGTTGGGATGCGGTCATGACTCCATATGAACCGCGGCCGAAATAAATAGTATTTAAATAACTCTCAAAGATTTGATCTTTGGATAGTTGGTTCTCTAATTTGATTGCGATGACGAGCTCTTTAATTTTGCGTTCAATCGTGCGGCTAGGTGTTAAGAATGCAGTCTTGGCATACTGCTGGGTAATAGTCGAACCACCCTGTAACGAACCGCCTCTAAGATTGTTAAATACTGCTCGCGCGATTGCGGTAACACTAAATGCACGGTTTGAGTAAAAGCCACGGTCTTCGGCCGCCAAAACTGCGTGGCGAAGATTCAATGGAATCTTTGCAAGTGGAATTATCTGGCGATTTTGTGTTCCTACTCGACCGATCTCTTCGCCATTTGAATACTGAATAATCGTTGCCTGGCTATTGACATAGGCGTTGGGATCTGGAATATCAACGGTGAAATATGCCAGCGCAAAGAGAACCGCTCCAGCAATAAATCCGAAGCCGCCTATAAAGACGCTGGCGCTTATTAGTAATCTGCGAAGCATTAGTTAAGGCTACCCTGCGGTGCAATCCCCGTCGGCTAGGGTGCGCACTTTGCGGGGCCAGCCTCATCGCTATCGGATACGCTGGCGCTCATGGGTTTCGTTGAACTTCTCAAACACCCGAGATTTTCGCGCCTACTATCAATCCGTTGGACCGGGCAGGCGACCGATGGTGTCTTTCAAAGCGCACTCGCCTCATTCGTTCTCTTCTCCCCAGAGCGTCAAGCAGATGCATTAAGCGCCGCCTTTGGCTTTGCAGTTGTCTTGCTTCCCTACTCAATCGTTGGTCCCTTCGTTGGAACGGTTCTGGATCGAATCTCTAGGCAGCGGACATTATTTTTCTCCAACATTTTACGGAGTGTTAATCTCTTAATTGTCGCCCTCTTTGTATTTAACGGGACGACGGGAGTGGCTCTCACGGTCGTTGTCTTAATAGCCTTTGGAATCAACCGTTTAATTCTTGCCGCACTCTCTGCAGGTCTGCCACTACTTATCGATACAAAATCCTTAATTACAGCCAATGCCATGGCGGTAACTGGCGGTACCGTACTGGTAGTTGTTGGTGGTGGAATTGGAGTTGGAGTCCGCGCACTCACCGGCTCATTAGCTATAGCCGATCATGCCGATTCACTACTTGTTCTGATCGCTAGCGCCGGTTATTTCATCGCCGCAATTTTGACTGGGCGGCTCGAGAAATTTGAGATTGGCCCGCTAGAACATGAAAAGGCCGCGGCGAGTTTGGGCCAAGGTATAAAAGATATGCGTGAGGGTGTTTCATTTCTTGCAGATCACTCCGATGCGGCCCGAGGAATTCTAGCAACGGCGGTGCACCGTGGCGGGTTGACTGCTCTGACACTTACCGCACTATTACTTGCGCGTAATACTTTTAATGATCCTGCATTCCCCG
>JAQBVO010000034.1 GCA_027728065.1 Actinomycetota bacterium
AGGTAATCAAGGTTGATTCGGTGTAGCAAAATTTAAGATATCCAAGGTCTGCGTTAGAAATTACTATTAGGGTCTTAGAAAAGGGTTGGACAAGGGACTAGAGGTAGGTATGTCAGAACCACTACATGGTGTTTTCACGGTCCTTTCGACCCCATTTACATCTGATGATGCTATTGATCACGACATCCTCAAGAAAGAGATTGACTGGCTAATCGAGGCCAAAGTCGATGGTTTTGTTTTAGCGATGGTCTCTGAAGTTCTTCGCCTTGCTGCCCATGAACGGCGCGAATTAGCGCAAAGTGTTATTGCATCTGCCAACGGACGCGTTCCTTTGGTTACTAGCGTAGGCGCCGAAAGCACGAAAATTGCCACTCAGCTCGCACAATGGGCAGAGGCGGATGGTGTAGCTGCTGTTATGGCTACACCGCCAAGTGCTTTTGCACCACTATCTAGCGAGGTTGCAAAATATTACATCTCAATAATTGAGAGCGTGTCAATTCCAGTGATTATGCAGGATGCTAGTAATTATGTTGGACACCCGCTAGAAATTTCTCTTTATGTTGAGCTAATTGACAAGTATGGTGAAGATCGGGTCCAGTTTAAACCAGAAGCAAAACCAGTCGCTCAACGGTTACAACAATTAAAAGATGCCAGCGGAGCACGTGCAAAAGTTTTTGAGGGTCAAGGTGGCGCAGACTTAATGGATACCTATCCAATTGGTGTTGTTGGAACTATGCCAGGTGCTGAGATTCCATGGGGACTCGTTGCCCTCTGGAACGCACTTGAGTCCGGAGATATCAAGCGCGCCGCCAAAATCCATGCACCTATTGCAAAGATGGTCGCACATCAGACCACGCTCGATTCGTACGTTGCCGTCGAAAAATACCTCTTAGTTAAGCAAGGGATCTTCACTAGTGCTCGTCAACGTGGTCCCGTGAGCGTCATTCTCGATAAGACAGTTACAGCTTCAATTGATAGCGCGTATGCGGATTTGGAGCGAGTACTCAATCGCTAAATAGGGCTGGAATTGTCTGCTGATTTGCCGCGCGGCTGTTGTTCCTGATTCACCGAAAAATGCCTGGCATCCTATGGCCAGCCCCAGTCTACCTACTGGCCTCCATGGATCGGAATAACGATCTCGTTGTAATGCAATAGCCCCGGTTTGAAGGGAGGATCAAAGCGACAGATTCTACTTTCAACAGAAAGTGACATATTTTCTTTTGCAGCAGATGCTCGCAACTCTGTCACTTTTCTCATTGCTAGCTCTTCAGTTGCTCTACCCCGAAATGATGCTGCGATGCATATTTCAGAATTTAGCTCTCGCAATGCAACCCGTGGGTCATTTGGATCTGGTAGTTGGCCAAAGGTGCGTCCAGGCGGCATTACAAAAGAGATAAACCACTCATTTTCTTGACTTCTATCTTCCTTTTTGGATGCAATAACAGGTGAGGTCATTGCAATCGCCTCTGCACCCTTATTCCCCTTGGAGATGTAATTGAAGAGAGATGAAAATGCAAGGCCACCTGCTGATGAGTAATCTGCCGAGACTTTAATCTCGGCGATTACACATGGCAGATATTCGCGCACCTCAAAATCTTTATAACTTCGAAGCACTTTGAACTCTTGTCTTTGTGTCATGCGCGCACTGTACCTCTCCAGGCACGCCAGGCACCTGTCGAACAGAGCGCCCCTATCGCGCCCCTTATCGGGGATAAGCTGCCCATTATTTCTTTTCCAAGGAATCTAGTAGTGCAGTAATTTTCTCTTCACTGAACTCTTTTTCAAGTTCTTCAACAATTTGTGCGGCAACAGCATCAGGTGCTCCTTCTGCTTGGGTCCAAGGATCTCGGTTCCATCCAGATGTGTATGCATCTGCATCAATCTCACCGAGTCTCATCGCTGCTTCATCAATTGCTTCTTGGAAGCGAGAAGCCAACATGATTTTAATTGTTGTCTCTCCAGAGCGGGCAACAACCATGGAAGGAATTTCACGCCAGCGCATGATTTGATATTCACTCATTGGGCCATTCTATAGCCCTACTTCTACGAGGGTGAAGATGCTCTTAGCGGAATGTTCGTGCAAAGCGGGATAAAGAGATGCGCACACCAATATAGAGCGCAGGAAGCATCGCCAAAAAGAGTAAGCGTGGGGCGATAATTTCTTCTGACCAATCAAAGATCGTTGTCTCTGAAGTGAGTTCACGTAAATGAAATCGGCCTGTGCCTTTGATTATTTTGCCTGTATGAAGCACATCGCATGTGTGTGGGGGTTGCCATGCCGTTACTGTCATTGAATCTAGAACTCCTAATGGACCTATCCAAGTAAATGCATTTATGGAAGTTCCAACGCCTTCGGTTATTTCTGATGTCACCCAGACTTTAGTCTGAAGCATCCATTCACCCTGTTTTTCCCATTGCGCTAGCGAATCCCAAACCTTTTGGATTGGTGCATCAATCTTCAAAGAGATTGCTATGTGATTACTAGACATTTAGGCGCAAGCCTATCCTGAATAATTGCTTGATTCTTTATCAAATCCTTCCCTGCTCCAATCCAAGTAAGACTTCTTTGGCCCTAATTCGTAGTTCTGGCAAATCGTTTAACCTATTTAAACCAAAAAGCTGTTGACTCATTCGATGGTTTTTCTTGAAGGTTTCAAGATGGCGATCTAAAAAATCCCAGTACAGAGTTGTAAAGGGGCATGCGCTTTCTCCGGTGCGCAGCTTGGGGTTGTAGGTGCAACTTTTGCAGTAATTAGACATTCGAGAGATGTAGGCACCACCTGCAGCGTAAGGCTTTGTCATCATGAGGCCGCCATCTGCGTGAACACCCATGCCAATTATGTTGGGGACCATCACCCACTCTGAGGCATCGATAAATACTTCGCGCATCCAATTCAGAAATGCTTGCGGGTTAACGCCGGTAATCAGCGCCAGGTTTGAGAGCACCATCAAACGCGGGATGTGGTGCACCCAAGCCCGGTTATTAATATCGGTAATTGTCTCTTTGACGCAGTTCATTTGCGTTGTGTTTGGCTCTGTAAATAAGGGCAGCAACTTTCGTGTGGCGTTTAGCTGGTTGTTGTTGCGGTAATCCGGACCTAAGAACCAGTACATACCGTTGACATATTCACGCCAACCAATGATTTGGCGAATAAATCCCTCAGCAGATTCAATCGGCACCGTGCCCTTGTTAAATGCCTTTACTGCATTGTCAATAACTTCAGATGGATGAATCAGATTGTTGTTGACATAAGGTGATAATAAAGAGTGGTGCAGCGCCCAATTATCACTTGTCATCGCATCTTCTAGCGGGCCAAAGTCTGCAAAGTGGTTATCAAAGAAGTTCTTCATCTGGGCTAGTGCACCCTTGCGAGTGGTGGCCCAGGTGGTGGTGGGGGTGTGGCCTAACTCCTTAGCAACTTCCTGGTCGATCTCATCGCGCTTGTGCTTTAGGTAGGCGGGGCCTTCATACTTTTTTGGGGGAGGCAAACGGTTTTCTTTATCAAAGTTCCATGATCCACCAACAGGATCATCACCTTCCATCAATATGTTTAATCGGGTGCGCTGCTTTCGGTAAAAGTTTTCCATGAGATAACTCTTTTGACCTTCGGCCCATTGGGTAAATAGGCTTCTCGGAGTTAAGAAGAAGTCATTAGGCACAAAAGTTGCACTGAAATCTTTAAGCTGTTGGTACTGCCTAAAAGATGAGGGTTCGGCGCAGGTGATGGGAAGGCTTTTGTGCTTGCTTTGAATAGTTTTTAAACCATCAATAGTTGTAGGGGCTTTTACATATTCAACAGTGAAGCCCTCTTCTCTAAGGGATTGGGCGAAGTGGCGGGCACTAGAGATCAAAAAGAAAAGTCGTTCTTTGTGCCACTCTCGCCCTATGCTCATTCGAGCGCTTTCAACAAAAGCGATTACATCCTTTGTGGGATCGGCCTCTTTTAGTGCACCGAATTTGTGATGCAGATGATCAAAGGGGATATAGATAATCCGCTTCATTTATTCTCGCGACAGCGATCACTGCAGTACTTCACTTCATTCCAGTTCTTTGCCAAATTCTTGCGCCACTCAAACTCAAGGCCACAACGCACACAGAGCCTGGGCCCAAAGCCATTTTTAGACCGTGCGATGCGAGCCATGGGTCAATGGTAGATCGATCCACCCCATAATTCTCTTCAAACTCTATGGTGCATTTTTAGACCAGTGAAAAAGTGGGAATATAAGCATTATCTAACCTGTCCTACCTGAATCACCATAAGTAAATACAATGGCTTCATGGAGGCTCTCTTGCATGAGTTGGATCGGGTGAATACCTGCCAGCAATGACCGGATTTGAAAAATCTCTGCTAGGTGATGGGATCAAAAACGGCAAAGAGGCTCACTACATCCAGATTCCAAAGGCTGCGGATGTGGTGAGGGTGGTTCTCTAGTGAGTAGTCCCGTGACTAAGAGTTGCCAACGATTTAACAGATGTGCAGTTACAATGTCAAGGAAAAAGATCCTCTGAGCGAGGACCAAATCTCTAAGGCGCTCGGAATTACAATGGTGAGGTAGATGCAATCAGGTAGCGTTGCAGACACGGCAATAACCGTAATTTATGACGGCCAATGTCGTCTATGTCGCGCAAGTATCAACTGGTTGCAGATGCGATGTGAGATTACTGCACTCTCTTTCTATGACATAGATCCCAAGGCCTACAACCTCACCCTCGAAGAATGTCAGAAACAAGTAATCGCAATTAGAGAAAACGATATACATAGAGGCGCTGCGGCGGTTGCATTTTTGATAGATCACCGAGGCAACACTGCAGCTGCACGAATCATCAGGGCAACGGGCCCACTAGGTCGCTTTGGTTATCGTTGGGTATCAACCCACCGAAACTCTGCTCCAATAAAAGCCCTGACACGTATTATCGAAAGAGCAAATGATCTCGGGTAGGGGTTTAAGTGATGGAAAAGTCACGGCACCCCCTCCTAGTCACACACTCGACACTGCACCTCAGGGTCGCTGCCATCACCACTCATGCAACATCCACCCACTGTAAACTTTTGGAAGTCAAAGGATTCGGGCTCTGGCATCTCATCATTTATTGTGCGCAACGTCTCGACCGCCGAGCACCCCGGGCAGACCAATAAACTTAATCGCTTCCGACGCTTTGCACTACTATTGCCTTAGAGCAGTGGCAGCAGGGAGAGGTATGAAAAACCTTACCGATTTTAAGAATTTTGATATCAAAAGTTTTGATGTCTTACTTATCAATGGTTTAAGTAAAATTTCACTTCCCATCCTTCGAGTATCACTCGGAGTAATCTTTATCTGGTTTGGTGCACTTAAACCCCTAGGTGATTCCCCAGCCAATGATGTAATTACTAAAACCATCTACTGGTTTGATCCCGATATCTTTATCCCAATCCTTGGTATCTGGGAGATTTTAATTGGTATCTGCCTACTCTATACCCCACTAATTCGCATTGGGCTATTTTTATTAGCCCTTCAGATGCCAGGAACATTTCTGCCTTTAATTCTCCGTCCAGAGATCTGCTTTACTGACTCTATCTTTAATCTCACCCTTGAGGGGCAATACATCATTAAGAACTTAGTGATTATTGGTGCTGCTATGGTGGTGGGTAGCAAACTAATCCCAATAAAAGAAAACAGTAGGTAGTGCCTATCTCTGATTAGGAAGAATTACTTCCTCTTGTCGTTGCTTACCTATTTGGCCAGCGATACTTCATCTATAATTGGTCACTTCCTTAAGGAGAATCCATGAAACCAGAAACAGAGCTTGGTAAGCGGCTACAAACCCTTAATAGATGGGCAGGAGTTACCCACCTAATCCAAGGATTTGCACTCTTCTTCATTCTCAACGATGAGAGCAGAATCCCAGTCATCACCCGATTCTTTGATGAGACATCAAATGGAATTCTTCCAGTGAGCGAGACTCTCTTCGAATTTCCGATCGCGCTTATTGCACCAATTTTTCTTTGGTTATCGGCAACCGCTCACCTTTTTATCTCCTCTCCTTATTATGTTCATCGCTACGAGCAAAACATTCAAAAAGGTATAAATCCAGCACGTTGGTGGGAGTATGCAATTAGCTCTTCACTCATGCTTGTTGTTCTACTTATGCTTGGTGGACTAATTGAGCTTTCTAGCATCGTCTTTATTTTTGCCCTCAACTTCATCATGAACCTCATGGGCCTGATGATGGAAAAACATAATCAACTAACCCAGAGAACAAGCTGGCTTGCCTTTAACATTGGAATCTTAGCCGGAATCGTACCTTGGATCATGGGCGGCCTTTACTTCTGGGTCTCAACTAGCAATATCGACGATGCTATTCCAGGATACGCTCGATTTGGTTTTCTTCTCACATTTCTCTTCTTCAACAGCTTTGCCATCAATATGTGGTTGCAATACAAGAAGATCGGAAAATGGAGAGAGTACGCCTACGGTGAGAAGAGTTATATCGTCTTAAGCCTGGTATCAAAGTCAGCACTTGGTTGGGTTATCGTGCTTGGAACCTTGAGAGTTTAGTTCACTTACTTACAAATGCTTGAATTAAGAGTCAGCGGAAGTAGGGAACTACGCACTACTTCTTACTCACCAAGTCATTGACTAAAAGTGAGCAGTTTTTCAGAGCCACTTACGCTCGTAAGTGGGTGGTGAGGGACTCGAACCCCAATAGGGGTTATGTACTCACATGGTCCACATGTTGATGTAACCGATCTTGAACTATCTCCCATAGTAGGGATGTGGTCTGACATTTACTAGATTCTGAACTCGCTTTCGGGAAATTGGGCACAAATCTGAGCCTGCTTTTACCGGCTATAAATAAGTCATAGAGAGTTGGGGGTGGCTATCCAATATTAAGAAACTAGGCGTAGTCTAAATGTGTGCACGAATGTAACTTTGAAGTAGACAAAGATGGTCAGGTTACTTGCTCTATTTGTGGGGCTATGGATGACGACAAAGAACCTATAAATGTAACTCCTCCTTCTTGGGGTGATACCCCAAGAAGCTTTGAGGAATAAATGACTTTAGAAGACAGAAGAGTGATTTCTGCGCACCACTATTTGTAATTCCTTTCATTGCGCATAACGCAATTATCTCTTGAACTTAGCAGCTTCTTCACTGCCACCTGTGACATTGCCTTTGGAGTAGCTGTGAGCACCAACACCTGCGAGTTGCCCATTCTGCACCACAAGGTATTCGTCGCGGATCGCACGACCTTCGAAATAACACTCTAAGACTTCACGTACGCCGGCTGCATATCTGGTCTGTGCTGACAGACTTGAACCTGAGATGTGCGGTGTCATACCGTGATTTGGCATAGTTCGCCATGTACTACGCATATGACCATCGACTGGAGGTTGACGCAGAGAAATACCAAGTTGAGCCGT